>VXUF01000089.1:0-23989 GCA_009837085.1 Holophagales bacterium
CTCTCTCCCGCACTCTTTGGACTTCATGGGCTATCGCCCGAGATGGGCTCGCTCCACTACGCTCGCTCCGGTTGGTCGTCGTTTGATGTACGGGCGCCGGGAGTCGCTCGCTTCGAGTCCGCTGGGAGCCCTCCCCCGCAGACGCCCGGACTGGCTGGACTACCTCGGCCGGCACTGGCAGCCCTTGGTGCGCCAACTCAGCCGGTAACGCACCAGACGTCTTACTCGTCTCGGCGGTTCGGGCCTATTGCGATGTCGGTGATGTGGAGGCTGAGGCCTTCGCCGGCGGTTAGGCCGACCAGGCCGTTCAGATCGAGTTCGTCGGACGGAAGCTGGGCGACTACGTCGCCACTTATGTAGAAGATCGTCTGTTCGCCTCGGATATCGACTTCGAGGACGTTCTCCGCGGGTGAGGTGGCCGGGTCGTCGAGCACGGAGACCGCATCATGGGTGGTCCAAGGCGTGAGTTCCTGGAACTCATCGCCGGTGTGTCGGGCTATGCGGAACCGGCCTGCGTTGTCGATCTGGAAGGAGACGTAGGTTGGCTCGTCCCCTTCGACGTCGCGGCCGCCCAGGAAGAGGCCGAAGGGGGTGTCGACGCGGGTTGAGCCGGATCGTTCGGGGTCGCCTTTCGGGAAGAGGTAGGTCGTGCTCTTGACGGCGTAGTTGCCGGAGGCGAAGCGGCCCGGGTCCCAGAGCAGGCCGCCGGGGCCGGCGTAGACGTGCCAGCCGGGCCGCATGACGACGAAGTTGCGCTCGGCCGCTTCGTCGGAGCCGTCGTAGCGGACCTTCCAGTGTTCGGGGCGCTCCAGGTTGTGGCCTGACTGGGCGGATACGGCTATGGGCGTTCCGAGAATCGCAGCCACGATGCCGGCTGCGGAGCAGAGATTTCGACGGTGACGCATCAGGACTCCTCTACTCCGGCTCGTAGACCAGCCGCATCTCGGACACGACGTTCTTGCCGCCGTCGGCGAGCAGTTCTTCGCGAGCGAACCGGCTCGGCTTCATGGCGCCGACCGAAAACAGCTTCTCGGCCTGATCGCGGTAGTGCGGCGAGTCGGAGCGGTCGCTCTGGCCGATCGGGGGCTGGGTGTAGCTGCGGATCGGGTTGCTGAGGATGACGACCTCGGTCGAGGTCTGGCCGCGGTTTCCCCAGCGCCGGCCGTCGGCGCGCGGCGGGCTGAAGCCGACCGCACGCATGGTCGCCATCCCGGCTTCGCCGAGCGAGCCGCCGCCGACCGGCCAGGACACTTCGTCGTTCGAGTCCTGGCGGCCGACCCGGAACACGTCGCCGAAGGTCGGGCGCTCACCACCCGGGCCCGACAGGTAGGCCTCCGCCGCGATGTCGACCGCCCCGACCAGCAACGGCAGGTCTTCGTCCCGCAGGCCGGGTGGTTCCGGCGCCTCGCGGAACAACTCCAGGTAGTCGTTGACCCTCGATGTCATCTCGTTCATTCGTTCATCGCCGGCCAGGCCGCGCAGCGCCTCGCGCCACCGGAAGTAGGCGAGCGCGCCCCGGGAGTCGGGCTCGACGACGCCGTCCCACTGCAGGATCGCGCTCATCACGACCGCATGCTTCGGCATGCGCCGGCCGGAAACCGCGGACTGCGCACGTCGCAGCTCGGCGACCCAGGGTTCGAACTGGTAGACCGAGCGGTTGAGCGCCAGTTCGACGATCTCCTCTTCGCTCCACTTGGCCCCGGCTGCCCGTTTCGCTTCCAGCAGCGCGACGGCGGCGGCGCCCCGTTGATGGGTGTAGAGGGCGGGCTGGTTGTAGAGGTACGCGGGGTAGCGCTCCGGCACGAGCGGCGAGTCGACCAGCATCGTGTCCGGGCCGATGTTGTTGTTCTGCATGTAGCCCCGCTCGGGGTTGAGCAGCGACATCAGCTCGGACGCCGGGTGGATGCCCAGCCATTCGGTCTCGGAGGTCGATCCGTCGACGGGACGGCTCCAGTCGTAGCCATCGGGCCGGATCGGCACCCGGCCGGTCCGCTGGTAGTAGATGTTCCCGCCGGTGTCCGCGATCATCACGTTCTGCGGCATGATCTGGCGCACGTCCAGCGCCGCCGCCGCGCCCTCGTAGTCCTTCGCGACCATGAACCAGTACTTGGACTCCAGGTAGCCGATCTCCTCCTCGTAGGCGAGAGCCGCGGCGTAGGCGTGGTCGCCGCGACGGGCGACGATCGGTCCGTGGTGCGAGAACCAGAAGGTCGCCTCGCGCGGCTCCGCCTCACCGGCGACCGAAACTTCGACCGTGCGGCTCTCCAGTTGCCGCCACTCGCCGTCGTAGAGGTAGCGGCTCGGGTCCTCCGGGTCGAGGGTCAGCTCGTAGACATCGGCGGTGTCCGGACCACCGGTCGTGTGGGCCCAGGCGACGTGCTCGTTGTGGCCCAGGTTGACGTACGGGAAGCCCGACGTGGCGAAACCGCTGATGTGGATGTCGCCGGCGTGGAGCCGCAGCTCCCAGTAGCGGTGTCGGCCGAGCCAGGAGAGGTGCGGGTCGATGATCAGCGCCGCGGCGCCGAACGTCGTCTGATCCGGCGCCAGCGCGATCTCGTTGGACGCCCGCAGGTCGACGTCGAAGCTCGGCTCGATGCCGATGGCCCGCAGGTCGGAACGGGCCTGCCCCGCCGGCCAGCTCCAGATGAACTGGCGGCTGAAGGCGACCGGCATGTAGACGTCGACCGGCCGGTCGCCCCACCAGTCGGGCACCTCGTCGGGATGCTCGTCGACGTAGTCGTTGATGCCCGCGATGAACGCCGCCAGGTGCCGGCGCAGTTCCGGGTTGAGCTTGGCCTCGTAGTGACGTTTGGCCGTGCCGTAGTGGTCCCACATCCGCGACTCGAGATCGGACCTCACCCAGGCGTCGTTGTTGCCGGGGCCGAAGGCGGCGGCGTACTCCCCGAGGCCGAAGAGGTAGTTCTCGAGCAACTGCGACAGCCGGTCCTCCGCCATCGCCCAGCCGGAAGCGTAGAGACCGGCCTCGGCGGACTCGGCGTAGATGTGCGGGACGCCCCAGGTGTCCCGGTAGACCGTCGCCTCCTCGCCGCCTCCGCCGGGCGGCGCGCAGGCCGCGACGAGCGCCAGCAGCGCTACTGCGAAAGCTGCCCGCCAAACCAGCCGCGGCCACGCCCTGTCCGTCATGCCGATCCTCCTCAGCTAGCCGGCTTCTTCGCCGACTTCGGCCGGAACGCCTTGATCCGCTCCTCGTCCGTCGTCAGGTACGGCCCGCCGATCAGGTCGACGCAGTACGGAATCGCCGGGAACACGGCGTCGAGACACTCGCCGATCGCCTTCGGTTGCCCCGGCAGGTTGACGATCAGCGACGAGCCGCGGATACCCGCCGTCTGCCGCGACAGGATCGCCGTCGGCACGGCCTGGAGCGACACCTGCCGCATCAGCTCGCCGAAGCCCGGCATCTCCTTCTCGCACACCGCCAGAGTGGCCTCCGGCGTCACGTCGCGGAGCGCTGGCCCGGTGCCGCCCGTGGTCACGACCAGGCAGCAGTCCTCGTCGTCACAGAGCTCCCGCAGCGCCGCCGCGATCTGCTCGACCTCGTCCTCGACGACCCGCGCGCACGGTTCCCAGGGCGAGGTCAAGACCTCCGCCAGGTAGTCGCGGATCGCCGGACCGCCGCGATCCTCGTACACCCCTCGGGACGCCCGGTCCGAGACGGTGACGATGCCGATACGGGCGGAACGCATGGCGTCACGATAGCAACCGGGAACGGCCCGTCGCCTTCGTCGCGTTGATACCCTCTCCGGCCGTGCCGGACCCGAAGAAGGACTCACGACTGCACGAACTGAAGGCACTGCTCCAGGAGCGGAGCATCGCCAAGGGGAACTTCGTCCTGACCTCCGGTGCGCGCTCGCACTACTACTGTGACACGAAGGCGACGGTGCTGTCGCCGCGGGGCTCGCGGCTCATCGGCGAGGCGCTCTGCCAACAGTTGCGGCCCTTCGCCGTCGACGCGGTCGGCGGGCCCGAAGTCGGCGGCGCCTATCTGGCGACCGCGGCATCGGTGGCGAGCGACCTGGACGGGCGGCCGCTCTTCGGGTTTCTCGTGCGGAACAAGGCGAAGGGCCACGGTACGAGCGCCCGAATCGACGCCTCGTACCACCCCGACGGCCGCAAGCTGATCGTCGGCGGCCGTCGCGTGGCCGTGGTCGACGACGTCGTGACGTCCGCCGGCTCGATCCTGCGCGCGATCGAAGCAGTGGAGGCCGAGGGCTGCGAAGTCGCCGCGGTCTCGGCGGTCGTCGACCGGCAGGAGGGCGGCGGCGACCGCCTGCGGAACCTCGGCTACGACTTCAGGCCGCTGTTCGTCGCCGACAGTGAAGGCGACCTGACGCTCTACTCCGGAGACGGACGATGAGACAGAAGCGCACGACCGGGCATGGCCGGCGCTTCGCCGCCGCCGCGGCCGCCCTGGCGCTGGCCGTCCTGGCCCTGACCGGAATCGCCACCGATCCGGCGCCGGCCCACGTCCGGATCACGACCGACATCAACTTCGCGGAGGACGTGCGCCCGATCCTCCGCCGCTACTGCATGCCCTGCCACAACCCGAAGGGCTCGGCGCCGGACTACATCGACCTGACCACCTACGGCAACGACGCGAAGCCCGGCGCCCGCGCCTGGGCGGTGGCGATCGAAGAAGAGCTGATGACCGGGCGCATGCCGCCGTGGACCGCCGACGCCCGCTACGACCACTTCCGGAACTCGCGGCGGATGAGCCAGCAGGAGATCGACATCGTCGTCGCCTGGGTCCAGGGCGGCGGGCCCCAGGGGCCCCGGCGCAACCTGCCGCCGCCGCTGGAGTTCACGGAGGAGGAGTGGGTGCTCGGCTACCCCGACCTGGTGCTCGAGCCCTCGGTCGAGACGGTCGTCGAACCGGGACGGCAGACCGCCTCCCACCGCGAGGTGCTCGCCGTCGAACTCGAGGAGGACGCCTGGATCACCGGCTACGAGTTCCGGCCCCAGCACCCGGGCGTCGTCTACCGGATGGCCGCCTGGGTCCACGAGCCCGAAGGCGCGGAGCGAGAGCAACTCGAGGTCGAGGTCCAGGTTCCGTACGACCCCTTCCGGGACGAGGATGAACCCGAGCCGACGCGCATGCGGACCGGCCGACCCGGGCCTCACTTCCTCGGCCAGTGGCTGCGCGGCGACGACCCGGTACTGCTCCCGGACGGCGCCGGCAAGCGGCTCCGAACCGGTTCGAAGGTCGAACTCGTCGTCGAGTACCGGCGACGTCCGAACGACGACTCGCGGATCGAGGTCCGCGACCGTTCCAGCCTGGGTCTGTTCCTCAACCAGACCGAGGACGAGGTCGAGCTCTGGGTCGAGAGCGCACGGGCCGGCGACGACGTCACCCTGAGAGGTCGGCGCGCGGGCCGGCCGCAGACGGCCAGCCTGACGCTCGCCGAACGCGGCCGCTTGATCGGCCTGCATCCGCACGTCGGCGACCGCCTCGACAGCATGGAGGTTCGCGTCCACTTCCCCGATCAACGGGTGCAGACCGTGCTCTACGTCCCCGAGTACGATCCCGAGTTTCCGGCCAGCTACCTGTTCGAGGAGGCGATTCACGCACCGCCAGGCACGCGGGTCGAGCTGATCGGGTCGTTCGACGTCGGCAGGGGCAAGGAGACGATCGTCCAGCCCTTCGCGCTCCAGGTCGACTACGAGCTCGACGACCACCTCGTCCTGCCGGAGATCTTCGTGCCGCGCGACGAGCCCCAGTCCCGTGGCGGCATGCTGGCCGCCGGCCTCGGCGGCACCGACCTGCCGGCCGGCAGCGAAGGCGGAGGCGTACCGGGAATCGCGCCCAACCCGGCCGACCCAAACGCCGCAGCGCACATGGACCACAACCCGCTCCACGGCGGCCAGTTCTTCATGGCGGCCAACAACTACCACCATCTGGAAGGAGCGCTGCCGAACGCGGGCGAGTTCCGCCTCTACATCTACGACGACTTCAAGCAGCCGGTCGATCCGCGGAACTTCGGCGGCGACGTCGTCTTCGAGGCCTGGAACGAGGAGACCGAAGACTGGGACGAAACCCGCTATCCGATGGCGCCGGCGATCGGCAGCGACTACCTGATCTCCCAGATCCCCGACGAGCTCCCGAGCGAGTTCTTCGCCCACGTCTGGCTCGCCGGCGAACAGCAGCGCTACGACTTCTACTTCGAGGAGACGACGGTGGAGCCGGTCGGCGGCGCTTCCCGCGGCGGCGGCGCGATTCGCGCCGGGCCGCACAGCCACGAGCGGCCGCCGATGACGATCCCCGAGTATCCGGCCGCGATCACCGCGCTGATGGCGCTCAAGCGCGATCGCGTCCGGTCCCAGATCGAGAACGGGGAGTGGCTGACGCTCTACGTGCCCGCCTTCGACGCACGGGACCTGGCCGAAGCGCTGCTTGAGCGACTGGACGGCCTGAGCGCCCGGGAGCGGGGACAGGCCCGACAGGCGATCGGTCGGGTCATGCAAAGCGCCGCGGAACTCGACCGCAGCGGCGACCTGGCCGACCTCGCCCGCGCGCAGCGGGCGTTCGAACGGTTTGACGGCGGCGTCCGGGAACTGGTTGACCTGATCGAGCCGTGAACGGAGTGCGCGCGCTGGCGGCGGCTCTTGCCTTCGGGCTGCCGCTCGCCTGCACGCCCGGAGAGGTACCTCGGGAGGCGCAGGAGCCGGTCCCCGAGCTTGAACGGGAGTCTCTTCCGACCTGGGGAGAGCTCGCTGGCGACATCCGGACGAGCCGCCTGAACGTCATTCTGGTCACGATCGACACGCTGCGTGCCGATCGCCTCTCCAGCTACGGCTCGGAACTCGTCTCCACGCCCCACATGGACAGGCTCGCCCGGGAAGGAGTGCGCTTCTCGAACGCCGCCACCGCGGTGCCGTTCACGCTGCCGGCCCACTGCTCGATCATGACCGGCACCTACCCGCCGTTCCACGGCGTCCGGGAGAACGTGGGCTACTCGCTGGACGAAACGCTCCCTACCCTCGCCGAGGTGCTTTCCGCGGGCGGATGGGACACGGCCGGGTTCATCAGCGCCTTCGTCCTCGATTCGCGCTGGGGAATCGCCCGTGGGTTCGATCGATACCGTGACGACTTCCAGCTCGACCCGCGGCAGCCCTCCGTCAACATCGGCCAGGTACAGCACGAGGGGCCGGACACGATCGAGCACGCCCTGGCCTGGCTCGACGAACCCAGGGACGCCCCCTTCTTCCTGTGGGTCCACCTGTTCGAGCCGCACGACCCCTACACGCCGCCCGAGCCCTTCCGTTCCCAGTATCCCGACCGCCCCTACGACGCGGAGGTGGCCTACGCCGACTCGCTCGTCGGCCTGCTGCGCGAAGGGCTGGAGAGCCGCGGCGCGCTCGACGACTCGGTGTTCGTTCTCACCTCCGACCACGGCGAGGGACTCGGCCAGCACGGCGAGGGGTTCCACGGCTACTTCATCTACGACTCGACCGTCCACGTTCCGCTCATCCTGCGCCTGCCCTTCGGAGATTTCGAGGGGCGGGTCGTGGACGAAGCGGTCAGCCACGTCGACATCCTGCCGACGGTCCTTTCGATCGTCGGCCAGGAAGTGCCGTCGGAGGTGCAGGGCATCGATCTGCTGCCGCTGATGCTCGGCCGGGAACCGGCGTCGCCGAGGGAGGTCTACACCGAGTCGTACTACTCCCTCTACCACTACAACTGGGCGCCCCTGCGCTCGATCCGCACCGAGTCCGAGAAGTTCATCGAAACGACGAACCCGGAGCTCTACCTGTTGCGGGAGGACGCCAGCGAAACGAACAACGCCCTGCTCCAGAACCGGGATCTGGCTCGGTCCCTGCGCGACCGCCTGCTCGCCTACTCCGACTACCTCAAGTCATCGGGCGAGCGGCCCGGCGGGCGGCCCGACCTCGATACGGAGACGCTGGCCCAACTGCGTGCCCTGGGCTACCTGGCGGGCCGCGCGAACACTGGGATCGACGAGGACGACGGCATCGAACGCACGGATCCGAAGGAGAGGATCGCGGTCCACCGGGCGATCATGGAGGCGCAGAGCTTCATCGGGAAGGGCGATGAAGAGGGGGCCGAAGAGTACCTGCGTGCCGCCCTGGAACTGGACGCCAGCATCGTCGACGCGAACCAGATGCTGGGCGGGATCATCGGGCGGCGCGCCGACGAGGCTTCGCGACGCGGAGATGAGTCAGCTTCAGCCGAACTCAACGGTCAGGCGCTGGAGCTCTACCAGCGAGCACTGGCTCTGAACCCGGAGCACCAGGCGTCCCTGCTCGGACTCGCCACCAGCTACTGGCGGCTCGGCCGTCTCGAGGAGGCGCTGGTGGGCTTCCACCGCCTGGTGGAGCTCGCCCCTTACGAGTCGAACGCGGCGATCGCGATGAGCGACATCTACGCCGATCTGGACCGTCTCCCCGAGGCGCTGCGCGTGGTCGAAGCGGCCGCCGCCGAGGAGGTGGCGCCGGCGTGGATCCACAACCAGCACGGAGAGCTCCTGGCCCTCCTGGGCCGCAGCCGGGAATCGGCCGTCCACTTCGAGAAGGCGATCGCCAAGAACCCCGAGATCGGTCAGCCCTACTTCAACCTGGCGCTGACTCACGAGGAGGCCGGCCGCCCCCAGGAGGCGGCGGCCGCTTACGAGCAGGCAATCGAGCACGCGCCATACCACTACCGCGCCCAGTTCAACCTGGGACACCTGTACGGCCGGCTCGGCCGGCCCGAGGATCACCTGGAGATGTGGCGCGCCGCGATCCGCTCGAACCCGGAGTTCGTGCTCGGCTACTACCACCTGGCCAAGCTCCACATGGATCGCGGCGACGACCTGGACCGCGCCGAGCTGCTGGTCCGTGAGGGGCTACGCCGCGATCCGGAGGGCGTCTTCGGGCCCTTCGGCTACTTCGTGCTCGCCGACATCCTCAACCGCCTGGGCCGCCTGGGCGAGGCAAGGGAAGCGGTCGAGAGCGGGCGCCGCCTTCAGGCACGAGGCTAGGACCTAGGCCGGCAGCTCGCCCACCAGCTCGAACCAGACCTGCACCTTGCCGTCGTGGACGAGGTACATGGCCGTGATGTTCGAGGTCCTGGGACCCTCGTCGGTCGTGAAGCTCTCCTCCCGCTCATGAGTGACGAGGTGTCCGAGCACCCGTTCCCGAGTGATCATGAGCTTCGGATCGGTCAGGCCGGGCATCAGTTGCTGCATGCTGGCAAGGATCGCCTCGCCGCCTTCGGTCATCGACCTGGCCCATGCTCCTTCGGCCGCGTGGGTGATGAACCGGGCGTCATCGGCTAGCAGGCTTGAGAACCGCTCCCAATCCATCGTCTCCAGCGCCCTGCTGAACTCGCGGGCGGTCTGCCGGTGTGCGATCTCCGCCTCTGTCAGACCGGCGTCGTCACCCGCCGAGGTGGTCTGATCCGCCGCGGCAGCGGCTTCCTCCTCCGCGCCCCCGGCTTCCTCCGCCGGAGCGCAGGCCGCCGCGAGGATTCCGAGCGGGGCCGCGGCCAGAAGAGCGCGGCGGTCCAAGGGTAGTGACCTCTCGGGCTTGGTCGTCATGTCAGCAAATCCACCTTTCGTTGAGAGTTCAGAACCCCAGACTCACGCGCAGCGCCAACCGCCGAGGCAGATAGTAGACGTTGGGTACCGGCTCCGTGGGGTACCGCCCCAGGCTTGCATTCGACCAGTAGTAGAAACCGTCGTCGTTCAGGACGTTCAGGACCTGCAGGTCGACGCCGAGGTTCACGCGATCACCAAGCGGGAACTGCCGCGAGAGAGCGAGATCGATGAAGGTCTTGTCCGGCATTCGGCGGTCGCCTGTGTATGGCTCGAGCGGCACCGTCACCACGCCCTGGCTCAGGCGGACACGCGCCGCGTGCCGCCAGGGGCGGCCCTCCTCATAGTTGAGAGAGCCGACCGCCTTGAGTTGCCACGGCAGGTCGACCATTCCCTGAGCCCTGAACACCCACGGCCGGTCGCCCTGCGAGAAACCTCCCTGGTAGAGATGATGGTTGGGGTCCCTGCCCTCCGAGCTGGTGTAGAAAGCAACGTTCCCGTTCTGCTGGAGCGGGCGAGGCTGGACTCCCTTCGACTCCGACCAGCCGAGCGAGGAGTCGAGAGACCAGCGGCCGGTGTGGCGTTTGCGGAAAGTGAGAAAGACCCCCTTGTAGTCCTGTTCGAACCTCGTCCCCGGTGGGGCATTGGCCGCAGCGCCAGGGTCGTTCGCCTTGCGCAGCGTCGGCTGCGTGACGAGGTTCTTCAGCATGATCGTCTCGCCCGTCAAGGGGTTGACGTAGGGCACATCCTCGTACTCGCCGTCGCCCTGGATCTGCCAGCCGATCAGGTCGGTCGTTTCGCTGAGGACGACCTGGGCGCCGAGTGCGTACTCTCCGAGCTGCTGCTCGTAGCCGACCGCGAACTGGTCGGTCTGCGGCCGTTTCATCCCCTTGACCGGTAGATCGAAGTCGTCGTTGTCGACCGTGTTGAAGTAGGTGAAGGGTCCGTGGCGATTGGGGCTGAAACCGAAGTGCGCGGGCGGCCGGTTGGGGTGCGGCTGGTTCCACATCGAAACGACGTTCATCTCGTGGTACCTGCCGATGGAGGCCCGCAGTACGCCCTGCCGGTCTCCCTCGCCGACCTGGTAGGCGAGGCCGAGACGGGGGTCGACGCTCGAGTAGTCGATGACGTCGGGATAGTGGGGTGTGAACTCTCCGGTGGTCACGCCGCAGTTGAGTTCACTGCAAAGGTAGGACTCGAGGATCGGTTCGGAGGGGATCTCCCCCTTGTCCTGATCGGCCCGTATGCCGAGATTCAGCGTCAGTCTGTCGCTGATGCGCCACGAGTCGTCCACGTAGACCCCGAGAGACTCCGTGTCGCCGCCGTAGTAGTGCGCGGCGCGGGTGTAGATGTAGTAGTTGGCCCCGAACTTGTAGTAGTACTTGCCGCCGAAACCCGGGTAGACGGCTCCGGCCTGCTCGCCGGTGTTGCTGTACTGGAAGCCGAACTTGAACTCGTGGCTGCCGTTCAGTTCGTCGGCGAAGTGGGTCACCTTGGCGTGGCCGCGCTGCCACCACACGGGGTACAAGTACGGATAGGTGGGGCCGCCGCTGTGGGTCGGAACAGGGGTGTTGTAGTCGATGAGCGGCGGCTCCAGGCTGCCGATCGCCGACACGTTGCGGTCCTTGTTGATGATGTCGTAGAAGTTGGCCTCGATCACGGTGTTCTGCCCCACCACCGACTGGAAGCCGATCCTCCAGTAGGGGATCTCCTCGTACTCGCGGCTGAAGGCCCCAGGATTCGTCTTGAAGGTCCCGGAACCGCCTGACTGGATTTCCAGATCCTCGAGGCGACCGTGAGCCGTCAACGTGTTGGAGTCGTTGATCGACCAATCGAGCTTCAGGCTGGTGTGCGTGGCCTTGTCGCTGCGAACGAACTCCGCAATCTCGCCCGGCTCTATCAGCAAGTCTTCCTTCGTCGTGGCGGCGGCGAAGAAGAACAGCTCGTCCCTCTTCAGCGGCCCGCCCAACCACAGGCTGTTGTTCTCGAAGGTCTCTCTCAGGAAGCCCTGCTCCTCCCCGGCCGCGTTCTCGGTCGTGGCCCCGGTGGCCGTCGTCTCCTCGAACTCACCGGTATGGGCAAAGCGCCCGTGGAAGGTGTTGGTCCCCGACTTGGTGACGATGTTGACCGCCGCCGAAGTCATGTTGCCGTACTCCGCCGGGGCGCCGACGCCGAGCACCTGGACTTCCGCGATGGTGTCGGGATCGGTCCAGCCACCGAAGATGTTGCCGCTGTCCGGGAAGCTGCTGTCGAGTCCGTCGACGTTCCAGGCCACGGACGCTTGATCACGGCCGTATCCCGTAGGGTGTCCGGCATAGGCGCCGACGTTGCCGAGGCGACCGGGCATGCTCATTCCGGGGGCCATCAGGGCGAGTTCCTGGAAGTTGCGTTGGCTGGTCGGTTTCGCGTCGATGAGCTCTGCGGAGTAGCTGACGCTGGCCGAAGAACTCGTCACATCAAGAAGCGGCGCCTCCGAGGTCACCGTGATCGCCTCTTCGACTCCCGCGATCCGCATCGCGAAGTCCACGACGGCAACACCGGAGATCGAGACGCGGACGCCTTCCACCGACTCCGGCTCGAGCCCCTCGAGCGTCGCGGTCAACGTCACCACACCCGGAGGGAGCCCGGCGATCAGGTACTCGCCGCTGACACCGGAAATGGACGTGCGTTCGCCACGGACGATGTCGCCCACAGCCTGCACCAGCACTCCCGGCAGCGCTTCTCCGTCCGCCGAGCGGACCGTGCCGCGGACCGTGCCGACGTTCTGGGCGTACATCGCCGTCGACGCGAAGAGCAGAAGGACACCGAGGGCGACGAAGATTCTCGGAGCGAAACTAGGGGAAGGCACCATCTGAACCTCCTTGCTCTGGCACGTGGCACCGTCAGCTTTGCGCCGGCCCCCATCCGTAGTCAAGGAACTTTTCTTAGTGAATCTGAGCGAACCTGAAAAGACCCCCATCTGCCTTGACTTCCCCCGCTTTCGTCCGGCACAGTGAATCGACAAAGACAGAGTCGCGAAGGCGTTGCCTCGTGGTCGCGAGCCGCCTTCCGAAGGAGGACGACATGGGTTTGGCACGACTTCTCGCCTGCGGATCCGTAACGGTCACGCTCCTTGCCCCGGTAGCGGCCACAGCCGACTCCGGCGAGCCGGCCAACGCCGCCTGCAAGGCCGCGCACCACCTGGTCGGCGAATGGGAGGTCCACACGGGCGACGGCACGCTGATGGCCGAAGTCGTGTGGGAACTGGGACCAGAGGGCTGCTACCTCGTCGAAGAGTGGATGACCCGCATGGAGGGCATACGGGACTTCTTCTGCGTTCTCGTCTACAGCGACACACGGGACAACTGGAGCTATCTCTCGGCCTCGGCGAAGCCTGGCGGCCAGCGGATGCGCTTCGAGAACGGGAACATGGTGGAGAACGAGTTCCGGTTCGAGACGGCCGACCTGGACGAAGGGACGATCGGCCGCTTCAGCTTCTTCACGCTGCCCGACGGCCGGCTGCGCGAACTCTCCGTGCTCTCAACCGACGGCGGGGAAACCTGGGAAACCGAGTACGAACTGTTCTGGACCCGAAAGGAATAGGTATGAAGAGGACGTTCTTCGCGCTGGCGCTCGTCGCCTCGATGGGGTTCGCCGGAGTGCCCGCTTCCGCACAGATCGATCCGGCCTCGCTGCCGGAGCCGCTGATCACCGCGACCCTGCCGGACAAACCGGACGGCGCGCACTGGGTCTGGATCGCGTCCTTCGCGAACTACGCTCACGCCGACCTCATCGATGCCGACTCCGGCACGCTTCTCGGCTCGATCGAACTCGGCTACCAGGGCCTCCTGCCCCAGCTCCCCAACTCGGCCGACGAGTTCTACAACCACGCCGTCTACATGACGCGCGGCTACCACGGCGATCTCGTCGAGGTGGTCGAGATCTTCGATGCGAAGACGCTCGAGATCAAGGGAGAGATCCCGATCGACCCGCCGAAGGCGATGCGGGGGCTGGCGAGCAGCAACCTCACCACCCTGACCGACAACGACCGCTTCCTCATCCAGTCGTTCTTCACGCCCGCCCTGAGCTTCGGCGTCGTCGACCTCCAGGAACGGAAGTACGTCGGCGAGATCGAGACCGGCGGCTGCGCGCACACGATGGCGGCCGGATCCCGCCGGTTCCTGTCGCTGTGCGGCGACGGATCCGTGCTGACCGTCGACCTGGATGAGAACGGCGCCGAGAGCGGAAGAGAAACCCACCCGGGCTTCTTCGACGCCGAGGGGGACCCCCTCCACCCCACGGGCGCCAGGTCGGGGGACGTGTGGTACTTCGCCTCGGTGCGCGGCGTGATGCACGCCGTCGACACGAGCGGCGGCGGAATCAGCTTCCAGGAGCCCTGGACGTTTCGCGATGAGGACGACGCGGGGGTCTGGGTGCCCGCCGCGCCGAACCAGCACATGGCGATCCACGAAGCGTCCGGCCGTCTCTTCCTGCTGATGTCCTCCGTGCCGGATCTCGAGCGGAAGCCCGGCGGCTACGACTTCCACCGCGGCTTCGGCTTCGAGACCTGGGTGTTCGACATCGAGAGCCGTGAACGGCTGGCGCGCTACAAGATGGACAAGGCCGCGGCCGCGGTCGCGGTGAGCCAGGACGACGCGCCGCTCCTCTATGTCTCGACCTACAGCCACGTCGACATCTACGACGCGAGCACGGGCGAGCTGACGCGCACCCTGAACCCCGATGTGGAAGTCAGGGGCGTCCTCGTCCTGATGCAACCCTGGGACTGACTCGTCCATGAGTCTAGGCATCGACCCGGTCGTCCAGATCGCCGCGCGAGTTCTGCTCACGCTGCTGTTCCTCGGCACCGCCGTGCACAAGATGCGCGACCTGCGGACGACCGCGACGATCACGTCCCGCTACCTGCGGAGCTTCGGCCTACCGGGTTCGCCCGTGCTCGCCGCCGTCGTCACGGCGGGACTGGTTGCCGCGGAGCTGGCCGCCGCCGGACTCTGCGCGTTCTATCCCTCGGGAGCAGCTGCGGCGGGTCTGGTTGTCGGACTGCTGGGCGTGTACGCGCTCGGCATGTCCGTGAGCATCGCTCGCGGCATCGCGCCCGAGGACTGCGGCTGCTCGTGGGCCGGGACATCCGGACAGCCGGCGGGATGGGCTCTGGTGCTGAGGAACATCGTGCTGATCGCCGTCGGCCTGCTGCTGGCGCCTCAGGCAGCGACGCGGCCGCTCGAGGTCGCCGACCATGTCGGCGCCTTCTCGCTCGGTCTGTTCGCTATCGCCATGTACGCTACGGCGGACGTACTCATCGCCAATCACGGCCTGCTCCGGGAGGGAACGTCTTGACGGCCTCCGTCGGCATCCTGTTCGCGATCATGGGTTTCGCGATCCTCTGTCTGGCCGTGGTGACCTTCGCGCTCGCCCGCCAGGTCGGCGTGATCCACCAGCGGATCGGCCCGGTCGGCGCGCTGGCCCTGAGCAAGACGGTGCGCGTCGGCGAGAAGTCGCCGGAGTTCCAACTCGACACACTGGACGGCGAAGCGGTCGTCCTGGGCGCTCCCGATCCGGATGGGAGAAGCACGCTGATCACGTTCCTGACGCCCAAGTGCCCCGTGTGCGCCCAGCTCCTTCCGGCGCTCCGATCCATCGCGCGGGAGGAGTCGAAGTGGCTCCGACTCGTCTTCGCGAGCGACGGCGATCCGGCGCAGCACGCGGAGTTTCGCAACAGGAGCCGGCTCGACGACTTCGCCTATGTGCTCTCGCCGGAACTCGGCATGACCTACGAGATCGGCAAGCTCCCGTACGGCGTGCTGCTCGACGAGAACGGGTTCGTCGCGGCGCAGGGACTCACGAACAGCCGGGAGCACGTGGAGAGCCTGTTCGAGGCGAAGAGGCTGGGCGTCAGTTCGATACAGGAGTTTCTCGAGCACCAGGAAGAAGGCCGGGTGCTCATCGCAGGGGGTTCACAACAACCATCGTGAGGTTTGCCATGAACTGGTTCGACAACATTTCGATTCGCGCGGCGACCCGTCTGGCCGACAGGACCTCCCGGCGATCGGTGCTGGGTTCCATCGGCAGCGCCATCGCCGGCGGCGTTCTGCTGCCGCTGCTGCCGGTGGACCGGACCTTCGCGCAGGAAGCCGCGGACGACGCGGCCGAACCCATGCAGGATCCCATGCAGTGCGACTACTGGGCATACTGCTCGGTCGACGGCTGGCTGTGCGGCTGCTGCGGCGGTTCGACGAACTCCTGCCCGCCGGGCTCCAAGGCGGCGCCCATCACCTGGACCGGCACATGCCAGAATCCGGCCGACGGCAAGAGCTACGTCGTCGCCTACCACGACTGTTGCGGCGCCTTCCCCTGCCAGCGCTGCTACTGCAACACGAACGAGGGCGACACCATGCGCTATCACCCCCAGCGTTCGAACTCCGTCCTGTGGTGCGGCAACGGCGGCGCTCCGTTCGGCTACCACTGCACGATGTCCCGGATTCTCGCCGTCGCCGAGTAGCACCTCCATGCTCAAGCGACCGAAAGTGCCGAGGGCGGCGACGCTGGTCGCGGCCGGTCTTCTGTGGACCGGGCCGGCGGCGGCCGAGCAGGCCGAGACCGAACGTCTGGCGCGCCTCGACTACATGCTGCACTGCCAGGGCTGCCACATGGCCGACGGCTCGGGCGTGGAGGGCACGGTTCCTCCGCTACCTGGAGAGGTGGGCAAGTACATCTACAGCCCTGAGTGGCGGGACTATCTCGTCCAGGTGCCTGGCGCCTCCCAGGCTCTGATCGACGACGAGGCGCTGGCGCGATTGATGAACTGGATCGTCAGGAACTTCGATCCCGACAACGCGAAGGACCTGAAGCCCTACGAAGCCGCCGAAGTGGGACGGCTACGTCGTCAGCCAGTGACCAACCCGACCGAAGTGCGCCGGCGAATCGTCGCCGAACTCTCCCCGCCATCTCAGGGCGGCTGAGGCCATCGAGCGGCCGCTTCGTCCGAACATCGCCATCGGCCAGGGCCGTCGACGCTGCTGCTAGGCTCTGCCCCTTCGAGTCACCGGCACTTGTCGGACCCTCGTCTGGCGTCCGGTGCAGCCCTTGGTCCGGGTTGTCTTCGGGCAGTGAGTGGCCGCACCGGGGAGTCGAGCGCGAGGCGGCGCGGCGCCGATGACGCCCCGACCTCACCGCCCGGCCGTGTCTCTTCCTACCGATCGACGCACTTACCTCTTCGGCCCGTACCTGCTCGATCTCGGGCAGCGCCGGCTACTCCGGGAGGGGAAGCTGGTTCCTCTCCGACCGAAGATCTTCGACACTCTGAGAGCACTGGTCGAGAACCACGGCCGCCTTCTCCACAAGGACGAGCTGATGGCGATGGTGTGGCCGGACACCGCGGTCGATGAGAGCAACCTCACGCACAACCTCTCCGTACTGCGCAAGAGCCTCGGGCAGAACGACAAGGCACGGTACATCGTTACGCTTCCGGGTCGCGGCTACCGTTTCATCGCGCCGGTAGAAGCTCCTCTGGAGGGGTCCGTCGCGGTTCGGCCCTTCTCCAACCTGAGTCCCGATCCGGAACAGGACTTCTTCTGCGCCGGGGTGGCGGAGGAACTCATCGACGCGCTGGCGAGCGTCGACGGATTACGTGTCGTCGGCCGAACATCGTCCTTCGACCGCCGGTTGCGAGACCTCAGTAGCCCGGAAGTCGGAGAGAAGCTCCGCGTTTCGGCCATCCTGGAAGGCAGCGTGCGAAAAGCGGGCGAACGCCTCCGGATCTCGGCGCACCTGATCCGTACGTCAGACGGCACACAACTCTGGTCCGAACACTACGACCGGGAACTCGGGGACGTCTTCGAGATCCAGGAGGACATCGCGCGCGCCATCGTCAACCGTGTTCAAAGGAAGCTCCTAGCACCGCATCGAGGTTTCGTCGTACCGCGACCTACGCGAAACCAGGAGGTGTACCGCCTCTACCTGGAGGCCAGACACCACCTTGGCACTCAGAAGGGCGATCGGCTGAAGCAGGCCATCGCGCTCCTGGACCGGGCGCTCGGAATGCAGCCGGACTTCGCTCACGGCCACGCGCTGCTGGCGCTGTGCTACGGCGTGCTCGCCGTCGACGGTTTCTTGAGCGTGGAGAAAGCGGTGCCCAAGGCTGAGGAGGCGGTGGAGCGAGCGCTCGAACTCAACGACACGATCGCCATCGCGTACCGGGCGTGCGGCCTTCTGCGCGCCGCGCTCCAATGGGACTGGCCGGCGGCACAGCGCGCCTACCTGCGAGCAATCCGGCTAGACCCCGGGAACCCGAACGCTCGTTTTTCCTACGGCCACTACTTTCTCGCGCCGGTCGGCCGCCTGGAGGAAGCGGAGCTGGAGCTGAGGGCTGCCACGGACCTGGATCCGCTCGCACCGATGCTGGGCCGCAGCCTGTGCTTCATCCACTACCTGTCCCGCAATTACGAGCAAGCACTCGCCGAGGCTCGCCGGACACTGGCTCTCGACGGCGAGTACCCAGCCACGCGGGCACTGGCCGCGGCGTGCTACAGCGCGATGGGCCGTCCGGAAGACGCGGTCCGCGAACGGCAGGTCTACATGCGAAACGCCGGACGGCCGCATGACGCCGACGCGATCGGCAGGATCTTCGAAAGGGAAGGTGAGCCCGGAGTCATGCGCTGGAGCGTGAAGCAGCTGCTGAAGCGCGTCGACAGCCAGGACGCTCACTACGCCTCGCTGTCGGTGCTTCACGCCTGGCTCGATGAGAAGGACCCCGCTCTGCGCTGGCTCGAAGAAGCGCTCAAGGCCCGCCGCGGTCTGGCGATGTGGGTCAAGGTGCACCCCGCTTTCGACAAGCTGCGCTCAGAGCCTCGCTATCTCGAGCTGCTGGATGGCATGGGCGTGAACGACCCCCGGGTCGCAACCTCCGGTACGGTCCCGTTGTCACACGGGCGAAACGACCACACGCGTCACCGCTGAACCCTGGGTTTCTCCGGTACGACTTCCTCGAAGCGCCGGATCCTTCGGGCCTCTTCACCACGACCCAGTCGCTCGAGCGTCTCGGCGAGCTCGAACAGGAGGACCGCCTCCGGAAGATGGCTCTCTCCACTCTCCACCAGGCCCTCCAACCTGTCGGCCAACTCATCGAGCCGTCCCTCCTCGCGGTCAAGGTAGATCAGATTCATCTCCGCCTCCGCCGCAAGTTCCGCCGGTCCGCCCTCCGCCAGCCTCTGCCAGAGAGACCGCGCCGCGTCAGATCCGCCGTCCGCCGCCTCCAGCGCCGCAAGATGGCCGTGGGCCGTCCACGCAGCCGAACTGCCACCATAGTCCCGGATCAGACGTTCGAAGCGGCGCTTCGCTTCCTGCTCCCGGCCCGGTACCCGACTCGTCACGAGAGCGTCATTGAGAGCCTGTTCGGCACGACTGTCACGAACGGCGCTTCCGACGAGTACTCCTGCAGCGGCAATCACTACCAGTCCCGCCAGAGTGCTGCCGACCCGGCGGCGTCGCGTTCCCGCCCCTGCTCGCATCGCTCTCCTTGCTGGAAGGTAGGCCAGAGGACTCCGTGCGACTATAGCCCGGAGCGGAGACCGGCCCGGCGCCGCTCGATGGCTATAGTGTGAACGAAAGAGCACCGGCATGACCGACATCTCGGAAGCCCGGAGGCTGCCGCCGGCCTGGTGGTTGCCCGCGTCCTTCACCGTCCTGCTGCTTGCCTTCTCGCTGCTTCCGCAGTTCCGTGCAAGCGCGGAGCTGACCTGGTCGCTTTGGGGCGCCTGCGCCGTCCTCGCCCTCCTGCAGGGTCGTCTGCTGGCGACATCCAGCCAGGACGGCCGCGACCTGAAGCTGCAGGTCTCGCTCATCCCCTCGCACTACGTACAGGCCTTCGTTCAGACCTGCATCTACGTTTACTGGGGCCTCTACTGGGAGCAGATGCGCCACCAGGCGGCGCTCATCCTCGCGCAGATCATCTTCGCCTACGCCTTCGACATGCTCGTTGGCTGGTCCAGGCGAAAGACCTGGCATCTGGGCTTCGGGCAGTTTCCGATCATTCTGAGCACGAACTTCTTCCTGTGCTTCAAGGAAGAGTGGTTCTACCTGCAGTTCACGATGATCGCCGTCGGCATCCTCGGCAAGGAGTTCTTCCGCTGGAACCGGGACGGCCGCAAGCGGCACATTTTCAACCCGTCGGGATTCGCCCTGTCCGTCTTCTCGCTTGGACTGATTCTCTCCGGAACGACGGACCTCACCTGGGGCGCCGAGATCGCGACGACGCTGGCGAACGCGCCGCACATGTACGTCGCGATCTTCATGGCCGGCCTGGTCGTTCAGTTCTTCTTCTCCGTGACGATCGTGACGCTGTTCGCCGCGGCCGCTTTGGTGGCGGCGAATCTCGTTTACTCCAGCGTGACCGGCGTCCACTTCTTCGTCGACGCCAGCATCCCGATCGCGGTCTTCCTGGGACTGCACCTCCTGGTCACGGATCCGTCGACTTCTCCTCGCAGCCGCCTGGGAAGCGCGGTCTTCGGAGCCCTCTACGGCCTGAGCGTCTTCGGCCTCTTCGAGTTCCTCCGCCAGGTCGATGTCCCCCTGTTCTACGACAAGCTGCTGTTCGTACCCGTGCTCAATCTCTGCGTTCCGCTGCTCGACCGGCTCGGGAAATCCCGCCGGGTGGAGGGCTTTCGCCTCTCGGTTCTGCTCCAGGCAACGAAGCCGCGCCGGGTGAACTACGCCTTCATGGCCGCCTGGATCGGCCTCTTCGGCTGGATGCTGACCTCGAACTTCGTCGGCCGCACGCACGAGGGCGACGACTTCAGGTACTGGCAGCAAGCGTGCGACGAGGGCAAGCGGTTCGCCTGCGAGAACCTGGTCACGAAGCTCCAGCTCACGTGCAACAACGGCGGCGGCGAGGAGTGCAACATGCTGGGGGTGCTGTTCAATCGCGGAGAGCTAGTGCCACTCGACCCGCTGGAGGGCGTCTCCTACTTCGACCAGGCGTGCCGCGGCGGCTTTCACAAGGGCTGCCAGAACGTCGTCATCCAGGCGGTCTTCGACGGCAACGTGACAATGACCTCCGCCGGCGTGTCCGACGCGATCAAACAGCTCCCGGCCGGCTGCGAGGACGGCGAGAGCATGAGCTGCTTTCTGCTCGGCTATGCCCATGTGCACGGGCACGGCGTACCGAAGGACGTCCCCCTTGCCCAGGACCTCCTCTCCACCGCCTGCAACATGGGCGAGGCCGCGGCCTGCGCGGAACTGGAGAAGGGACTCGGGACGCTCTTCTTCCCGCCCGGAAGCGCACCCAACCGACCCTAGCGAGGACTGCGCGGGGCCGCTAGAAGTCCAGCGACATCCGCATCTCCATCGGGATGCCGTTCTGGTGCGGGATGGGCGCCACCGTCTCGGTCAGACACTCCATCCCCAGAGAGTTGTAGAAGCCGACCGCGGGCGTACCCGAGAGCACGTCGAGGTGCAGACCGCGCAGCCCGGCGCTCCTGGCGTCGTCGATCGCCCGGTGCATCAGTTGCTTGCCGATCCCCTCCCCGCGGCGCGACTCCACGACGGCCAGCGCGTGAACGTAGTAGACGCCCGACGGAATCGCGACGTTCAGGTAGCTGCAAAGATAGGCAGCGCGCCCGATCTCGGCGAGCTGCTCCCGCGTGACCCGGCCCGATTCGATCAGCGGCGCCCACAGGGGCCCCAGCGTCTTCTTGCGCGCGGCGAACTCCGGACCGCGAAAACCGATCTCGATCGCCAGCAATTCGTCGCCTTCGACCGCGATTGTCGTGCAGTCATAGCCGAACAACGTGCCGGCCACAGGCCACGAGGCCTTGACGATCTCGTCGTAGAACACCCGCCCCCCGAACTGATACTCGTAGGTCGACGGACCGGTTTCATAGACCAGATCGGCGACTTCGTCCGCCCACTTCTCGGCGTGACCCTCGGTTGCCTGCATGATGTCCATCGCTGCGCTCCCTTCCCTGGTTGTCAGGTCTCGGTGGGTGGTGGTGCCGGCGACTGCGCGCAATCTGCCGACGCGATAACTTCGAGTCGAGGTGATTCACTATCGCCCGATGACGATGTCCGATGTCGGCAACGTCCCCATCGACTGCCAGGGGACGGAGGCCACGGTTCGTACGCGAATCGCAGACCTTGGAGCGAGCGCGATCCTCGCCTTCGACGACGAACAACACGTAGGCCAACTCCAGTTCCGCCGCTACGACCGGGCACTACGGTCCCCCGCCGGCATCATGGATCCTTCGTACTGGGGCGACTTCGGTCAGGCCAACGCCCCGTCCCTGCCACCGGGGACGCTGAACCTGTTCTGCTACCACGTGGGCCAGTTGGCGAGTGGTGACGCGCGTGATCCCAGGTACCAGGGGCGCGGAATCGGCGTGGCCCTTCTCGAGGAGTTCGTGCGCTGGGCCGACGCCCACGGCGTCGAGGCGACCGTCGCCAAGGCTCTGCCAGCCTTCCGTCCCCTGAGCGTACTCATGGGTGGCCACCCGGCCTCGGTCTATGAGGATCATGGTTTCGAGATTGCCGCCCGCTGGTGCGACCGCGATCTCCGGGATCGGCTCCCCAACGTTCTCGCCGGAGAGCATGGAGACAGCGTCGCAACAGCGTTCCGGGACCTCTGCGATCAGGGATGCACCCTCGACGTGCTCGCCGAAGTGGCGATGGTGGTGCGTCGGCGCCCGTAGGCGACCCGCCGACCGTGGGCGACGAGGTCCGCCCATCGCTACTCCTGACCGTGGATGCGCCTGGAATCGAAGTCCATCCAGGTCACGAGCCAACGGCCGTCGCGCTTGTTCACCAGCATCTCGAGTCCAAAGTCCAGCCCGGTGGAGGTAATCCACCGAGTTCCGGTGACCTTGGCCGTGCCGTTGTCCCACTCGACCACGATCTCATCGCTCGGCGTCTCGCTACCCGCGGTCGAACCGAGGTAGTCGCGGAAGACATCCTTGTCGGCGCCGCTATAGGACCTGAAGTCCTCACCCAGATAGGTCCACATGAGGTCCATGTCGCCCGCCGCCATGGCCTTCAGCATCGCCCGCACCGCGACCTTGACGGCCTCCGTGTCCTCCTTGGAACCGGCCGCCACGTCAGCAGATGCGGTGGTCGTCCCGGCGGGCAGGTCTCCTGCCTCCGTGACCCGCGTAGAAGCCAGATCGAAAGCCGCCAGGTGCTCCTCGTCCTTGACGTAGACGCGGGAGCCGGAAAGCGCCACATGCGCCCAGGTCGTGCTGTCGGCCACCTCCCAGGAGGCCAGTTCCCGGTAGCCCGACGGGTCCGCGGCGATCACCTTGAGCTCTGCCTCGTCCGTGAGCACGAGCAGCCGGTCGTCCACCGCGATCACCGACGCGTACGCTGCCCAGCGACCGGGCCCCTGCCAAACGATCTCTCCGGTAGCAGGATCGAGACAGACGAAGGTGCCGGCTCTCTTGTTCGAGCGGAAGTACAGGTGGTCACCGACCAGCACCGGAGAGTCCATGTAGAGCTCGGCGTCCGTCGTCTTCCAGACCTCGCTTACCGACCAGTCGCCGTTCGCCTCGCCAGGCGGTTCGACCTTGATCGCGGCAGTCCCCCACTGGTAGCCCGAGAGGATGAAGTTGCCGTCGTAGCGAATCGTGGTCGGCGTGTTCTGCTGGAAGGCCGTCGTGAAGTCGACCGACCACAGCGGATCGCCATCGGTGGCGCCGACTCCGAAGAAGGACACGTCGTCCAGGGTCACGATCTGCCGCACACCGCCATGGTCGAACGCCATGGGTGACGCATACGCCGGCGGCCCGTCGACGCGCCACACTTCCTCGCCGGTCGTCTTGTCATAGGCGACCAACGCGCCCTCATCTCCCTGCTCCTCGTTGCCCGTGGTGCCGATGGGGACGATCAGCAGGTTGCCTTCGATCAGAGGCGACGAGGCGGTCCCCCAAACCGGGTACGGCGCCTCGTAGAGGTCCTCGAAGGTCCTCTCCCAGCGCACCTTGCCCGTATCGGCGTCCAGGGCCAGCAGACGCTCCCGGATGCCGAAGCTGTAGACCGAATCGCCTTCGGCGAGCATCGTCGACTTCGGACCCGGGCCATACTGGATTGCCGCGTTTCTGGGCTCGTAGGAAACAGAGTAGCTGTGTCGCCAGTGTTCCTCGCCGGTCAGGGCCGAGAGGGCGAGCACGACCTCGTTCTCGCCCTGCCGCGCGTGGATGAAGACGCGGTCGCCGACCACGATCGGCGAGGACTGACCGCCGCCGACGCGGACCTTCCAGAGCTGGTGGAGTGCTGCGGGTAGCTCCGCGGGAAGTTCACCGGCGACGGCCCGGCCGTCGCGATTCGGCCCGCGCCACTGCGGCCAGTCGGAACCCTGGGCGGCTGAGGCGAGGGTCAAGGCGACGAGTACGAACACGACCCCCGCCCATCTGATGGGGCCTGGAGCCGGTGTCCGCTTCGCTGCGTGACGTCCCGATTCG
>VXUF01000089.1:23999-26403 GCA_009837085.1 Holophagales bacterium
ATTCGCGTGCTCCACCCATGACATACACCTCCCGTCGCAGTTCCCGCAAGGGCCTGTAGATTCTCGATGCCACGTTGTCGGAGTCCGCCCTGAGGGTCAAGGGGCTTTTGTTAGCGAACCTGAGCGAATGTTTGCGCGGATGTGATGCCTGTGCATCCATTCTCGCCACCGGGGACACTCCCTGAGAAACCTGCTAAGGTACGCGCTTCCTGCGCGCCGCGACGGCGGCCGCGCCGGACGGCACACGTCGGCATCGGAATCACCCAGGGGAACACGGAACAGATGGCCACCAAGGCATCAGTCGCCAAGAACGACCGCCGCAAGAAGATCGTCGAGAGATACAAGGAGCGCCGCGACGAGTTGCGCGCGCTGGCGAAGGACGAGCGTCTGCCGCCCGACCAGCGCTTCGAGGCCCAGCGCCTGTTGAACAAGCTCCCCCGCGACTCCAGCCCGGTGCGGGTCCGTAACCGCTGCGCCGTCAGCGGCCGGCCCCGCGGCTACTACCGCAAGTTCGGTCTCTCGCGGATCGCCCTGCGGGACCTCGCGCTGCGCGGCGAGCTCCCCGGCGTGATCAAGGCGAGCTGGTAGCGCTTCAGCCCCCGAGCGCCGCAGCCAGCTCAGCGAGCATCCGCCGTTCCTCGCGGGACACGCTGCCGATGCCGAGGAAGCCGCCGGCGGCTTCAGCGACGGCCTGCGCCCGGCTCATGATGTCGCCGCGCACCGCCTCGGCGTCCGCTTCGTCGAGCTCCGCGACCAGCGCGGCGGCATAGCCCTTCCAGGCCTCGAGCAGCTCCGCGCCTGGCCGCCGCTCCAGCCAGGCCGAGAGCAGTTCGGCCGCGGTCGATCCACGAGTCACCCCGGCGTCCCTCGCGGCGTGCATGATGGCGTCCCGCTCCTTGGCGTCCATCGCGTGGTCCGACCACGCCACCTCGATCAGCGGCACCAGACCCGCCGCCACCAGCGCTTCGCCGTGCATGCCCGCGTCGAGCAGAGCGCCGAGCACCTCACGGTGCGCGATGCCCGAAGCCGCGGCCAGCTCGTCGAGCTGCTCCTCGCGCTCCTTCTTCGCGCGGAGGTCGTCGATCAGCTTCCTGTCCATGTTGCGGAAGAAGGCATCCTCCAGTGAATCGCCGCGTTCGCGGAGAGCATCGGTGGTCATCAGGCTCGCTTCCTGTGGGTTCCAGGGGTGATTCTCGGAGGCCGAGAGCGCCGGCATGGTAACACCTGGATCGGGCGCCGGCAGGGTGCGCTGGTACGCTCCGTCCTTCCCTCATCGCCATCGTTCATCGCACCAGGGAGACACGCCCATGCTCCACCGTCCAGCGCTGGATCTTCGACCGGTTCTGCTCACCGCTCTTCTCCTCGCCTTCGCGGCCTCCGGCACGGTCGCCCAGCCCGTCACCGTGTGCATGCCGGCGTTCTTCATGGACGCGCTGGCGGACCTCGAGGATCAGCACGGGGACCTCCGCCTGGTCGGCATCGACGACGATCTCGACCCCAACGTCTGCGACGGGCTGATCGCGGGCTATCGGGGGGTCGAGCAGTACCTGACGGCCGACAGCAAGCTGCGCTGGATCCAGAGCAACTCCGCCGGGGTCGAGGGGTTTCTCGAGATCCCGGACCTGCGCGACAGCGACATCGTCCTGACCAACGCGAAGATCATCCAGGGCCCCGAGATCGCCGACCACGCCTTCGCCCTGCTGCTCAACTTCACCCGCAACATCAAGGCGTTCAACGCCCAGATGCCGCAAGGCTGGAACACGGACCGCGCGCTGCCAATGATCGAACTCCGGGGCAAGACGGCGCTGGTCATCGGCCTCGGGGGCATCGGCACCCAAATCGCGCAGCGGGCCGCGGCCTTTGGCATGACGGTGCTCGGCGTCGATCCGAAGGACATCCCGATCCACCGCGACGTGGCCTACGTCGGCAAGCCGGACGAACTCGACGATCTGCTGCCGCGCGCCGATGTCGTCTTCTCGTCCGTCCCGCACACGCCAGCCACGGAGGGCCTGTTTGGCGCCCGCCAGTTCGAGTTGATGAAGCAGGACGTCTACTTCATCAACATCTCCCGCGGCAAAGTCGTCGACACGGACGCCCTGGTCGCGGCGCTCGAGAGCGGCAAGGTCCGCGCCGCCGGCCTCGACGTGACCGATCCCGAGCCGCTGCCCACCGGTCACCCGCTGTGGACGATGTCGAACGTGACGATCACGCCGCACCTGGCGACGATTTCCGACCGGCTCGAGGAGCGGCGAACGCGGCTCCTGCGCGACAACATCACGCGCTTCGCGACCGGCAGGCCGCTGCGCAACGTGGTCGACAAGCAGGTCGGCTACTAAACCACTGGGTGCGCCGGCGTCCCCGCCGGCATCCGGCGCGACGCCGCGAAGCGGCGAGCCCGAGCCCT
>VXUF01000006.1 GCA_009837085.1 Holophagales bacterium
TCTGCGCCTCGATCGGGGAGATGCGGAAGAACTCCGCGTCGAACAGGTCGAGGTCCTCGACGTACGCCCCGAAACGGATGGCCTCGTTGGCCGCGGCGAACTGGGGGAACTGCCGCCCCGGGCGCCCGATGACGGAGCCGGGCGGACCCTCCACCACCGCGTTCTCGCCGGCCAGCAGCTGTCTCCAGTAGCCGGCGAGGTCCTTGCTGCCGGGGAAGCGGCAGGCCATACCGATGATCGCTACCGGCTCTTCGCGGGGCGGGCCGTCCGGAGAACCGGGTTGGTGGTTGTTCGGCATTGAGCGGCCTCCAGTCGCCTGGAGGACACTCTATTCACCTGAAAGGTCACAATCTAGGCACCTGCGGCGCAGAACGCAGCGAAGCAAGTTCGGGGCGCAGGCGCCGCCGTGCGGACGGGCTGGGCCGAAGCACCGAGCCTGCGAGGGGTTTCGGGGCGCTAGTCGCGACTTGCTCCTCGCGTTCCGGTGGCGGGCGGTGCTTCAGGCAGCCGTTCCCGCTCCGGCGTTCAGCAGGTAGCGATACAGCCTGGTCGTGAGCTTCGGGTCGCTCTCCTCGAGCAGTCGCAGGGCGGAAGCGGTCAGCGTCGCGGTCGTGCAGGGCTCGTCGGCGACGACCGAGGTCGCCGCTGTCGGGGCGGCGACAGGCGCCCGGGGCTCGACCGCGTCGCCCGGGCCCAGTTGGCGACTTCGCGCGCCGCCGGTGTCGAACACGGAGGCTCGTCCGGCGGTGATCAACTGAAGCGTGTCGCTGGACTCGCCGGCGGCGAGGAGAGCGTCGCCCTCGGCGTGCTCGCGGGTGTCCAGCCAGTCGCGGAGATCGCCGATCAGCTCCTCGAAGAGGACCTGCCGGTCGAGGTGACGCTCCAGGTCGGCGCCCACGGCCTCCAGCAGGGAAGGGTCTCCGCCTTCCGCGTCGTCGGGCGGCTGGTAGGAGGAGATCAGCACGTCCTCGCAATGCTCCAGCGCCTGGTCGTCATCCGGAGCGAACACGACGCTACCGAACACTGGCGGCGGCAGATTCCGCTGCAGCTCCTTCTCGAGCGTGGCGGGCGCTTTGCTCATGATCACCTGGGTGCCGGCGCGGCGGGCGGCCAGGATGAAGCGGCACATGGCGCTGACGGTCGAGAAGTCGAGGCCGGATACAGCCTTGAAGTCGAGCACGATGCACGCAGGCCTGGGCTCTTCGCCGAGTGACCCCTGGAGCCGGTCCGCCAGCGGATAGCCGGCGCCGAAGAAGATGTAGCCCCGAAGCCTGTAGCCCCGCGCCCGCGATCCCTCGGCCCGCAGGATGGCCCGGTCCGGTATCGGGCGGACACGGTGGCTCCGCTCGTCCCGTAGGGAGAAGGTGGCGTCGACGACGTCGACCCGACTCAGGCGCACGACGAAGAAGAGGATCGTGATGAGCATGCCGATGGCGACGCCTTCGAGGAATCCCAGGGCCAGGATCGTCACGAAGATCACGAGGATGATCGCGTAGTCGCTCGGCGGCAGGCGCTTGCGGACCTTCAGCAGCCACTGGTCGAGCAATGCCACGCCCGTGAACAGCAGGACCCCGCCCATGAGCGGCACGGGCACGAGCGTGAGCAGAACGTCGCCGAAGATCAGCGGCGAGGCCGTCACCACCGCCACCGCGATGCTGGTCGACTTGAGGCCGGCGCCGAGCATCAGGTTGCGGAGAGAGGTCGGAACGACGTACGTGCCGGGCGGCGCGCCGCCGAGACCGGCCGCCAGGCTTCCGAGTCCCACGGCGCCGAACTCCCGGTTCCAGTCCAGCTCGCGACCGGACGCCAGCTCGATGCCGCCGATGTACAGGGCCGTGCAGAGCAGGGTCACCAGGATGAGTACGAGGATGTTCGGAACCTGAGGACCGACCGCGCTCCAGTCGATGCGCGCCGCATCGTCGAGTGCCATGGGCGGCCACAGGTCCGATCCCGAGATGCCCGCGAACAGGAGGCCCCTGTCCTGCGCCTCCTGGGTCGAGACACCGAAACGCGCCATGCCGAAATGCAGGAGGCCCGTGCCTGCGATGAAGCTCCCCGGCATCAGCAGGGGGCTGGGCCAGCGTCGGCTGGCGAAGTACAGGCCGAGGCCGTAGGCGACGCCGACGCCCCAGTTCGTGACGACCAGCGGATCGAACAGCGAGGCGAGCGCTTCGGCCTCGAGGCGCACGCCCATGAGCCTCAGAGCCACGACGCAGGCGAGTCCGCCCGTGCCCGCGACGAAGCCGGACGAAACGGGGTAGGGAAAGAAGCGGACCAGGTTCGCGAGGCGGAAGCGCTCGATGACGAGGGCGCAGGCCGCCGTCGCGACCGAACCCAGAACGATGATCGCGACCATCGTTGGCAGCAGCTCGTCCCCGGTGGCGGTGAGCGAACCGCCGATCACCCCGAGGGCGATCATCGTCGCCATCGTAGGCCCGGCGGCGGCGCCCGGAAAGCCGCTTCTGAGCCCGGTCACCACGCAGGCGGCGGCGGTGCCGAACAGGATCAGTCCGATGCCCTGGGACAGGTAGGGAGTGAGCTGTCCCGAGAAGGCCAGGCTGACGAGGGCCACCTCGCCGATGATCAGGCTGATGCCGGAGACGAATCCGACCGTCAGCACGGTGAACGCCTTGCGGACTGTCGCGTTCGAGGCGAGGCCGGCCGACCCTTTCCGGGAGGATTCTCCAGTCATCTCGCGCGCCCTTTCGTTTCTCCCTCTCCCTGGACGAGGGTCCGGTACGCGCCCGGCGGCACGTCCGTCCAGCGCTCGACGGCGCCGTCCGGCCACCGGACCTCGACCTCGTTGACCACTGCAGCGTCTTC
The DNA here is from genome assembly GCA_009837085.1 of Holophagales bacterium. Taxonomy (GTDB): domain Bacteria; phylum Acidobacteriota; class Thermoanaerobaculia; order Multivoradales; family Multivoraceae; genus Multivorans. The sequence continues at coordinate 2,824 of VXUF01000006.1, forward strand.
GCTGCCGAGGCCGACCAACACGCGGGGGTCCCGGGCGGAGACGTAGCTGCCGTCGGTGTGGACGTGGCGCCAGATCGGCGGTGCGTCTTGCCGGTGAATCAGGACCTGGGCGCCCAGCGCGTCGCGGTCGTGGGCCACGAGCCTCAGGCCCAGCGACCGCTCGTCCTGGCCGACCTGGTTGAGCAGCAGGCGGATCGGCGCGTTGCTGTTGACGACGACGGCGTCCAGGTCGCCGTCGTTGTCGATGTCGCCGAAGGCGGCGGCGCGGCTGACTTCGGACGACTCGAAGACCGGGCCGGCCTCGGCCGTGACTTCCGCGAAGCTGCCGTCGCCGAGGTTGCGAAAGAGCTGGTCGGTCTGTCGCAGCGGGTAGGGGTCGCCCGCCCGGATCAGCGCGTCCATGCCGATCACGGCGCCGTTGACGACGAGCACGTCGAGCCAGGAGTCGTTGTCGTAGTCGATCCAGCCGATGCCGAAGGCGGTGAACGGCAGGCTGGGCGGCCCGAGTTGACTCGACGCCGACTGATCCCGGAACAGTCCGGCGCCGCCGTTGACGTAGAGGGTGTTCGTCTCCTGTTCCAGGTGGCTGACGACGATGTCCGGGTCGCCGTCGCCGTCGAAGTCCGCGACGTCGACGCCCATGCCGGCCTCGGGCTGGCCTTCGCGGTTGACGGCGACTCCGGCCAGGAGGGCGTTGTCGGCAAAGGTGCCGTCGCCCCGGTTGATCCAGAGCCGGTTCCACATCAGGTCGTTCGCCACGTAGAGATCGATCCAGCGGTCGCCGTTGAAATCGGCGGCAACGGCCCCCAGCCCCGAACCGGGCTCGATGCCGATTCCCGAGGTCGTCGACACGTCCTCGAAGGTGCCGTCGCCCCGGTTGCGGAACAGGCTGTCGGTCGCCGGCCGGTAGGCGCCGGGGGCGCAGTAGGTCAGGACACCGCTCGGGAGCGGGCACGGCGTGTTGTCAGCCAGCGAGTAGTCCACGTAGTTGCCGACGTAGAGGTCCAGCCAGCCGTCGCGGTCGAAGTCGAAGAACGTGGCGGCGACGGACCAGCGGCGATCGTCGGCGCCCGAGGCGGCCGTCACGTCGTCGAAGGTGCCGTCGCCGCGGTTTCGCAGCAACTGGTTGGAGCCGAAGTTCGTGACGTAGAGGTCCGTCCAGCCATCGTTGTCGAAGTCGCCGGTCGCGACGCCCATGCCGTAGCCGTCGGCTTCGATGCGGCTTGCGCCGGTGACATCGGTGAAACGGAGGTCGGCGCCGGTGGCGCCCGGCTCCAGGTCGTTGCGGTAGAGGCGGTCGGTGAGCGGCGTTCCGGGAGGTGGCGGGAAGGTCAGGTCCGGGCCGAGCATCCGGCCCTGGACGAGGTAGACGTCCAGGTCGCCGTCGTTGTCGAAGTCGAACAGTGCTGCGCCGCCGCCCATGATCTCGTTGAAGTAGTGCTCGCCGGACATGCCGTTGAAGTAGACGAAGTCGAGGTTCGCGGCGGGGGCGGCGTCGATGAAAATCGGGTCTGCCGTGGTGGAGGCGGGGTCGGGGTTTGGAGAGCAGGCGATGAGGAGGAGAATGAGGGCGAGGCGATAGCACGGGCTCGCCGCTCCGCGGCATCGCGCTTCATGCCTGCGAGGACGCCGGCGCACCCAGTGGCTAGTCACACCCGGCGATCCAGGGCG
>VXUF01000098.1 GCA_009837085.1 Holophagales bacterium
ACTTCGTGAGCAGCGGCGCTCCGCTGCCTCCGCCGAGCAGCGGCAAGTCGAGGCCGGCGAGAGCCGGGTGCTCCTTCGGGCCGTGGCCGTTCGGCGTCATCCAGATGTGCTCGCCGGTGTTCAGATCGATCGCGGTGATCCGGCCCCAGGGTGGCTTGACCAGGGGCAATCCTCCCGGGCTGCCGGTGGGAGCGAAGAAGGAGCCGATGTAGTTCAGGTTCGAGCGCGCGGGATCGGGCTTGCTCAGTGGATGGACGCTGATCGACGTTGACGAAGGGACGTAGAGCACACCGGTTTCCGGATCGACCGCCGCGGCCGGCCAGTTCGCCCCGCCGCCCGCGCTCGGCAGCATGAGAACGCCGCTGCCCGTGCTCGGCGGCGTGAAGAGCGGCCCCATGCGGAAGCCGGACGCGATCTTTTTCGCCTCGGCGAACAGCTCCGGCGTCAGATCGATCAGGTCGTCCTCGCTGACCCCCTGGCGGTCGAATGGCGGCGGCTTCGTCGGAAACGGCTGGGTCGGCGATGCCCGTTCGCCCGGGACGTCTGATTCCGGCACCGGCCGTTCCTCGATCGGCCACACCTCTTCCCCGGTCACCCGGTCGAAGACGTAGGTGAACGCCTGCTTGGAGACCTGCGCCAGAGCCTTGATCTCCCGGCCGTCCACCGTGATGTCCACGAGCTGCGGCGGCGTCGGGAAGTCGTAGTCCCAGAGCCCGTGGTGAACGGCCTGGAAGTGCCACACCCGCTCGCCGGTGTCGGCGTCCAGGCAGACGATGCTCTCGGCGAACAGGTTGTCCCCCAGCCGGTGGCCGCCGTAGAAATCGTTCGTCGGTGTCGACACCGGCAGGTAGATGTAGCCGAGTTCCTCGTCGACCGTCATCATGTTCCAGACGTTCGTGTTGCCGCTGTACTTCCAGGAGTCGTTCTCCCAGGTGTCGACTCCGACCTCGCCCTCCTGCGGGATGGTGTGGAAGATCCACTTCAGTTCGCCGGTGCGCACGTCATAGCCGCGGACGTGACCGGGCGGTGCCGCCTGGCGCAACGGCCCATCGCTGACCACCGAGCCGACGACCACCGTGTCTCCGACCACGGCCGGCGGCGAGCTGTGGGTGATGGCGCGCGGGTTGACCCGGCGTCCGAAGTCCACCATGCCCCGCTCGGCCAGCAGGTCGACCTGACCGTCGGCGCCGAAGCCGCCGACAGGCTCCCCGGTTACGCCGTCGAGCGCGATCAGCCGGCGGTCGTGGGTGGGAAGGAAGACCCTGATCTCGTCACGACTGCGGCCATCCTGCTCGACCGGACCGCGCCACGCGGCCACGCCGCGATGCTGGAAGCCAATGTTCGCCGGCCGACCGGCGCGCCAGGACTCGGGATCGTAGGACCAGAGCGTCTCGCCGGTGGCCGCGTCGATGGCGGCAGCCTGGGCGACCTCGGTAGCGACGTAGAGCACGCCGTCCAGCATGATCGGGATCGGTTTGAACTGCCCGGGCCGGACCGCCCGGTTCGCCTCGGCGACGGCAGTCGACGGAGACTCCCACTCCCAGGCGACCTGGAGTTCGTGGAAGTTCGACCGGTCGATCTGGTCGAGCGCCGAGTACTTCGTGTTACCCGGGCCGCTGCCGAACGCGGGCCACTCGACCATTGGCTTCGCATCCTGCGCGTTTCCCGGCGACGACAGGGTCGCCAGGAAGGCGACCAAAACCGCTATCTGAATCCCGAGGACGAAACGTCCCGCGACCTGCATCCGAGGGCCCCTTCGAAGTTGCGCCGGAGCCTATCGTCCGCTCCCCGCCGCTCTCCCGCGTTATCGTTGCGCCCGCAAACGCACAGCCAGGAGGCCAGCCATGCCAGCACTCGACGGTCTGCGCATTCTCGATCTGACGCAGTACGAAGCCGGTACGTCCTGTACCCAGGCCCTGGCCTGGCTGGGCGCCGACGTGGTCAAGGTGGAGCGTCCCGGCACCGGCGATCCAGGCCGTGGTCTGGCCGGTGGACGCAGCACGGACGACTCCGAGTACTTCCTCAACTGGAACAGCAACAAGCGCAGCATCGCGATCAATCTCGCCGCGGACGAGGGCCGCGGACTGCTGCTGAAGCTCGCGCCCCGGTTCGACATCCTGGTAGAGAACTTCGGTCCCGGCGTGGTCGAGAAGCTGCGCCTCGACTACGACTCGGTGCGTGAGGTCCACCCCGAGGTGATCTACGGCCGGATCAAGGGGTTCGGCAACAGCGGGCCCTACAGCGACTACAAGTGCTTCGACCCGGTCGCCCAGGCGGCCGGTGGCGCGATGTCGATCACTGGCGACCCGGACGGGCCGCCGCTTCGCCCCGGCACGACGATCGGCGACTGCGGCACCGGTGTGCTGATGGCCCTGGCGCTGTGCGCGGCGCACGCCAACAAGCTGCGCACCGGCAAGGGCCAACTGGTCGAGATGTCGATGCAGGAAGGGGTGACCTGGTTCATGCGCACGGCGATCGCGATGGGCGGCGAGTTCGGCGAAAAGGCGGCCCCGCGCAGCGGCTCCGGCCGCGGCGCGATGATGAACATGTACCCGTGCAAGCCGTTCGGCCCGAACGACTACGTCTACATGCTGGTGGTCAACGACCGGATGTGGCAGGCGCTCTGTGAGGCAATCGATCGCCAGGACCTGGCCCACGACGAGCGCTACGCCACGCCCAGGCTGCGTCACGAGAACGCCGACGAGCTGTTCGAAGCGATCGCCGAGTGGACCCGCCGCCGCACGAAGCACGAAGCGATGGCGGTCCTCGGCGCCGCCGGGGTGCCGGCGAGTGCGGTGCTCGACACGCTCGATCTGTTCTCGGATCCTCACCTCGTCGAACGCGGTTTCGTCCGCACGGTCGAGCACGAGATCAGGGGGCCGGTCCGGGTCCTCGGATCGCCGATGAACCTCAGCGACAGCCAGGTCGAGATCGAGGCGGCGCCGCTTCTGGGCCGCCACACGGACGGCGTCCTGGCCGACGAACTGAACCTCTCCCAACCCGAAATCGACCGGCTGCGCGCGGACGGTGTGCTGGGCGCAGTGCCCAGCCCCGGCGCCGACGGCCAGGAGACCGCTACGAGATGACAACGACGACCGGCGCCGCCCTGATCGCCCAAAGCCTGAAGCAGCAGGGCGTCGACTACATGTTCGGCATCGTCGGCTTCCCCGTCTACGGGGTCGCCCACGCCGCCCAGCAGGCGGGAATCCAGTACTACGGCTTCCGCAACGAGCAGGCAGCCAGCTACGCGGCGGGGGCGGTCGGCTACCTGACGGGCCGCCCCGGGGCCTGCCTCGCCGTGTCGGGCCCGGGCATGGTGCACGGCATCGCCGGCCTCGCCAACGCGGAGAAGAACTGCTGGCCGATGGTGCTGCTCGGCGGCGCCAACGACCGCTACCAGAACGGCCAGGGCGCGTTCCAGGAGTGTCCCCAGGTGGAGGCGGCACGACCCTTCTCGAAGTACTCGGCGGAGATCGACGCCGCTCACCGGGCGCCGTTCTACGTCGAGCAGGCGGTGCGCACGTCGATCTACGGCCGGCCCGGCGCCTCCTACCTGAACCTCACGAACGACGTCCTGACCGCCCAGGTCGACGAGGAAGACATCGAGCAGCCCCCTCGCTGCCCGGAGCCGCCGACCTCGCTCGCCGATCCGAGGGACGTCGAGCGCGCCGTGGCGGTTCTGCGCGAAGCGAAGAACCCGCTGGTCATCGTCGGCAAGGGCGCGGCCTACGCCCGCGCGGAGCAGGAAGTGCGCCGCTTCGTCCAGCGCACGAACCTCCCCGTGCTGCCGACGCCGATGGGCAAAGGCGTCGTCTCTGACGATGATCCCCACCTGATCTCGCCGGCGCGCTCCTTCGCGCTCCAGAACGCGGACGTCATCCTCCTGATCGGCGCCCGGCTCAACTGGATCCTTCACTTCGGGATGCCGCCGCGGTTCAAGAAGGGCGTCCGGGTGCTCCAGATCGACCTGAACGCGGAGGAGATCGGCACGAACGTGCCGACCGAGGTCGGCATGGTCGGCGACGCGCGAGCGGTGACCGCGCAGTTGAACGAGGCGCTCGACGCCGAGCCCTTCACGCTGTCGGCCGACAACGGGTGGCTGGGCCAACTGCGCGAGAGCGCGAGCCAGAACCAGGCGGCGGTCCAGGCGATGCTCGAGGACGACAGCGAGCCGATGGGCTACTACCGCGCCCTGCGCGAGATCGCCGACCGCCTGGAGCCGCAGGACATGCTGGTCGCCGAAGGCGCGAACACGATGGACATCTCGCGCACCGTGCTGCCGAACATGGAGCCGCGCAAGCGGCTCGACGCCGGGACGTTCGGCACGATGGGTGTCGGCACGGGGCTCGCGATCGCGGCCGCCGTGGTCCATCCGGACCGGCGCACGATCTGCGTCCAGGGCGACTCGGCGTTCGGCTTTTCCGGCATGGAGGTCGAGGTGGCCTGCCGGTACGACATGCCGATCACCTTCGTCGTCATC
>VXUF01000104.1:0-11011 GCA_009837085.1 Holophagales bacterium
GTCGACATCTCGTAGGCGACGTACTCCCGGCACAGCTCTTCGAGAAAGGCGCTCCTGCTGTCGAAGTAGATGTAGAAGGCGCCCTTCGCGACCTTGGCCTGGCTGCTGAGCCGGCTGATCATCAGCGAGTCGACGTTGGTCGTCTGCAGCAGCTCGCACCCGGACGCCATCAGGCGAACCCGCGTCCGCTCGCCCTTGGCCTTCCGGAGGCCTTCCTCGGCCGCCAGCGCCTCATGAAAGGCGGCGGGCCGTCGGGCCTTGCCGACCAGGCGCAGACGGGTGGAGGCGTTGGCCCCGGGCATCAGGAGCTGCCGCGGTTGAACACGAAGTAGTCGTGCGAGGCCCGCGCGATCTCGGCGATCACCGGCTCCATCGCCGCGTTGGACGGCAGCCTGGATTCCTTGACGAAGACGACCGAGATCACGTGACCCGCGTCGCCCGGCAGGGTGATGACGCCCACGTCGTTGGTGGACTCGCCGATTGTGCCGGTCTTGTGGGCGACCGGGGTGCCCGGCGGCAGCGCTCCCGGAATCCGGTTCTCGCCGGTCTCGCAGCGGGCCATGATGTCGATCAGCAGGGCCGAGCTCTGCTCGCTGAGGATCTCCCGCTTCCAGATCTTCCGCAGAAGGGCGGCCATCGCTCGAGGCGTCGCGGTGTCGCGTGGATCGGAGTTGAACGACTTGTTCAGCCCGGCCAGTCGGCGTTCGTCCAGTTGACTCGAGTTGTCTTCCAGAATCAGACGGTTGTACTCGGCCGGCGGCATTGGCACGGCGACGGTTGCGTCATCCCGACCCAGGAAGTTCGCGATCAGCGCCCGGGTCGTCCGGTCGACGCGGATTCCCTCGACGCCGGACGCCTTCATCCGCGCGGTAATGGCTTCGGCGCCGCCGGCCTCGCGAAACAGCAGGTCGGTGGCGATGTTGTCGCTGATCCGCAGCATCAGGCCGAGGACGTTCTGGATGGTCAGGCGGGAGCCCGGCGTATCGAAGAAGTCGCTGAGGGCGCCATAGGTGACGACGTGATCGCTGGTCTGCATCGTGATGAGGTCGTCGAGCGACCGCTTTCCCGCGTCGACCTGCGCGAGGATCTCGACCGCAATCGGCACCTTGTAGGTGCTCGCCATCGGGAAGCGCTCGTCGGCGTTGAGCAGTACGCCGCGACCGGACTCGAGGTGGATCGCGGCGACTCCCACCGTCCCGAGGCTGGCCTCGGCGAGGCGTTCGATCTCGGAACCCAGGTGCTTCAAACCGGGATCGTCGCCCAGGAGTTCGAGGCGCTCGGAGGCCGAAGCCGGTGCGGCGGCCAGGGCGACGATGGTGCCGGCGAGCAGGAACACGCGCAGGCGGGGACGGAAGAGGTGCAATCGAGACATCGGTTCTCCTGATGATCAGGCGCCGCTCGCGAGGCCGCGGCGCCGCGGACGGAAACTGGTATACGACTGTAACCAAACCAGCAGGGGCCGGGGAGCGGAACGCTAGCCGGCCACGGATGAGTTCCAGGGAGCTTGGGAGGAATGAGGAGAATGGAGATACGAGGCGCCGTCCTGCGGGTGGCGATGGTCGTCGTGCTCGCGGGGCCGGCCGTTGCCTTTGCGGCGCAGGACGAGGTCCCTGCCTCGGCCTACGACCGCGCGGCGAAGATGCTTGACGTTGCGTCGCTGATCTTCAACGAGACGGTGACGCCGCACTGGATCGGCGAAGGCGAAGCGTTCTGGTATCGCAGCGACGACCGCGACGGCCACCGGTTCTGGCGGGTCGAGCCGCTGGCGAGCGACGACCGGCGGCGTCCGGCCTTCGATCACGCCCGACTGGCGGCGTCGCTGAGCGGGCTTCGCGACGTGCCCGCGGAGCCCCTGGCGCTGCCCTTCGAGGCCATCGACCTGTCGAAGGACGGCGAGGTGTCCTTCCAGATCCCGGGCGAGAAGGGGCCCGAGTCGTTCCGGTGCACGGTGGACGGCGCCGAGTGTTCGCGCGTCGAAGCGCCGGCCGCCCCGGTGGAAGAGAAGGACGAAGAGAAGGAAACCCCGCCCTTGCCGTCTCCCGACGGCGCGTACAGCCTGCTCGTGCGCGATCACGACCTCTACCTCGTTACCACCGGGAGCGGCAAGGAGCGCCGCCTGACCGATGACGGCGTACCGTTCCACGACTACGCCTCGCACCCCGAGGCGCGCACCTCGACGATCACCGAGAAGCGCGCCGGCATCGTGCGCCCGCCCTCGGCTCTGTGGTCGCCCGACGGCAGGACAGCTCTCACCGTGCGCCTCGACCAGCGCGAGGTGGGCGAGATGCACGTCCTGCAGACCACCGATCTCGGCGACGGCGCCCGGCCCGTCCTGCACACGTTCCGGATGCCGATTCCCGGTGACGAGGGCGTGCCGTGGAGCGAGCTGCTGCTCGTCGACGCCGAAAGCGGCACGGTGAGGCCTGTCGAGACCGAGCGGGTCCACACGCCCTTCATGGCGCTGGCCGACCTGGGCCAGCTCTGGTGGAACGACGACGGCTCGAAGGCGTACCTGCTGCGCCGGCCTCGGGGCGCCCGCTCGATGCAGCTCGAGGAGATCGACGCCTCGACCGGCGCCGCGCGAACCCTGGTGACCGAGACCTCCAGGCACCACGTCGAGCCCGCCCTCCTGATCGGCTCAGGCACGCCCAACATCAGGGTGCTCGAGAGCGGCGAGGTGCTCTGGTACTCGCAGCGCGATGGCTGGGCGCACCTCTACCTGTACGGCAGCGACGGCAGCCTGCTCCGCCAGGTCACCAGGGGCGCCTGGCTGGTGCGCGACCTGGTGCACGTCGACGAGGCGTCGCGCACCGTCTACTTCACGGCCGCGGGCCTGGACCCCGCCGTCGATCCTTACCTGCGCACCTTCGCCCGCGCTTCGCTCGACCGCACGACGTCGCGCCCGGAGATCCTCACGCCCGAGCCCGGCGACCACACGGTGACGGCCTCGCCCGGCGGCAAGGCGTTCGTCGACCAGTGGTCGCGCATCGACCAGCCGCCGCGGTCGCGGGTCGTGCTGCCGGACGGCCGCGTCGCGGTGGAGCTCGAAGTCGCAGACTTCGAGTCGCTGGTCGAGCTCACCGCCCTGCCGGTGCCCTTCACGGTCAAGGCGCGGGACGGCAAGACGGACATCTACGGCAATGTGTTCTTCCCGCCCGGCTTCGACCCGGAAAACGAAGGAACCAGCTACCCGGTGATCGACGGCATCTATCCGGGTCCGCAGGTGCATCGGGTGACCAAGAACTGGCACGACCCGACGCTGTTCCTGAGCTACGACCTGGCGCTGGCGCAACTCGGCTTCGTCGTGGTCACGGTCGACGGCTTCGGCACGCCGCTGCGTTCCAAGGCCTTCCATGCGCGCTCGGAGGGGAACCTGCAGGAGGCCGGCGGTCTCCCCGACCACCTGGCCGCCATCCGTCAGCTCGCCGTCCGGTATCCGCAGATGGACCTCGACCGGGTCGGCGTCTACGGCCACTCCGGGGGCGGTTTCGCCTCGGCGCGCGCCATCTTCGCCTACCCGGAGTTCTACAAGGTGGCGGTGTCGTCGGCCGGCAACCACGATCAGCGGGGCTACATTCAACTCTGGGGCGAGTCGTACCACGGCAACCCGGCCACCGTGAGCTACGAGGAGCGGCGAACGCCTCCATCGCCCACCAGCTCGAAGGCAAGCTGCTGCTCGCCTACGGAGCCCTGGACGACAACGTGCCTCCGGCGCTGACGCTGCAGGTCGTCGAGGCGTTGACGAAGGCGAACCGGGACTACGACCTGATCGTCCTGCCGTCCGGCAACCACGGTTTCATGTCCGACCCGTACTTCATTCGCCGCAGTTGGGACTACTTCGTGCGCCACCTCGCGGGCAAGGAGCCGCCCGCGGACTACTCGCTAACGCCGCCCGGCTCGTGACGCTCGTCGCGGGCACGACGCAGGCCGCCCATCCAAGGGAGAATCCTGAATGACTGCAGACCACGCTTCCGTACGAGTTGCCTCCGTTGGCTTCGTCCTGCTGGGACTGGTCGCCGCCGCGCCGGCGGTTTCCCAGGACGACGGCGACGCCACCGTGATCCACTGCGGCAAGCTCCTCGACGTCGAAGCGCGGGAGGTACTCGCCGATCAACGCGTTCTCGTGGAGGACGATCGCATCGCCGCGATCGGAGCCCGCGTCAACGCGCCCGCCGGCGCCACGCGCGTCGACCTCTCGGGCCACACCTGCATGCCCGGCCTGATGGACATGCACGTCCACCTGTTCATCGACCTGACCGGCCGCACGCTCGACGAGGCGGCGCCCACCCAGTCGAGCGCGTACAACGCCCTGATGGGGCTGCGCAACGCCCAGACGCTGCTCAGCATCGGCTTCACGACGATTCGCGTTCCCGGCGACATGGACTACCACTACGCCAACGTCGAGCTGCGCAACGCGATCGAGCGCGGCTGGTACCAGGGGCCGCGGATGAAGGTGGCGCCGCACACGATCTCTCCGCTCGGCGGTCACGGCGACTTCAACTCCTACGCTCCCGACCTTCCGCACGAAGTCACGGGACCGTTCATCGCCGACGGAGTCGACGAGGTCAGGCGCGCGGTGCGGCGGGAGATCAAGTACGGCGCCGACTGGATCAAGGTCATGGCGAGCGGCGGCGTCATGTCGCAGCACGACGACCCCGAGGTCGCCGCCTACACGGCCGAGGAGTTCCGGGCCTTCGCCGAGGAAACCCACCGCCACGGCAAGAAGATCACCGCCCACGCGCACGGCGACGCGGGCATCCGCGCCGCGGTCGAAGCGGGCTTCGACTCGATCGAGCACGGCACGATGATGGAGGCGGAGACCGCTCAGCTGATGGCGGAGAAGGGCACCTACTACGTGCCCACGCTCTACGTCCTCGACTGGATTCTCGAACGCGGCGCCACCGGCGGGATCTCGGCAGGCAACTCGCCAAGGCGGAGCTGGTGGCGTCGCAGCACAGCGACTCGGTGAAGATGGCGGCCGAGCGCGGCGTGAACCTGATCATCGGTTCCGATCCCATCTTCCCGATGGAAGAGTCGATCCGCGAGTTCACGTCGCTCGCCCGGCGGGTGCCGGACAACTGGCTGGTGCTGCGCGCCGGCACGATCAACCCGGCCCGCATGCTCGGCCTGGAGGACGAGATCGGCACGCTCGCCGTCGGCAAGCAGGCCGACATCGTGGCGTCGCCGGGCAACCCGATCGACAGGATGCAGCACATCGAGAACGTCACCTTCGTGATGAAGGGCGGCGTGATCGTCCGCAACGACTGACCGGCGCTACTGCCCCCAGACCTCCTCGAAGACGCGGAGGTAGTTCTCGCCGAGGAACTTGCGAATCGTCTCGTCGCTGTGGCCCCGGCGGACCAGTTCCTCGGTGATGGCGGGGACCTTGCCGATGTGCTCGAGGCCCTCCGGCGCCAGATCGAGGCCGTAGTGGTCGCTGCCCATGCCGATGTGGTCCGGGCCCATGACGTCGAGCGCGGTCTCGATGTCGTCGACGACCTCGGACAGGTTGCGGTGGGTGATGTGGATCAGCCCCAGCACGCCGCCGTTCTCCGCGAGCGCCTCCAGCATCTTCCGGTCGCGCGGCAGTTCGAGGCGGGTTCGCGGAAGGGTGCCTCCGCCGAGACGGGACTCCGGATCGCTGTTGGGAAACATGGTCGGCGTCGTGTGGGAGAGGATGACCGGCCGGTCGACCCGGTCGAGGATCTCCCAGTAGCCGCGCTCGCCGATGTGCACCAGGTCGACAACGATGTCGAGTTCCACCATGCGGTCGACGAGCGCCTTGCCGGCGGCCGTCAGCCCGCCCTGGTCGTCGGCGGCCCAGCAGCCGTCGGCGTAGATGTTGCGGCGTGTGTGGGTCAGGCTGGCCACCCGCAGGCCGAGCTTGTAGTACAGATCGAGGAAGCGCGGGTCCGCGCCCAGCGCCTCGCAGCCCTCGAATGAGAAGACGAGGGCAACGCGTCCGTCTTTCTTCGCCTGACGGATCTCGGCCACCGAGGTGGCAAGCACCAGGTCGTCGAGCCGCTCGACCTCGTGGTGCAGGTTCCAGGTCATCTCGAGCCCGCGGTGCAGCGGGCTGTTGAGCTGCTCGTCGTCGAGGTAGACGGCGCAGAGCTGCGAGGTGATGCCGCCTTCCCGCCATCGCCGCAGGTCGTACTGGCCCATGCACCCGAACCAGACGGTGTGAGCCGACATGCCGAAGAGGGCGAAGGGACCGATGTCGAATCCGAGTGGCGGCTGCCAGCCCTCGGAGTCGGGGAGCTCGACCCGCTGATCGAGCTTCATCTTGCCGTCGCTGACGGGAATCAGGATGTCGCAGTGACCGTCGATGACGATCGACTCACGGTGCAGAGCGGCAGCCCGCTCGGAAATCTCCATCAGTGTCTTCTCCTGATTCCGGCGATTGGCGGCGGCTAGTGCGACAGCGCCAGACCGCTGAGCAGGGTGGTCGCCGCGGCCTGCCGCGTGCCGTCCTCGCCGATCGTTGCACCGACGACGTAGCCGCGCGGCGCCCGCGACTCGATGCCGGCCGGCACCACCTTGATCTGGAGCCCGAGTCCGCGCGCCGCCTCGAGCAGTTCGGGAGAGAAGTCGCCTTCGATGACCTGTGTGGTCGGCGAGCCCATGGGCCCGAAGGCCGGCAGGTGCGGGGACGGAGCGTCGATCGCCTCCTTGATGTCCATCTCCCAGTCGAGGAGGTTCAGGAGGACGCTGATCGTCTTCTGGTGCAGGCCGGAGCCGATGGAGGCGAGGGCGGCCACCGGCTTGCCGTCCCGCAGGACGATCATCGGCTCGGTCGGGTCGGGGAGCCGATTGCCGGGGCCGGTCTCGGCGATCAGCGCCTGCTGGAAGGCCGCCGAGTCGGGGATCGAGATGCCGTCGACGAAGATCGCCGTGTCGCCCCAGGCCGAGGTGTTGATCGTGTGGACGACCGCGGCGACGTTGCCGTACGCGTCGATGGCGACGATGGCGTCCGAGTGCTTCGGATCGACCGGAGCGGGGACCTTCGTCAGGGGCGCGATGCCCGATTGCATCCTCGCCCAGAGACCCGCGGCGTTCTCCTTGCTGGTTCTGCCCGCCAGAGTGGCGTCCAGGTCGCCGTACAGCGTGCGGCGCATCGGCTCGGGCAGGAAGACGAGGCTCATCAGGTTGGTCATCTGGTTCACCCAGAAGAAGGCCTCCGGCGACTTCGCGTAGTGACCCATGTCGCGCAGCCCGGCCGCCTCGGAGACGTTGAGCACCTCGGCCACGTGGACGCCGCCCTGCGCCGGAAGGCCGTGGCCGTAGACGTCGAAGCCGTTGTAGGTGGAATGCACGGGCTCGGCGACGAGGGCCTCGTAGCTCCGCATGTCCTCCATCGAGAGCTTGCCGCCGTCGCGCTGGACCGCCTCGACCAGCCGTTCGGCCCAGGGGCCGCGGTAGACGTAGTCGATCCCCTGATCGGCGACGGCGCGGAGAGTCGAGGCGAGTTCCGGCTGCCGGAGCAGATCGCCTTCGCCGAGAAAGGCGCCGTCATCGTCGGTGAAGATGCGGCGGGTCGCGGGCAGGCGGGAGAGCGCCTCCTTGCGCATCTCGATCATGCTCGTGTGGATGGAGCCGAGCAGGACGCCGTTCTCCGCGTAGTGGATCGCCGGTTCGAACAGGCTGGCCCACGGCAGCTTCCCGAAGCGATCGTGCGTGGCGCCGAGGCCGCCGAAGAAGCCCGGCACGAGGGCGGTGCGACCGCTCGGCTGGTGCTTGGCGCCGATCGTCGTCGAGGTCGGGATCGTCATCGGCTCGGTCTCGCCGCGGACGGTGTCGTAGGCGCCGTTGACGTTGAACACCTCGCCGCTCTCCGCCTCGTAGTAGACGAGGTTGAAGATCCCGGCGTAGCTCACCCAGGCGCCGCCGGCCAGGGAGATCTGGGTGAGTGCGGTCGCGATCACGGCGTCCGCGGCGGTGCCGCCCTGGCGGAGGGCTTCGAGGCCGGCCCTGACCGCCGCCGGTCCGGTGGTGCCGCTGATCACGCCGTTCTCGCCTTCGGCAAGTGGCTTGTCCGTCTCGAAGAAGGCGTTCAGCTCCTCGAGCGCCTCGCGGTCGCTCCAGTTGGCCGGGCTGAGGTCGACCGTCGCCTCGTCGGCCGCGCCGGCGAATGCGACGGGCGCGGTCCCTACTAGCCAGACTGCGAGGCAGAGACTGACGACTGTTCTCTCGTTCATGTTCTCTCCTGAGGTAGCCGACTGGGTGCGCCGGCGTCCCCGCCGGCTGCCGCCGCAGGCGGCCGGAAGACGCGCCGGCCGAAGGCCGGCTCCACTCTGACGGTCACTCGTTTCCAAGCTTACGCTCCCCGCGACGTGGAAGCGTGCATCCAGCGCACGAGCAGAGGCGTCAGCGCACCGAGGACCGCCGCGACGAGCAGAGCCAGCAGCCCGATCCTGGTGTAGACGTTGCCGTACGTGGAGAGCGCCGCTTCAAAGTCGGCGACCTCTCCTCCGACCGTCGTGGCGCTCGTCAGCCGGGCGATCAACCCCGAGATGTAGCTCGACGCCGCGTAGGCGAGCATGAAGGACCCCATCATCGTCGAGACGATCTTCTTCGGCGAGAGCCGGGTCACCATCGACATGCCGACCGGCGCCAGACAGAGCTCGCCGGTCACCATCAGCAGGAAGGTGAGGGCGAACCAGACCAGGGCCACCTTGCCGTCGTCCGGCCGCAGGGCGCTGCCGAGAACGAGCACCAGGAAGGCGAGACTGATCTGCACGATCGCGAGGACGAACTTGACGGGTGTCGAAGGCTCCCTGCCGCGCCGGCCGAGCGCGATCCACAGCCAACTGAACAGCGGCGCCAGTGCGATGACGTAGATCGCCGGCAGGGACTGCAGCGTGGAGGCCGGAATCTCGACTCCGAAGAACTCGCGGTCGACCATGCGGTCGGCGAAGAGGTTTAGCGAGCTGCCCATCTGCTCGTAGAAGGCCCAGAAGCCGATCGTGAAGGCCACCAGGACGGCGCAGGCCAGAAGCTGGTCGCGCTCCGTCCGATCACACCGTCGCACCGCGTAGTAGAGGACGAAGAGGCCGAGCGCCGCGCCGGTGGCCGACAGCAGGCCGCCGACGACCGGCGGATGCTGGAGCACCCACCAGACCCCGCCGACCAGGCCCAGGCTCGCGAGGTAGATGGCGGCTTCGCGCGGGAGTCCGGGGAGCACCCGCTCCTTCAGCGCCTCCGGCCGAGGCGGATCCGCGTGGCCCCGGAGGTACTTCTGGCCCCTCAGGTAGAGCAGCAGTCCTGCCAGCATGCCGACGCCGGCGAGTCCGAAGCCGTAGCGCCAGCCGTAGGTCTGGCCCAGCCAGCCGCAGAGCAGGGGCGCGACCGCCGCGCCGAGGTTGATCCCCATGTAGAAGACGGTGAAGCCGGAATCCCGGCGCGGATCGCCTTTCTCGTAGAGAGCGCCGACGACCGTGGACGCGTTCGTCTTGAGGACCCCGACGCCGGTCGCGATCAGCGCCAGCGCCAGGTAGAACAGGCTCAGATGGAACTCGCTGCGCTCGACGACCACCCCTCCGGCAGACGAGATCTCCGTCGCCGCCGGTCCCTCGATCGTCATCAGGAAGTGACCGGCGACCAGCAGCAGGGCGCCGAAGGTGACTCCCTTGCGCGGGCCGAGCCAGCGGTCCGCCACCGCCCCGCCGAGCACCGGCAGCAGGTAGACCATCGACGCGTAGGCCCCGTAGAGCACGAAGGCCCGGCTGTCGCTGAAGAGGAAGTGCTGGGTCAGGTAGAAGATGAGCAGCGCCCGCATCCCGTAGTACGAGAAGCGCTCCCACATCTCGACCAGGAAGCAGACGCCCAGTCCGGGCGGGTGGTCGCGGAAGACGGGGACCCTTCGCCAGAGGCTCACGATCGAAGCATCCTCACACACCACACACTGGGTGCGCCGGCGTCCCCGCCGGCATCCGGCGCGTAGCGCCGGTTCTGGGCGCTCTGCGTCGCTAGAATCCGCGGTCGGAGCAAGCGAGGAGCAAGGACGTGTCGGACAAGGTCGCAATCGTCACCGGCGGCGGCAGCGGGATCGGCCGCGCGGTGACGCACGGATTGGTCGAGGACGGCTACCACGTGCTCATTGCCGGTCGCCGTGAGGATCGGCTGGTTGAGACGAAGAGCGGCGCTCGCGATCCCGGCAAGGTCTCGGTAGTAACCGCGGACATCAGCACCGTGGAGGGAGTCCAGGCCGTGTTCGACAGCCTGACTAGCGCGTTCGGCCGGCTGGATCTGCTGTTCAACAACGCCGGCACCGGAGCGCCGCCCGTGCCGATCGAAGACCTGACCATCGAACAGTGGAACCGCGTGGTCGGCGTCAACCTGACCGGCGCCTTTCTCTGCACGCAACGGGCGGTCAGGCTGATGAAGGAACAGGATCCCCAGGGCGGACGCATCATCAACAACGGTTCCATCTCCGCGCACGTGCCGCGCCCCAACTCCGCCCCGTACACCGCCACGAAGCATGCGATCACCGGGCTCACGCGGTCGACCTCGCTGGACGGCCGCAGGTTCAACATCGCCTGCGGACAGATCGACATCGGCAACGCCTACACGCGAATGACCGCGCGGATGTCCGAGGGCGTGGCCCAACCCGACGGCAGAACAATGCCGGAACCCACCATCGACGTGCGCGCCGTCGTCGACGCGGTGCGCTACATGGCCGCACTCCCGCTCGACGCGAACGTGCCTTTCCTGACGGTGATGGCGAACCAGATGCCGTTCATTGGCCGCGGTTAGGGGCTCCCTGGCCATCAAAGGCCGAACCTGTCGAGCAGCGCCCTCGGTGAGGGCTCCCGGTCGATGAGAGCGCGAAACAGTTCCGCGGCCGGCGCTGTGCTTCCCGCTTCCAGAATCGTCTCGCGATAGCGCTCGGCGACCCGCGGTTCCCACAGGCCTCCGGGAGATCGTTCGAACAGGTTGCCGGCCTCGGCGGCCAGGACGTCGGACCAGAGATAGGAGTAGACGCCGGCGGCGTAGACCTCCTCCGAGAAGG
>VXUF01000104.1:11021-11806 GCA_009837085.1 Holophagales bacterium
ACTCGAGCGTGAGGCTGAAGATCCGGTCGTAGCGCAGCGCCTCGTCGAGCGAGGCGAGGAGTTCTTCGGGCATCGTTTCGCCGGTCTCGACGTGGCGAGCGTGCAGGGAGAGCAGTTCCCGATCCCGAAGCCAGCGCTCGTTGAGCAGCGCTGGCAGCTCGATGAAGTCCCATTCGACGGCGAGACTGCCCAGCGACGGATAGCCGGCCCGGCAGAGGAGCATGTGCAGCGCATGACCGAACTCGTGGAAGAGCACGTTGGCGAGTTCCCAGACGAGGAGCGCGGGCTCGCCGTCCCGCGGCCTGGGCAGGCTGGATACGACCACCGTGTGGACGAGGCTCGGTACCGGGCGAGAGGAGCGAGCCTGCAGTTGCGCCTGCCATGAACCGGGCGATTTGCCGTCCCGCTGATGGAGGTCGAGCCAGAGCACACCGAGCGGGTCGTCGCCGCGGTGGACCAGGAACGCCTCGACCTCGGGATGGTAGGCGGGCGCATCGTCGAGCCGCCGAAAGCGAACTCCGTACAGACGCTCCGCGCTCCAGAACAGGGCCGACTTCACGGCGTCGAGGGACAGGTAGGGGCGCACCGCGTCGGCGTCGAGACCGAAGTGCGACTGCCGGTACCTCTCCGCGTAGTAGAGGCGATCCCAGGCCTGCAGCTCTTCGTCCAGCCCGTCCGCCCGGGCCAGCTTCTGCAACTCGGCGAGCTGTCGTCGCGTGGTGGCTTCCACGGCGCGCCAAACTTCCAGTAGCAGATTGAGCGCTGCCTGCGGGTTGGCCGCCATT
>VXUF01000104.1:11816-25831 GCA_009837085.1 Holophagales bacterium
CAGCCGCGCCTTCTCTCCGCGCAGACGGAGGATCTCGGCCATCACCGGCCGGTTGTCGTGCTCGCCGTCGTTGGCGCCGCGGCCCATCCAGAGCTTCCAGACGCGCTCGCGCAGGTCGCGGCGCCGCGATCGCACCAGAAAGGGCCACACCATTGGACGCTGGATCGGCAGCGCCCACTGTCCGGGCCGGCCGCGCTTGCCGGCGGCGTCGGCCATGGCGGCGCGCTGCTCGTCGCCGAGACCATCGAGATCGTCTTCGTAGGCGAGCCAGAGAACGAGCGCGTCCTGCTCGGCCGTCAGGTTGCGCCTGAACCGCACCTGGAGCTCTGAGAGGCGCGCGTTCACTTGCGTCCAGCGTGCCCGCGCCTCGGGTTCGAGACCCGCACCGCGGAGGCGAAGACGCTCCCGTAGCACTTCGGTGAGTCGCCTCTGCTCGGCCGTCAGGCACTCCTGCTCGAGCACCGCAGCGGTTCGCTCCAGGATGTCGCGCTGGCCCGCGATCTCGTCTTCCAGCGCCGTAAGCCGCGGCGCCATCCGCTGGTGCAGTGCCTGCATCTCCTCGCCTGCTCCGGTGCTGGTCAGGTGTCGCAGGAGATTCTCGAGGCGCGCCAGCGGAAGGCCGCCGACCTCAAGCGCCTCGACCGTGTTCTCGAACGTGGCCGGCCGCGGATCGCTTGCGATCGCGGCGACGGCCTCGCGACGCTCGTCTAGCGCGAGTTCGAGCGCTTCCTCCAGGCTGCGCGGTTCGAGTCGCTCGAACGGCGGAAGACCGATACCAATGCCGGCGGCGTCCGGCCAGGGCTCGAGCAGCGAGGCTGCTGCGGTACCGGCGGCCACGTCAGGGCTCGACCTCGCGCGCGGCTCTGCGCTCGATCGCCGCGATGATGACGGCGTGTCGTCGACGGTCGATCGGGAAACGCCAGATCCACATCGCGGCAATGCAGAGGAACGCCGCCGGCAGCAGCGAGAAGGCGAGCAGCAGGCCGAACCGGCCACTGGCGCTCTGGGTCGTGACCGTGGCGTCGAAGCCGAACGTCCCCGCGATCAGGAGGCCCAGCGCTGCGCCGATGCCGACGTTGATCTTCTGCACCATGGCGTAGAAGGCGAAGTAGCTGCCGGCGTGGTCGTCGCGAAACCGCAGGCGTCCGTAGTCGACGACGTCCGCCAGCACGGCCGGCGCCGCCACCGCCTCCACCACGATCAGGGCGTTGACGACGAGCAGAGCCGTGATGAGCAGCAGCGCGGCGTTCTCGCCCGGGCCGATGAAGTAGTAGCTGAGCGAGGCGACGCCGGCGCCGACGTAGCCCACCGCCCACGCCTGTTGCTTGCCGAAGCGGCGGCAGAGCGTGCCCCAGACCGGAGTGGCGACCAGGCTGATCGGAATGCTGATGATCATCACCACGGAGAGCTGCTCGCCGAGCTGCAGGTAGCCGTCGATGTAGAAGAACGAAAGGCCGGAGCCGATGCCGGCGCCGAGTCCGCCGATGGCGAACATCGCGGTGAAGCTCAGAAGCGGCCGGTTGCCGGCGACGGCGTGTCCGGCGTCCATGAGGGAGGATGATCCGCCGCCGCCGGCCGACGACTTCTCGCGCCGACGTCCGTTGGGCACGACCAGGGTGGCGACGAGGGCGGTGCCGAGCAGCGCGACCGCCGCCAGCCCCGCCGCCCAGCGCAGCGTCTCCGGCGTGAACTCGGTGGAGCCGGTGATCGACTGCAGTGCGATGGGCAGCCCGAAGAAGGCCTGCAGACCGAGAAAGCGACCCATCGAGCGCCAGGTCGTGATCCGCGCACGCTCTTCGTAGTCGTCGGAGATCTCCGCCAGCCAGGCGCTGTAGGGCACTTCCGAGACCGTCCAGCCGATGTCGGCCAGGAGATACCGGAAGAGGAAGGACCACATCGTCACCTCGCCGCCGGGCACGTAGAGGAACCAGCAGGCGATGACGGCAATGAGGGAGCCGGCCAGGAGCCAGGGCTTGCGGGTGCCGTGGCGAGCCCGGTAGCGATCGGAGAGAAAGCCGACGATCGGGTCGTTGACCGCGTCGAAGATGCGCGAGATCAGGATGACGAACGCGATCTCCTGGAGACTGAGCCCGAAGAACTTCGCGTAGATGCCCTGCAGTACGGAGATCGCCGGACCGTGGATGAAGGCCTGCGCGAACGAGGGCGCCCCGTAGGCGCCGAGGACGCCGCGGCCGAGCGCCGCGTTGCCGCTCATCGGCTGACTTCCCGCGAGAGCGCCTTGTCGAGGAAGGCCCTTGCCGGCGGTACGACCGTTCCCGGATCGAGGCACACGGAGTGGTCGCGCTCCGGGAACTCCTGCACGGTCCAGCCGAGCTGCTCAAGCTCGTCCCGCCGCTCCCGAAGGGTGCTCGCGATGCGGATGTCCTCACCGCCGGGGTCGACGTCGCCACTTCCGCCGAAGAACACCATCCGCGGGCAGTCGATCTCCGCTACGGCCCGCTGCTCCGGCCAGTCGAGCACGCTCTCGTAGAACGTCACCCACTGGGCGTACTGGGCAGGTTCGCGGAGCACGACCCGGGCCGACTGCGGCGGATCGTCGACCTGGCTGCGCGCGGCCCGAAGAATGTCGGCGTACTGACCTCCCAGGGGCGGCCAGCCGCCGACCACCAGGGCCGACAGGCGATCGCTGCGGGTGGCCAGTTGAAGGCCGGCGGCGGCCCCCCACGAGTACGCCCAGTAGACGAAGTCGCCGAAACCGGCGGCGTCAGCGGTCGCCAGCAGATCCGAGCAGACGCGCCGGGCCGTCATCTCGCGCGGCGGCGGCGAGGTGCTGCCCCCGATGTTCGGGTAGTCGACGAGCAGCACCCGGTAGGCGTCGGTCAGCCGCTCGAGATAGCCGTCGACCGTGGCCGCGCTCTCGGGTCCGAAGATGTCGGTGTGGGACGCCATGAGCGGCAGGCCGAGCATCAGGGGCACTCCCTCCACCGGCCCCACGGTACGGAAACGGATCGCGGCGCCTGGCGCGACCTCGACGTCCCCGTACTCGTCGATCACGACTTCGCCTTCCCGAGTGAGCCGGCGTCCAGCCGGTCGAGCGTCTGGCGCACCACGTCGATCACGAAGTCCGGCGCCTCGTAGAGGAAGTTGTGCGCCGTTCCGGGAGGCGCGACAACACGCTCGGAGAGGTTGGAGAGGGTGAGGTACCGCTCGCGGCTGCGCGTGTAGAAGCGCTGCAGCTGCGCCGCGTCGAGTTGACCGGGTGTCGGCGCTTCGCCTTCGATCATCTCGGCGACCTGGTCGAAGTCCCGCATGTCGCCGGGCGCTACGAGCCGGACCGGAGTGCCGTCGAGGTCGCCCTCATACGGGAGGGTCGTCCAGGCGATGGAGGCCATGCCATCGGGCTTGAGTTCGTCGAAGATGGAAGCGCTGGCGCAGGCCGCCCGCGGACCGCGCTCCAGGGCGCGGGCGGCGTGCCAGGCCTCTCCCAGTTGCTCGCGGATCAGCCGGTCGAGGCGTTCGTACTCCGGGTTCGGCGGTTCCCGGCTCAGACCTTCGGCGAGTTCGTCCAGGCCGAAGAGCTGGAGCACGCCGACGAGGACCGGCCGCCACCGCATGCGCGCCAGGCCGGGAATCGGCGGCCCGTAGACGATCGTGTCCGGGGGAGTCGCGTCCAGCAGCAGCAGCGCCGCGACGCTGTCGGGGCTCCGCCGGGCTACCGCGGCGAAGAGCAGGCCGCCGAACGAATGGCCGGCGAGGACGAAGGGCCCCTCCTCTCCGGCGGCCTCGAGAGCGGCGAGCACTTCGCCGGCCTCGCGGTGGGTGGTGCGCGGGAACGGCCCCGGATCGCTCCAGCCGGTTCCGGGTCGATCGATCAGAATCGAACGTGCCTCCTCACGCAGTTCACTGTGCAGGTGATGGAGCGCCAGACCGCCGGCGTGCCCGCCGGGCATCCAGACGACCGGCGGCCGTCCGCCGGCGTCTCCTTCCGCCAGAACGTGGATGCGGCGGCCTCTGACCCTGACCAGCACGCCGGGCGGCGGGTGAAGGACACGCGCCTTCCTCAGACTCAGCAGATGGCGGACCGTCCCCAGCAGGAGCAGAACGCCCAACCCCGCAACAGCCACGGCGGCGATCCGCACCGAGCCGTCGCTTCGGAACGCCACGGCCGCCCCGATCGCCATTGCTCCGCCCGCTGTCCACACGCCGGCGAGATCACGGCTCAGGAACGCGAGCGCGAGCTGCCGGGCGCGTTTCATGCTGTGAGTTTGACCTGCCGGCGGGCTAGCGCGGCAGAAGTCCAGAAGCCGGCGCTTCGCGCCGGATGCCGGCGGGGACGCCGGCGCACCCAGTTTCTGCCGCGCAGGCTCCCAGGTCAGGACCTCATGAATCCTCGGGTCACGACGCGGTTCATGAAGGCACTGCGCCTCTTCACCATCTCGCGGTGGTACATCGACATGCCGAACTCCTCCTCCGAGAACGGTTCGAGCACGGCCGGTCCGAGAAAGTCGATGACCAGGAAGGTGGCTGCCCACTCTTCGTCGACGTCGTCCTGAAGAAGACCGCGCTCGCGATTCAGCGCGACGAATCGACGCATGATCTCCAGCAGTTGACGGAGGAGGGCCTGGCTCCCCGGCGTCTTCTCCATCAGGGCCGCGCGCACGTAGAGGAGCGCGTCGCGCTCGCGCTCGACCCATTCGACGGCGTCCTCGACCAGGAGGTCAAGGGCCTCGGTGCCCAGGTGCTCACTGGCCCGCGAGCAGAGCTCTTCGATCTGGGCAATGACCTGCCGATCGATCTCTTCCCGCAGGCCGGCCTTGGAGCCGAAGTGGGTGCGGATCAGGCCGATCGAGACGCCGGCCTCCGCGGCGATCTCGCGTACGCCCGCGGCCGAGTAGCCCTTCGCGGCAAAGAGATGGCGGCCCGCCAGGATGAGTCTCTGGCGGCGATTCAACTGAGTTGTGGTTGCAGTCTCCGTTGCGTTTTGGGGCATCGGTCGGTTCGCTGGGACGACCGGCTCAGAAGTCGAGCGAAAGCTCGACACCGATTTGCCGCGGATGGTCCTGGGTGTAGATGGTGGGGCCCCTTCCGGAGTTCGCGTAGATCGCGCCGTCTTCGCCCAGCAGGTTGTTGCCGAACAGGTGGATCCCGAATCTCTCGCTGCTGAAGCCGAACCGGGCGCGCAGCAGATCGCGGGTGTCGGCCGAAGCTCCCGGCCCGAACTGGCCCAACTGGTCGTCGATGTGGCTCAGCCCGAGAAACGCCTGTCCAGCCCAGGTGTCGCCGAGCGCCCAGGCGTAGCTCGCCGACACGGTTCCGGTCCACGCGGGCACGAACGGCAGGCGGTCGCCGTTGCGCGCCCCTGTGGCGGCCGCGAACGTCGGATTGATGTTCGTGAACTCGGACTGGTTCCAGTTGGTGGAGAACTGGAAGGACAGCCCCGAAACGCTGGCCGGGCGGTAGTCGAGTGCCAGATCGACGCCGTAGAGCTCTGAGTCGCCGATCTGGTAGTCCAGGAAGAGCCCGAAGACCGGTACGGCCTGCCGGGTGTCCTTCCAGTCCTGGAAGTAGGGAGCGACGTCGATCAGGAGGCGTCCTCCGCTGAGGATGTACTTCGCCCCCAGCTCGTAGCTCCACAGTTCGTCGGAGTCGACTGCCACCGAACACGGAAGCCCGCCCAACACGTGCAGCGCGCAGGTGTCGGGACTGTTGAAGCTGCCGCTGCGGAAGCCCTTGGCGATGTTCAGGTAGTAGTTCGCCTGCTCGGAGGCGTCAAGGGCGAGGTTGAAGCGGGGGTTGACGCTGTCGAAGGTCGCCGGTTCCAACTGTGTGCTGAACGCGCTGCTGTACACGGACCGATCATCCTCGAAGGAACGGAGCCCCGCCAGCGCGACGAGCCGGTCGTCCAGGAAGGCGTACGAAACCTCACCGAAGAGGGACAGGGACTCCGAACCGCGGTCAGCCGTGCTGTCCGGGAACACCGGCGGATCAATCGACGAGATGGCGAGGGCGTCCGTTTCCGAGTAGTAGACGCCGACCAG
The DNA here is from genome assembly GCA_009837085.1 of Holophagales bacterium. Taxonomy (GTDB): domain Bacteria; phylum Acidobacteriota; class Thermoanaerobaculia; order Multivoradales; family Multivoraceae; genus Multivorans. Next base: position 17,816 of record VXUF01000104.1, read on the forward strand.
CCATTGGAACGGAGAGTCGTTCTGCGAGACGAGCCGGGTCTCGTGATTCAGGGCATCCCCTGAGGTCTGAGCGAAGATGTCGAGGAATCCGGACGGCGACAAGGGGAACGGCAAGCCGACCTGCACTTCGTCGGTGGCGTCGATCTGCGTCGTGGTGCTGGTGAGCGAGGCGCCGCCGAAGCTGATCGTGAAGCTCCCGGTGGCGAGTTCGTATTCGCCGAGCGTGTAGTCGCCGGCTGACGCGGACGTCGTCGTCGGGGGATCGAGAGCCGAGAGCAGCGTGCCTCCTTCCTGATCGGCTTCGTTGCCCGCGAACATCAGCCGCAGGTTGAACCGGTCGTTCGGCGTGGTGTCGAAGATGGCGCGGTAGTTCGTCACGTCGCCCGCGCCGAACTCCTCGTCGCCGGTTGTCGCCAGCAACTGGTAGCCGGCGGTGTCTTCAGTACTGGCGACCACCCGAAGGCCCGCCTTGCTGCCCAGGGGGATGTTGACCGCGGCATCGACGTAGCTTCCGTTGCCGCCGCCGTCAGTGCTGGAGTAGCCGCCGCGCAGGCTGGCTCCGAAGCCGCCGTAGTCCGGTGAACGCGTGATCATGCGCACCGTGCCGCCCATCGAGCCGTTTCCGTAGAGCGTGCTCTGCGGGCCGCGCAGGACCTCGATTCGCTCCAGGTCGAACGAACGGCCCATCGGAGCGAAGTTCTGCCCGAAGACGAAGAAGGCGGCATCGTCGAAGTAGTAGCCGACGGTCGGATCGCCCAGGGCCTGCCCGATGCCGCGGATCTGGTAGCGGCGCAGGCCGACGTTGTTGGACAGTTCTTCGGAGGCTCCCGGGACCAGGGTGATGACCTCGTTCAGATCCCGCATGTTGGCCTCCTGGAGAGCCTCTCCGGTGAAGGCCTGGACGGAGATCGGAACCTCCTGCAGTTCCTGCTCGCGCTTCTGCGCGGTGACAACGATGACCTCGCTCACCTCATCCGCGGGGGCCTCTTCCTCTTCGTCCTGTGCGACTAACGGAGGCGCCAGCAAGGTGGCGGCGAGAACGGCCGCGAGCCAGGCGAGGTTGGGATCGAACTTGCGCATGGGTGTCTCCTTGATCGGTCTGTTTGCCCCTGTATACGATCGTATCGTATACGACCGTATCGTGCGGGCGGATAGGGTCGGAACCGATGAACCGACGCTCTTTCCTGAAAGCCGGCGCGGTCGCCGCGGCAATGCCGATCGTCTCGCGGGCGCGGAGCTTCGGCCTGGTCGCGGCGCCACCGGATGTCGCGGTCGACCCGGCCATCCTCCAGCAGCTCGTCGACGATTCCGCTCGCAGCCTCGGCATCGTCGGCGCCCAGCTCGCGGTCTTCGACGGCGAGGCGGTCCACGAGTTCGCGACCGGCCTCGCGGTCCGTGAACGCGACCTGGCGGTCACGCCCGACACGCTGTTCCAGGTCGGATCGACGACGAAGGTCTTCAACGCCGCCGTGGTGATGGCGCTGGTCGATGAGGGAACGCTCGACCTCGACGAACCCGTCGGGACCTACCTCGACGGCGCGGCGCTGACGAGCGACCAGCCGCCGGTCGACATGACGCTGCGTCAACTGCTCTCGATGTCGTCGGGACTCGACAACGGGCCGTACACGGATCACGGTCGCGGCGACGATGCCCTCGGCCAGTACGTCGCTTCACTGGCCGGGATTCCCGGGATCTTCGAGCCGGGGACGGCCTACGGCTACTCGAACGCCGGCACCTGCGTCGCCGGGCTCGCGGCGCAGCGGGTGATGGGGAAGAACTGGGAGACCCTGCTCGCCGAGCGGATCCTCGAGCCGCTCGGGCTCGAGCACTCCGCGAACTTCCCGGAGGACCTCCTCTACCACCCGGTGGCCCTCGGCTACTCGCAGACGCCGGTCAATCCCGAAGGCCGTCGGGTGCCGTTCTGGGGTCTGCCGCGCAGCATGGCGCCGGCGGGCGCGACCCTGTGCTGCAGCGCCGGCGACCTGGTGCGGTTCGCGGCCCTGTTCCTGCGCGGCGGCCAGTCGGCCGAGGGCCGGCAGGTGCTGTCGGAAGAGGCCGTCGAGGCGATGCAGACCCCGGAGATCGACATGCCGGCACGGGTCATCGCCCAGAAGTGGTGCCCCGGGCCCTACTGGAAGCGCTGGGGCGGCGAGGTGATCTACGGCCACAGCGGCACGAACACGGGCGGCTCGTCCCTGCTGCTCTGGTGTCCGAGCAAGGGCGTCGCGGCCGCGACGATCTCGAACGTGCCGAGCCAGGGCTATCCGCTCGCCGACCGCGTCTTCGACACCCTCTTCCCGGAGGTCTTCGGCATCGACAAGCCGGAAACGCCCACTCCGGACTCCGTGACGCCGGTGCAGGTCGACCTCGAGCGCTACGTCGGGCGGTTCGAGGCGGTGGGAAGTCGCTTCTCGTTCTTCGCCGACGGCGACCGGTTGATGGCGCGGTCGCTCGGCGGCGGCGTCCTCGAGTCGGAGCTGATTCCGCTCGGAAGCGACCGGTTCCTGCCGCGCGACCCGGCGATGGGCGGCAACCGCGGCTGGGACGTGGCGTTCTGGGGCGACGACGGCAACGGCCGCGCGACGCACTACCTGAACGGCGTCTTCGCGATGCGCCGCAGCGGCTGATCGTGGCCGGCAAGCTGAGCGTCACACACTGGGTGCGCCGGCGTCCCCGCCGGCTTCCGGAAATGACACGCCGCGCAGCGGCGACCTTGATGTGGGCGCTGCCTCTTCTGGCCGGCCCGCCCGAAGCCGCGGCGCAGGAGCCCTACGCCCCGGAGCAGGTAACCCGGGCCGCCTACGACCAGGCCGCCAGCCTGCTCTCCCGGAACGTCCAGGGGACGGTCCGGAACGTCGAGGTCGTCCCCCACTGGATCGGCGACCGCGACGAGTTCTGGTACGAGCGCGACACGGATCGGGGCACCGAGATCGTGATCGTCGACGCCGCCACGGCCAAGAAGCGCCCCGCTTTCGACCAGGACCGCCTGGCCGAGGCGCTGTCGGAGGCGACCGATACGGCCCACGACCCGCTGGATCTCGGCATCGTGTCCCTCGACTTCGCGCTCGACGGGGGCGCGGGTGGCACGGTGGTCCGAACCGCGACCTCGGCCGCGCGCTGCGACCTGGAGACCTACACCTGCGAGGCCCTGCCGGACTTCGTCACGGACCCGCTTCAGCTCCCGGCGCCGGACCGGTCCGTCGCCGCCTTCGCCCGCAGCCACGACGTCTGGCTGCGCGACCTGGACGACGGTGCCGAGCGGCGGCTCTCGCAGGACGGCGAGGAGCACTTCGGCTACGGCGCGCTGCCGGGCTGGAGCGCGAAGCTCCAGCTTCTGCGGCAGGGCCTCGAAGGACCGTTGACCGGCGCCTCCTGGTCGCCCGACTCGGCGAAGCTGCTCATCTCCCGCACGGACGAGCGGAAGGTCGGCGCGTACCCCTACCTGGACCTGCTGCCCGCGGACGGTAGCGCCCGGCCGCGGACGCTGGAGAAACGGGTCGCCCTGATCGGCGACCGGGAGATCCCGCGGTTCCCGATGTTCGTCTTCGACGTCGCCAGCGGTGCGAGCCGCCAGGTACCGCTTCCCGACGACTGTTTCGGAGAGCTGGGCGCCACGCCGCCTCAGGCGATCTGGACGCCCGACTCGCGCCGGATCTTCTTCCTCTGCCTTGGCCCCGACGCGAGCCGCTTCGAGCTGGTCCGGTACGACCTCGCCTCCGGGCGCGCCGCGACCGTCTTCGAGGAGGAGGCCGACTCCTTCCTCGACCTGAACCACAGCCTCTACCGGTCGATGGGCGCCAACGTCCGCGTGCTGGGGGGCGGCAGTCGGGCGATCACTTTCTCGCAGAGGGACGGCTGGGGACATCTCTACCTGGTTGATCTGGAAGGCGGCGGCGACGTCCGGCAACTCACGCGCGGCGAATGGGTGGTCCACGACATCGTGGCCGTCGACGAGAGCGATGGCGCCGGCTTCGTGTACTTCACGGCCGGCGGGCGCGAGCCGGATCGGAATCCGTACTGGCGGCACGTCTACCGGGTGCCGCTCGAGGACGACACCGAGGTCGAGCTCCTGACGCCCGAGCCGGCCGATCACGCGGTTACGGTCGCCGCCCCGGTCCTGATCGGCGCCGCCTCGACGTTCGCGCCGAGCGGACGCTACTTCGTCTCCAACTCCTCGACCCTCGACAGTCCTCCGGTGTCGCGGCTCCGCCGGAGCGACGGCTCGGTCATAGCAACCCTGGAGCGAGCGGACGCCGGCGAGCTCTTCGCCCGCGGCTACGAGCCGCCGCTGCCCTTTTCGGTCAAGGCGGCGGACGGCGAGACGGACCTGTACGGCGTGATCTACCGGCCGAAGAACTTCGAGGAAGGCCGGAAGTACCCCGTGATCGAACACATCTACGGCGGTCCGCAGACCAACGTCGTCCCCCGTAGCTTCGCCAGTGCCGCGGGGGTCGAACGGGTCGGAGGGCAAGGCGACTTCTCGACCTTCACCGCCCTCGGGTTCGCCGTCGTCACGATCGACGCGAGAGGCACGCCCTGGCGTTCCAAGGCGTTCCACGACGTCATGTGGAAGAAGCACGACGAGTTCGCGCTCGAGGATCACGTCGCCGCGCTCAAGCAGCTCGGAGATCGCTTCGCGTGGCTCGACATGGAGCGCATCGGCATCACCGGCCACTCCTGGGGCGGCTACTCCTCGGCGCTCGCCATGCTCCGCTACCCGGAGGTCTACAAGGTCGCGGTGTCATCGGCGGGGCCGTACGACTACCGCTACCTCTATCCGCCGTTCGTCAAGTGGACGGGCTGGCCGGAGTACGAGGACGGCGGACGATTCGCGCCAGACGCAGCCGCGCGTCCGGTGAATCTCACTCCGCACTCGGCGCTCGCGTCGAAGCTCGAGGGCAAGATGCTGATCGTCTACGGCGAGCACGACGAGAACAGCCTGCCCGCTTCGACGGTCACCCTGATCGACGCGCTGATCGACGCCAACAAGGACTTCGACCTGCTGCTCCTGCCGAATCGCGATCACTTCTTCACCCAGGAGCCGTACTTCATTCGCCGGCGCTGGGACTACTTCGTCCGGCACCTGCTCGGAGCGGAGCCCCCCTCCGACTACAGCCTCCCGCAACAGTGACCGGGCAAAGCCGAGCGCCAGGACCCGCCGCCGCCGCGTCGCTTCGTCTCGAGGACCTGGCGGTCGATCCCTATCCGCGCCTGGCGGAGCTGCGGTCCCAGGGCGCCGCGGTGTGGGCGCCGAACCTGGGCATGTGGGTGGTCGCCGGCTACGACGACACGGTGTCCGTGCTGCGCGACCCGGAACGGTTCACCAACGACTCGCCGAAGTCCCTCATTCAGGCCACCTTCGGCCGCCAGATGCTGTCGGTCGAGGGCGAGGAACAGAAGCGTTACAAGCAGGCGTGCCTCGCTCCCTTCACCGGCAAGGCGTCGCGGGAGGTGTGGCAGCCGCGGGTCGACCGGCTCTGCGGGCGTCTGCTGGAGGCGAGCGAACAGGCGGCGTGGAACCACGGCGCCTCCGTCGACCTGATGGCGGACTATGCCGCGCCGATCGCGCTGGAGACGATGGGGATCGTCGTCGGCCTGCCGTCCGACGACCTGCCGCGGGTGCGCGCCTGGTACGAGGTGTTCGCCCGGTCGCTGGCGAACTTCGAGGGAGACGTCGAACTGCATCGCGCCGGACAGGAGGCCGCGGCCGCGATGCGCGAGTACCTGGCGGAGAAGCTGGACGAGCAGCGACCGGCCGGCGAGACGGAAAGCGGAACGCTGATCGAAGTCCTCTCCGGGCCCGGCGGAACGCTCGCCCGCTCCGAGGCGCTGGCGAACCTCCTGATTGTCCTCTTCGGCGGCATCGAGACGACGGAGTCGATGATCGGCAACGCGCTCCACTACCTGCTGAGCGAGCCGGGACTCCTGGAGGCCGTGCTCGATTCCCAAAACGAGGGGAAAGCGGCCTTTCTGGCCGCGGTCGAAGACGTGATGGAGGAGTCGCTGCGCTACGACCCGGCGGTGCAGACCCTCACCCGGCACACGACGGGGCCGGTCCGCATCGGCGGCGCGAAGATCGCCGTCGGCGAGACCGTGCAGTGCATGGTTGGCGGCGCCAACCGGGACCCGGCGGTGTTCGAAGACCCCGAGAGCTTCCAGCCCGGCCGCGCCAATGTCCGCAAGCACCTGGCCTTCGGCCTCGGCAACCACTTCTGTCTGGGAGCCCAGCTCGCCCGCGCCGAGACCCGCTCCGCGCTCCGGAGCCTGCTCGAGCGCTGGCCCGGCGTCTCGCTCGACCGTGCGTCTTCGCTACCGCCCTACGGCCACGAGTTCCGCAAGCCCGGCCGCCTCGTGGTGCGGCCTCACTCCACCGAGAGCCGCCCGAAACGGATCACGGTGCGGCGCCGTTCGGGGCTGTCGGAGCTGTCCCAGACCGCGAGCCATTCGCCCGATCCGTCAGCGGACGGCTCCTCGAGCAGCGTGGGGTAGCTGTTGAGGTTGCCGCCGTCGTAGAACGTGCGCTGAGGCGACCAGGCACCGCCGGGCAGCCGCGTCTTGTAGTAGAGGCCGCGCCGGAACGCGCTGTCGCCGTAGACGTAGATGTGGCGGCCGGAGGAGTCCCGGCCGAAGAAGCTCTTGGCCCGGTAGTTGGGCAGCTCGGGCTCGGGCCGCGCCGTCGACCACGTCCGCCCGCCGTCTTCGCTGCGAGTCGAGTAGGCCAGAGGGGGATCGAGCGGCCGCTCGCGGTCCATCGTGGCCGTCCGCATGACCATCTCCAGCGCGCCGTCGCCAATGGGGGCGATCTTCCCCTCGTGCAGGAACACCGGATCGTCGTCCGGATACGGCACGTAGCCGGCCAGCTTCCAGTGCAGGAGGCTCTTGCTCTCGAGCACGAACTGGCGGCGGTCGCCGTGGGGATCGTGGCGCCGTGAGTTGCGGTGGGCGGGCAGCAGATAGTGAGGGACTCCGTCGCGCTCCACGGTCTCTAGGCCCGCGACGATGATCAGCGAGCCCTGGTAACCCATCGCCAGTTCGACGTGGTGCCAGGAGTAACCGCCGTCGGCGGTGTACGCCGCGACCAGGTCGGCGTTCTCGCTGTCGCGGTAGTGCATGGGCGCGCGCATGACGAAGAGCCAGACGACGTCCTGATCGGGAGGCCTGAACAGCACGGAGTTGTTGTAGGCGTACTGCACGCTGCCGTTGCGCACCCGGTGGTCGAACACGGTGATGCGTTCGTTCCAGGTCCTGCCGCCGTCGAGGCTCAGCGAGCAGACGATGTCGCCCATGTCCATCTTGCCGCGAACCTGCAGGCCGTAGGCGGCGATCAGGTGCTCGCCGGTCCAGCGGGCGATGAAGGGCTCCCAGATCTTGTCGTACGGACCTTCAGGGTCGAGCGCGTCGATGGTGACGACGTCCTCGACGTCTCCTCGATACGCCTCGTCTTCGGCGGCGATCGCCGTGGCGGTTGCCAACGCAAGGAGGGACGCGGCGAGGAGAGCCGGCAAAGCGGGTGAGCGTCGTCTGTACGGAAGAGACACGGACATGAGTTCCTCCCTTAGGGGGACGGAGCAGTCGGGACGCGGACGGGAGGAGAGACTACCGAGCCGCGTTGATAGCGTCGCGGGGTGCTACCTGTGCGCCCGAGACGTTGGCGCCATCCGCGGCGGAGCGCCTCACACTGGGTGCGCCGGCGCCCCCGCCGGCTCCTGAAAAGACCGCGCCGCGGAGCGGCGACCTTGCTGCTGCTCCTGGCGAGTTGCACGCAGGCGCCTCCTCCACTGGACCTGGGGGAAGGCGAAGTGGTTGTACTCACCGGCGGCACCGACATGGTGCATCTGCAGCGAGCGGGCTTTCTCGAGACCATTCTGACCGACGCCTTCGCCGACGTTCATCCCACGTTCCGTGATCTCTCCTGGGAAGCGGACACCGTCTTCCGGCAAGGCTCCTCGCTGGAACGCTGGCGCGAAGATGGCTTCGGCGATTGGGACGCCCAACTCGAACTGGTCGGCCCGGGGG
>VXUF01000077.1:0-16175 GCA_009837085.1 Holophagales bacterium
CTGCCACCCATCGTCTTTGCCGCCTCCGGCGACCAGGCCGCCGCTACCCGGCAGCGGCGGCGTGGGTTTGGCCCGTCTGCGGCGGAGTGCGGGGGGAGCGTCGGACAGGCTATTCTTGGGGCCGATTCCGGATCGAGGGAAGGGAGAGGGCATGAAGAGGATTAAGGATCGAGTATCGCTGTGGCAGTTGGGTGCGTTGGCTGTGGCCGGTTTGCTCGTGTTGGCCGCTTGCGCGGGCGAGGGAGGCGTTTCCGGAGCCCGCGCTGGCTACATTGCGGAGATGGGATCGTTCTCGGTTGTAGCGCCCGCGATGGCCGAGGAGGCGGCGGAAGAGGCCGAGACCGACGCTGAAGCCAGTGAGGAAGCTGCTGCACCGGCGGAGCCCGCGATGGCCACCGTTCTGCTCGACTTCCTGATTCACAACGAGGGCTCCGGAACGCTCGACGGCGTGACGGTCGACCTCACGATCGCCGGCCCGGACGGCAATGAGAAGGAACGCCATCTCCTCTGGGTCGATACGACCGGCCTGACCAAGGGTTCGCAGCGGCAGGTCGCCCATGAACTGACCGATGTCGCCTACGTTGAGGGCGACGGCTTCCACGTCGAGGTCCGTCACCCGATCCCGATGGAGGAGCGCGGCGACTACGCCGAGTTCGACGCCGAGAACTAGGAAGCCGCGCTCATGAGGAGCGCCCGCAGCCTGACCGCGGCCCTCCTGATCAGTGCAACCGTGGCCCTTCTCGTCTGGGCCCTGACCGGCATCTACCTCTTCATCCTCGCTCTCCCCTTGGGCGTCTGGCTCTGGACTGTGGGCCGGCGCGGCAGAGACTAGCGCCGCCTACGGCGGCAGCCGGCGGGGACGCCGGCGCACCCAGTGTGTGACCTCCGGGCCCCTAGGCCGACACCGACCAGTCTGCGGCGGAGGGTGAGCCAGAGGATCTGGAGGTCGAGGCGGAGGCTCCAGTTCTCGATGTAGTAGAGGTCGTACTGGATGCGTTTGCGGATGGAGGTGTTGCCGCGCCAGCCGTGGACCTGCGCCCAGCCCGTGAGGCCTGACTTGACGCGGTGGCGGAGCATGTAGTTCGGGATCTTGTCGCGGAACTCGCGGACGAAGGCGGGGCGTTCGGGGCGGGGTCCGACGCAGGACATGTCGCCGAGGAAGATGTTCCAGAGCTGGGGCAGTTCGTCGATCGACCAGCGGCGCAGGAAGGCGCCGATGCGGGTGCGCCGGGGATCGTCCTCAGTTGCCCAGACGGGGCCGGTCGAGGATTCGGCGCCCACGCGCATCGAGCGGAACTTGAGGATCATGAAGGAGCGGCCGTCGAGGCCCATGCGCTCCTGGCGGTAGAAGAGCGGGCCGCGGTCCTCCAGCTTGATCAGCAGCATGACGACCGGCAGGAATGGGAGGAGCACGACCATGGTGGCGGCGGAAAGCATGATGTCCATCGTGCGCTTGGCCAGGCTCGACCAGCCTTCCATCGGCACGTGCGAGAGATTGATGACCGGCGTGCCGTCGACGTCTTCGATCTCGGCGCGCAGGGTCGCGTACTGGAGGACGTTCGGGACGAGGCGGATCTCGATCAGTTCATTGCCGATGCGGTCGAGCAGGTCGAGGATCTTGCGGTGGGCGGCAAAGGGCAGGGCGATCATTACCTGGTCGACGCCGTGCTGTTCGATCGTTTCCTCCAGGTCGTCCAGGGTGCCAAGCACATTCACGCCGTCGCCGATTTCGGCGTGCAGCTTCTCCGGATCGTCGTCGAGGAACCCGACGACTTCATAGCCGAGTTCCCGGTGACGGACCAGCTTGGCCGCGATCTCTTCGCCGCTGTCGCCGGCGCCGACGATCAGAATGCGGCGCACGTTGTGGCCGCTGCGGCGAACCGTGCGCAGGACGGCGCGGGTCAACAGCCGGAGGAAAGCGACGAGGAAGATGTCCGTGACGACGAACAGCGCGAAGAACGCCCGGCTGTAGGAGAAGGGATCGTCCGTGCCGGCCTGGGTCAGACGGTCGAAGGTGAGGACCGAGGTCAGGATGACGAGCGCCAGCACGGTGGCGACGACGATGCTGATCATCTCGTCCACGCGGCTGTGCCCGCGACGGATGCGGTAGAGGCCGTGGAAGTAGTAGACGGTGGGCCAGATCAGGACGATGAACGGCAGCATCCTGAGGTACGGCTCGAAGTCGGGCACCGACTTCGTGATCTCGATCACCGGCTGGACGAAGCGCAGGTACCAGGCCAGGAAGAAGGCCCCGACGGTCGCGGCGATGTCGCCGCCCAGGTTCAGGGCGGCGGTGACGCGAAGTTGCTTGTGAAGCACGGTCTTCAGTCCTGCGAGGCCGGCGCCGCTCGATCACGCGGGCGCCGGATGCTACCAGCCGGCACCGCAGTCCGGAGCCGGGCCGCGGGCCTTGTCCGGGCCGTCAGGCACCGGTCTCTCGCAGGACGTCCCGGTAGATGTCGAGAGTGCTCTCGGCGGCCTCCTCCCACCGGAAGCGAGCCGACCGTTGGCCGGCGCGGGCGGCCAACTGCCTCGCGTGGGCGCGGTTTCCCATACAGCGCTCGATCGCGCTGGCGATCTCCTTCACCTCGAGCGGGTTGACGAGTTCCGCGTAGCCCTGGGCGATCTCCTTGAGCGATGAGGTGTTCGAGGTGATGACCGGCACGCCCGAGGCCATCGCCTCCACGACGGGTAGTCCGAAGCCCTCGTAGAGGGTGGGGTAGAGGAACAGGCTCGCCCCCTGGTAGAGGGCCGGAAGGACCTTGCCGTCCACGTGGCCCAGCAGGCGGATGTGATCGCCGATCCCGAGCTGTCGGGCTCGCCGTTCGAGCTTGAAGTCGGTTCCTGGACGGGCGCCTACGCAGACGAGCGGAGCGTCGAAGCCGGCCCGCGACCGGGCGCGCGCGTAGGCCTTGATCACCCGGTCGAGGTTCTTGTGAGGCTTCGGGTTGCCGACGAACAGCAGGTAGGGCCGGCACACTCCGACTTCGCCCAGGGCGGCGTGGAGTTCGTCTTCCCTCAGCGACTGCCGGAAGCGGTCCTCTACGCCGTTGTAGACGACGCGGACCTTGTCCTCGTCGACGCTGAAGTACTCGAGGACGTCGTTGCGCGTGTTGTTTGACACGGCGACGATCCGGTCCGCCCGGGCGACGCTGTGGCGGAACATGCCCTGGGCGTAGAGGGAAGCGGCCCGGTTGGGCAGGAATCCGGGATAGAGCAGGTGGATGATGTCGTGGATCGTGACGACGGTCGGGCAGGGGACGATCGCCGGCAGGACGTAGTGGGTGGCGTGGTAGAGGTCCAGCCGCGACCGCCAGATGCGCCAGCTCATCAATCCGATCTCGCGCAACGAGTACACGGGCGAACGCTCGACGACGCAGCGGAAGTTCGGCGGCAGGTCGGCCGCGAAGTCCCGGTCCTCCGGCCGCACGAACAGAAGGTAGTCGTGGCCGGCTCGCCTTTCACTGGCGCCTTCGATACGGGCCAGACCGTGGATGAGGTTCGTCACGTAGACTCCGATGCCGAAGTCGCGCACTTTCCGGGCGTCGATGCCGATCCTGGCCACGCGGCAAGCCTAGCCGCCAGGGCGTGAAGACGTTGACAAGTGGCGCTAACGATTCGTAGCCTTTGGGGGTTTGCGCGGTTCCGAGACGGCAGACGCCTGACGGTGAAATCGGATGCACCTGCAGCTCGACCAGGCCCGTAACGACCCCCTCCGTTGGCGCGATGCCGTCAGCGTGGCGGCTCCCGACCTGCGCCGGGAGGAGGCGCTCGTTCTCGGCAGTGTCGACTGCGAGGGCAGTTTGACCTTCACCGGACCGGACTTTCTGCTCCAGGCGCGGCTGCGCTACCGCCACCGACTCTGCTGTGACCGTTGCCTGACCCCGTACGAGGAGGATGTCGACCTGCCGCTCGCGTTCGTCGTGACGGCCGGCGGCGCGGATGGTCCGGCGGCTGCCCCTGGTGTCGGGGACGCGCACGGCGCCCGCGAACTGGAACAGGAGGATCTCTCGACGCTCGTCGCGGTCGATGGCGCCGTCGACCTGTTTCGGCTGGTCTGCGAACAGGTCGAACTCAACGTCCCGATGAAACCGACGTGCGACGCGGCGTGCCGGGGCCTGTGCCCGCAGTGCGGAGTCGACCGGAACCGGCAGGCCTGCACCTGCGTTGCGGAGAGCGTCGATCCCCGCTGGGCCGCCCTCGAAGCGGTCCGCGAACGTCTTGCCGGTAATCTGACTTAGCCACGAAGCCAGGAAAGGAAATAGAAGAAATGGCCAATCCCAAACGGCGGCACTCGAAGGCCCGTCGGGACCGGCGACGGTCCCACGACTTCCTGAAGCGTCCCGCCGGCTCGATCTGTCCGAACTGCGGCGAAACCAAGCTGCCGCATCGCGCCTGTCCCCATTGCGGTTACTACCGCGGCCGCGATGTGATCGACGTCGAGGACGTTCTCTAGGAGCCCGACGCCGGCGGCGCCGCGGTCCCGATGACGAATCGATCTCCTGCACCCGACCCGACGGTGATCGCCGTCGATGCGATGGGCGGCGATCACGCTCCGCGGGCCGTCGTCGAGGGAGCGCTCCTGGCGGCGCGTGAGCGCGGCCTGCGGTTGCTCCTGGTCGGCCGGCGGGAGCTGCTGGAACGGGAGATCGAGGAACTCGAATCCGTGGCCTCCGACCTCGACCGGATCGAGATCGTCCACGCCCGCGAAGTCGTCGGCATGGGCGAGTCGGCGTTGGCGGTTCGCCGGAAGCGCGACTCTTCGGTGCGGGTCTGCGCCCGGCTGGTCAGGGAAGGCCGGGCCGCGGCGATGCTGACGGCGGGCAACACGGGCGCGGCCCTGGTCGCCGGCAAGATGGTGATCGGCGTGGCGCCCGGAGTCGACCGGCCGGCTCTCGCCGTCGCGCTGCCGCGCCGCGACGGCAGCACGATCCTGCTCGATGCCGGGGCCAACGTGGACTCCAAGCTCCACCAGCTCCGCCAGTTCGCGGTGATGGGGCACTACCTCGCGGAGCAGCTCCTGAGCCTGGAGGCGCCGCGGATCGGCCTGCTGTCGATCGGCGAGGAGGTGGGCAAGGGGACGGAACTCGTCCGCGAGGTGTTCAAGGCGCTCGACGCCACGGGGCTCAACTTCGTCGGCAACGTCGAGGGCGGCGACGTGTTCAACGGCACGGTCGACGTGGTCGTCTGCGACGGTTTCGTCGGCAACGCGATCCTCAAGAGCGCCGAATCGCTGGGCGAGTTCGTGGGCGGACAGTTGCGTCAAGAGATGGTAAGTACCTGGCGAGCGCGGTTCGGCTATCTCCTGGCCCGGCCGGCCTTCGAGCGCTTCAAGCGCCGCCTCGACTACAGCGAGTACGGCGGTGCGCCGCTACTGGGGCTGCGGGGCGGCTGCTTCGTTGCCCACGGCCGTTCTTCCGCCCACGCGATCCACAGCGCCGTCCGGCGGGCGGTAGAGTTCTGCGAAGCGGGCATTCACCTCAAGGTCAGCGCGAAGCTCGCCGAGGTCGCGTACGAAACGCGGTCGAAGGCGGTGGTGGCGGGATGACGAACGGATTGCAGGGAGATTCTTCGAACGGGACGCGCCGGGTTCGGGTCGCCGGCACGGGCCGCTCGGTGCCCGAGCGGATTCTGACCAACGCCGACCTGGAGCGCATCGTCGACACCTCGAACGACTGGATCATCGCGCGCACCGGCATCGAGGAACGCCGGGTCGCGTCCGACGAGGAGTACACGTCGGTCTTTGCCGTCGACGCCGCCCGCCAGGCGATGGAGATGGCCGGGGTCGAGGCCTCGGAGGTGGACCTCGTTCTGATCTCGACGGTGACGCCGGACATGCCCTTTCCGGCCACCGCCTGTCTGGTGCAGGAGGAACTCGGCGCGAAGGACGCCACCGCCTTCGACCTGAACGCCGGCTGCACGGGCTTCATCTACGGCCTCTCGGTGGCGCACCAGTACGTGTCGAGCGGCGCTGCCGCCACGGCCCTGGTCATCGGCGCCGAGTCGCTGACGAAGTACACGGACTACGAGGACCGTTCGACCTGCGTGCTGTTCGGCGACGGCGCCGGCGCGGTAGTCCTCCGCGGCGAGGATCCTCCGGGACCTTCCAGTGAGAACGGGCTGTCCGGCATTCTGTCGGTGGCGATTCATAGCGACGGCTCGCTCGCCCACCTGCTCGAGATGCCGGGCGGCGGCAGCCGTAATCCTCCGAACCGTCCCGAGACTCTGGAGGCCCGCCTGCCCTTCATCCGGATGCTCGGCAATGAGACCTTCAAGGTCGCCGTGCGCACACTGGCGGATGTTTCCGGCGAGGTGCTCGAGGGCGCCGGCCAGCGTCCAGAGGATGTTCGGTGGCTGATTCCTCACCAGGCGAACCGCCGGATCATCGACGCCGTCGGCCGCAGGATCGACGTGCCGGCCGACCGCGTCTACGTCAACGTCGAGCGCTACGGCAACACGTCGGCCGCCTCCATCCCGATCGCCCTCGACGAGTTGAACCGCGACGGCCGCATCGATCCCGGCGACCTGGTTCTGATGGCGGCCTTTGGCGCGGGCCTCACCTGGGGCGCAGCCGCGGTGCGCTTCTAGGACCTGGTTCTCTTCGGTTTCTATCCATGAGTGGGGTGGCGTACGTCTTTCCGGGCCAGGGCTCGCAGCGGGTCGGGATGGGCCGCGCGTTGGCCTCGACCTTTCCCGAGGCGAGGGCGGTGTTCGAGGAGGCCGACGACACGCTCGGCTTCTCGTTGTCGGGTCTCTGCTTCGATGGTCCGGAGGACGAACTCCTCCTGACCGCGAACACTCAACCCGCCATCGTTGCCATGTCGGTCGCGGTGCTGCGCTGCTATCTGGCGCGGCATCCCCGACCGGCCGCGCCGACCTTCGTCGCCGGTCACAGCCTGGGCGAATACTCGGCCCTGGTGGCGGCCGGTTCCCTGGAACTCGCCGACGCCCTGCGGCTCGTGCGGGCCCGCGGGCAGGCTATGCAACAGGCAGTGCCGGTGGGAGAGGGCGCCATGGCCGCGGTTCTCGGGTTGAGCGAGGAGGACACCGCCGCGGTGGCGGCACAGGCGGCGAGCGACACCGGTGGCGTCTGCCAGCTCGCGAACCTGAACGCTCCGGGACAGATCGTGATCGCCGGGGCCGCCGGAGCGGTCGGCAGGGCCGTGGAGCTGGCCGCCGAGCGGGGCGCGCGGCGCGCGATTCCGCTGCCCGTGTCGGCTCCCTTCCACTGTGCCCTGATGGCGCCGGCGCGCGCGGTGATGGAACCCCTGATCCGGGATGTTCCGATGGCGGATCCGAAGGTCCCGGTCGTGTGCAACGTGGACGCGGCTGAGGTGACTACTGCCGCCGCGGCGCGGGACGCGCTGGTCCGGCAGATCGACGGCGCCGTCCGTTGGTCGGAGTCGGTGGCTTTGATGGCTACCCGAGGCGTCGAGCGACTGGTCGAGATCGGACCGGGCAAGGTGCTCTCCGGGCTCGGGCGCCGCATCGAGCGGCGACTGAAGGTCCGGGCGATTGCCGAGCCTGAGGATCTGGCCGCGTGACCCTCTTCGACCTGAGCGGCAGGACGGCGCTGATCACCGGCGCGTCACGTGGCATCGGCCGCGCCGCCGCCCTGTTGCTGGCTCGGCAGGGCGCGCGGGTCGTCCTTGCCGCTCGAAACGAGGGACTCCTCGACGAGGTTGCCGGCGCGGTGCGGGAGGGCGGCGGTGAGGCTCATGCGATGGCGCTCGATCTCGCGGATCACGAGTCGATCCCCGGCGCGGTCCGGGGCCTGCCTTCGGAGTTCGCGGCCGTCGACATCCTGGTGAACAACGCGGGCATCACGGCCGACAACCTGTTGGCGCGGATGACCCTGGAGCAGTGGCAGCAGGTGCTGGACGTGAACCTGACCGGTGCTTTCGTTCTGACCAAGGCTCTGGTTCGCGGCATGATGCGGCGCCGCCATGGCCGGGTCGTGTCCGTGTCATCGGTGGCCGGGGTGGTCGGCAACGCGGGTCAGGCGAACTACGCCGCCTCCAAGGCCGGCCTGATCGGGTTCAGCAAGTCGCTCGCACGCGAGCTCCTGAGCCGCGGGATCACGGTCAACGTGGTGGCGCCGGGCTTCATCGAGACGGACATGACGGCGGCATTGCCGGACGGGGCAGGCGAACGCTTCCTGGAGCAGCACGGCCTGGTCCGGCTAGGCACCGTCGACGACATCGCGGCGGCGGTGCTCTACCTGGCGAGCGACGAGGCGTCCTACGTGACGGGCGAGGTGCTGAGCGTCAGCGGTGGCATGACCTAGGAATCTGCGCGGCAGAGACTGGGTGCGCCGGCGTCCTCGCCGGCATCCGGCGCGTAGCGCCGGCTTCTGGACTTCTGCCGCGCGAGCGGAGTCGACCGCGGCCGCAGGCTGGCATTGGACGGATGGCCCCCGTGGTGGCATAGTCTTCCCTCTGCCCGCGGGTCCGAAACGCGAAACCTGCCTTTACCCTCGAGAGGAATCAGAATGTCCGTAGTCGAAAAGGTCAACAGCATCATCGTCGAGCAGCTCGGAGTCGATGCCGACGAAGTCACTCCGGAGGCCAGCTTCACTGACGACCTCGGTGCAGACTCGCTCGACATCGTCGAGCTGGTCATGGCCTTCGAGGAGGAGTTCGGCATCGAGATTCCGGAC
This sequence comes from Holophagales bacterium, assembly GCA_009837085.1. Lineage (GTDB taxonomy): Bacteria > Acidobacteriota > Thermoanaerobaculia > Multivoradales > Multivoraceae > Multivorans. Next base: position 8,660 of record VXUF01000077.1, read on the forward strand.
GAGGACGCCGAGAAGATCGGCTCGGTCAAGGAGGCCATCGACTACATTCAGGCCCACGGGTCCTCGAACTGATCTCTCTTTGACCGGCGCGCGCCGGTCCCGACCATGAGCGACCGTAGACGCGTCGTCGTTACCGGCGTGGGGCTGGTGTCTCCACTTGGCGTGGGGACGGAGGCGACGTGGTCCGGCCTGATGGAGGGGCGGAGCGGCGTCGGTCCGTTGACGCGGGTCGACGCCGACCTGTACACGACGAAGATCGCCGCGGAGGTGCGGGACTTCGACGCTGAGCAGTTCATGGGTCGCAAGGAGATCCGCCGGGTCGACCTGTTCATCCAGTTCGCTCTCGCCGCCGCGACGCTCGCCCACGAGGACGCGGGCCTGGTGATCGACGACGGCAACCGGGACCGTGTCGCCACCGTCGTCGGTTCGGGCATGGGTGGCCTGCCCCTGATCGAGCACATGCACGGGATCTGGCGCGACCGTGGTCCGCGGCGGGTGTCGCCGTTCTTCATTCCCGGCCTGATCGCGAACATGGCCTCCGGCCAGATCTCGATCCGCTTCGGCGCACGCGGGCCGAACACCTGCCCGACGACCGCCTGCACGACCGGCCTGCACGGAGTCGGCGATGCGTTCCGGATGATTCAGCATGGCTACGCCGACGCAGCCTTCGCCGGCGGCACCGAGGCCACGACATCCGACCTGGCGCTGGCCGGCTTCGGCGCGATGAAGGCGCTGTCGGTCCGCAACGACGAGCCGGCGAAGGCGTCGCGGCCATGGGACAAGGGCCGCGATGGCTTCGTGCTCGGGGAAGGAGCGGGGATTCTCGTGCTGGAAGAACGCGAGGCGGCGCTCGGGCGCGGCGCCCGGGTCTACGCCGAGATCGTCGGTTACGGCATGAGTTCCGACGCTTACCACGTCTCGGCGCCGGAGCCGGAGGGCGACGGCGCGGCCCGGGTGATGCTGGCGGCGCTCGACGACGCGGGGCTGGCGCCCGAGACGGTCGACTACGTCAACGCCCATGGCACGTCGACGCCGCTCGGCGACATAGCCGAGGTCCGGGCGGTCAAGCGAGTGTTCGGAGACCACGCCTACCGCCTGGCCGTGTCCTCGACCAAGTCATCGACGGGTCACCTGCTGGGCGCTGCGGGCGGCGTCGAAGCCGGCATTCTGGCGCTGACCGTCGACCGCCAGGTGCTGCCGGCGACGCTGAATCTCGACGAACCGGGCGAGGAATGCGATCTGGACTTCGTGCCCCACGAGCCGCGGGAGGCGAAGGTCGACGTGGCGCTGACCAACTCTTTCGGCTTCGGCGGCACGAACGGCGCTCTGGTCATGGCTCGCGCCTAGCGGACTGCTAGTATCTCCCCACATACAGTCACAGCAGGTGCCGCGCGCCAGAAAGGAAGTGGACATGGCCCCATCCACCACGTCGAACCCCGTCACCAGGCAAGGAGGGTTGGCCCTGATCGTCGGTGTCGTCCTGCTGGTGCTCGCTTCGCTCCTGTTTCCCGGGGGCGTAGTGGACCCGGTGGACCAGACCGACTTCCCGGCCGCGCTCGAGGCAGCGGCGGCGAACGCCAGTCTCGCCCATCTGGCGTCCATGCTTTCGATCATCGGGATGTTCCTCTACGGGTACGCCGCCTTCACATGGCTCCGTCTGGCCCAGCAGGGCGCCGGCGGCTTGTGCCTGCGGCTGGGGGCGTATGTGAGCGTGTTCGGCTGGAGTCTCTACGTCGTCGCGATGGGCATGCGGCAGTTCAGCGTCCACCTGATGCAGCGTGGCATGGAGGACCTGGCCCTCGACACCTACGTGTCGATGGCCGGCATCGTCATCGCGTTGGTTTCCGTCTATCCGATCGGTTCCATTCTGGTGGGCCTCGGCCTTTCCGCCCGCTTCGGCTCAACGAGCATCTTCAAGCTGGCCTCCTATGGATTCGTCCTGCTGGGGGTCCTGGCAATCATCAACTTCCTGGTCCTGCAGCACGTCTCCGGGATCGAGCCCCGGACGCTTCTCACCAACGACAACGCGATGCAGGCGTTCGGTTCGCTCTGCTTCGTCATCATCGGCGTGGGGATGTACCAGGGCAGGAGCGAGCTCACCTCAGAGGCCTGAACAGCCCGTCCGCAGCAGCGGAAGCTGCTTGACAGTCCGCACCTTCCGGTGCAGTATCCGGCCTCCTGGAGCCATTCCGGCCCGTTCCACCCTCACCGCGTCATGAACTCACAGGACAGCATTCCCGCGTTCGTTGCTGCCTCCGTCGCTCCGGCGACCGGAGTCGTTGCGACGTCCTGGTGGGCTCACGGTCACGGCAAGGGCTGAACCCGGGCCAGGTCCCGGTACGCACGGTCCGGGACGAGGGTGAGAGAGAAGACCTCCTTCCGGATCGAAGGAGGTCTTCCCATTTGAACCCGACAACCGACGAACCCCGAACCGCCACCCTGGTGGCGTCGTTGACCGAGGCGCCCAGCGCGTCCGGCGACGAGGTGCGCTCGCTCTCGGAGCTGGCGGACTGTCTGGAGGTGCGGGCGGATCTCGTCGGCGATGTGGCCGTCGAGTGGTTGCGGGAACGCTTCGCCGGCGACCTCCTCTACACGCTGCGGAGCGAAGCGGAGGGCGGTCGGGGCACGGTTGAGCCAGAGCGCCGGGCGGCGTTGCTTTCTGCGGCCGCGGGATACGACCTCGTTGACCTGGAGGCGGACCGCGACCTCGGCAGGACCGTCCTGGACGCCGTCGAACCCCGGCGTCGCGTCGTTTCATGGCATGGCCGGGCGCGGAACCTGAAGGTCCTGCAGGGCCGCCTGAGACAGGTTTCCGGGGTCGAGGCGCGGCTCTACAAGCTGGTGACCGAAGCACGGGACTCCGGTGACGAGCTGGTGCCGCTCGAACTGCTGCTTGGCGCGGGCCGGGCCGACATCGCCGCCTTCTCCATGGGCGCGGTGGGCGCCTGGACCCGGCTGGTGGGGCCGCGTCTCGGCGCGCCGTGGATCTACGGCGCCGCCGGGCCGCTGGCCGCGGCGCCCGGCCAGCCGTCCATCGAGCGGTTGCGGGTCGACTACGGGCTGCCGAAGCTGCACCGTGCATCGCGACTGTTCGGCGTCGTCGGTCACCCGGCGGCGCACAGCCTGTCGCCCAGGCTCCACAACGCCGGCTACCGGGATCGCCGAGAGGAAGCCCTCTACGTCGCCTTCGATGCCCCGAACTTCGAGACCTTCTGGCGCGAGATCGTGTCCTCCGACTTCTTCGACCGAGCCGGCCTGCCGCTCTCCGGCCTGAGCGTGACCGCGCCGCACAAGGCAGCGGCGCTCGCGGCCGCCTCCGAGGCGGGGCCATTGGCGCGTGGGACCCAGGGCGCGAACACCCTGTTGCCGGGCCGGAATGGCGCCACGAGCAGGCGATGGAGGGCGGAGAGCACGGATCCCGAGGGGGTCACAGGTCCGCTCCGACGGGGCGGCATGGACCTGCGAGACCGCGAGGCGGTGGTCATCGGCGCCGGCGGCGCCGGTCGGGCCGCCGCTCTCGGTCTGGCCGTGGCCGGCGCCCGGGTCGCACTCGCCAACCGGACGGAGTCGACCGGACGTGCTGCCGCGGAGTCCCTCGGCGTCACCTTCGTGCCACTCGAAGAAGTGAAGCCCGGCGACTTCGACATCGTGGTCAATGCGACGTCTCTTGGTCACCGGGCCGACGATCCGCTTCCCTGCGACCCGGCGGCGCTTCGAGCCTCGGCGGTCGCGGTCGAGCTGGTCTACGGCGGCGGCCCAACACGCTGGAGCAGGGCGCTTTCGGCCAGGGGTCTGGTGGTCGTCGACGGCCGGGAGGTGCTTCTGCATCAGGGACTCGCGCAGTTCGAGGCGATGACGGGCGGACCGCTGCCGTTTGAAGTCGGAGCGGCGGCGCTCGGATTGGAGTCGACACGATGAAGATCTCCGCCGGCCTGCCGACCGGAGTGTCGGCCGCCCTGTTCGACAGCGCCAGGCGGCGGCGCGAGCTGGAGGCGCGGCTTTCCGCGCTGCTCGAGGGGCGCGGATTCGCCGAGGTCCTGCTGCCCATCCTCGACTACTTCGAACCGTACCGGCCGTTGCTCACGGGTCGACGGCTGGAGCAGCTCTACCGTTTCGTGGACCGGGACGGCCAACTGCTCGTCCTGCGAGGCGACTTCACACCGATGCTGGCGCGGCTGCTCGCGCCTCACCTCGACGAGCTGGAGCTGCCGCTGCGCCTCTACTACCGCGGCGACGTCGTGCGTCACCAGCCCCTGAGGCCCGGCCGGATGCGCGAGTACTCGCAGTTGGGCGCGGAGCTCCTCGGCGGCGCCAAGGCAGAGGCGGACGAGCGGATGCTGACCTTGTTCTTCGACCTCCTGCTCGAGGCGCGCGGGGAGGCTCCCGCGACGAGCGATGGCGAGGAGCACACCCTTCGGGTCGTGCTCGGCGTGGCCGGTGCGCTCGACGACGCCCTGCTGGCCGCCGCCGGCGAGCGGGAAGCCTCCGACCTCGCGCTGCGCATCGCCAGCCGCGACCGGACCGCGGCGCGTCGTGCCGGTCTCGCCGACGTCGTCGAACGCGGCTACCCGACGGAGCTTTCGGTGTTGGGCGGCGCGGGAGAGGCGGTGTCCGATCTGCTCGGTCTGCGCGACCGGTTGTCCTCCGAGTATCGCGATGCCGGCGTCGAGATCGAGGTCGACCTCGCCGAGTTCGCGGCCGCCACCCTCGATTCGCGCATTGGCGTCGGCGCGGGTCAGCGCGGCTACTACGACGGCCTGATGTTCGCCGCCTACGCGCCGGGGACCGCTCTGGCCCTGGGCGTCGGCGGCCGTTACGACAAGGTGTTCCGGTCGTTGAGCGGCGATTGCTCCGCGGTCGGCTTCTCGGTCGGTCTCGACCTGCTGCTGGAACTCGGCGACGCGGAGGCGCGGTCATGATCACGTTCGGCCTGCCCAAGGGGCGGAACCTGGGCCCCGCGCGCGCTTCCCTCGCCGCCGCGGGACTGAATCTCGATGGCCTCGACTCCTCGCGCCTCCGCCAGCGGTTCCCCGACCAGAACGTGCTGGGGACTCCGGTCGAGGTGTTGCTGCTCAAGGATTGGGACCTGCCGCTTTACGTGGAGCACGGGATCGTCGACTGCGCGATCGTCGGCTCGGATGTGCTCGAGGAAACGCAGCCCGATGTTTTCCGGCCGCTCCAGTTGAAGGACGGCAGGAGCCGTCTGTCCCTGATTGCCGAGACTCCCGAGCTGCCGAAGCGGAGCGGCCAGCTCCGGGCGGCGACCCGCTATCCGGCCTGGGCGGCGCGGCTGCTGGCCGCCCGGAACCTCCACGTCGAGGTGATCCACCTCACCAGCTCGATCGAACTCGGACCGCTGCTCGACCTGACCGACGTGGCGGTCGACATCGTTCAGACCGGCGGCACGCTTCGAGCCCACGACCTGCACGAAGTCGAGGTGCTGGCGGAGGTGGCTCCGACCTTCGTCGTCAATCGGGCGTCGTTTCATGCTCACCGCCGGCGGCTGAGCGGACTGCTCGGCGCACTCGAAGAGACGGAGACCGGTGGTGACTGAGGCCCGGGGCAGCGCGCTTCGAGTCCTCGCCGCCGGAAGTTCCGTCGGACGGGAGCGTTTGGAACTCCTCGACCGGCGGGGCCGCGGCGGCATCGCGGCGGAGATCCGCCAGGCGGCGGCGGAGATCGTGGACCGGGTGCGGACCGGCGGCGACGCCGCCCTGCTCGAGGCGGTGCGCCGCTTCGATGGTTGCGACGCGCCTTCGGCCGCCGCGCTGCGTCTTGACGACGACCGGCCGCGAGCAGCCGGCGACGAGGTTGAGCCGGCGGTCCTCACCGCCATCGAGCGCGCCCGGGGGGCCATCGAGGCCTGGCACCGCGCCCTGCTGCGCGGCCCGGGTGTCGAGCGTGTCGACCGGGACGGCGTCCGGATCGAGGAGCGTCGCATCGCCATTCGGCGGGTGGGCCTCTACGTGCCCGGGGGCCGCTTCCCCTATCCGTCGACCGTGCTGATGACCGTGGTGCCGGCCCGGCTCGCCGGCGTCGAGGAGATCGTCATCGCCACGCCGCCTCAGGCCTACCGGGACAGCCCGGTGCTGCGGCACGTTCTGGATCTGGTCGGAGTGGACGAGGTGTGGGGCATGGGCGGAGCCCACGCGGTCGCGGCGCTCGCCTACGGCACCGAGTCGATCCGACCGGTCGATCTGATCGCGGGTCCAGGCAACGCCTGGGTGGCGGCGGCCAAGCAGCACGTCGCGTCGGATGTCGGAGTCGACCGGGACGCCGGGCCGTCCGAGGTCGTCATCTTCGCCACCGCCGGCGCTCCGGCTGAGCGCGTCGCCGCCGACCTGCTGGCGCAGGCCGAGCACGACCCGCTGGCGGTTGCCGTCCTGGTCACCGACTCCGCCGAGCTCGCGGAGGGCGTCCGTGCCGAAGTCGACTCGCGGCTCGCGGCCCTGCCGACCGCTGAGACGGCCTCGGCTGCCCTCGAGCGGTACGGCGCGGCCTTCGTCGTCGCCGACCTGGACGGGGCGATCGCACTCGCTGAGCGGATCGCTCCGGAGCATCTGCAGTTGATGGGGGAAGCCGCCGAGCGGAGCGCCGGCGAGATCCGCAACGCCGGTGCGGTCTTCGTCGGCGGGTCGTCGCCGGTCGTGTTCGGGGACTACGTCGCCGGTCCCAGCCACGTCCTGCCCACAGGCGGTAGCGCGCGCTACGCCTCGGGTCTCGGTACGGACGACTTCCTGCGGCGCAGCCACACCGTTCGGTTCTCCGCCGAGGCCGCGGCGACCTGGGCCGGCGCCGCCGAGACGCTGGCGACGACGGAGGGTCTGTCCGCGCATGCCGCGGCGGCGAGGCTGCGCCGCGGATCCGAAGACCGGGAGACCGGGCCATGAGCGGCCCCGCCGAGCGGGCGGCGGCCCTCGTGCGTTCGGAGGTGCGCGACCTGTCGCTCTATTCGCTGCACCAGGTCGAGGCCCGCTACAAGCTCGACCAGAACGAGGCGCCCTGGGACCTGCCGCGGTCGCTCAAGCGGGAGGCGCTGGCCCGGCTGGCTGACCGGCCGTGGTCGGAGTATCCGGACTTTCATGCCGACCGGCTGCGCGGGCTGATCGGGGATCTGCACGAGTGGCCCATGGAGGGCGTCCTGGTCGGCAACGGTTCGGGCGAACTGATCACGACCGTGCTCGAGGGGGTCGTCCGTCCCGGTCGGGAGGTGCTCATCTGCGACCCGAGCTTCAGTCCCTACAGGACGTTCGTCGGGCGCGCCGCCGGGGTGCCGCGGCATCTGGAACCGGCTCCCGACCTGGGTCTGCAGATGGACGAACTCCAGGCCGAGGTCGACCGCGATCCGCGGCGGCCGGTGCTCCTGTGCACGCCGAACAACCCGACCGGGGCGGCGGCGGATCCCGAAACCGTGGAGCGGCTGGCGCGGTCGCTCGAAGCGGCCCTCCTGCTTGACAACGCGTATGGAGAGTTCTGCCGCCACGACTACCGGCCGCTGGTGCGGTCGAACCCGAAC
>VXUF01000077.1:16185-57478 GCA_009837085.1 Holophagales bacterium
TTCCGGACCCTGTCCAAGGCCTGGTCACTGGGCGGTATCCGCCTTGGCTACCTGCTCGCCGCGCCGGAACTCGTCGCCCAGTTGATCAAGGTCAAGCTGGCCTACAACGTCGGCCACGCGGCGGCTGTCATCGGCGAGGTGGCGCTGGAACACGCCGACCGTTTCCCGCGCCGGGTCGCGGTCGTGCGGGCGCGGCGGGAGCAGTGGACGGCGATGCTCCGGGAGTTCGGCTTCGAGGTCTTCGACTCGGAGGCGAACTTTCTGCTCGCTCGCCACCCCCGTTGCACCGAGATCCGCGACGGTCTGGCGGCGGGCGGAGTGCTGGTCCGGGACGTGAGCCGCTACCCGGGACTCGCCAACTGCATGCGGATCGGAATCGGCGCCGGGCCGGCCCTGCGTGCGACCCGGCGTGCCCTGGACGGGATGTTGCCGCCAACTTCAGGAGGCAGGGCATGAGAACAGCGTCGCTTGACCGGAAGACGTCCGAAACCAGGATCCGCGCCGACCTGTCGCTCGACGGAGGCGATCGCCGGATCGACACCCCGAACGGGTTCTTCAGTCACATGCTGGACGCGCTGACGCGCCACGGTGGCCTCGGACTCGACCTCGTGGCCCGCGGCGATGTCGAGATTGACCTCCACCACACGGTGGAGGACACCGGCATCGTACTCGGTGACGCGCTCCGGGAGGCGCTGGGCGACCGCGCCGGGGTGCGCCGCTTCGCGCACGCCTTCGCGCCGCTCGACGAGGCTTTGGCGCGCGCCGTGGTCGACCTTTCCGGCCGGGGCTCCTTCCACTTCCGGTTGCCGCCGGATCTCGAGCAGGCCTGGGTCACGACCGAGTTCCCGCTCACCCTGGTCGGCGACTTCTTCGGCGCCCTGGCCGACCGCGGCCGGCTGACCCTGCACCTCGACGTGCTCTGCGGACGCAACCCCCACCACGTGGCCGAGGCCGCCTTCAAGGCGGTGGCTCTCGCCTTGCGTGACGCGGTGTCGCTCCGGACCGGAGCGGCTGCCGATGTGCCGAGCACCAAGGGGAGCCTTACCGCATGACCGCCACGGAAGCGACTGTGATCGACGCCGGGGTCGGCAACATCGGCAACCTGGTGCGGGCGCTCCGGCATCTGGGCGCCGAAGTCGAGATCACCTGCGACCCGGCGACGATTCGTGCCTCCCGCTGCCTGGTGCTGCCGGGGGTGGGTGCCTTCCGGCCGCCGCGGGAGATCCTGCGTGGCGCACCCGAGGAGGCCATCCGCGCCGCCCTGGACGATGGCGCGACAATGCTCGGCATCTGCATCGGCTACCAGCTCCTGTTCGACAGTAGCGAGGAATTCGGGACCACGGATGGCCTTGCCCTGCTCGCCGGCGGGGTCACCGAGCTGCCCGGGGGCGTACCGCTGCCCCACATCGGCTGGAACCGTGTCTTCGCGGTCAAGGACCATCCCTTGCTCGCCGGATCGACGAACGACGACCATTACTACTTCGTCCACTCCTTCGCACCCGAGAAGGTGCCGGAGGAGTGGGTCCTCGGCCGCTGCCGGCACGGTCGCAGCTTCCCGGCGATCACCGGTCGCGGCCGGATCGCCGGCACCCAGTTTCATCCGGAGAAGAGCGGCGCCGCGGGCCTGCGTCTGCTGCGCAACTACCTGGCCTGGGCCGGCGATCTGGCCGGCGGCGTTGCTGGAGGAGCCCCGGAGGGCCATGGAGGAACACATGCAACTGCTGCCGGCCATTGATCTGCGGCGCGGCCAGGTCGTGCGTCTCATGCGCGGCGACGACCGGCGACGCACCGTCTACGATGCCGATCCGGGCAACGCGCTCCGCCGCTACCGCGAAGCGGGAGTTGGCCGCATCCACGTTGTTGACCTGGACGCGGCTTTCGGAGGCCCGCCGCAGCGCGATGTCGTGCAGGACCTGGCGCGACGGGCAGAGGACTCCTTCAACGGCCGCGGCGGCATCCAGCTCGGTGGCGGCCTGCGCGACCGCGAGGCGGTCGAGTGGGCCTTCGGGGCAGGTTGCGAGCGCGCCGTGGTGACCTCGCTCATCGTGCGCGACTTCGACGTGTTCGCCGATCTCTGCCGCGAGTACCCGGCCCGTATGGTGGCGGCGCTCGACATCGACGGCGGGGAAGTCCGGCTCGCCGGCTGGACCGAGTCGGCCGACTGTTCACCGGCCGCGCTCTGCGCCCAGCTCGCCGATCTGCCCGTGGCCGCGGTCCTCGTCACCGACATCTCCCGCGACGGGATGATGCAGGGGCCGAACATCGATCTGGCGTGCCGGATCGGCGACCTGGCCTGCGCGCCGGCGATCCTCTCGGGCGGCGTGCGTTCGGCGGCCGATCTGGAAGCCGCGGCGCGGCGGCCCGAGATCCAGGCCGCGATCGTCGGTCGGGCGCTCTATGACGGTTCACTCAGCCTGGACGACGCGATTGCCGCTTGCGGGAGCGCGCCATGAGAGCGACGATCGAACCGACCGGCCTGACGCGCCGGATCATCCCCTGTCTGGATGTTGCGGCCGGCCGGGTGGTCAAGGGAGTCCAGTTCAGGAACCTGACCGATCAGGGCGACCCGACCGAGGCCGCGGCCCGCTACGCGGCGGAGGGCGCTGACGAGATCGTCTTCCTCGATATCACCGCGGCGCCCGAACGCCGCGATACGGACCTCGACTGGGTGCGACGGACCGCCGAGCAGGTGTTCATTCCGCTGAGCGTCGGCGGCGGCGTGCGCAGCGTCGACGATGGCCGCAAGTTGCTCCTCGCCGGCGCGGACAAGTTGGGGATCAACACCGCCGCGGTGGCCGAGCCGGAGCTGCTCACCCGCCTTGCCGAGCGCTTCGGCAGCCAGTGCGTCGTCCTGTCGGTCGACGCGAAGCGGCGGGAGGCGGCCGGCGCGGAGGACCAGAGCTGGGAGGTCGTCACCCACGGCGGCCGCACCCCGACCGGACTCGACGCCTTGGAGTGGATCGAGGAAGGGATCGAACGCGGCGCCGGGGAGATCCTGCTGACCAGCATCGACAGCGACGGTACGCAGGCGGGCTACGACCTGGAGTTGCTGCGGCGAGCGTCGGCGTTGTCGCCCGTGCCGGTGATCGCCTCGGGCGGCGCCGGCACCCTGGAGCATCTCGCCGACGCCCTGGATACAGGCGCCGCGGCGGTTCTCGCCGCGTCCATCTTCCACCAGGAGACCTACTCGGTGGGCACGGTCAAGGAGTACCTCGGCCGGCGCTACCCGATCCGCATTCAGACAGGAGCAAGCAGGTGACGAAGACAACGATCGACCCCGCCGCGCTCACCTACGACGACCGGGGCCTGCTGCCCGTCGTCGTCCAGGACGTGCTCTCGGGCGCGGTGCTCATGCTCGCTTTCGCGGACCGCGAGGCGGTCGAGAAGACGCTCGAGACCGGTCAGGCCCACTTCTACAGCCGCTCCCGCCAGGAGCTCTGGCGCAAGGGCGCCACCTCCGGCAACACCCTGGCGGTGGTCGAGGTTCTTCAGGACTGTGACCGGGACGCTCTGCTGGTGCGGGCGCTGCCGGCCGGGCCCGCCTGCCACCTCTACACGCGGAGCTGCTTCGAACCGAACGTGGCCGAGTTCGAGCTCGGCTGGCTGCGGCGGGTGCTCGCCGAGCGGGCCTCCGCCTCGTCCGGGGAGAGCTACACCGCCCGCCTGCTCGAACAGGGCGTGGACCGGATCGCCCGCAAGGTGGCGGAGGAGGCGGGAGAGACCGTGATCGCCGGGGTCCGCGCGGACGCCGAACCGGAGTCCGCCGAGCGCCGCGGCGACCTCGCCGCCGAAGTCGCCGACCTCGCTTACCACCTGCTGGTTCTGCTGCAGGCGACCGGCGTGGAGCTCGCGGACGTGGCCGCCGAACTCGGTCGCCGCCACCAGGAAGCCGAGAGAGGTCCGTCATGAGCCGGCCCGCGGCGGCCATTGCCCACACCCGGGAGTTCCTGGCCGACACCTCGACTCCGCTCGGCGTCTACCGCAAACTGGCGGCGCATGAGGACGGCGACGCCTCCGCCCGGCGATTCCTGCTAGAGAGCATCACCGGTGGCGAGCACGTCTCGCGCTACAGCTTCCTCGGCGCCAGTCCGTCCCAGGTCTGCCGGGTGTACCTGGACCGGCTCGAGACCGAGGATCTCCGGAACGGCGGCGGCGTCCAGGTCCGGACGGGGGACCCGTTGCCCCGGCTCAGGAGACTGCTCGACGGCGTGAACGCCGATCCCGCGCCGCCGCTGCCGTTCGCCGGCGGCTGGATCGGCGCCTTCGGGTTCGACGCGATCCGGCTGGCGGAGCCGTGCCTCGTCGACCACGCGGCCGGCCGTCCGCCCGATCCCTTCGGCCTGCCCGTCGCCATCCTCGCCCGCTACGACGACATCCTCGTGTTCGACCACGCCCGCCAGCGGATCGTCGCGGTGGCCAACGAGATCGAGGGCGAGAACACGGCCGCCGACGCGAGAACCCGGCTCGACGGGCTGCAGGCGGTGCTCGAGAGCCGGGGCGAGGCGATCGCGGCGCGGGTCGAAGACAGGGGAGTCAAGGCGGAGACCGCTGACCCCACCCTGAGCGACGAGGAGCACGGCCGAGCGGTCAACGCGGCCAAGGAGTACATCGCCGCCGGCGACATCTTTCAGGTCGTGCTCGCCCGGCGCTGGGCGATCGACCTCGACGTGCCTCCGACGACCGTCTACCGGGCCCTGCGGCTGGTCAATCCCTCGCCGTACATGGTGCTGTTCGAATCGCCCGAAGTGTCCCTCATCGGCGCCTCGCCCGAGATGCTGGTCAGGCGGACGGGTCGGCGGCTGGAGGTGAGGCCGATCGCCGGCACCCGGCCGCGCGGTCGAACCCCGGCCGAAGACCGGGCTCTGGCCGAAGAGTTGATGGCGGACCCGAAGGAGCGCGCGGAGCACGTGATGCTGGTCGACCTGGGGCGCAATGACCTCGGCCGCGTTGCGAAGCCGGGCGGCGTCTCGGTCGAGGAGTTCATGGTGATCGAGCACTACAGCGACGTGATGCACATCGTCAGTTCGGTCGAGGCGGAGCAGTCGGACGGGGCGGGCAGCGGCGCCGGCTCGGCGCTGGACGCCCTGCTCGCGTGCTTTCCGGCCGGCACGCTGTCCGGGGCACCGAAGATCCGCGCGGTCGAGATCATCGACGAGCTGGAGCCGGAGGCGCGAGGTATGTACGGCGGCTCGGTGGGCTACTTCTCGTTCGGCGGCGACATGGACGCCTGCATCACGATCCGTACCCTGGCGGTCGTCAACGGAGAAGCGTCGATCACGGCCGGGGGCGGCATCGTCGCCGACTCGGATCCGGTACGCGAGGCGCAGGAGACGCGCGACAAGGCGGCTGCGTTGCTGCGGGCGGTGGCTCTGGCGCGCGAACTGGAGGGTCGGGCGTGATCCTCGTCATCGACAACTACGACTCGTTCACCTACAACCTGGTCCAGATGCTGGGCGGTCTGGGCGCCGAGCTCGAGGTGGTGCGCAACGACGTCGAGACGGTGTCGGACCTGCTTGCTCGCGACGCCGACGGGATCGTCCTGTCGCCGGGGCCCGGCCGGCCCGAGGACGCCGGTATCTGCATCGACTTGCTGCGGGCCCGGCCCGGCACACCCCTGCTCGGTGTCTGTCTTGGGCACCAGGCGCTCGGCTCGGCGTTCGGCGCGACGGTCAGCCGGGCCAACGTGCTGATGCACGGCAAGACGTCCGAGGTCGAGCACCGGGGAGTGGGCCTGCTGGACGGCCTGCCGTCGCCCTTCGTCGCCACGCGCTACCACTCACTCGCCGTGGAGGAAGGTAGCCTGCCGCCCTCGCTCGAGCCCCTGGCCTGGACCGAGGACGCGACGCTCATGGCGATGCGGCACCGGGAACTGCCGTACTGGGGGGTTCAGTTCCATCCCGAATCGGTGCTGACGGACACCGGCTCGAAGCTACTCCAGAACTTTCTCGACTACTGCGAGGCGACGAAATGAGTGATCTCGACCTTTCCGCCCTGCTGCGAACGGCAATCGCCGGCGAGGATCTCCCGTCGGCGACGGTGGAGGAGCTGTTCGGCCGCCTGATGGACGGCGCACTCTCGGAGGTGTGGAAGAGCGCGTTCCTCGTCGCGCTGGCGGCGAAGGGAGAGTCGGTCGGTGAGATCGCCGGCGCTGCCCGGGCGATGCGGGCGCGGGCCGCGCGCGTCGAGCACACGAGTTCGGGCGTGGTCGACACCTGCGGCACCGGCGGCGACGGCCGGGGCACCTTCAACATTTCGACCGCGGCCGCGCTGGTCGCGGCGGCTGGCGGCGCTTGCGTCGCCAAGCACGGCAACCGGGCGGTGTCGAGCCGGTCCGGCTCGGCCGACGTCCTGGATGCTCTGGGCGTGACGCTTTCGGGCGACACGGCCGCGCTCGGGCGGTGCCTTGACGAGGTTGGTATCGCCTTCCTGTTCGCGCCGATGCTCCATCCGGCGATGGCTCAGGTCATGCCGGTACGGAAGGAGCTCGGCGTGCGCACGCTGTTCAACGTGCTGGGGCCCCTGACCAATCCCGCGGGGGCGAAACGCCAGTTGATCGGCGTCTTCTCGCCCGACCTCGTCGAGCCGATCGCGCGGGTGCTGCTCGAGCTCGGCAGCGAGCACGCCCTGGTTGTTCACGGCGACGGCCTGGACGAGATGACGACCACGGGGCCAACCGCGGTTGCCGAAGTCCGGGGCGGCGAGGTCGGGACGTACGAGGTTCGTCCGGGGGACTTCGGCATCGCCACGGCGTCGCCGGAGGAGCTGCTCGGAGGCGAACCGGAGCGGAACGTCGAGCTGATGCGCGGCGTGCTGGACGGCGGGGGAGGGGCATTGGCCGACATCACCTGCCTGAACGCCGGCGCGGCGCTCTACGTGGCGGGCGGGACGGACAGCCTCGCGGCTGGTGTCGCCGCGGCGTCCGAGGTTCAGGCTTCGGGAGCGGCCGTCGCGAAGCTCGCCGACCTCGTCGACTGGACGGGCTGGGACGGTGGCGGCGGCGGGGGCTGAGGCTGTGTCTGAGGTCCCGGACATCCTGCGCCGCATCTGCGAGCAGCGGCGCCGGCGCGTGGCCGCCGGGGACGCGGGCGTGTCGCCGGCACGGCGCCTGCCCGTCGGGGCGGCGGGCCGCCGCTTTCTCGACGCGATCTCCGCCAGGCGCGGCTCGGCCGTGATCGCCGAGATCAAGATGGGTTCACCGAAGCTTGGCGATCTGCGCGGCCGTTTCGATCCGGTCGCCCGGGCCGTGACCTACGCGGATGCCGGAGCGGCCTGCCTGTCCGTCGTCGTTGAGCCGGATCACTTTCATGGTGGCTACGACCTGCTGGCCGAGTGCGCGGCCGCTTCCGGTCTACCCGCGGTTGCGAAGGATTTCGTCGTCTCCGACGTCCAGCTTGCGTGGGCGCGTGACGCCGGCGCCTGTGCGGTGCTACTGATCGCGGCTCTCTACGACGCGGCGGAGCTGCGCCGTCTGGCCGGTGTCGCCCGCGGTCTCGGGCTCGTGCCGCTGGTCGAGACCCACGAGGACGCGGACTTCGGGAAGCTCCGTCCGCTGGCGCACGACGATGGTCAGGGGAAGAACGCCGACTGGGAGCTGGTCGGGATCAACAATCGCGACCTGCGCAACTTCACCGTCGACCTGGAACGCAGCGTCGACCGTGTCTGCCGCCTGCCGACCTCCGGCCTCAAGGTCGCCGAGTCGGGCATCCGCAGTGGCGCCGACGTGGAGAAGTTGCGCCGGGCCGGTTTCGACGCGTTCCTCATCGGCGAGCGGCTCGTGCTTGCCGGCGACCCGGCCGTGGCGCTGACGGAGCTACTGGGTGCACCAGCGCCGCAGAAGGTGACCCAATGAAGGTCAAGATCTGCGGCGTCACGACGCCGGCCGACGCCCGTCTCGCCGTTGACCTGGGCGCCGATTTCATCGGCCTCAACTTCTACCGTCCGAGTCCGCGCTGGATCGACGTCGACGAGGCGGCCCACATCCGGCGCCGCGTCGGGGACCGGGCCCGGACCGTCGGCATCTTCGTCGACCCCACGCGCGAAGAACTCGAGACGATCGACCGCAAGGTCGGTCTCGACTACATCCAGTTCAGCGGCGACGAGAACCCGGGACTGGTCGCCGCGTTCAGCGACCGCGCCATCCGTGTACGCCGCCTCGGCGGTAGCGCGGCCCCGGCCGCGATCCCCGAGGAGGACTGCTGGGCCATCCTGATCGACCGCGCCCACGAGCGCCTCTACGGCGGCTCCGGCGAGAGCTGGGACTACGCTGCCGCGGCCGACCTCGTCCGGACGCCGGCGGGCGACGGCGAGCCGCGCCGCCTGTTCATCGCCGGTGGCGTGCGCCCCGGCAACGTCGCCGAAGTGGCGGCGGCGGTGCCGGGCGCCTATGCCGTCGACACCTGTTCGGGGGTCGAGTCGGCGCCCGGCCGGAAGGACCGCGGCAAGCTGGAGCGACTATTCGCCAACCTCAGAGCGGGAGCAGCACGATGAAGGTAAGGGAACCCCTCTCCGCCGCGGCCATGGAGCCGGACGAGGGCGGACGCTACGGCATCTATGGCGGGCGCTACGCCCCGGAGACGCTGATGGCCCCGCTCGAGGAGTTGAGCCGCGCCTACGACAGGCTGCGGCGGAAGCGCACCTTCCAGCGCCGGCTGAACCACCTGCTGGAGCACTACGTCGGACGCCCGACGCCGCTCTACTTCGCGGAGCGGCTGACGGAGCAGTTGGGTGGGGCGCGCATCTACCTGAAGCGCGAGGACCTGCTTCACACCGGCGCGCACAAGATCAACAACGCGCTGGGCCAGGTCCTGCTGGCGAAGGAGATGGGCAAGACGCGGATCATCGCCGAGACCGGCGCCGGTCAGCACGGAGTCGCCACCGCCACGGCTGCGGCGCTCCTCGGCCTCGATTGCGTCGTCTACATGGGCGAGGAGGACATGCGGCGCCAGCGCCTGAACGTGTACCGGATGCAGCTCCTGGGCGCCGAGGTCGCGCCGGTCGACGCCGGCAGTCAGACCCTCAAGGACGCGATCAACGAGGCGTTCCGCGACTGGGTGGCGAGCTTCGCCGACACCCACTACGTGCTCGGCACGGTGACCGGGCCGGAGCCGTATCCGCGCATGGTCCGCCAGTTCCACAACGTGATCGGAGCCGAGGCGCGTCGGCAGTTGCGGCGCCTCGCCGGTACGCCGGACCCCGCCGTGGCGGTTGCCTGCGGCGGCGGCGGCAGGAACGCGTTGGGCCTGTTCTCGGCTTTCCTCGACCGTCCGGACGTGCTGCTCGGCGGCGTCGAAGCCGGGGGCCGGGGCCCCGGGCTGGGCGATCACGCGGCCCGGTTCTCGGGGGGCACGCTCGGCGTGCTTCACGGCGCGCGGACGCTGGTGCTTCAGGACGAGGAGGGCCAGGTCGTCGGCACCCATTCCGTGTCGGCGGGCCTCGACTACCCGGCGGTCGGCCCCGAGCACGTGTTCCTGCATGAGCAGGGACAGATCGAGTTCACGTCCGCGACCGACCAGGAGGCGATCGAGGGGTTCCACCTCCTGTCGGCGACGGAAGGCATTCTGCCGGCGCTCGAGTCGGCCCACGCGATCGCCGAGGTGACGCGCCGGGCGCCCGAAATGAAGCCTGACCAGGTCATCCTCGTCAACCTCTCCGGTCGCGGTGACAAGGACGTGGAGTCGGTACTCGAGTACGACGCGGCCTCTGGAACGCGAAGCGGAGGCGCCGAATGAGCTCCCGACGCAAGCGCCGCTCCCGTAGCGCCATCGCCGCCGCGTTCTCGCGCTGCTCCAAACGGAAACGCTCCGCCTTCGTCCCGTTTCTCGTCGCCGGCGATCCGTCGCTCGAGGCCACGCCCGATCTGCTGCGCGCCCTGGTCGCGGGTGGCGCCGATGTGATCGAACTCGGCGTCGCCTTCAGCGACCCGATCGCCGACGGCCCAACGATCCAGCGCGGCTCGCACCGCGCGCTTGCCGCGGGCTCCTTGCTCAGCGCCGTGCTCGGCATCGTCGAGCGGCACCGCGAGGAGCTTGGTGTCCCGATCGTCCTCTTCACGTACTACAACCCGGTTCACGCCCGCGGCGTGGAGACCTTCGCCGCGCAGGCCGCCGGCAGCGGCGTCGACGGCGTCCTCTGCGTCGACCTGCCACCCGACGAGGGCCTGCGCGAACTGCAGCCGGCGCTCGAGGAACGGGGCGTCGACTCGATCTACCTGATCGCCGCCACCAGCACCCGGGAGCGGATCGACCGCGCCGCTGCCGCCTCGAACGGCTTCGTCTACTACACCGCCCGCTCGGACGTGACCGGCGAGCGGGAGGACCTGATCCCTACTCTGGCCCGCGAAGTCAAGCGGGTTCGCAGGCGGGTTCGCCTGCCGGTCGCCGTCGGCTTCGGTATCTCGACTCCGCGGCAGGTCGAGGAAGTGGCCAAGGTCGCCCACGGCGTCGTCGTCGGCAGCGCCCTCATCCGCCTGGTCGAGGAGAACGCCGGCGAGCCGGACCTGGCGGCGCGCCTTGAACGCCGCGTCGGCGAGCTGACCGCACCGCTTCGCGGCTGACGTCCCGCTACCGGCAAGTGGCCCGGCAGTACCCGGATCTGGCCGGTTTCGCGCGGATCTGGCCGAATCCTGCTAAGTGATGGCCGGTCCTTCCGCGGTTTCCTCTCTAGAGTGGTTAGTGGAGAGGAGGTGCGGAATGTACCGTTACTCACGATCCCTGGATGCCGCGCAGATGCGGCGTGACCTGCGCCGGGCCGATCGTTTCGGCTTCCTCGTGCGCTTCTGGTCGCGGTGGGGCGATCCGCTGCTCGCCGGCGCGCTGCTGGCCTTGATGGCGTGGGCGATCGTGCACGGCTACACACGCTGAGCCGAAGTCGAAGGATGCGGGCTAACATGCCGCGCATTCGTGGTCGGGCAATCGTTTCCCTGGAACGCCAGGCCCACCTGGCTGTGCTGGTCGGGCGGAAAGGACTCGGCTTGGGCTCTCCGGGAGCTTCGAGCCGATCCGGCCTTCGAGGTCCGGGGGCTGATCAGCCTCGTGAACGAGAAGAACGGCCGGGTGATTCTCCACGGCGTGCGCCATAGCCTGCTCCAGCGGCAGGCGGAGGCGGTCGGGTTGCCGCTACGGTTCATTCCTCTCGACTGGACGTCGTCTAGAGGCGAACGAAATGCCGCTTTGGCTCGGGGATTCGGAGAAGTGCGGGCGGACGGGGCGGCTTGTGTCGCCTTTGGCGATCTGTTCTCGGTGGAGGGCCGTGACCGGCGTCTTCTCGTGACCGCCGACACGGGTCTCGAGGTCGTCTTTCCGCTCTGGAACCGGGATACCCGCACGCACTCGGCCGAGATGCAGGATGCTGGTCTTTCGGCCTGGGTGTGCTCCGTCGATACCGGGTTCCTGCCGGCGAATCTCGCGGGGCGCCGGTTCGATTCGGACTTCGTGGCCGGATTACCCGAAGGCGTCGACCCTTGCGGCGGGAACGACGAGTTCCACACGTTCGTGGAGTGGGCGCCCGGCTGGGAGAGCCGTGTGTGGGTCGAGCCGACTCGCACGCTCGAGGTCTACGACTTCGCGTTTGCGGAGATCGAAGTAGCGGATGGCTCGGCGCCGCCAGGGATCGATCCGTTCAGTCACTTCGCGAGATTGGACCGCGTGCGGCGCCACGTCGACCGCCACATTGCCGAGGATCTGAACGTCGACGCGGTCGCCAGAGTCGCCGCGATGTCGCGTACGGGATTCTCCCGCTACTTCCGGGAGCATGTCGGGATGACGTTCGCGGTTTGGCTGGCGCACCGCCGGATCGAACGCGCGTGCCGGCTCCTGCGCGAGAGCAACGATGCGGTGAGCCGGGTCGCCGAAACGGTCGGTTTCCACAGCGAGAGGACGTTTCGGCGGGCCTTCCACGAACAGATGGCCTGCAGCCCTTCCGAGTACAGGAGGAAAGCGCTTGAGGAGTAGGCTCTAGCCGGCCACCATCCGCAGTACCTTCTCCGCGACGGTGTACACCGCGAACGCGATGTACATCACCGAAGCGATGCTCACGAAGAAGATGTTGATCCAGCCGGGTCGCGCCGATTTCGGCAGCTTCGTCAGGTTCATGTACAGAAGCAGCGGCACGTAGACCGCCATGGCGAATCCGCCGATGAGCGCGGAGTAGAACAGGAAGTCGAGTCCCGCCGTCCCCCTTCTCTCGAAGAAGGCGACGCTGGCCGTTCCGACGACGATCGTCGCGCCCACCAGGACGAGATACCACTTCTCCAGGGAGAGCCGGCGCCCGAACTTGAAGCTGGTGTGGAGCATGTCCGCGAAGATCCGGCTTCCGCCGTCCACGCCTCCCAGTTGCGAGCTGAACAGCGCGGCCATGCCGACGAAGAGGAACAGGTAGTGCCCGGAGGTCCCCATGCTCTCTTCCAGAATTCCGGCCAGATCCCACACGAGACTTCCGCGACTGGGAACGAGACCCTCGGGATGCAGTACCGCGAGCGAGCCGAAGATGAACAGGAACATCGTGAAGCTGCCCAGGATCCAGAAGCAGAAGACCTGATCGACCCACACGTACTTCATCCAGTCCCGGAAGCTCCGGCGGTTCTCTTCCGACTCGGGATAGACGTAGCCGGCGTCCATCTCCTTCACTTCGTGCTTGTGCGTCGGGCTCATGAGCGGCGGCATCCGCTGTCCCATGCCGATCTTCTTCTCGCGCAGGTAGTAGGCGTAGTAGAGATTGCCGAGGCCGCCCAATCCCGCGAAGACGACGGCGCCGAAGAACTGGCTGAAGGCGAATGGCGGGCGTGCTTCGCCGTCTACCGGAGGGATCTCGACGGGAAAGTCCGGGAAGCGCCCCACATTCAGTAGCCCGCGCCACATGTCACCGAAGAGATCCGCTGATCCGATCTCCCACACGACGTAGATCAGACCGACCACGATGATGGCGACCAGCCCCATGATGCAGCGTTCGACCGCGGTGTAGATGACCTTGGGTCCGAAGAGAATGGCCGCGATCACGGCGAAGACGATGGCGGTCCACACCCACTCGGCCCAGAGCCACTCGGGGAGCCTCGTGTTCTCGACGCCGAAGATCAGGCTCCGGAGGGAGACGCCGGTCTCGCGAGCCCAACCCGGTAGGAACTTCCCGACGACGACGAGAAAGACCCAGAGATAGACGATGAGCTTGACGACGCGGACCATTCCAATCAGGGGGCTTTCGCCGGTGACCACGGTCCAGCGTCCGACTTCGACGTTGATCCAGAGTTGGAGGAAGATCCCGATCGCGGCCGCCCAGATGAGTTCCGCTCCAACGATCGACGTGATCCACGGCCACATGATCAGCTCGCCGGAGCCGATCGCGATGCCGGCCATGACGATGCCCGGGCCCATCATTCTCAGCAGCGCCGTCTTGCGCTTCGGCAGTTCAGACTGTTTCAGAGGCGGGACGGGTACGGGCATGGGCGGGTCCTTCGAGTTCGGATGAGGGAGAGTCGTTGGGGTGGCGTGAGACCAGTGGCCGCGGGCCAGTCTCAGTTCACGGCATGTCGATTCGGCACGGTCACGGGCTGGCGGATGAGGGAGGTCACTCCGGTCGTCTCGTCGCGGATGCCGACGGCGACCTGGAATCCGCCCTCCGGCAGGTTCATCGCGACTTCGACGCGGTAGCTGCCGTCGACGGCCGGCACGCCGGTCTCGCCGCCGACCGGGATCGTCTTCTGTCGAACGGTGGTTCGCGCCCCCTTCTCGTCCTCGACTGCGACCAGCCAGAGGCGGAGCTGGGCGCTGGTGTTCGTTGACACGCCATCCTTCCCGGGCAGGGTCACGACGGACTCCGCCGGCACTCTGACGCCGACGGTCAGCTCGTGGGTCTTCTTCTCCAGCAGCTTGGTGTCGCCGAACTCGACGACCGCCTCGAGCGGATTCTCCGGGTTGCCGAGATACGCGACCGAGAGGAGGCGCTCGGCGAGCCGCTCGTCCAGCGACTTGTCGCGGTAGGTGCGCCGGTACTCGATCTTTCGGCCCTTGTCGGTACCGGGTGCGAGCAGCACGGAGATCTGCCGCACCTCGCCCAGCTTCCGCTCTTCGGGAACGAAACCCAGCGAGTATGAGGCCGCGAGTTCTTCGGTCATGTCGTCGAGGAGGATGGACAGGTCGTTCGCGTTGATCAGGGCCTTGCCGCCGGTTTCGTTGGCCAGCAGGTGGAGCCCGCTTTGCGCGTTCATCGCCTGCAGGCTGACGTTCTGGAACGAGGGCGCCAACCGGGGGTTGTCGAGCGCGATGTCGGGACCGGAACTGCGTACTCCGGCCGCGTCGATGCCGTAGAACGTGACGCGGTTGGTATTGGCATGCGCGGTCACGCGGTTGAACCGGCTGCTTTCGTCATACTGCACCATCTCGGCCATCATCTCCGAGGGCGCCGACTGTCGCAGGTCCGCGCAGAGCTGGTTGCCGAGATAGTCGAGTACGGAGATACCCGGTCGTTGCGGGAGGCCGTCCGTCAGGTGGACGACGGCCTTCCTGCCGGCGATGCCGCCGAGGGTCGTAACCAGATCGGCGAGGCCGTCGACCGCGATCGCGGTGTTCGTGGCCTGGTTGTCCGCGTACTGTCGCGCCAGCACCAGTAGTTCTCCCCAGTTGTCTTCGCACGGCCGGCAAAGTGGTGCCATCACACAGGCCTCGTGCGAGTCGATCAGGCTCTTGATGGCGAAACGGCGAGCGCCGCTGCCGTGCTGAATCGCGCGCGGCGATCCCTTGGGGACACTCGCGGCCCCTTCGAGGATCGCGTCCAGGTCGCGGGTTTGTGGTACGAGCACTTCGAGACGGTCCTCGAACCGTGCGAGCATGAAGCTCGCACTCATGGACCGCCACGGTTCGACCGCGGCCTCCAACCGTTGCAGCAGGCGGGTGCGGTGTGACGGGAAGATGTTCGGGTCGTCCAGGTAGAAGACGACGGTGAGCGCACTTTCGTCGGTGCTGCCGAGGGTGCCTTCGCTGCGGACGATCGGGCGCTCCCTGTTTCGACGCCCGGCCCGTTCCTCGATGTAGATCGCCGACTCGTAGAAGTTCGCGATCTCGACCGACCGGCCGTCCACGTAGAGCTCGAAGTCCTCACGCGTCAGACCCTTGACCGGGCGGCCCTTCCTGTCGGTGACGACAACGTCGACCTCGACGACCTGGACGTCGACCGAGTCGACGAACGGCTGACCAGGCTGAGCTTTGAGGCCTTCCAGGCTGGCGAGACAGAGCGCCAGCACCAGAAACGGGATTCGTCCTCTCCTGCGGTCAGTCGATGTCACGATCGCGCGTTTTTCGACCCTTTTCTGCCAGTTCGCCACATTGCCGGTGAAGAACAGCAAGCTTCGTGCCCGCTACCATAACGACTTGTTGCTGAGTAGGTCCCGATGACGTCGCGCTCGTCCGCGGCGCTCCAGGCGGTCGTCGCCGGCATCCTCTTCTCGACCGGCGGCGCGGCGGTCAAGGCGACCGAACTCGACGCCTGGCAGGTGGCCGGGACACGCTCCCTGATCGCGGCCGCCGTGCTGTTGATCGCGATTCCCGCGGCGCGGAGTTGGGCCGGCGGGACGGGCCTGTCGAGTTCCGCCGGTGCGGCGCCCTGGTGGCGCGAGCCGGCGCGGCGCCAGGCCCTTCTTCTCACCGTGGGCACCGGCTGCTGCTACTGCCTGACCCTCGTGCTGTTCGTCCACGCGGCCAAACGAACGACGGCCGCCGAGACGATCTTCCTGCAGTCGACGGCGCCGCTGTTCGTCCTGCTGCTCTCGCCTCTCCTGCTGCGGGAGCGACCGACCGCGCGCCAGCTTCTGTTCGTGCCGCTGTTCGGCGCGGGTCTGGTGATGGCTCTCTATGGCGGCGCCGACGCGGCTGCGTCCGCGCCCGATCCCCGCACCGGCAACGTTCTGGCCGTGTTCTGCGGACTGGCGTACGGCCTGACCCTGATGGGGCTGCGCGCCGCCGGCCGGCCGCGGCCCGAGGGGAGAAGTGCCTCTGCACCCGGGATAGCGGCTGCGGCGTGCGGCAACGTGATCGTTTGCCTCGCGTGCTTGCCGGCGATGTTCCCGTTCGGCTCCATCGAAGCGGCTGATCTCGTTGTCGTGGTGTATCTCGGGCTGTTCCAGGTCGCTCTTGCTTACGTGTTCGTGACGCGTGCCGCTCGCGCTTTGCAGGCTCCCGTCCTGGCCCTGCTGCTGCTGCTCGAGCCCGCGCTGACTCCGTTCTGGGCGATGTGGTTTCACGGGGAGCAACCGCACCTGCTCACCTGGCTGGGGGGTGCGGTCATCGCGGCGGCGACGGTGCTGCTCGCGACGGTGGTGGGGGAGCCTGAGCGTTAGCGAGGGAGGGCCGGTCTGCTAAACAATCGTCCTTTGCGGCGTCTTCACCACTGAACCCATCCGGGCGCCGGCGTCGAGCCGGCGCAGCCGGAGCCAAGGAGACGCCGTTTGACGATTGCAAGCGTTTCGATGACCGAAGGGCCGCCCGCAGTGCCTCCCGCCACGCCGGACGCCGTCGTGGACGGGCTGCAGGGCCTCTTCGAGGAGCACCACCGGCTGATCTTCCACACGGCCTACCGCGTCACGGGCAACGCGTCCGACGCGGAGGACGTGCTGCAGACGATCTTCCTGCGGCTGCTCAACCGGCCGCCGGAGTCGCTCGACACCGCGAAGGCCGGCGGCTACCTGCGGCGGGCGGCGATCAACGCCTCGCTCGACCTGCTCCGTTCACGCAAGCGCTCGCGCCTCGTGGCGCTGGACCAGCAGGTCCTCGAGGAAGTGGGACCGTCCTCCGCGGTGGAGAGCGATCCGGTGCGGCGCTTCGCCTCGCTGGAGCTGCGCGATCGGTTGCGGCGCGAGCTGGCCAACGTGAACCCGCGCGCGGCCGAGATGTTCGTGCTCCGCTACTTCGAGGGTTACCGCAACTCGGAGATCGGGCCGATGCTGGGAACGTCGCGCATGACCGTGGCGGTGACGTTGCACCGGCTGCGCAAGCGCCTGGCGGCGGCGCTCGCTGAAGAGGACGCGGCGGGCGCCGCGGCCGGAGGGTTGGAACAGGAAGGCCGGAAAGACCCGGAAGACCAGGTAGAAACGCGGAGGGTGCCGCAATGAGCGACCGCAACCAGATGAACCAGACTCTGATCGAGACCGCCCAGGCGATCGCCGCGGAGCGGCCGGCCGCCGATGTCGAGGCCGCCGCGGCCGAGCGCGTGCGACAGGCCCTGGCCGCCGCGGCCGTCGGGACCGAGACGCTCGAAGCCAGTATCGACGCGAACTCGACGCTGACCTCCTGCGCCGACTACCAGGCGCGGATGCCGGCCCTGGTCGCGGGCACGCTGCCGGAGGCGCAGCGCCTTCTGGTGGAGGACCACGCGCGCGAGTGCATCCCCTGTCGCAAGCATCTGCAGGCGGTGCGGGCCGGCCGCGCGGTGTCCGATGCTGCCGGGCCCGCAGCGCCGGCGCGGGTCGGCCGCTACTACGCGGCCGCAGCGGCGATGGTCGGCGTCGCCGTGGCGGGCGTCTGGCTCAGCCAGCGCGTGCTGCTGCCGCCTCAGGACGGCATCGTGCAGGTCCGGAGCGTCGATGGCCGGATGTTCGTGGCCGGTGACGCTCGCGGAGCGGATCCCGTCCCCCTCGGCCCCGGCGACGCGGTCGACGGCGGCGATCGCATTCGCACCGGCGCAGGCAGCCGCGCGGTGCTCGAGCTCGCGGACGGTTCCCGGGTCGAGGCCGCGGGACTCACGACGTTCCGCGTCGATGCCCGGCGCAGCGGCCATCGCGTGCGCGTCGACCGCGGCAGCGTGATCGTCCAGGCCGCTCAGCAGGAGGACGGTTCGCTGATCGTGTCGACCGAGGAGATGCTGGTGGCGGTCAAGGGCACGATCTTCGCCGTCACGCACGGCGTCAAGGGGTCGCGGGTGTCGGTGATCGAGGGCGAGGTCGAGGTCGAGAAGGGCCGCGAGCGCCACAGCCTGCTGGCCGGCGACCAGTTCCGCAGCCGTCCGACCCTGGTGGCGATGACGCTGCAGGAGGAAGTCGGCTGGAGCCAGGACGCGGATCGCTACCTCGCCCTGCTCGAGGAGTTCAAGTCGCTGCGCAGCGAACTGAACCAGCTGATGGGGGCGGCGCCGGCGCGCCACTCGACCCGTCTGCTCGATTTGATGCCGGCCGACACGAAGATCTATGTGGCGATGCCGAACGCCCCGGCGACGCTGAGCGATCTGTTCGCACTCGTGCGGTCGCGCGCCGAGGCGAGCGGCCTGTTCGCCGAGTGGTGGGCCGAGTTCGAGGCCTCCGGCGCCGTCGGAACGATCGACGACGTGATCGGGTTGCTGGGCGAGCTCGGTGAGACGATGGGCGACGAGACGGTGGTCGCGCTCGCCGGCGGCATCGCCGACAACACGGCCCGTCCCCTGATGGTCACGGAAGTCTCGGACGCCGCGGCCCTGCGCGAGGCGCTTGAGGGACACCTGGAGGAGTTGGGCGATGCGATGGGCGACGAGGGCACGCCGGTCATCGTCGAGGATCTCGATGCGGCGGAAGAGTCGGACGGCGTGCTCCTGGTCTGGATCGCCGACGACCTCGCCGCGGCCTCCCCTTCCCTCGTCGCGCTTCGCACGGTGGCGGCACACCGGGACGGAGCCGCCAACCCGTTCGTCGGCTCGCGTCTGCACGGCCGGCTCGCGGAGCGCTACGCCGCCGGCGCGGAACTGCTGGCCGCGGTCGAACTGGCGACGGTCGTGACGGAACTGGCGGACAGCGAGGATGCGGACGACGCGGACGCCAACGGCTTCGCATTCAGCGGGCTCGATCACGTCGAGGACATGGTCGCTTCCCGGACTCAGGACGGTGACCGGGCGAACGTCACCGCGACCCTGAGCTTCGACGGCGAGCGGTCCGGGATGGTCTCCTGGCTGTCGGAGCCGGGAACCAACGGCGCCCTCGACTTCTTCTCTCCCGACGCGTCGTTCGTGACCGCCGGCGTGATCGAGGATCCGCTGACGATCTACGACGAGTTCCTGGAGTTCATCGCCGGGCTGGGCGGGGAGATGGACGGGCCGCCGGCCGAGATCGAGAGCGAACTGGGCATGTCGATTCGCACGGATTTCCTCGAGCACCTTGGCGGTGAGTATGCGGCCGGCATCGACGGCCCCGTATTGCCGACGCCGACGTGGAAGGCGGTGGCGTCCGTCTACAATGCGGAGGGTCTGCAGAGTTCCATCGAGACTCTGATCGAGAAGGCGAACGACCGGCTGGCGGCCGAGGGCGTGGGCGCGGCGGCCACGCTCGAGGAGCAGCAGTCGGGTGGTCGCACGGTCTACCGTCTGGCGGTCGCGATCGATGACGGCGATGAAGACGGCGAGGATTCGAGCGGCGAGGACGAGGACTCCCTGGAGGGAGTGCTCGAGAGCCTGGTGGAAACTCCCGAGATCTTCTACACGTACTTTGATGGGTACATGGTGAGTGCCTCCAGCGTGGCAACGATCGACACGGCGATCCGGTACCGCGGCAGCGGCGCCTCGCTGACCTCGAGCCAGCAGTTTCTCGATCTGCTGCCCGAGAACGGATACGCGGACTTTTCGGCGGTCGTCTACAACCGGCTCGCCGAGACGGCCGGCCAACTCTTCGACCTGCTGCCGACGGAGGTCGTGGGTGACGACCAGCAGGCCGTCGTTCAGGCGATCGAGGAGTCGATCAGCAGCCAGGGACCGTCTCTCTACACGGTGTACGCGGGCCGTAGCGAGATCGTCGTGACCTCCAGCGGTCCGAGCCTGCTGGCCTTCAGCGGGCTTGGTCCGTTGCTCGGACTTCCCAATCTTCTCCAGGGCCTGGATTCGATCGACGGCGCCGCGGAGCCGGAACCGGAGGCGGAGACTGGTCCCGATGTCGATGTCGCCGGCCTGGCGGCCGGCGCCTTGTTCTCCGCGGGTCAGAAGACCCGCGGTCACATGCCTGCGGCGGCAGCCGGCGGGGACGCCGGCGCACCCAGTGAAAGAAACCTACGGCCCGCCGCCTGATGAGTGAGGCGGCGCCGGTCATCGACCTCGACGGTCTCGGGGTTCGATTCGGCCGGCACCAGGTGCTGGACGATCTGCGCGGCGCCTTCTCGGGCCGCGCGATCGGCCTGCTCGGGCCCAATGGCGCCGGCAAGACGACGCTGCTGAACACGCTGCTCGGCTTCTACCGGCCGACCGCCGGCACGGCACGCCTGTTCGGCATGGACATCACGGCCCAGGGCCGGGAACTACGGCGCCGCGTTGGCTACATGCCCGAGCGGGACGCCTTCATCGCCGGCATCTCCGGCGTCCGCTTCGTGCGGCTCATGGCGGAGGTTTCCGGGCTGCCACCCGAGGCCGCCCTCGAACGCGCGCACGAGGTGTTCTTCTACGTCGGCCTGGGCGAGGCGCGGTACCGCAACGTGGAGACCTACTCGCTGGGCATGAAGCAGTTGCTCAAGCTGGCCCAGGCGATCGCCCACGGTCCGAGTCTCCTCTTCCTCGACGAGCCGACGAACGGTCTCGACCCGCCGGCCCGCCTGCGCATGCTGCGGCTGATCCGGGAGATCCGGGACTCCGGCAAGGCGCGGATCGTCGTCTCGTCACACTTGCTCCGGGACGTCGAGGAGTGCTGCGAGGAGGTGCTGGTCCTGAACCGCGGCAGGATCGCGACCTACTGCAACCTGGCCGAAGAGCGGCGCGCCAACCGCCGGTTCCTCGAGCTCGACCTCGCTGCCGAGCGCGAGGGAGCGGGGAGCGGCTTCCGGGCGGCGATCGAGGGGCTCGGCTGCGAGGTGGCGGTGGTCAACCGTCGCCGGATCAAGGCCGTGCTGCCGCCGGGGGTCGAGGTGCGCCACATCTACGCCTCGGCGATCGAGCAGGACGTGACGATTCGCCGCCTGGACTACAAGCGCACTTCGCTGGAGGACATCTTCCTCCAGGCGATGGAGGGCGACGATGGCCGTCTATGACCACGGCTACAAGGGCTACGACGGTCCGCTGATGCCGGCCCGGAGCCGGTTCCTCGTCATCAGCCGCTACGGCCTGCGCGAGGTCTTCGCGTCGCGGCTGTTCCTGGCCTTCTTCGCCTTCTGCTTCGCCTGGCCGCTGGTGCTGCTCGGCGCCATGTACCTGCGCTACAACGCGGAGGCGATGACCCTGATCAACCTCGATTCGGCCGACCTGCTCGAGTTCGTCCAAGTCAACACCTGGTTCTTCCAGAACCTCTTCCTGCGCGTCCAGTTGTACCTGGCGTTCATCGTCGTGCTCGTGGTCGGGCCTTCGTTGGTGTCGGCGGACCTGCGCAACCGGGCGATGCCGCTCTACCTCTCGCGGCCGCTGACGCGGACCGACTACGTTCTCGGCAAGCTCGTCGTGCTAGGGGTCCTCGTTTCGGCGATCACCTGGGCGCCGGGGCTGCTCCTGTTCGCGATCCAGGCGTCGCTCGGCGGACGCGAGTGGCTGCTGGAGAACTGGCGGGTCGCGCCGTCGATGGTGGTCGTGTCGGTCGTGTGGCTGCTCTGCATGTCGCTGCCGATGCTGGCGATCGCGGCCTGGGTGAAGTGGAAGCCCTGGGCGCGGATCGTGTTCATGGGCGCGATCCTGACGGGCACGGCCTTCGGCCAGTTCTACAAGGAGTTCTACGACTCCTGGCTGGGCAGCATGGTCGTGGCGTTCGACGTGACGGACGCGCTCTCCGCCTCCGTCTTCGGCACACAGGGAACGGTGCAGATGCCGGAGGCGGCCGCCTGGCTCGCGGCGGCCGCCCTGGCCTCGCTGTCGGCGGCCCTGCTGTACCGGCGCGTGCGCGCCTTCGAGGTCGTCAAGTGAGTGACGATCGCAACATCGTGATCCGCGACGTCTCGAAGTTCTACGGTGACGTGCTCGGCGTCAACCGGGTCGACCTGGAGATCGAGCCCGGGATCACCAGCCTGGTGGGCCCGAACGGGTCCGGGAAGAGCACGCTGATGAATCTGCTCGCCGGCCTGCTGCGACCGACGCGGGGCGAGATCAGCATTCTCGGCTTTCCGGTCACCAGGCCGCAGGATCTGTTCCGCCGCTTCGGCTACTGCACCCAGTACGACTCCTTCCCGCGCGGCGCCACCGGCTGGCAGTTCGTCTTCTCCTACCTCCTGCTGCACGGCCTCGATCGCGGAGAGGCGGAGCGCCTGACCGCCCGGGCGCTGGAACGGGTCGGCCTCGTCGACTCGGCGCACCGGAGGATCGCGGGCTACAGCAAGGGCATGCGACAGAGGATCAAGCTGGCGCAGGCGATCGCGCACGGGCCCCAGGTCATGGTGCTCGACGAGCCGCTCAACGGTCTCGATCCGATGGTCCGAGCCGAGACGATCGAGCTCTTCCGCCAACTGGCCGGCGAGGGCCAGCACGTGCTCATCTCGAGCCACATCCTGCACGAGGTCGACCTGCTCTCGGACCGCGTGATCCTGATCTCGAACGGCTACATCGTCGCGGAAGGCGAGGTGCCCGGGATGCGGGCGGAAGTCGAGGAGGTGCGCGAGCAGCCGCTGCAGGTGTTCGTACGCTGCGATCGCCCGCAGTGGCTCGCCGGCCGCGCTTTCGAGCTCGACCACGTCACCGAGGTCCAGCTTCACGACGACGGTGGCGGCCTTCACCTGCGCACCCGGGACGCGGACCGCTTCCTGCGCCTGGTCGCCGAACTCGTCGCCGAAGGCGGCGTGGAAGTCGAAGCGGTGGGCCCGGCGGACAGCGACCTCCAGGCCGTGTACCGCTACCTGGTTCACGAAGACGAGGAGCCGTCGTGACGGTGGCCCAGGAGACGGCGGCGCGGACGCGCATCGACTGGGCGCTGCTGGCCCGGCAGGTCGGCGGACTCCTGCGGCTGGAGCTGCGCCGTCTGCTGCTGACCCGCAGGGCGGTGATCCTGGGGTTCGCGTCGGCGGTTCCGGTGGCGATCGTCCTGCTGGTCGGCTCGATACCGATCAGCGGCCAGACGGTGCTGGAGCGGTTCGGCAACCGGATCGTCTACGAGACGATCTTCGAGACGGTCTTCCTGGGCGCGATCCTCTTCTTCGGTTGCCTGTACGTTTTCTTCAACCTGTTCCGCGGCGAGATCCTGGAGCGCAGCCTGCACTACCTCCTGCTGACGCCGCTTCGCCGCGAACTGGTCGTGGCGGCCAAGTACGCGGCCGCGGTAGCCGCCGTGGCGGTGCTGTTCATGGCCAGCATCGTGTTCAGCTACCTGCTGATCTACCTGCCCGTGGGCTTCTCGGGTGCGATCGAGGATCTGACCTCCGGCCCAGGCGGGCGGCACCTCGTGGCCTACCTGGGCGTGACCCTGCTCGCCTGCATCGGCTACGGCTCGCTGTTCACGCTGGTCGGCATGGTGTTCCGGAACCCGATCATCCCGGCCGGCGCCCTGTATGTGTGGGAGATGCTGCACTTCCTGTTGCCGCCGGCGCTCAAGAAGCTCAGCGTGATCCACTACCTGAAGGGCCTGCTGCCGGTGCCGCTCTCCGACGGCCCGTTCGCCGTGGTCGTCGAACCGCCGCCGCCGGCCGTCTCCGTCCTCGGCCTGCTCGCCTTCGCCGCCGTCGTGCTTGCCGTGACCGCCCTGATCATTCGCCGCATGGAGATCCGGTACACCGAGGACTGACACGGCCGCTACACACTGGGTGCGCCGGCGTGTCATCCGTGCGCCCGATGACTGGCGCACGGACTGTGACGCGTGTGGCGCGGACCGCGCCACACGGGTTCCCGCCGGCATCGGACGCGATGCCGCGTAGCGGCGAGCCCGAGTTGCCGCGTCTGAGAGCATAGGAACCATGGCCACGATCGACATCGGCGGCCTCACAATCCCCGAACGGGCGCTGACGTTCAAGTTCGTCCGCGCCTCGGGCCCGGGCGGCCAGAACGTGAACAAGGTGGCGACGGCCGCCCAGTGCCGTCTGGACCTCGACGCGGCCGGCATCGAAGGCGACCTGCGGCGTCGCCTGGAGGCGTTGGCCGGGAAGCGGCTTACCGTTGGCGGCGAGATCGTGGTAACCGCCGATACTCACCGCACCCAGGCGCGCAATCGGGCCGAGGCCCTCTCACGGGTCGGGGCGATGATCGAAGCGGCCCGCGCCGAGCCGCGGCCGCGCCGCCCGACGCGGCCCTCAGCCGGCGCCAGGGAGAAGAGGCTCGCGGACAAGCGGCGTCGCGGCGAAACCAAGAAGCGACGAGGCCGGATCGGCGCCGACGAGTAGGCCTTACCTCAGCCCGCCCCGGCACGACACCGTCGTGAACCGGCCCCGGTCCGCCGTCTCCAGGTCGATCTCGATGTCCTGGCCGCGTGTCAGTTCCTCCCAGACCGGATGGTCGAGCGGCGGGCAGGCGATCTCCGCCGTCATGCGCTCTCTCTGACGCCCGGGCATGATCATCAGGTCACCGGCGAACTCCGGGATCACGATGACGCGATGGATGAGCGTGTCCACGCGCTCTAGCTCCCTGCCGACCCAGACCCGGGTCCACCCCTGGCGCAGGCGCTGCGGCGACGGGAAGTCGAGGCTGTGCCGGTAGACGAGATCGGCGCTGACGTGGGGCGGAGAGCCGCATGAGACGGGCGCCAGTGCGGCGACGATCAGCGGTAGAAGCAGGCGGCGCATCGCGGCGGACAAACTACCGCACTCCGCGGGAACGCGACAGTGCGACGACATGGCGGTAGCTCACGGCGGCTCCACACCGGGTGCGCCGGCGTCCTCGCCGGCATCCGGCGCGAAGCGCCGGCTTCCGGCCGCTCCCCAAGGCTATGCTTCGTTTCATGAGAACGGCAGCGCTGATCGCTGCATCGGCGGTCGCCTTCGTGGCATATCCGGCCCACGCCGACGACTGGCCGCAGTGGCGGGGCGCCGAACGCCGCGGCGTCTGGCACGAGGCCGGCATCCTCGAGCGCTTTCCCGAAGACGGCCTTCGGTTCGTCTGGCGGATGCCGATCGGCCCGGGCTACGGCGGCCCGGCAGTGGCCGCCAGCCGCGTGTTCGCGACCGACTTCGAACGCCTGCAGGGCAACCGGGGCCGGGAACGGTTGCTCGTGCTGGACGAGGCGACCGGCAAGCAGCTCTGGGAGCACGCCTGGGAGACCAACCTCGCCGGCCTCATGCCCGCCTACTCGAATGGCCCGCGGGCGACGCCGACCGTCGACGGTGACCGCGTCTACGTGCTCGGCTCGGCTGGCTACCTGGCGGCGCTGTCGGTCGACGACGGCCGCGTGCTCTGGCGGCACGACTTGGTGGCGGACTACGAAGCGCCGGTGCAGGCCTGGGGCTTCGTCGGCGCGCCGCTGGTGGATGGCCGGCAGATCATCACGCTGGTCGGCGGCGAACCGGACGCCATGGTCGTGGCTTTCGACCGGGAAAGCGGCGACGAACTCTGGCGCTCGATGGAAGTAGGCAACGAGCCGGGCTACAACCCGCCGGTCATCTACGAACTCGGCGGCCGGAGGCACCTCGTCGTCTGGCACCCGAAGGGCATCGCCGGGCTCGACCCGGACGGCGGCGAGGTCTTCTGGCAGTTTCCGTACGAGGTGGAGTACGGGCAGACGATCGCCACGCCGATCCAGGACGGAAACCAGCTCCTCGTGTCGTCCGCGTCGCACGGCTCGACGCTGATCGAGGTCGCCGGCTCGTCAGGCGGCAAGCCCGAGGCCAGGATCGTCTGGAAGGGCATGAGCAGCAGCAAGCAGGACCTCGACGGCCTGCACGCCTTCAACTCCACGCCCGCCTTCGACGGCGACATGATCTACGGCGTCGGCGGCCAGGGCGCGCTGCGAGCCATCGACCGCGCCACCGGCAGGGAGGTCTGGGCAACCTTCGAGCCCAGCGAGGACGCTCGTATCGCCACCGCGTTCCTGGTCCGGAACGGCGACCGCTACTTCATCAGCAACGACCGCGGCGAACTGATGATCGCCCGCCTGAGCCGCGACGGCTACCACGAGATCGACCGGACCCGTCTGCTCGAACCGACCACCCGCAGCGTCCGCATCCGCCGCGAGCTCGGCAAGCTCCTCTGGGTGCACCCCGCCTACGCGAACGGCCACATCGTGCACCGCAACGATCAGGAGATCGTCCGGGTCTCGTTGCTGGCCGAGTGAGGTCACACACTGGGTGCGCCGGCGTCCCCGCCGGCATCCTCGGTGGTTGCGGTCACCGCTTCGGCGTTCACGACGACCGCCGCTTCCTTTCGCCTCTTCCGGCTCCGTGAGACCGCGGAACTCACCAGACCCGCTATCACGCCCACCACGGGGAAGAGAAGCCACACGATGGCCCAGGGCGAGCCCGGGTCCTCCTCGATCTTCTCCAGTCCGTCTCGGGCGACATGAAGCAAGGCGATCGAGCCAGCAGGCACACTGAACCAGGGATCACGAAGCGCGGCTCCGACGGCCGACTCTTCCTCGTCCGATTCGGCCGCTTCCGTCGCCGGGTTGGCCGGCTTGTCCTTCGGTCGCATCTTCGAGGCGGCGGGGCCGATCAGCCCTAAGGCAAACGCGAGCGTTGCGATGCCCAAACCCGCCAGGAACCAGACCGCCTGGTCGGTCCTCGGCGGCTCGGTGACCAGGTTCAGGACGAACCTCGAGAACAGGATGAACACGCAGAAGATCGCGGGAACCTGGTACCAGGGGTCGGTGAACAGCGTCGACTCGTGCCAGACCGGGCCGGTTCGCGGCGCTTCTGTTTCCAGTGAAGTGCCGTCCTGGGCACCGCGACGCAGGGCGACCAGCGTCGCGACCGCGGCCGTCGCCAGCGCGACCGCATAGACCATCGAGAGAGGCGAGGTGCGGAGCGCCTCGATGCTCAGGAGACCGGTGTCGCCGCCGGTGATGAGGAGCCCCATCAGCACGATGAGTCTGGGGCCCGGCTTGGACTCGTCGTACTTCTCCTTACTCTCAGTCATTGGTCAGGAAGCCTCGGTGACGCACTGCTCCACGAACGGCATCATTGCCGCGACGCACTCCGCCGGCTGCTCAAGCTGGAGGAGGTGCGTCGTGTCCGGCACGAAGTCGTAGTCGATGGCCAGGATCTCCCTGAGGTCCACCGTGGGGAGAAACGAGAAGGGAACCACGGGGTCGGAGCCGACGATCTTCACGGGGCACGAGACGCGGCTCAGATCCGCTGCTTTGGCCCATCGGGGGCCCTCCAGCGAGACCCTCGCTTCGTACTCTCGCGGGCAGCGCAGTTCGTATCCGTCGCCGCTCGATGCTTGCCGAAGCGTGGCGCGTGCGATGAGTTCGGGCGCTCCGGGGCAGAGAAGCTGGAAGCCGGGGGCGCGAAGGACGCGATCCATGAACTCCTCGAGGCTCGCGAAGCGTTCGCGACGCTTCAGTGCGGCCTGACCCAGGTGGCCGAGCACTTTGTCCACCTTCTCGACATCCTCGGGCCGGCAGCCGGGCGGGCAGACGACCGGGTCGAACAGAACGAGGGCCGAGTAGGCCGGCTCGCGACTGGCATGAATGAGCGCCGACTGGGCCGAGACGGAGTGGAACACACCGATCTTCGGCTTGTCGCCTAAGTGGCGGTCGATCGCCTGCGCGATCGTCGCGTGGTCTTCGACGAACGTGCCGACGTGGTGATCTTCTCCGCGGCCGACCGGGTTCCAGCCGTGGTTGCGGAGGTCGAACAGGACGACGTCGAACCTGTCCGTGAGCAGCGACCAGAAGGGGTAGTAGGCGTCGGCGGCGAACCCGTTGCAGTGGCTGATGACGAGCCTCGGACCACTGGAGTTGCCGTGCCGCCTGAGAACGATGCGGCTGCCATCGGCCATGCGGGCTTCGGCCGTCGCCAGGGGCTTCGGCACGTCCCAGCGTTCCGGTTGGCTCATTGGTCGGGCAGACCTGGCGGGAGTGCGTCGGTCTCCGCCGCTTCCTTTCGCCGCCGGCGATACTGATCCACCAGCGGCATGGCCGCGGCGAACGCCATGGTTAGGAGCGGCGCCAGGAGCCACCAGGTGGCTTCGCCTGAAGAGGGGTCTGCCTCGATCGACTCCAGTCCGAACCGGGCCATCTCGACGGCGCCGAGGACCGCGCCAGGAACCACGAACCACGGGTCGCGGAAGGCCGAAGCCGGTTTTGGCGCCGCGTCTCTCTCCTCCTCTGATGACGCCTGAAGGTGGGTCTTTTCGAGGCTCACACGCTTGCTGGCGCTTGCGGGGACGACCACGGACATTGCTGCTACGCAGACCAGGAACAACACCGCCTGAACGGATGCCGGGGGATTCCCTGCCAGGTCGATGACGAGCTGACAGAGAAGAACGAAGACGCAGTAGATCGCGGGGATCTGGTACCACGGGTCGGTGAAGAGCCTGGCCTCGTGCCACACCGGACCGGTCCGGGGCTCCGCTATCGGCGTCGGCTCGCTCAGATAGCTCCGCAGCTTCTGAAGCGCGAACACCAGCACTCCCAGCCCCATGACGGCGAGGGCGGCGGCGTAGGACTGCGCCAGCGGCGACGTACGCAGGGCCTCCGGCGAGAGGAGGCCGTCGGCGAGCTGGAACGTGACCAGCCCCGTCAGGATGGCCACTCGGGCCGAGAGCTTGGACTCGTCGTACTTCTTTGCGAGGGACCTCATCGGGTGGCTTCGGGTTTGCGCGTGAGACGTGAGATCAGGGCGAAGGCGACGAAGGCGGCGGCGCCAATGGCGGCAACCAGGCTGAACCAGGCAGCTACCGAGGACGGCTGGCTGTCGATGCGAGCGACTCCTTCGCTTGCAAGCATGAGCACGCTGAAGGTGACGAGCGTTGCCAGAAAGACTGGGTCGGAAAGAGGGCCTGTTGGTGGCGGTTCGTCTCGGGGCTCTCTCCCGGTTCCTCGGCCACTCTGGTTTCGGCTGCTCCCGTTTCCGAACTGTCCGATGATTCCGACGAGGACGCTGAAGCCGAGGAGGGACACGAACCACCTCGACATGGTGGACTCGGGCGGCGCGGCGAGCAGACTGGAGGCGTAGTTGATACCGACGACGATCATGCAGAAGACTGCCGGGATCTCGTACCACGGTTCGCTGAACAGACCGTGGACACGCCTTGGCGCCTCCGAAACTGGCGAGGGCTCTTCCGTGTCGGGTTCCTTCAGGGCCTTCCTCCAGAGGACGGCCACGAATCCGGCCATGCCCAGGATGGCCCCGACGTATGCCACTGTGAGGAGCGTCGCCCCTAGGGTCCTGAAGGAGAGGAGATCGGCTTGCAGCGCCCGGCTGAAGAGGACCAGGATCAGCAGCAGCCGGACCATCGGGCCGAGGCTTCTAGACTCTGCTTTCTTCTCTTCGGTCACGGACGCCTGGTGCATGTGGTCCCGCGACACTAGCTGAGAGCGGCTTTCGCCTGGCAGGAGTCTCAGAACCGGTACCGCAACCCAGCCGACACCCCCACATACCCGAGGCCGTCGAACCCCAGGTCGCTCGTGAACGGCGTCGTTCCGTCCGACTGAACGGGTGTTCTGTGTGCTAACTTCGGCCCATGAGATTGCACATCGCGCTCGACGACGATCTCGTGGCCGAACTCGACCGGCGTGCCGGCCCGCGGCAGCGTAGCGCCTTCATCGCTGAACTGATCCAACGGGGACTCGACGACGAACGGCGCTGGGACGACATCGAAGCGGCGCTTGGCGGCATCCCCGACACCGGCCACGACTGGGACGACGATCCGGCGGAGTGGGTGCGCCGCCAGCGGCGCGGCGACCGGCGGCGCTCAGGCTGATCTTGAGTCGCCTGCTGCTCGACTCGACCGTACTCATTGACGCTCTCCGAGGCCGTCGGGCGGCCGCGCAGGTGGCGGCACTGCGACGCGAAGGCACCGAGCCGTGGGTGTGTGTTATCTCGGTGGACGAAGTGTGGCGAGGAATCCGACCCGGCGAAGAGCTGGCGGCGAGGCGGCTGTTCCGGGGCCTTCGTCTCGCTCCCCTGGGCAAGGCCCAAGGCATGATGGCCGGCCGTTGGCGCCGGGAGTTCGCCGAGAGAGGCGTAACCCTGCACCAGGCGGACTGCCTGATCGCCGCGGCCGCCGTTGGGGTCGGAGCCGCGTTGGCCACGGCCAACGTGCGGGACTACCCGATGGCGGCGGTCGAGGTCAGGGAATGGCCGGCGGGCTAGCTACGATCGATGTGTTCCTGGCCTCAGAACCGGTACCGCAACCCCGCCGACACCCCCACGTACTCGATTCCATCGAACCCCAGGTCGCTCGTGAATGGCGTCGTGCCGTCCGCCTGGACGGGTTCGTGGCTCCGGACCACTTTCCACAGGTCGCTTCCGCTGAACTCGTGGAACGGGGCCCATCGCGCCTTGATCGTGAACGATGCGCTGTCGCCGAGGGCGTGCTCCAGACCGGCGAGGACCTGGTAGCCGGAAACGGTGTCGCTGAACTGGCTGTCGAACAGGCTGATCGTGCCGGCTGCCGCCGCTGGACGGTCGGCGAGGGTGAGCGGCGGATCGATGTCCTGGTAGCCCTGTGCGAGCGTCTTGCGCAGGAGGCGGGTGCTGTAGCGGAGGCTGACGCGGGCCTGGCCGAGCCCCAGGCCGACGAAGGGGGTCCAGGACGTGGAGTTTTCGAAGTCCCAGTAGGCGTTGACGAAGAGTTCGCGGGATTCGAAGTCCGAGACGGTCACGCTGGGAGGATCGGCGGGACTCCACTCGGACATCTTGTTGTCGAAGGTCGGGTCGCCGGTCGTCGACAGGAAGTGGATCGTGCTGCCGTCGTGCTGCCGGGCCGTGTACTCCAGCTCGATGCGCACCCGGCCCAGGTCGTAGCCGATGCCGAGGCTGCCGGTGAACCGGGAACCCAGGTCGAAGCGATTGGTGACGGTGGGCGACGAGCCCGGTCCGCCGCACGCGGGGTCGCCGGTCGGCGCCATGGCCGGATCGGGGTAGAGCAGGACGTCGCACCTCGTCGGATGGTCGGCGCCCGAGATGGCGGCTTCCAGGGTGGAGGCGTCCACCAGGCCGGCCTCGAAGGCGATGTAGAAGCCGCGGTCGTCGTCCCCGGCGTTGGCCGGTACGCCGCCGATGAGGAGTCCCAAGGCTACGAGGAGAGATGCTGTTACAACGCCTGGGCGTTTGTTCATCTGCGTATCTTGACCCTCAGAAGTGGTAGCGAAGGCCAGCGGATACTCCCACATTCCCGATCCCATCGAACTCCAGGTCGCTGCCGAACGGCGTCGTACCGTCCGCCTGGACTGGCGCGTGGCTGCGGATCACGGTCGCGATTCCCCTTCCGGTGAGTTCGGCGAACCGGGCCCACCGAACCTTGATCGTGAAGGAGGTCCGGTCTCCCAGGGCGTGGTCGAGGCCGGCGAGGATCTGGTAGCCGAAGACATCGCCGCGGAACTCGTGGTCGAACAGGCTGAGACTGCCGGCCGCGGCGGCGGGGCGGTCCGCCAGGGTCAGCGGCGGCGCCACATCCTGGTAGCCCTGGGCGAGCGTCTTGCGGAGCAGGCGCACCTGGTAGCGGAGATTCGTGCGCGCCCAGCCGGCGCCGATGCCCAGGAACGGGGTCCACGACGAGTCGTTCTCGAAGTCCCAGTACGCGTTGACGAGGAACTCCCGACTGCTGAAGTCGGAGACGCGTTCAGTGGGCGGATCGACGGGGCTCCACTCGTTGCCCTTTCCGGCTATGACCACGTTGCCGCTGGCGGTGCGAGCCGGCACGGTCTGTCCACCCTGGTGGCGGCTCAGATGCTCGAGTTCGAGACGAAGCTTGCCCAGGTCGTAGCCGATGCTGACGCCACCCGCGAACCTCGACCCCAGATCGAAGCTGTTGTCGAAGACCGGCCTGCTCGTGTTGTCCCGGCAAGCGGCGTCGCTTGAGGGCGCCAGACCCGGATCGGGGTAGAGGAGCACGTCGCACCTCGTCGGGTGGTCGACGGCCGTCAGGAGGGACTCGAGCGTCCCGGCGTCTGCCAGCCCGGCTTCGAAGCGGACGTAGAAGCCGCGGTCATGGTCGTCGGCACCTGCCTGGGCCGAGGCGCCGAGGAGGCAGAGCTTGAGCGAAAGGACGACGAAGCGTGGTGCGGTTCGGGAACGGTGCATGGTCAAGATCCTCTGCCGGTGGCTCTGGAAGAGCTACAGGTGGTTGAAAGTCGGTCGGCGCCAGGGCCGGCCGAGCCGCTTTGGCCGCTTTTCGGCGGCAAGCTAACTGTCGAGAGTGACGAAGAAACGACCCATCGGGAGTCGATAGATGACATGAGAGCGACTGTCGCCCTCATTCGAGTCCGCGGGGTGCTGCTGGAGGACTTGACGGCCGCAGACAGTCCGTCCTGCTACTTCCGCTTGCAGACGAACAGCTCGTACTCCCCCGGCTCGATCTCGGAGTGGTCGCACGGCACGGCTTCAGCCTCGAATCCGACGTCGGCCAGCAGGTCGAGCCAGTCGGCGCGTCGGAAGAGGCCCGTGACGTGCCGGTCGTGCATGACCTCGACGCTGCCGTCCTTTGAGCGCAGCACGAAGGCGTAGTCCGTCGTGATCATCGTGTCCCCGGGGTCCGGGTCCCATGTGTTCTCGAGGTAGTGGGCGCTCCGGTCCTCTCCGTCGCAACCGCCGCAGTCGGTACTGGGCTGGAAGTTCTCGCGCAGGTGGTCGGGCGCGAAGAGGGCGGCGCCGCCGGGCCGGCAGTGGACCCAGGCGGTCTCGATGGCGGCGCGCAGGTCCTCGAGCGTCGTCATGTAGTCGATCGCGTCGTGGACGAAGACGCAGTCGAAGGTCCGGTCGAGCCGAACCGTCCGCATGTCGCCCTCGACGTGCCGGCACTCGGGATTGAGCTGCCGGCTCATCGCCAGCATGCCGGGCGACAGGTCGACCAGGGTCATCTCGAAAAGCGCCTTGAGGTGGGAGGCGTTGTGGCCGCCGCCGCTGCCGAGTTCAAGGACGGTCCGGGGAGCGGCGTCGCACGCTTCGAGCAGGTGTCGGCAGTAGATGCCGGCTTCCTCTTCGTACTCCTCGGGCGGCGAGATCAGCGGCCACCAGGGCGCGATTTCGGCGTAGAGCTTGGGCAAGGTCAGCCGGAGTTCGAGGAGGTCGAGGAGGCGATGATGGCGGGCATGACGGCGGCCGCGGCGACGGCGGCCTGCGCGGCTTCGACGGCGTTGGCGGTGGCGCGGCCGATGACGTCTCCCTTCACCAGGCTCTTGAGACGCTGCTTCCGGGGCCTCAGTTCCCCGCGGCCGAAGGTCGGGTTGAGCAGACCGACCGCGTGGGCGAGCGCGGCCAGGACGACCGTCCGCGGTTCGACCTCCCGGTCGTCGCTGAAGATCGCGGTCCGCAGGCGTTCGATGATCTCCCGTTCGGGACCCGGGTCGATCTCCGGGAAGACGCGCCGCTTGAAGATGAGCAGGATCTCCTGCTCGTCCGCTCGCAGGATGCGCCGCGCGCAGAGTTGCTCGGCGACCCGGTGGTGGAGCTTCCTCATGGAGGAGAAGCGTGTGATCCACGTCTGGATCGAGGCCCGCCGTTGGGCGGACCGGATTCTCTTCAGGCACTCGTTGAGGATGGAGTCGTCGGTGCGGCGGCTGTCGCGGACCTCGACCA
This sequence comes from Holophagales bacterium, assembly GCA_009837085.1. Classification (GTDB taxonomy): domain Bacteria; phylum Acidobacteriota; class Thermoanaerobaculia; order Multivoradales; family Multivoraceae; genus Multivorans. The sequence goes on from VXUF01000077.1 coordinate 49,683, forward strand.
GCTTGCGCCAGCGGCGCGACTCGTCGATGCGGATGCGTTCCTGCAGCAGCAACTCGGCGGCGATCGCGCCGCCGAGTCCGATGCTCGTGTGGGCGCCGCCCAGGGTGCCCTTCGTGTCGTGCAGGGCGAGGAGCAGGAGCTCTTCGTGGAGATGGAGTTGGTCGGGGTGCATGGTGTGACTCTAGAACGCTTCGCTCCAGGGCCGGCTGAGCCGTAGTGCCGAGTTGATCAGGCCGACCATGGAGTAGGTCTGGGGGAAATTGCCCCAGAGTTCACCGGTCTCCGGATCGAGATCCTCGGAGAGGAGTCCCACCGGGTTGCGCCGTTCGAGCATCTGCTCGAAGAGTTCGTGAGCTTCCTCGCGGCGGCCGAGGGCGTTGATCGCGTCGATGTACCAGAAGCTGCAGACGGCGAAGGACGTGGCCGGGGCGCCGAAGTCGTCTTCCCTGTAGCGGAAGAAGTTGTGGCCTGAGCGAAGCGATTCGAGGGATTCGACGGTGGCCGCGAAGCGGGGGTCTTCGGCGTCGAGGAAGCCGAGGTCGTGGAGAAGGAGCAGGCTAGCGTCGATCCCTTCGCCGTCGAGGGTGGCGGCGAGACGGCCTCCGGTCTCCGCGTTCGTGAGGATGTGCCGGCGGATGGAAACGGCCCGGTTCGTCCAGTGCGTGTCGCGGTCGGTGAGGCCGAGGACCCTGGCGATGCGCGCCAGCCGGTCGCAGGCGGCCCAGCACATGACGCTTGAGAAGGTGTGTACCGCGCTCCGTTGCCGGAACTCCCAGAGGCCGGCGTCGGGCTGGTCGAACAGGCCGGCCGCCTGGTCGCCGAGCTGCTCCAGCCAGCCGAACACCCGCCGGTTGCCCGGCTTGACCAGCCGCCGGTCGAAGAAGCTCTGGGTGACAGAGAGGATCGCGCTGCCGTAGCTGTCGTTCTGGAGCTGGCGCCAGGCGTCATTGCCGACTCGCACCGGCCCCATGCCGCGGTAGCCCGGCAGGCCGTCGACGGTGCGTTCGGTGAGTTCCCGCTCGAACTTGATCCCGTAGACCGGCTGCAGCACGCCGCCCTCGGCGGCCGCGGCGAGGTTCGTGATGTAGCCGAGGTAGCCCTCCATCGTGCGTGTGGCGCCCAGGCGGTTGAGCGCCTGGACGACGAAGTGGGAGTCCCGCAGCCAGCAGAAGCGGTAGTCCCAGTTGCGCCCGCTGTCCGGCGCTTCGGGAATCGACGTCGTCATCGCCGCGAGTACGGCCCCGGTCTCCTCGAAGCTGCAGAGCTGAAGCGTGATCGCGGCCCTGATCACCGCCTCCTGCCATTCGAAGGGCACGGCCAGGTGACGCACGAACTCGCGCCACCAGGTTTCCGTCCGGCTCCGGAACTCTCGCGCCACGGAGTCCACGGGCTCGGTCAGGCTCTCGTCCGGCCCGAGCAGCAGGGTGAGAGGCTGCTCCAGGACGAAGGAGATCTCGTCGGTGATCAGCGAGACCGGCGCGTCGGTGGTCAACCGGAGCGTCAGATCCGGCCCGACGTAGCGGATGTGGTTGCTGCCACGGGTGACTTCCGGGCGGCGTGACCCGTAGTCGAAGCGGGGTCGCAGCCGGATGCGGATCCGCGGTTCGCCGGAGAGCCGCTCGATCGTGCGGACGATCATCGTCGGCCGGAAGGAGCGCCCGAACTGCTCGAACCGCGGTGCGAAGTCCGTGATCCGGACCGCGGCGCCGTTGCCGTCGCGGAGCGTCGTCACCAGGATCGCCGTGTTGTCGAGGTACTGCTGCTCGCTCTCCCGGAATCCCTCGAGCAGGATGTCGAAGAAGCCGCCAGCCTCCGGATCGACATCGCTGTCGCCGTTGCCGCCCAGGAGTGAATGGAACACGGGGTCCCCGTCGAAGTGGGGCAGGCAGGCCCAGCAGATCCGGCCGCGCGGGTCGATCAGCGCTCCGAAGCCGCAGTTGCCGATCACGCCGCCGTCGAGCGGCCGGACGCCGTCCCTCGTCATCGGCTCTCGAGCCTCTCGCCGAGCGCCTCCAGCCAGCGGTGCAACTCGCGCACTCCGCTCAAGGCGTACTGCGCGTTGCTCGTGCGGCCGGTTTCGCGTTGAAGGCCCACCACGATCGCGGCGCCGCCGTAGCTCTGTGCCGCGGCGAATCCGTCTTCGTCCGTGATGTCGTCGCCGATGAAGACGGGCACACGGTCGCGGAACGGCGCTTCGTCCATGAAGTCCTCCACGACGGTGCGCTTGTTCGGGCGATGCGGCTTCAACTCCAGCACCATCTTGCCCTCCTGGACTCCGTAGGCGGGGCCCAGGGAGGTGCGGATCCTCTCCATCACCTCGCGCGCCGCCGTCTCGGCGCCGGCCGCGCGCCGGTAGTGGAGCGCCAGCGTCGCTGACTTGTCTTCGAGCAGGGTGCCGGGGTGCGCGGCGGCGAATCGCTCCAGCTCGCGGCGGGCCGGGCCGAGCGCAAGGGCTCCGTCCGTCCGGTTCACATGGCCGGCGGCGGATCTGCGTTCCAGACCGTGCAACCCGGCCGCCGGCAGCTCCAGCGGCGCGAAGAAGCGGTCGAGAACGTCCAGGGGGCGTCCGCTGGCAAGCGCCAGCGCGCCGTTGAGACATCGGCTAAGGCGGGCCAGCAGGCCGCCGACATGCTCGTCGACGTGGACGGCGTCGGGCGCGTCCGCGATCTCGATCAGGGTGCCGTCGACATCCAGGAACAGGGCCCACGACGCCGGCGGCGGCATCTCGGAACCCGCGTCCAGGAGTGTCCATGCGGCTTGCGGAGGATGCGCTCTCTGGTTCACACGGCCCGCCTCCGAGATCCCTTACGATACTGGAACCGATGGCCTCCCAGAATGTGCCGGCTGCTCAGCAGTCGGAGCTCGTGATCGTCGCCAACACCCTGCCCGTGCGCCGCGAGGAGGTGGATGGGGAACTGGGCTGGGCGCAAAGCCCCGGCGGCCTCGTCAGCGCCCTGTCGCCGATCGTCCGGGAGGCGGGCGGGTGCTGGGTCGGCTGGACCGGCGGCGCCGACGACGCGCCCGAGCCGTTCCGCCACGAGGACATCCTGAACGTGGCGGTGCCGGTGTCGGAGGCCGAAGTCGCCGGTTCGTACCAGGGGATGTGCAACTCGACCCTTTGGCCGCTCTACCACGACGCGGTGCGGCCGCCCGAGTACCACCGCCACTGGTGGAACCCCTACGTCGCGGTCAACCGGCGCTTCGCCGAGGAGGCGGCGCGCCGGACGGCGCCCGGGGGCCGCGTGTGGATCCAGGACTACCACCTGCAGCTCGTGCCGCGCATGCTGCGTGAGCTGCGGCCGGATGTCAGCTCCGGCTTCTTCCTCCACATTCCGTTCCCGCCGATCGAGCTGTTCCTGCGCCTGCCCTGGCGGCGGGCGGTGCTGGAGGGCCTGCTAGGCGCCGACGTGATCGGCTTCCAGACCCCTGCCGGCGCCTACAACTTCACGCGGCTCGCCGACCGGCTGATCGAGGCCGAGCCTCAGGGCGAGACGATTCGCTACCAGGGGCGTGACATCCGGGTCGGCGCCTTCCCGATCTCCATCGACACGGACCGCTACGCGAACGCGGCGCTGTCGCCCGAGATCCGGGAGCGGGCCGAGCAGCTTCAGCAGCTTCGCCGCGGCCGCAAGATCATCCTCTCGGTCGACCGCCTCGACTACACGAAGGGCATCGACCTGCGGCTCAAGGCGTTCCTCGAGTGGTTGGGCCGCGAGGACCGGTCGATCCGCGACGCGGTCATGGTCCAGGTCGCCGTGCCGAGCCGAGAGCGCATCTCGGAGTACCAGATCCTGCGCCGCGACGTTGAGGAACTCGTCGGCCAGATCAACGGGGAGTACGGCGAACTGGGCGTGGTGCCGGTGCAGTACTTCCGGCGCAACCTGCCGTTCGAGGAGCTGATCGCCTTCTACCTCGTCGCCGACGTCATGCTCGTGACGCCGCTCTGCGACGGCATGAACCTGGTGGCCAAGGAGTACGTCGCCACCCGGCTGGAGGACGACGGCGTCCTGGTGCTGAGCGAGTTCGCGGGCGCGGCCGCCGAGCTGCCGGACGCCCTGCTCGTGAACCCGCACGACGTGAACGCGATGGCCGCGACGATCGAGCAGGCGGTCACCCTCGACCCGGAGGACGGGTCGCGACGGATGAAGGCGATGCGCGAGGTCGTGCGCCGGCACTCCGTGCACGAGTGGGCGGCGCAGTTCATCGAGGCCCTGGTCTGACGCCCATGGAACGCCCCGTCAGCGACGCGGAAGCGGGGTTCGAGGTAGGCGCGGGTTTCGAACGCTTCTCGCAGAAGGACGACGTCTTCTGCCGCTCGTTCTGGGACCCCGAGGTGAGGACCTCCCGCTCGGACATGTTCTACGAGACGTACCGTACGCCGGAGCTGCGCTGGCGCCCGGTCGAAGGGTTCACGCGGCGCGACTACGCGCTTCGCAACGCTTCCTGGCACGTAACCGATCTGTTCGCGGAGTTCAGGGAAGGCGCCGACCGTCGCGAGGGGTTCCTCGACCCCTACACGGTGCTCCGGGACGGTCCGGGTCCGCCAGACGAGAGCGACGAGCCGGAAGAGGTCCTCGCCGCCCGGCTTGCCGTCGATCTCAAGACCGCCGCCCGCGCGCTGGGCGCCGACCTGGTCGGGATCACCGGACATGACGAGCGCTGGGTGTACACGCACGCGTACTCGAGGGAAACCGAGACGGAGAAGCCCCAGGAGCTTTCGGGCGAACTCGGGAACGTCGTCGTCATCGCGCAGGCGATGGACCGGAAGCTGGTGCAGACCGTGCCGTCGGCCCTGAGCGGGACGGCGACGGGCGTCGGCTACAGCAGCGACACGGTCGTGCTGCTCGCGATCGCCCAGTACATCCTGAACATGGGCTACGCCGCGGTGCCAACGATGAACGACACGGCTCTGGCGATTCCGCTGGCGATCAAGGCGGGGCTGGGCGAGTACGGCCGTCACGGTCTGCTGATCACCAGGGAGTTCGGCCCCAGGGTGCGGCTCGGGAAGATCTTCACGGACATGCCTCTGGCGCACGACCGTCCACGGCGCTTCGGCGTGCGCGAGACCTGCGAAGTGTGCCGCGCATGCTCGGATGCGTGCCCACCGAAGGCCATCGCGATGGACGCGCCGTCGGACCGCGTCTACAACATCTCCAACATCCGCGGCGTCAGGAAGTGGACGACGGACGCCGAGAAGTGCTTCCGGTTCTGGTCGAACCAGAACACCGACTGCTCGATCTGCGTCCGGGTCTGCCCCTACAACCGGGACTACTCGAAACGTCTCAGCCGGCTCTGGCGGTGGATGGCGGGGACCGGCCTGCGCCGGCTCGCCCTCTGGCTCGATCGCCTCAGCGGGCGTGGGCGGAGGGTTGCTCCGGACACGTGGTGGGGCGGCGGGGATTATAACTAAACGTTGACAAACAGCGGGATTCTCGGTAGGGTGTTCACCACACCGGACGGAGGAACCCGACAATGACCGAGATCACCCAGAAAGCTCCCGGCAAGCACTACCGCGAGGGCATCTCACTGTTCAAGCTGCATCGGCTGTTTCCCAACGAAGAAGCGGCCCGGAAGTGGTTCGAGTCGGCCCTCTGGGGTAACGAGCGCCACTGCCCGCGCTGCGGCGGCAATCGGACGCGGGAAGCCTCGCATCGCTTCATGCCGTACTGGTGCACGGACTGCCGGAAGTACTTCAGCGTCAAGGTCGGCACCGTCATGGAGGCGTCCAAGCTTCCGCTGTTGACCTGGCTGTATGCGATCTACCTCGAAGCGGCGAACCTCAAGGGAGTCTCCAGCATGGAGCTTCACCGCGCCCTCGACATTTCGCAGAAGTCCGCATGGTTCGTTCTCCACCGCATCCGGGCGGCGTTCAAGGACGGTTCGTTCTCAAAGCTCGAAGGCATCGTTGAGGTGGACGAGATGTTCGTAGGCGGCAAGCAGAAGAATCGACACAAGAAGGACCGCGACCGCTTCCGGGACGGAGACGGCGGCGGCTCGTCGTCGTTCTTCGGCAAGAAGCCCGTCATCGGGGCGATCTCGCGCGACGGCAAAGCGGTTGCAGCTCCGATCGACTCCACGGACGGCAAGACCCTGACCCGGTTCGTCGAGGCCAGCGTGAAGCACGGCAGCCGCGTCTACACCGACGATCACGGCGGCTACGGCGACCTCATGGAGACGTACATGCACCGTACCGTCCGGCACTCCCTCGGCGAGTACGTCCGCTCCGTGGACGTGCACACGAACACGATCGAGTCCCTGTGGTCCATGTTCAAGCGCGGGTTCGTCGGGAAGTACCACCGGATGAGCTTCAAGCACCTGCACCGCTACGTCGATGAGTTCGTCTGGCGGCGCAACGTCCGCGACCTCGACACGATGGAGCAGATGGTCGAGATGGTGCGGGGCATGGCGAACCGGAGACTCCGCTACGCCGATCTGGTCGCCTAGCCGGCCGCCATGTAGCCGCGCTTCTGATTCTCGCGGCGCAGCCCCGATAGCGTGTAGGTGTTGCTCTTCAGCCGGTTGCACGGCCCGCAAAGCAGGATGCGGTTCGAGACGTGGTTGATCCCGCCGTCCGAGCGCGGCGTGTTGTGGTCCAGTTCCAGGTAGCGGGGATCGTCGAACGCCCGGTCGCAACCCTGGCAGCGTGGGCCGTGCTGTTCGAGCAGGTATTCGTACATCTCCGCTCGCGTCCATCGTGGTCCGTCCGGTTCCTTCACCCGTACCTTGACTCGGAGGAACGGGGCGGAGGTTTCACCGTCGTCCGTCCGTTCCGGCGGGTCTGCTATGAGCGGAATATCGCCCAGCTTGAAGTCACCGAGCAGTGCGTCTTTCTCAAGTCGGTCGATAACGGTCTGGTGAGCATCATTCCAGATGTCGATTCCTACCCACTGACGGCCGAGCCGTTCGGCCGCTACCAGCGTGGTGGCACAGCCCGCAAAGGGGTCAAGCACCACGTCACCTTCATTGCTAGAAGCCTTGATGATCCGTTCGTAAAGCTCTAGTGACTTCTGCGTCGGCCAGCCCGTTTTCTCCGGGTCGGTCGGACTGGCTATTCGCTTCACATCGGGCCACCAGTCGTTTACCGGAGTTCCCTTCGGATTCAACCCTTGCTCGAAGTACTTGCCCTTGACGGCGGTTCTCCCGCGCTGTTGAGTGCCAGCCGAATAGGGTCGATAGACCGGGCTGTAGTGATAATCGGCGGTCTTGGTGTAGCGCAAGATGTAGTCATGCTTGCGAGGAAAGTCGCGTTTTGGGATGCCTCCACCCGCATAGCACCAGACAAGCTCGTTACGGAAGTTCCGCCATCCGAAGATGGCGTCCATGACGGCCTTCAGGTAGTGACTGGCGGTGGGGTCGCAGTGCAGATAGATCGTGCCTGTTGGTTTGAGCACGCGACGCATGGCGAGTAGGCGTACAGCCATGAAGCAGAGGTATGCCGCCATGCCGTCTGAGTGCGTGTCCCGTGCCCCGTTGATTGCTCGCATCAAACCGGGATGGTCGTCCGTGATCTCGTCTACCCACTCCTCGTGGACATCCCGCTCCCAGGTCCATCGATCCTGGAACTTCGCCCCGGCCGCGAGGCTGCTCGGCGTCGCGTGGAAGTCCCGCCCCTTGTTGAACGGCGGATCGGTGGCAATGAGGTCCACGGACTCAGAGTTCATCGCTCGCAGGAAGGTGAGGTTGTCGCCGTGGAACAGCGTCCGATTCTTCCAGTTCGGTTCGGCGGGTAGAATTCCGGCGCGTCCCGCGTCCCGCGTCCCGCGTCCCGCGTCCCGCGTCCCGCGTCCCGCGTCCCG
>VXUF01000077.1:57488-83656 GCA_009837085.1 Holophagales bacterium
GTCCCGCGTCCCGCGTCCCGCGTCCCGCGTCCCGCGTCCCGCGTCCCGCGTCCCGCGTCCCGTCTTTGCCTCAGTCATGCGCCGAACCGTAGCCCGAACACGCCTACTCTGTCAACGCTCCGTTATAATCCCCGGGGCGGCGCCCGGCTGGTAGGCTTGAACGTAGCGCCCGGTCGCGGAGCGCAGGAGAACAGGAGGAAACTCCGAACGGAATAGCGACTCTGGCCGTCCCGTTCGGATCCAATGCGATGTGGATCAAGAAGTACGACCCTGCCCGTTACCTCCCCTCCGACTCCGGGATCGCGCTGCCGAGCCGCGAGGCGACGCCGCGGGAGGTTTACATGGACCGGCGCAAGTTCGTGGCCGCGGCCGCGGTCGGTATTGCCGGCGCGTCGCCCCTGGCCGCCCAGTTCCGCCTCCGCCAGCAGGTGCCGGCGCCTCCTCCGGCGCCTCCGATCGAGGACAAGCTGAAGCCGGCCCTCGAGCGGCCCGATGTCTACGGCGCCGAGCTCAGCGCGCGCCCCAAGCGCAACACGAAGTTCGCGGGTCCGCCCGAGAGCGTTGGCGGCGACCTGACGCCGCGGGAGGCGGCCGGCAGCCACAACAACTTCTACGAGTTCCTGCCCGGCCGTGGTGGCCCGGTGTGGAAGTTCGCCGGCAAGTTCACCGTCGAGCCGTGGAAGGTCGAGGTCACGGGCCTGTGCGACAACCCGATGACGCTCGATCTGGACGACATCTTCGGTTTCGAGCACGAGGAGCGCCTGTACCACTTCCGCTGCGTCGAGCGCTGGGCCATGAACGTGCCCTGGAGCGGCTTTCCGCTCAGCAAGCTGATCGAGAAGGCTGCGCCCAAGGCGTCGGCCAAGCATGTGCGTTTCTTCACCGCTCTCAAGCGGGACGAGATGCCGGGCGTCAGGGAAGCCCACTGGTACCAGTGGCCCTACTTCGAAGCCCTGAGGCTGGATGAGGCGATGAACGAACTCGCCTTCGTGGCGACCGGCATCTACGGCGAGCCTCTGGTCAAGCAGCACGGTGCGCCGCTCCGGCTCGCGGTGCCCTGGAAGTACGGCTACAAGAGCGCGAAGTCGATCGTCAAGATCGAGTTCGTGGCCGAGGAGCCGAAGATCTTCTGGCAGATCCAGCCCCACGAGTACGGGTATCTCTCGAACGTGAACCCGAACATTCCGCACCCGCGCTGGAGCCAGGCGACCTCGCACTGGCTGCACAACAGCCAGCCGTTCGACACGCCGATCTTCAACGGCTACGGCGAGTACGTCGCCGGGCTCTACCCCGACGAGCCGACGACGATGCAGCGTGCGCTGCGGACGGGCCAGGTCGCGCGATAAGCCCTACGGTTCGTTACTTGCCGCCGCCAGTGCGGCTCCGTCCCCATGGCGTGCCGCCTGCACCGCCGCGGCGAACAGTCCGATCGCGGCGCCGAACGCGATCAGGCCGGCCAACTGGATCCAGCCGAACATGTCGGACGGGGTCGCAATCGCGAGCAGCGCCGATCCGAATCCGAAGTCGGCGAACTCGCCGGCGCGCACTGCCTCCAGGGCGGCCAGACCCGTGAGCAGGAGGGCGCCTCCGACCAGCGTGAGACCGCCGTATGTTGCGCCGTGGGCAGCGAGTTGGGCCGGCGACCGCGGCGGCAGCGCCTCGTGGCGGCGAACCTCGAACGCCGGCTCACGCTGGCTCGGCTTGACGAAGCGGCTGAGCATGTAGAGGCCGGGCAGGCCGAGCGGGATCGTCAGCAGGAAGAAGTTGGACCACCCCACGGAGTGGACCATAAAGCCGGCGACGGGCCCTGAGACGATCCGTCCCATTCCGAACAGGGTGGAGAACAGTGCGTACTGGGTAGCCGAGAAGCGCTTCTGGGTCATGCGCAGCAGCAGTACGGAGAAGGCGCCGGTGCCAAGTCCCTGACATAGGGACTCGAAGCCCATGGCGCCATAGAGGAGACTCGGCTGCATCGGCAAGTTCGCGAGCAGGATGTATCCGACGTTGGAGAAGATCTGGAGAAGCCCGAAGATCCAGAGCGCTCTGCCGAGGCCCATCACGTTGGTCCCCAGGCCACCGGCGATCGATCCGACGATCGTCGCTGTCGTGCCGACCGTGGCCAGGGCGACGCCACGATGGTCCGCTGAGTAACCCATGTCGACCAGGAAGGGGCGGAGCAGGCCCTGGGCCATGTTGTCGCCGAACTTGAACAGGATGACGAAGGCGAGAATCTCGACCGCTCGATGGCGGGAGAGAAAGCCCAGGAAGGGCTGCCAGACAGCATCCCGGAGCGTCTTCGGAGCCGGTGGCAGGTTCTTCGGCTCGGGTGCCCGAATGGTGATTGCCAGCATGGGCAGGTAGAGCGCCGCCAGACCGACGCAGACGAGTGGCCAGGAGGTTCTGCCGGCAACCGTGATGGCGGTTCCACCGGCGACGAGCATGGCTAGCCGATAGAGCCCGATCCGGGCGCCGACCGCGGCTCCCTGTTCCTCCTTGCGGAGCACGTCCACGGCGTAGGCGTCGACCGCGATGTCCTGGGACGCGGCCGCCATGGCGATCGCCAGGGTCAGAGCCAGGGCTAGCCAGGGGACGTCCGGGTGATCGCCGACGCCGGAAAGGCCGAGAGTGCCGAGGAGCAGACCGACCTGAGCGATCGCGGCCCATCCCCGTCGCCGGCCAAGGAAGGGCGGCGGAAAACGGTCCATGAGCGGCGCCCAGACCACGTTGAACGTCCACGGGGCCTGGGCAAGGGTGAACAGGCCGACGAGCCGGATGTCGATGCCCGCGTCGCGCATCCAGTCCGGTATCGCGATCCAGACCAGCCCAAGCGGCATGCCCGACGAGAACGAGAGCAGGACGACCGACAGGGTCCGCCAGGAGCGGACAGCCTGTGCAAGGCTCCGGAGCGTTCCGAGCCGTTCCGGAGCCTGCTCTTGCTCGGCCATCGGACTCATCCTATGCGTAATCGTCTATGAGTCGGCCGAAGCTGGCGACCTGGAACCCAGGTCGCACAGAATCCGTAGTTGAACGTGAGCAGTCTCTCTAGGAGGAACCGACCGTGACCGCGACAGCCACCCAGTCCCGCCCCCTTCATCGTTCCGCGTCCGACCGCCTGATCGGCGGGGTCTGCGGCGGCATCGCCGCCTGGCTGGGCTGGAACCCGACCGGGGTCCGCCTGCTCTACATCCTCGTCTCGATCCTCTCGGTCGCCTTCCCCGGGATCATCGTCTACATCCTGCTCTGGATCGTGATGCCGCTCGGCGACTGAGCCGCACACTGGGTGCGCCGGCGCCCCCGCCGGCATCCGGGCGATGCCGCGAAGCGGCTAGGCCCGAATCACGTTGTAGGCTGATCGTCGATCCATGACGACGACCGACGCAGCCGACTTCCTCGACGCGCTGACACGGCGCCTCGGCCCAGACCGCGTTCTCACCGGCGCCGCGCCCATGGCGGCCTACGAATCGGACGCCCTGACCGCGTTCCGGGCCCGACCCCGGGCCGTCGTGCTGGTCGATTCGGCGGAAGAAGTCGTCGACGTGGTGCGGCTCTGCGCCGGCGCGAACGTGCCCTTCCTGGCGCGCGGCAGCGGCACCAGCCTGTCCGGTGGTTCACTGCCGGTCCACGACGGCGTGGTCATCGCGATGAACCGGCTCAACCGGATTCTCGAAGTGGACCCGGTGCGGCGGACGGCGGTGGTCGAGCCCGGTGTGGTCAACCTGGCCGTGTCCGACGCCGCGGAGCCATACGGCCTCTACTACTCGCCCGACCCGTCGAGCCAGTCGGTGTGCACGATCGGCGGCAACCTGGCCTTCAACTCCGGCGGCGCCCATTGCCTGAAGTACGGCATGACCAGCAACCACGTGCTCGGTCTCGAGGTGGTTCTGCCGGACGGCGAGGTGATCGAGATCGGCGGGGACAGCCTGGAGGGCGTCGGCCCCGACCTGGTCGGCCTGTTCGTCGGATCCGAGGGTCTTTTCGGGATCGCCACGAAGATCACGCTCCGCCTGCTGCCGAAGCCCGAGACGTACTTCACCCTGCTCGCGGCCTACGATTCACTGGCGGCGGCGGGCGAGGCGGTGGCGGCGGTCGTCGCTTCGGGCCTGTTGCCCGGAGCGATGGAGATCATGGACAACCTGGCGATCGAGGCCGCCGAGGCGGCGGTGGGCGCCGGCTATCCGCTGGACGCCGAAGGGCTCCTGATCGTCGAGCTCGAAGGGGAGGAGCAGCAGGTCGCCGCCGAGAGTGAGCTGCTGCTGGAAGTCGTGCGGAAGTCGAAGCCCTACCTGGAGCACATTGCCAGCGATCCGGACGACCGGATGCGCATCTGGAAGGGCCGCAAGAGCGCGTTCTCTGCAGTCGGACGGCTGAGCCCGGACTACATCGTGCAGGACGGCGTCGTGCCCCGGTCTCGCCTGGGCGAGGCGCTGACGAAGATCCAGCACCTGGGCGAGGAGCACGGCATCCGGGTGGCCAACGTCTTCCACGCCGGCGACGGCAACCTGCACCCGCTGATCCTCTTCGACGGCCGGGTCGAAGGCGAGCTGGAGAGGGCCGAAGAGCTGGCCGGCGAGATCCTCCGGCTCTGCATCGACCTCGGCGGTTCGATCACCGGCGAGCACGGCGTCGGCATGGAGAAGCGGCAGTACCTCGGCGAGATGTTCGGCGAGGCCGACCTGGACGCGATGCGCCGCATCCGCATGGCGATCGATCCCGGCGAACTGGCGAACCGGGGCAAGATGTTCCCGGACGCCGAGGCGCCGGCGCTGCTGAGCCACGCTCCGCATCCTCTCGAGGCGGCGGGAGTCATCTCGCGCGAATGAAGGGAGCACCCAGCCGTCCGGGTTCGGCGGCCGAGGTTGCCGAAGCCGTACGCGGCGCGGAGCTGGTCCTGCCGCGTGGCGGCGGCACGAAGCCGGCCTTGTGGTCGGTGGAAGGCGCCGACGTGCTCGACCTGTCGACGCTCAGCGGCATCACGGAGTATCTGCCCAGCGAGTACACCGTGACGGCGCTGGCCGGCACGCCGCTCGCTGAGGTCGAAGCGCGGCTGGCGGCTGAGGGCCAGTACCTGCCCTTCGACCCGTTGCTCGTGGCCGCCGGCAGCACCGTCGGAGGCGCGGTCGCCGCGGGCGCCAACGGACCCGGCCGGCTCCGCTACGGCGGGCTGCGCGACTTCCTGCTGGCGGTGACCTTCATCGACGGCCGCGGCGAGATCGTCCGCGGCGGCGCCAGGGTGGTGAAGAACGCCGCCGGCTTCGACCTGCCGAAGCTGATGGTCGGCAGCCTGGGTCGCCTCGGCGTCCTCACCGAGTGCACGTTCAAGGTGTTTCCGCACCCGGAAAGCTGCGCCACCCTGCGCGTCGCGGGCATGGCTCTCGACGAGGCCATCGAGGCCGCCGGCCGCGTCGGGGCCGGCGCGGTGGAGATCGAGTGCCTCGATCTGGTCCACGGTCTGGCCGGCTGGGACCTGGAGATCCGGATCGGCGGCCGCAGCTTCGCCCTGGACGCGCGCCTGAAGCGGGCCGCTGATCTGCTCGACACGGACGTGGCCACTCTCTCCGGCGACGCCGACGTGACGCACTGGCGCACTCGCCGCGAGTTCGGGTGGGCTTCGCCGGACACCTCTGTGCTCAAGCTCCCCCTGACTCCCGCCACGGCCGGCGCCCTGGAACAGGTCCTCGCCGACCTCGACGCATCCCAAGTGGCCAGGGTCTACAGCGCCGGCATCCAGCAGGCTTTCGTCGCCTGGCCCGCCGAACGCGTCGCCGACCTGCCGGCCCTCGACCACGCCCTCACGCAGTCGAAGCTCACGGCGCTCGCGCTACGCGCGCCGGCCGGCGCCGGGAACCAGCCGGTTCTCGGCTACCGCACCGGCGGCGAACTGCTACGCCGCGTCGAGCAGGCGCTTGACCCGGCCGGTCGGTTCGGGCGGCGGGCGTGAGAGAGCGTCTCAGCTCGCCTTCGGCAGTGCCCCCATCACGGCCTTGACCTCGAGGAACTCCTCGAAGCCGAAGTCGCCCCACTCGCGGCCGTTGCCGGACTGCTTGTAGCCGCCGAAGGGAGCGCCGAAGTCGGCGGGGGCGCCGTTGATGTGGACGTTGCCGGCGCGGATCCGGGAGGCCACGCTGCGGGCGTGGTCGAGATCGCCGGACTGGACGTAGCTCGACAGGCCGTAGACGGTGTCGTTGGCGACCTGGATCGCTTCCTCCTCCGTCTCGTACGGGAGGATGGAGAGCACGGGGCCGAAGATCTCCTCGCGGGCGATCGTCATGTCGTTGCTGACGCCGCCGAACACCGTGGGGCGGACGTAGTAGCCGCTGTCGAGGCCCTCGGGGCGGTCCGTGCCGCCGGTGACGAGCTCCGCGCCTTCCTCGATGCCCTTGGCGATCAGGCCCTGGATCTTGTCGTACTGGACCTTGCTGACGACCGGACCGATGGCGACACCTTCCTGTCCCGGAGGGCCGACAGCGGTCGCTTCGGCGGCGGCCTTGGCGACCTCGAGGGCTCGGGCGTGCGAGGCCGCCGGCACCAGCATCCGCGTCGGCGCGTTGCAGGACTGGCCGCTGTTGAGGAAGCACTGGCGGGTGCCGGCCTTGACCGCCTTGTCGATGTCGGCGTCCTCGAGGACGATGTTCGGGGACTTGCCGCCGAGTTCCTGCGAGACCCGCTTGATCGAGTCGGCGGCGGCCTTGGCGACCGCTCGGCCCGCGCGGGTGGAGCCTGTGAAGGACATCATGTCGATGCCGGGGTGGGCCGACATCGCGGCGCCGACTTCAGGGCCCTCACCGTTGATCAGGTTGAAGACGCCCGGCGGCACCCCGGCGTCGTGGAGGATCTCGGCGAGCAGGATGGCGTTGAGCGGCGCCACCTCGCTCGGCTTCAGGACCATCGTGCAGCCCGCGGCGAGCGCCGGAGCGACCTTGCAGGCGATCTGGTTGATCGGCCAGTTCCAGGGCGTGATCAGGCCGCACACGCCGACCGGCTCCTTGACGATGTTCGTCGTTCCTCGGTTCTCGACGAAGTCGTAGTCCTTCAGGACGTTCAGGGCGCCGGCGAAGTGTCCGAGGCCGGAGGGCGCCTGCGCGGCCTTGGCCAGCCAGGCCGGGGCGCCCATCTCCATCGAGATCGTCTCCGCCATCTCGCCGATTCGGGCCTGGTAGCCAGCGACGATTCGGCCCAGGAGCTCGACTCGCTCTTCCTGGCTGGTCTGCGAGAAGGACTCGAAGGCGGCCCGCGCCGCGGCCACGGCCTTGTCGACATCGGCCGCGCTGCCGAGGCTGATCCGGCCGATGGGCTGTTCCGTTGACGGGTCGATCACGTCCATCGTCTTCGGGGTGACCGGGTCGACCCATTCACCGTTGATGTAGAACTGCAGCGCTTCCTTCATGGGGAGAGTCTCCGAGAGTGTTGAGCTGGTGGGACGGGTGAGTGTAGCCCGGTTTGACGGCGTTACGCGCGGCAGAAGGTCAGAAGCCGGCGCTTTGCGCCGGATGCCGGCGGGGACGCCGGCGCACCCAGTCTTTCTGCCGCTAGTTGAGTAGTTGGCGCGCCGCGCTTTCGCCGCATTCCGCGCCGACTGCGATGGCGCGGCTGAGGCCGACGCCGTGGAGAGCGTTGCCGGCCAGGTGGAACCCCGCGATCGGGTCCAGGGCGGCTTCGATCCTGGCAACCCGCTGGGGGTGGCCGGGCGCGTACTGCGGAATCGCGTGCGGCCAGCGCGCGACGCTCGTCCAGGTCGGTTCCGCGTCGATGCCGGCCGTCCGGCGCAGTTCGCGGAGGGTCAGGTCGACGAGCTGAACGTCGCCGAGGTCGGCGGCTTCCGCGTCGATGCTGCCGCCGAACAGGGAGCGGGCCAGGAACGTGCCATCCGGGCCGCGGCCGCGGAAGGTCGCGGTTTCGTACTGGCAGCCGAGCATGCGGATGCCTTCGCCGCGGGCGACGAGGAAGCCGTAGGCGGGCTCGATGTGGGCCGCGGCACCGGCCTCGAAGGCCGTGTGGACGACCGCCATCGGCGGCGACTCGATCTGCCTGAGTTCGCCGGCAGCCGCGGCCGAGACACCGTCGACGAGGTCCGCGGCAGCCGGCAGGTCTGCCGCGGCGACGACCGCATCGGCGCCGACGTCGCCGGCGGACGAGGTGACGGTGAAGGCCTTGCCGCGACGTTCGATCGCGGTCACGCGCTGGTTGCAGCGGACCTCGATTCCGGGCAATGCGGCCACCGCCCGGGGCAGGCTCTGGATGCCCTCAAGAAACGTCCGGTGACCGGGTGGCGGAGCGCCACGCCTGCGCCCGGCGCGCATCGCCTTGAACAGCGATCCGTAGGCCCGCTCCATCGCGACCAGCCTCGGGAACGCCGCGGCGGCGGAGCGCTTCCGCGCGGCGCCGGCGAAGATGCCGACCCCGACCGGCGCGATGCGGCGCCGGGCGGCCTGCCGGCCCATCCGGCGGGCGGCGAAGTCGTACAGCGACTCGTCTTCGCCGGCGACGCCCTCCGTGTTGCCGTCCTGCCGACTCCGCACCAGGGGCTCCATCGCCAGCCTGGCCAGACCGAGCGGACCCAGCAGGCCACTCCTGGCGAACGCGAGCGGGCTGCGCGACAGTTCCCGCAACTTGCCGCCGCGGTAGATGTAGCGGCGGTTCGCCGCCGGTTCCGGCGCCAGCACCTCGCCCTTGAGGCCGCAGGCGTCGATCATCTCCCGCAGCACGGGCTGGTCGTCGAGAAAGCCCTGCGGGCCGGTCTCGATCAGGAGGTCCGCGGCGTGCTCCGTGCGCGCCTTGCCGCCGACCTGGTCGTCGGCCTCGAGTACGACGATCTCCAGCGACGCGCCGGCGCGATCCGCCTCGACGGACGCCTTCCAGGCGGCGGCCAGTCCGGAAGGCCCGCCGCCGACGACCATCAGGCGACCGGCCGCCGGCGGTTCGCTCAAGAGTCCTCCGCCTCGGCGTGGACGGACTCGACCAGGGTGTGCACCGCCTGAAGCGGTGTTTCCGGCAACACGCCGTGGCCGAGGTTCACGATGTGGCCACGTCTCGGCAGGCTCCGCAGGAGACTTGCCGCCTCACGCCGGACGGCGTCGTCCCCGGCGAGCAGCACCGCGGGGTCCAGGTTGCCCTGCAGGCAGAGGTCCCGCCGCCGCCGGCGCAGCGCTCCGAGGTCGGTTCGCCAGTCGACGCCCAGCACCTCACAGGGCAGGTCGGCGTAGTCGTCCACCAGTTGAGGCGCGGCATGGAGGAAGAGAATGCGCGGAACAGCGGCCTCGCCGAGCCGTACCAGCAACCGCTTGAGATGCGGCCGGACCCGGCGCCGCCACTCGGCACGCGGGAAGAGCCCGGCCCAGGAGTCGAAGACCTGCACGGCGTCGGCTCCGGCGTCATGCTGGCTCAGCAGATAGCGGGCGCAGAGTCGGCCGAGACGGTCGAGCAGTGCGTCGAATGCCGCCGGCTCCTGGTAGGCGAATGCTCGCAGCCGGGGAAAGTCGCGAACACCGCGGCCTTCGACGAGGTAGGCGGCGAGGGTCAAGGGCGCGCCGGCGAAGCCGAGCAGCGCCGTTTCCGGGCCGAGCTCGGACCGCACGATCCGCTGGGCGGCCGCGACCTCCGGAGCGATCGCGGCTTCGTCGAGGTCGTCGGGATCGGGCAGGGCGGCGACGTCCCGCGCGCTTCGAATCGGCTCGGCGATCACCGGGCCCGGGTCGAAGCGGAAGTCGACGCCGAGCGCCGGCAGCGGCGACATGATGTCGGCGAAGGTGATCGCGGCGTCGAACGGGAAGCGCCGGAGCGGCATCAGGGTCACTTCGGCCGCCAGTTCCGGGTCGCGGGCGAGACCCGCGAAGCCGTGACGCTCCTTGAGCGCACGGTACTCGGGCAGGATGCGTCCGGCCTGGCGCATCATCCACAGCGGCCGCCGCGGCGTGTCCTCGAATCGGAGAGTTCGGAGCAGCAGCGGCCCGGCCGGCGGGCTTACGCTTCGGGCCGGGCCAGCAGCCTGCCCGGTCTCCACCGTGGGCGCGGCGCTCACTCGCCGGCCGCCAGGTGGGTCGATGGCTCGGAGCGCCTGCCGGCACGCCGCTGTTCAAGCAGCTCCGGCGCTGCGGCGGCGAGGAAGGCGTCGACGCCGTCCTGACCGATCTCGATCGCCACCGCGCGCAGCCCCACGACCGGCAGGTGGCTCAGGCGCTTCGCCATGACGGCGGTCCATTCCCGGAGCGCCTCCCGCTCCGCCTCCGAGAGGCCCTTCAGGTCGTTCTGCAGCAGGCGGTCCAGGTTGGCGCCCAGCGAGTCCTGGTACTTGGCGCCGATCGCGCGGATCGCGCCGGCCACCGAGCGGGTGGCCATCGCCTCGCGGTAGGCGTCGAGTTCTTCGTCGACCAGCACCCGGGCCTCGGCCGTGCGCTCACGCCGGTCGCGGAGGGTCTGCTGGGCCAGTTCGTTGATCCGATCCATGCCGATCCGTTCCACGCCGCCGGCTTCCGCGTCGCCGGGGGCCACATCGGCCGGGATCGCCATGTCGATCACGAACGGGGACGCTCCGAACCGGGCGCGGCTCTTCGCCGCGAGGTCCAGGAGAGAGCGCCGATCGACCACGGGGCCGGGCGCGCCGGTCGAAAACAGTGCGGCGGTGACCGCCGGAGCCGCGCTCCGGAACTGGTCGAGGCTCATCGTCTCGACGGTTGGAGCGGGTCCATTCGACGGGGCCGTGCCGCCGGTTCTCTCGGCGAGCTCCTCGGCCTTCGAGCGGGTGCGGTTGACGAGGACCAGGGGGATGCCGCGAGAGCGCAGCCTCTCCGTGCAGGTCTCGGTCATCGCGGCCACGCCGACGAGGGCGATCGGGCCCGGGTTGTCCGCGGCGCGCTCGGTCAAGAGGTCGGCCGCGATCTCCGAGAGCGAGGTGCGGCCGGCGCCTACAGCGGTTTCCCGATGGACCCGCTTGCCGGCCCGGAGGGCCGATTCGACCACGCGCCGCAACTCCGGGTCGACTGTGCCGGAGGCGGTCGCGTCCTCCAGCGCGTCGCGCAGTTGCCCGCGGATCTCCCGCTCTCCCGGCTGAGCCGAGTCGAGGCCGGCCGCGACCAGGTACAGGTGCTCTACCGCGCCCTCGCCCTCCCAGCTCCGGAACACCCGCCGCGCCGCTCCCTCGCCG
This sequence comes from Holophagales bacterium, assembly GCA_009837085.1. Lineage (GTDB taxonomy): Bacteria > Acidobacteriota > Thermoanaerobaculia > Multivoradales > Multivoraceae > Multivorans. The sequence goes on from VXUF01000077.1 coordinate 68,626, forward strand.
GCCAGCAGCCGCAACAGCTCCCGCCGGCACGAGGCGAGCGTCGCTCCTGGCTCAGCCGAGAGAATGAAGGCGGCCCGATTGCAGGTGGCGAGGTAGATCAACCCCTGAGCGCCAATCCGCTGCTTCAGACGCCGCATCTCCGCGGCCCGTCGCTCGTCGGGCAGCGTGTACCGCGCGATCTCCTCCGCGCTGGCGTAGCGCCAGGTCGCTGCGACGACGCAACAGTTGTCCATCGGGCGATTCTGACTCAGTTCCGCGCGCGGATTGTCACAGGCTTGTCAGCCGTTGCGCCACTCGCGGGTGTTGCGGAGGATCAGGTCGGTAAGGGCGTCGAGATGGTCGGGGCGGTCGTTGAGGCAGGGGATGTAGCGGAGGCGCTCGCCGCCGGACTCCTCGAAGTAGCCGCGGTTCTCGACTTCGATTTCCTCAAGGGTCTCGATGCAGTCGGCGGAGAAGCCGGGGCAGGCGATGTCGACGTTCCTGAGGCCGGCTTTGGGTAGCTCGCGCATCAGCGCGTCCGTCTTCGGGCCGATCCAGAGTTCACGGCCGAACTGGGACTGGAAGGAGCTGATCACGCGCTCCTCGTCGATACCGAGTTCCCGGACCAGCAGGCGCGTCGTCTCCAGGCACTGGCACTGGTAGGGATCACCGTTGTCGATGTAGCGCTTGGGGACGCCGTGGTAGGAGAGGACGAGCCGGTCGGGCTCGCCGTCGGCCCAGGTTTCGCGGATGCTGGCGGCTAGCGCCCGGATGTACCCAGGGTCGACGTAGTAGCTGTTGATCGTGCGGATCTCGGGAACACGCCGCCAGGATCGCGCTTCGCGGTGCAGGATGTCGAGCGCCGACGCGGTCGTCGCCGCCGCGTACTGCGGGAACAAGGGGAGAAAGAGGATGCGCTCGGCGCCCCGGCGCCGCAGGTCGTCGAGGGCGGCGGCGATGGACGGTTCGCCGTAGCGCATGCCGACGGCGACGTGGAACGGCGGCTCGCCTTCGGCTCGCTCCTGTTCCAGCCGCGCCTCGATGCCCTCCGCCTGGCGGCGCGAGATGGCGAGCAGGGGGGAACCCTCGTCGGTCCAGATCTTCGCGTACAACCTGGCCACCCGCTGTGGCCGCGTGGTCAGGACGAAGAGGTAGAGGATGGGAAGCCACTTCCATCGCGGCTGCTCCGCGATCCGAGTGTCGCTCAGGAACTCGCGCAGGTAGCTGCGAAGAGCCGGCGCCGTGGGCGCGGCGGGCGTGCCGACGTTGGCGAGAAGAACTCCGATTGCCCTGCGGTCGGCGGAGCAGAGGGAGCAGGAGTCACGGTTGCCGAAGCTGCAGCGGGTCGGTTCGGCGCGGACGGTAGGTTCGAGGGGATAGAGCATGGCGTCAGATCCAGTCGCGCCGGACCAGGAAGTCCGAGGTCAACCGCGCCTCGGGGGAGTCGGGCTCCGGTTGGTAGTCGTAGCGCCAGGCCGCCAGCGGCGGCAGGGACGCGAGAATCGACTCGGTGCGCGCCCGCGCCTGTAGTCCGTAGCGGGTGCCGCGGTCGTACACGAGGTTGAACTCCACGTAGCGCCCCCGGCGGTAGAGCTGGAAACCGCGTTCGCGCTCGCCGTACTGCAGGTCCTTGCGACGCTCGAGGATCGGCAGATAGGCGGGCAGGAAGTGGTCGCCGATGCTGCGTCCAAAGGCGAAGCAGCGTCCGAACGGGTCGAGTTCGGCGGGCCGCTCGAGACGGTTCAGGTCGTCGAAGAACAGGCCGCCGACGCCGCGCATCTCCTGCCGGTGGGGAAGGTAGAAGTAGTCGTCGCAAGCGGCCTTGTAGCGGGCGTAGAGGTCGTCGCCGAACGGCGCGCAGGCTTGAGCCGCGGTGCGATGCCAGTGGACCGCGTCCTCCTCGAAGCCGTAGTACGGGGTCAGGTCGAAGCCGCCGCCGAACCACCAGCCTTCTTCCTCCTCGTTCCCCGCTGTTTCTGGCGCGCGACGTTCCGGTGGATGCGCGATGAAGAAGCGGATGTTCGCGTGGCTGGTCGGGGCGTAGGGGTTGCGCGGATGGACGATCAGGGAGACCGAGGTCGCCTCGAAGCTCCGGCCCGCGAGTTCCGGCCGGCGTTCCGTCGCCGCGAGGGGGAGCGAGTCGCCGCGGGAGTGGCTGAAGTTGACCGCGGCCTTCTCGATCACGTCGCCGTCCGTCAGTACCCGCGGCCGGGCGACGCCGCCGCGTTCGCCGCGCAGCTCGCGGGCGTCGAAGGCGCCGCCGTCGACCTCGATCAGGGCGTCGCAGATCCGGTCCTGAAGCTCCCGGAAGTACCCGGCGACGGTCTCGGCTACGGGCTGGTCAGCCGGAGGCGTGGACGTCACGGTGCCGGGATCTCTGCCAGCGCCTCGCCGACCGCGCCTGCGAAACCGGTCAGGGTGTGCTCGTCGTGGGCGAGCGACAGAAAGCCGACCTCGAAGGCGGACGGCGCGAGCATGTAGCCGCGTTCGAGCAGCCCGCGGTGGAGGAGCCCGAAGACCTCGGCGGTGTTCGGGTGAAAGCGGTCGGCCCGGCGTGGCGGTTCGCTGTCGCCGTAGGCGAGCCAGAAGATGGAACCGCAGCGGACGAGCCGGTAGGGGTGGCCGCTCGCGTCGAGGACGGGGCCCAGTCCGCGCTCGAGCAGCGAGCCCAGGTCTTCCATCCGCTGCCATCCGTCGTCAGCTTTCACTGCGCGAAGCGTGGCGAGCCCGCCGGCGACGGCGAGCGGATTTCCGGACAGCGTGCCGGCCTGGTAGACGGGTCCTAGCGGCGTAAGCCGGTCCATCAGCTCCGCCGATCCGCCGTAGGCGCCGACCGGCAGTCCGCCGCCGATCACCTTGCCGAGAGTGACGAGATCGGGCTCGATGCCGAGCTGGGCGCCGACGGTGACCCCGGGGACCCGGAACCCGCTCAGCACTTCGTCGAAGATCAGGAGAGCGCCGTGCTCCGTGCACAGGCGGCGCAGAAGGCGGAGGTACTCCGGCCGCTGGACCAGCAAGCCGTTGTTGGCCGGCAGCGGCTCGATGATCGCCGCCGCGAGCTTCGGGCCGTGGCGCCGGAAGGCCTGCTCGAGCGCTTCGTCGTCGTCGAGCGGCAGAACGATCGTGTCGCGGGCGGTCGCCGAGGGGATGCCGGCGCTCGAGGCGATTCCGAAGGTGGCGAGACCGCTCCCGGCTTCGACCAGCAGGGCGTCGACGTGACCGTGGTAGCAGCCCTCGAACTTGAGCACCAGGTCGCGGCCGGTGCAGCCGCGGGCGAGCCGGATCGCCGACTGGGTCGCCTCGGTGCCGGAGTTGACGAAGCGGATCTTCTCGATGACCGGCACGAGTTCCTTGACCATCCGCGCCAGCTCGACCTCGCCCTCGTGCGGCGCGGCGAAGGAGGTGCCGCGGCCGGCCGCCTCACGCACGGCTTCCACGACGGCCGGGTGGCTGTGTCCCAGCACCAGCGGCCCGAAGGAGCCGATGAAGTCGACGTAGCTCGTGCCGTCGACCGAGCGCATGACCGCTCCTTCGGCCTCGGCGATGAAGGGCGGCGTGCCGCCGACCGCGCGGTAGGCCCGCACCGGGCTGTTCACGCCGCCGACCAGGTGGCGCTGCGCCTCCGCCCAGAGATCCTCGCTGCTTCGTCCGGCGCTCATCCAGTTTCCCTCGGGTCGCGATTGGCTTTCGGCTGGGCGCCCACTTCGTCGAGCCACAGGCGTTCGATGCCGGCGGCGGTCGGTTCCTGTGCGCACTTCACGTTGCCGGCTCCGGCGCTGCGGAGCGCCGCGGCTGTAGCGGCTCCGATCGCCCAGCAGCTTCCCGGCCAGTCCAGGCCGGACGCTACGAAGGCGGAGACCGCCGATGGAGCGGTGAAGAGTACGCGGGCGTGGGCCGCTTGCCAACCTTGGGACCAGGCGAGGTCGTCGTTGGGATGCACCGTGTAGGCCTCCCAGGCCGTGACCCGGCGGCCCTCCGCCTCGAGTGCTTCGACGAGCGGCGCTCCGCCGCGGGCGGAGTGCGGCACGAAGAGCGGGCAACGCGGGTCGAGCACCCGGGCCGCGTAGCGAGCGAACTCCTCGCCGCCGGAGGCCCGCGCGGCCAGGTTTGGCGGCACGCCGGCCGCAAGCAGCGCGCGGGCAGTGCCTTCCCCGAGCGCGCACCACGGCAGCCGCCCCCAGGCGGGTTCGCGCAGCGCCCGCTCCGCAACGACGCGGGCGGCGGTCGGCGAGGAAACGAGCAGCCAGGGCCACTGGCGACGCGGGCGGTTCAGATCGATGCGGTCCGCCGGCCAGGGGATGTCGAAGACCTCGACCGCGGTTGCCGGCAGGGGTGCTACCCGGACGGCCGGGTCCAGTCGACGGGTCAGGCGCCGCACGGTCGTCGCACCGGAAGTCACAATGAGGTCCGGAAGCCCCCCACTGGGTGCGCCGGCCGACGCCCCGCGAAGCCGCCCCACACGGGGGGCGCCGGCGTCCCCGCGGGCCGCCGCCGGAGGCGGCCGCGAAGACGCGCCGGCCGCAAGGCCGGCGTCCACTTTGGCGAGACGCCGCTCGAGCCGGGCTGCCAGTGCCCCAAGATCGATGTCCCCGTCCGCTGCCGAAGCCCCAGCGTGGACGGTGGCCGGCGACTCCCCGACTCCAGCCGACTCGCGCCAGTCGTCCGCCGCCATCAGCGCATGGACCTCGTGCAGCGCCGTCCCTTCCGCGCCGTTGGCGCGCGAGTCCGCCCAAGCGCCGAACGGCCGTAGGCAGCCGCCGCCGAGCCGGCCGAGCAGCGACCGCTCGGCGAAGGCCGCGGCGCGGCTCGGGGCGTCGTCGAGCGCGGCCATTGCGGGGTGTCCGTCCAGCCGGCCTCCGCGCAGGATCTGCACGGCCAGGGCGCCCTGTCCGGGAGCGCAGGGCCAGGACCGAAGGTCGAGCCGGAAACCCCGGATGGTGCCGGCGGCCGCGTCAAGCTCGCCGCTTCGCGCCAGGCGCAGGACGCCCGCCTCCGCCGCCAGCAGGGCGTCGATCGCACCGCTTTGAAGCCACTCGAGCCGGCGGCCGACGGAGCCGCGGACCGCGCAGCAGACGAGGTCCGGCCGGATCGCCAGCGCGCCCGCCTGCCGGCGCGGGGACGACGTGCCAAGGCGTGCCCCCGGGGGCAGCGGCGCGAACGCGTCGGCCGCCGCGGCCACGCTCCGGCCGGCAGCGTCCTCGCCGGCGTCGAGCAGGGTCGCGAGTTCCGGCGCCGCTTCGCCCGCTTCTCCTGCTCCGGCGATCTCCAGGCCCGGCGCGAACAGCAGCAGATCGAACGGCCGCTCACGCTCCGGGACCGCCGCGATCACCAGGTCGGGCTCGTCCTCGACCGGCAGGTCCTTCAGCGAGTGGACGACGAGGTCCACGGAGCCGTCGCGCAGCGCCGCGGTCAGCTCACCGGTGAATACGCCCTTGGCCTGGGCGAAGCTGCCCCCGAGGCTGCGGTCGCCCTGGGAGGACATGGCTCGGACCGCCGTGTCCACGCCCAGTTCACCGAGCCGGTGGGCAACCAGGTCGGCCTGAATCCGTGCCAGGGGCGTCGCCCTGGTGCCGATGACGATCGGAGCCATCGGATCGGGATTCTACGGAGCCGGTGTTGCGCGTGCCGGCCCTGAACCCTGGAATAGAGTCGATCCCAGGTCCGGCCGCTTGATGCCTGGAACCGATTGGGAGGACTCGCCGTGTCGCTGATTGCGCTTCAAACCCGATTGCGTCCCTTCTACCTGCCCCTGGCCGCCGCGGCGGTCGTCCCGCTTGCCGGTTGCTCGGGCGAAGCCCGGCCGTCGGCGGCCGAGTTCACGGCGGCTGCCGAGGAGACGATTCTCGATCACTACTACGACGGCAGCCGCGCGGCCTGGGTGCAGTCGACGTACATCAACGAGGACACGACGGCCCTGGCGGCCCGGGCCGGGGCGGAGGCGCTGACCCGCGCGATCGATTTCGCGCAGGAGGCGGCGACCTACGACTCGGCGTCGGAGGCGGACGAGGTGGCGCGCAAGCTCAACCTGCTGCGGGGTGGACTGACCATAGCCGCGCCGGCCGACGAGGCGAAGATCGAGGAACTGAGTCAGATCACGACCGGGATGGAGGCGGCATACGGCGCCGGCGAACACTGTCCGAGCGGGCCGGACTCCTGCCGGACCCTCGATGACCTGGAGGACGTGATCGACAACAGCCGGGACGCCGGCGCGCTGCTCGACGCCTGGGAGGGCTGGCGGACGATCTCGCCGCCGATGAAGGCGGACTACGAGCGCTTCGTCGAGCTCTCGAATGAAGGCGCTCGGGGCCTCGGTTACGACGACACGGGCGCGATGTGGCGGTCGGGCTACGACATGCCGCCGGACGACTTCGCCGCGGAGACGGACCGTCTCTGGGAGCAGGTGAAGCCGCTCTACGACGACCTGCACTGCCACGTTCGCGCCGAGCTCGCGGAGGAGTACGGTCCGGACGTCGTGGACCCTGCGGGCCCGATCCCGGCTCACGTCCTCGGCAACATGTGGGCGCAGTCATGGTCCAACGTGTTCGACCTCGTCGCGCCGGAGGCCGCCGATGCCGGATACGACCTGACGGAGATCCTCCGGGAGCGCCAGACCTCGGAGCGGGAGATGGTCGAGATCGCCGAGGGCTTCTTCACCTCGCTCGGGATGGAGCAGCTCCCCGACACCTTCTGGCAGCGCTCCCAGTTCCTCCGTCCGCGAGACCGCGACGTCGTCTGTCACGCCAGCGCCTGGCAGCTCGATCTGGACGAGGACGTCCGGATCAAGATGTGCATCCAGATCAACGCCGAGGACTTCTCGACGATCCACCACGAACTCGGTCACACCTACTACCAGCTCGGCTACCGGGAGCTGCCGCCCCTGTTCCGGGACAGCGCGAACGACGGGTTCCACGAGGCGCTGGGCGACACGATCTCCCTGTCCGTCACGCCGGGTTACCTCGTCGACATCGGTTTGCTCGACGAGGAGCCGCCGGCCGAGGCCGATCTCTCGCTCCTCATGCGGATGGCGCTGGACAAGATCGCCTTCCTGCCCTTCGGACTGCTCGTCGACCGCTGGCGCTGGGGCGTGTTCTCGGGTGACACGCCGCCGGAGGAGTACAACGCGGCCTGGTGGCGGTTGCGCGAGCAGTACCAGGGGGTGACCGCTCCATCGGCGCGAACGGAGGAGGACTTCGATCCCGGCGCCAAGTACCACGTGCCGGGCAACACGCCATACACCCGCTACTTCCTGGCCCACATCCTCCAGTTCCAGTTCCACCGCGACCTGTGCGCGGCGATCGGTTACGAGGGGCCGCTTCACCGTTGCTCGATCTACGGCAACGAAGTGGCCGGCAGCCGCCTGCGCGACATGATGGCGATGGGTCTCAGCCGGCCATGGCCGGACGCGCTCGAGGCGATCGGCGGCAGTCGCGAGATGGACGCGACGGCGATCCTCGACTACTTCGCCCCGCTCGCCGACTGGCTACGGGAGAAGAACGCCGGCCGCTCCTGCGGCTGGAGCTAGCAGCTTGCTGATCGCCACCTGGAACATCAACGGCCTGGGCGCGCGGTTCGAGTTCATCGTTCACTGGCTCAAGGCGCGGCGGCCCAATGTGGTGGGTCTCCAGGAACTGAAGGCGACCGAAGAGCACTTCCCGCGGAAGGAGCTCGAGGAGCTCGGCTACCACGCCGCCGTCTGCGGCCAGAAGGCATGGAACGGCGTCGCGGTTCTGTCGCGCGAGCCGATCGAGGAGGTGCAGTACGGCCTGCCGGGCGAAGAGGAGGCCGGTGCGCGGTTGTTGCGGGCGAAGACCGCGGGCCTCGACTTCACGACCGTGTACTGCCCCAACGGCAAGGACATTGACCACCTGGACTATCCGCGCAAGCTGGCCTGGTTCGACTCGCTCAGGGACTATCTGAGCGGTTCGGTCGACCCGGATGTGCCCGCGGTCCTCTGCGGCGACTTCAACGTCGCGCCGACGCGACTCGACACCCACGACGAAGAGCGCCTGGCGGGAGGGATTCACCACACGGAGGCCGAGCGGGCGCGGTTCCGTGCGCTGCTCGACCTCGGGTTCCAGGACCTGTTCCGGGAACTGCATCCGGACACGGTCAAGTTCTCCTGGTGGGACTACCGGTTCGGCGCCTTCCACCGCAACCTGGGCCTGCGGATCGATTTCCTGCTAGCGACCGAAGCCGTCCGGAAGCGGGTCGAGGAGGTGGAGACCGACCGCGACTACCGGAAGAAGAAGGAAGGGCTCATCGCCTCCGACCATGCACCGGTGATGGCGAGGCTGAGGCCGTAGCCGGGTCAGGCGGCTTCGATCACCTCGCCCGCGGCCTGCGCACGCTCGATCCGGCTGCTCTCCTCGGTGGCCACGCTACGGCCGGCGAGCCAGAAGAAGATCCCGCCCAGGACATACGCGCCCAGGCTCGCCACCATCGCCAGTTGCAGGGAGCGACCGGAGTCGGCACCGCCGGCCTCGAGCGTGGTGCTCAACCAACCCATCAGGAAGGGTCCCAGGGCGAGACCCACGAAGGTCACCATCAGGATGTAGAACGCCGATGCGGTTCCTCGCATCCTGGGCAGCACCAGGTCGTTGGCCAGGGCGACGGCCGAACCGATCCATGCCGATCCGATGACCGTGTAGACGAAGTTGACCACGTAGGCCGTGGTCACGCTCTCGGTCAGTACGAAAAAGGCGCCCAGCGGGATCGAGGCCAGGGCGATGATGAGCCCGCAGAGCGGCCGGGCCTTCGCCGTCTTCTGCTTCATCCAGTCGGAGAAGTAGCCGCCTCCGGCGACTCCCATCCAGCCCGCGACGGCGGCCGTGATTCCGAGAATCAGGCCGGCCTCGCCGGCGCTCTGGTCGTGTACCCGCCGAAAGTAGGTCGGCGCCCAGAAGCCAAGGCCGTAGCCGACGAACGCCATCCAGCCGAAGCCGAACATGCCGTAGATCATCGAGCGCGAGCGGTAGACCAGTTCAAACGTCGGCCGGTCCCTCAGCCGCAGCCCCTGGACCCAGGACAGGAAGGCGTAGGCACCGATGGCGAGGGCGATCCACTGCACCGGGTTGCCGAAGATCTGGATCAGGCCGAAGGAGGCAGCGGCGCATCCGACCGCGATCAGCAGATTCCGGGCCACTGTTCGGGCGCCGCCGGCACGCTGGAGGGAAAGCAGAGTCAACGGCGGCAGAATGGCGGCCGTCTCCTTCCCCAGTTCCTTGAAGGGCGCGGGGTGATCCCTGGTGACGATGCCCTCCTGCAGGCCGCGGATCGGCTCGCGCAGGGTCCATACCCAGATCGCCATCAGCAAGCCCGGCAGGCCCACGGCGAAGAAGGCGACCTGCCAGCCGACCAGGCCGAACGGTGCACCGCCGTCGGCGTACGCGTTGTTCCATCTGTCGACGATCTGACCGCCGATCAGGATGCCGAGGCCGGCGCCGATGTAGACGCCGCTCGAGTACATCGCGGTCACCGTGGCCCGCAGCCTCGGCGGGTAGTAGTCCCCGAGCATCGAGAACGCCGCCGGCCCGGCGCTCGACTCGCCGATCCCGACGCCGATCCGGTAGGCCGCGAGCGAGACGAAGCCGCGCGCGGTGCCCGACAGCGCGGTCATCAGGCTCCAGGCGGCCAGGCCGATCGAGATCAGACTCTTGCGGGTCCACATGTCGGCCAGACGGCCGAGCGGGATCCCGAAGATTGCGTAGAAGACGGCGAACGCAGTGCCGTAGAGGAAGCCGAGCTGGGCGTCGCTGACGCCGAGATCGTTGCGGATGTCCTCGGCGAGGATCGAGAGGATCTGGCGGTCGATGAAGTTGAAGACGTAGACCAGGACGAGGACGCCCAGGACGTAGTTGGAGTACCGCCGGCTCGGCGCCTGCGGGGCCGGGGTCTGGGGCTCCTGGTCCGTTGACGTCATTCGACTCCCGTGGTCATTCGGCTCCGTCCGCTCCGGGTTCCGCCATAGCGCCGGGAACGGTGCCCTTCGCCAGTTCCTGATCGATCATCAGCATACCGACCCCGTCGCCGCCCACCAGCCTCAGCCTTCCCAGCAGGGTGCGGGCGACGTTCTCTTCCTCGACCTGCTCGTTGATGAACCACTGGAGCATGATCGAGGCGGCGCGATCGTGGACCTTCTCGGAGAGGTCGTAGAGCTCCTCGATTGCCTTCGTGACCCGCTGCTCGCTCTCGAGAATGTCGGCGACGGCGGCTTCCGGCGACTTCCACTCCGTGGGCTGCGCGGGGATCTCGGGGATCTTCACCAGGAGATCGCGGTCGGCGAGGTGATCGATGATGCGGTGGGCGTGGCCGAGTTCGTCTGCGGACTGGCCGCGCAGCCAGGCGCCGAAGCCGGGCAGGTCGATGCGCTCGAGCCAGAGCGCCATGGACAGGTAGCGGTGCGCGGCCTCGAACTCGAGTCCGAGGTGGGCGTTCAAACGGTTGTGGAGGGTCTGGTCCATCGTGTCCTCCGTGTCGGGCGGTCTTGGGTGCGATGGGAAGCGGACGCCGCGAGCATAGCGCCGCTAGATGGAGAGACGGTGAAGCGGGCCGGTCGGCGCCGGCTCGGCTACGGGAGGAGTTCTTCGACCCCGGCGCGCTCCTCGAACAGCTCGTCCAGGGTCGCCTGCATCCGGCCGCGACTGAACTCGTCGACGTCGAGGCCCTGGACGATCGAGTAGTCGCCGCCGCTGGTGGTCACCGGGAACGAGTAGACGACGCCTTCGCGAGCGCCGTAGCTGCCGTCGGCCGGGATCGCCATGCTGACCCAGTCGCCGTCCGCGGTGCCCTGGACCCAGGTGCGGATGTGGTCGATCGCGGCGGCGGCCGCGGAAGCCGCGGACGAGGCGCCGCGGGCCTTGATGATGGCGGCGCCGCGCTGCTGAACCGTGGGAATGAAGTCCTCGCGGGTCCAGGCCTCGTCGACGAGTTCCGGCGCTGGCCGCCCGTCGACCAGGGCGTGGTTGAGGTCCGGGTACTGGGTCGCCGAGTGGTTGCCCCAGATCGTCATGCGGCGCACCCGGGTCGTGTGGGCGCCCGTCTTCTCGGCGAGCTGGCTGATCGCCCGGTTGTGGTCGAGCCGGGTCATCGCCGTGAACTGCCGCCGGTCGAGTCCCGGCGCGTTGCTGGCCGCGATCAGGGCGTTCGTGTTCGCCGGGTTGCCGACCACGACCACCCGCACGTCCCGGCTTGCTCGCGCGTCCAGAGCCTTGCCCTGAACCGAGAAGATCGCCGCGTTCGCCTGCAGCAGGTCCTTGCGCTCCATGCCGGGCCCGCGCGGCCGCGCGCCGACCAGCATCGCGATGTCCACTCCGTCGAAGGCCTCGTCGGCTTCCGAACTCGTGACGATCTCGTGCAGCAGCGGGTAGGCCGAGTCGCGGAGCTCCATGACGACTCCCGACAACGCGTCCATGGCCGGTGGAATCTCCAGCAGGTGCAGGCTCACCGGCTGCTGCGGCCCCAGCATCTCGCCGGCGGCGATGCGGAAGATCAGGGAATAGCCGATCTGACCGGCGGCCCCGGTGACGGCGACTCGAACGGGTGTCTGCATGGCCTGGTTTCCTCCTCGATCCGGCGCGGGATCGTAGCACCGCCCAATAGACTCCGCTGCATGGCAGAGCGGGTTCTTGTCACCGGGGGAGCCGGTTTCATCGGGAGCCACACCTGCGTCGAGCTGCTGGCAGCCGGCTGGGACGTAACCGTCATTGACGACCTCTCGAACAGCTCGCCAGAGGCGTTGCGGCGGGTGGAGGAACTAGCCGGACGCGGGTTGCGGTTCGTCGAAGGGGACGTGCTCGACGAAGCGGCGCTCGAACTGGCATTCGGCGAGGTCGGCTGCTCGGCGGTGATCCACTTCGCGGCGAAGAAAGCGGTTGGGGAGTCCTGCTCGGACCCCCTCGGCTACTACCGCACCAACGTAGGCGGCACGCTCAGCCTGTTGGGGGCGATGCGCAGGCACGACGTGCGCCGGCTCGTCTTCTCGTCGTCGGCGACGGTTTACGGCGATCCGGGCCCGGGCGCCTGCCCGCTGGCGGAGAGCGCGCCGCTCAGGCCGGCGAATCCCTACGGCCACACCAAGCTCTGCGTCGAGCGGATGCTGCGTGATCTCGCGGCGTCGGAGGACGGCTGGCGGATCCTGTCGCTCCGCTACTTCAACCCCGCCGGCGCCCACCCGAGCGGCCGGATCGGCGAGGATCCGAGGGGCCGGCCGGAGAACCTGCTGCCCGGCGCCATGCAGGTCGCCGTAGGCAGGTTGCCGCGGCTACGGGTGTTCGGTACGGACTATCCGACCCGTGACGGAACGGCGATCCGGGACTACCTCCACGTCGTCGACGTAGCGATCGGGCACCTGCGGGCCCTGGACCACCTGGCGGCGGTCAGCGGCTGCGCCGAGTACAACCTCGGCACCGGCAGCGGGGTTACTGTGTTCGAGGTGCTCGAGGCCGTGAGACGGGCCAGCGACCGGGAGATCCCGACCGTGCTCGAAGGACGGCGGCAGGGTGACGCGACAGAGGTGTGGGCGGACCCGGCGCTGGCGTGCCGCGACCTCGCCTGGACGGCGGAGCGCGGCCTCGACGACATCTGCGTCGACGCCTGGCGCTGGCAGAGCGCGAACCCCGAGGGGTTCGGGAGTTGAGCGGAGACGGCGGACGGGCCGCCGGGGATGCGCCGCTCGAGGTGTTCCTCTACTACGACTTCGCTTCCAGCCTGAGCTACGTGGCGCACCGCGTTCTGGCCCGGATCGCGGAGCCGCTCGCGGCGGAGCGCGTCGACCTGCGATGGAAGGCGATCGACCTGACCGGGGTGGGGAACTTCCAGCGCGGCCGGCTCCTCGACCCGGCGCGGCGGGAGAGCCTGCTGAGGGTGGCGGCGGCGCTGGACGTGGATTTCGATCCGCCCGATCGCTGGCCCGACTCGCGCCTTGCCGGCGAGGTCGCGGTGGTTCTGGACGACCGAATCGATCGCGGACTGGACCCGGCGATCGAACAGGACTGGCGGGAGGCCGCGTTCGGGGCCTACTACGAGCAGCAGGGCGAGATCGAAGACCTGCTGCGCGACTTCGAGCGCCGTGCTCCTTTCCCGCTCGGCGCCGCCGACGCTCTCGCCGCCGGCCGCAGGCTCGCCGAGGTCACGCGCAGCGCGGTGGCGGCCGGAGTCGAGGGCGTGCCGACCTTGATGCTCGACGTTTTCCCGCTGTGCGGCATCCATGACGAGGAGACGATGCTGGGGATGATCCAGCGCTACGCCCGCCGGCACCGTCGGCTGGAGGCGGACGCGGCGGCCGGGGTGAACTGAGTGCGCGGGCTTGCCGTTGTGGCGGCCGCGGTCGCGCTGCTTGGTTGTACGTCGGAGGGGGGCGTTTCGGATGCGCCCGCACCGCCGTCGTCTGAGCCGCCGCCGGTAACGGGCGTCCACTTCGTCGACGTGACGGCCGAGACGGGCCTCGACTTCGTCCACGCTACGGGCTCGGCCGGTACGTTCCCGATGCCGGCGATCATGGGCGGCGGCGTCGCGGTGTTCGACGCCGATGGCGACGGCCTTCTCGACCTCTACTTCCCGAACGCGGGCAGCGACGTGGCCGGCGAGTCCGCGAGCAACCGCTTCTACCTGCAGCGCCCTCGCGGCCGTTTCGTCGACGCGACCGAAGGCTCGGGTTTGGACAACCCGGGCTACGGCATGGGCGCCGCGGCCGGGGACATCGACAACGACGGCGACCTCGATCTCTACGTGACCAACTTCGGCGCCGATGTTCTCTACCGGAATGAGGGCAGCGGCCGTTTCGTGGACGCCACCGACTCCTTCGGCGTTGCGACGCCGGAATGGTCGACTTCGGCGGTGTTCTTCGATGCGGACCTCGACGGCTGGCTCGACCTCTACGTCGCCCGCTACGTCCAGTGGAACGAGGCCCGCGAGTGCCAGGTCCAGGGCGGACGGGTCGACTACTGCGGCCCGCAGCAGTTCGAGGGCGAGGCCGACGTCTTCTATCGGAACGAGGGCGGCCGGCGCTTTGTCGACCGCAGCCGCGACGCCGGCGTTTCGCTGATCGAGGACGCCGGCCTGGGCGTCGTCGCCGCCGACCTCGACGAGGACGGGTTGCCCGATGTCTACGTCGCCAACGACGCCGACCCGAATCAGCTCTGGATCAACCGGGGCGACGGGATGTTCGAGGACGACGCGGTGCTGCTCGGAGCGGCCTACAATCGGTTCGGTGTAGGCGAGGCGGGAATGGGCATAGCACTGGGTGACATCGACGGCGACCGGGACCTCGACCTGTTTCTGAGTCACCTGATCGAGGAGACGAACACGCTGTACGTGAACCTGGGCGGCTCACCAGGGTCGACGGACGGCTTCGAGGACCGGGCAGCCGAGGCCGGCCTGGCGGCGCCGAGCACGCCGTACACGGGCTTCGGCACCGCCTTCTTCGACGCCGACAACGACGGCGACCTGGATCTCGCCGTCGTCAACGGCGCGGTGAAGCGGCGTCCTGAGACGCTCTCGGAGCGCAGCGGCTGGTTCTGGCGCGGCTACGCCGAGCCGAACCTGCTGATGCTCGGCGACGGTGCGAGCGTCTTCGCCGATGCGAGTGCGGCTTCGGGCGACTTCGGGACGGCGCTCGACGTGAGCCGCGGCCTGGTTCCTTTCGACCTGGAGGGCGACGGTGACCTGGATCTGCTGGTCAGCAACCTGGAGGGTCCGGCGCGCATCTACCGCAACGAGACGATCGCGGACTCGACGCCCGCGGCCCGAACCGGCGCCGGCTGGGTGCGGCTACGGGTGATCGACCCGGAAGTGCGGCGCACTGCCCTCGGTGCCTCGGTCGTTGCGTGGGTCGACGGCCGACCGCTCCGGCGCCTCGTGTTGCCGCTCGGCGGCTACCTGACCGGCGGCGAAGCGCCGCTCCACATCGGCCTCGGCGACGCGGCCGCCGTTGAGCGCTTCGAGGTGACCTGGCCCGGCGGCTCGGTCGAGGAGTTCGACGGCGCCGCCAGCGGCAGCGAAGTGACTCTCCTCCGCGGAGAAGGCCGATGAGGAGCTTTGCCGCGCTCATGGGCTT
>VXUF01000077.1:83666-178146 GCA_009837085.1 Holophagales bacterium
CCGCTGCATCCGCCGCCGAACTCCCGTCCCCCGACCTCACCGCCGTCGAACCCCGCGTCCGCGCGGCCATCGAGAAGGAACTCGCCACGGCAGCCCGCGAACCCGACTCGGCTTCCACCTGGGGACGCCTCGGCATGACGCTGCACGCTCACCAGTTCGACGAGGAGGCAGCGGCTGCCTACGCCGAGGCCTCGCGGATGGCGCCTCGCGACTTTCGCTGGACCTACCTGCGAGCGAACGTCGAAGAGGCGCGCGATCCGGCCGCGGCGGCGGCGCTCTACCGCCAGGCCGTCGAGCTCGACCCAAACTACGCGCCAGTCCGTATCCGGCTCGCCTCTGCCCTGGAGAAGGTCGGCCTCGCCGCCGAAGCGGACGACCACTACCGCGAAGCGGCGCGTCTCGAACCCGACAACGCGGTGGCGCATCTCGGCCTCGGCCGGCTCGCCCTCGCGCGCGGCGACGTTGATCAGGCCACGCGGCACCTCGAACGCGCCTACGAGTTGAGCCCCGAGACCCAGGCGGTCGTCGCCATGCTGTCGCGCGCCCGGCACCGCGCCGGCGACCGCGACGGGGCGAGGCGTCTCGCCCATGCCGCGCGGGATCTGCCGCCGCTGCTCCACCAGCGCGATCCGCGCCGCGCCGAGGTCGATCTGCTGGCCGTGGATTCGGAGAGCTTACTGCGCCGGAGCAAGACCTACCGGGAGACGGGTCAGTTGCAGGCTTCTCTCGGGGAACTCCGGCGGCTGATCGAACTGGAACCAGGCAACGCCCAGGCGCACTTCGCGGCGGCCGGTGTCTACGATCGGATGAACCGCCCACAGGAGGCGGTCGCCGCCGCCCGTCGCGCCCTCGAAGTCGATCCTGATCTGACGGGCGGGCGCGCGGTGCTGGCGGGCGCGCTGTTCAAGCTCGGACAGTTCGGGCAGGCGGCCGCCGAGGCGGAGCGCGTCCTTGCCGAAGACCCGGCCGACATCCACATGCTGCTCGTCACGACGATGCTGGCGATGCGGGAGAACGACGTGGCGCGGGCTCTCGAGCGGCTCGACCGAGCGGCCGGGGTCGGCGCCTCCGATACCCGGATGCGGGAACTGATGATTCAACTCCAGCTCGAACTGGCCGAGGCCCTTGGCGGCGCCGGCCTCTACGACGACGCGGCCCGCAGGATCGAGCAGGTGGTCGAGACGCTCGAACGCGCGGGCGCGGGCGACGGCGAGCTGCAGGTACACCGGCGGCTGCTTGCCCGGTATCGCGAGAGGGCACGCGGATGAGCGCGTCTGGAGCGGAGACCGCGGTGCCGGTACGGGTCCGGGTGGCGCCGTCGCCGACCGGCGACCCCCACGTCGGCACCGCGTACCAGGCGCTGGTGAACCTCGCCTTCGCGCGCAGCCGCGACGGCGTGTTCGTGCTGCGGATCGAGGACACGGACCGCGCCCGTTCGAGCCGCGAATCGGAGGCGGCGATCCTCGACGCCCTGCGCTGGCTGGGTCTGGACTGGGACGAGGGCCCGTACCGCCAGAGCGAGCGGCTGGACCTGTACCGCTCGGAGGTCGACCGCCTGCTCGCCGCGGGCAGCGCCTACCGCTGCTTTTGCACCCGGGAGCGGCTCGACGAGATGCGCCGCGAGAACCGCGCCCGGCAGCGTTTCCCCGGCTACGACCGCCGGTGTCGGGACCTGCCGGTGGCCGAGTCCGAGCGACGGGCGGCGGCGGGTGAGCCCCACACGATCCGCCTGGCCATGCCGACCGAGGGCGAATGCGTCATGCAGGACCTCCTGCGCGGCGAGATCCGCCGCGAGTGGGAGCTGATCGACGACCAGGTGATCCTCAAGGCCGACGGCTACCCGACCTACCATCTCGCGTGCGTCGTCGACGACCACGCGATGGGGATCAGCCACGTGATCCGCGGCGAGGAGTGGATCAACTCCCTGCCAAAGCACCTGCGCCTGTTCGAGGCGCTGGGCTACGAGCCGCCGGTCTTCTGTCACTTGCCGCTCCTGCGCAACAACGACGCGAACCGGTCGAAGCTCTCGAAACGCCGCAACCCGACCTCGATCACCTGGTTCCGGGACGCCGGGTTCCTCCCCGATGCGCTCCTGAACTTCCTGGGTCTCATGGTGTCGAGCCGCGCCGAGGGCGAGGAGAAGTTCAGCCTCGGCCAGCTCGTGGACGGTTTCCACCTCGAGGACATCTCGCTCGGAGGCCCCGTCTTCGACCTCGACAAGCTGCGCTGGCTGAACGCCCGCTACCTGCGCGAGGACTATGACGCCGACGGCCTGGCGGACCTCGTGCGGGAGTGGTCGATGGGGCAGGAGCGGCTTGCCGCGATCGCCGCCCTCGCGCAGCCGCGCCTGGAGACGCTCGGCGACTGGGGCCGGCTGACGAACTTCCTGTTCGTCGACGCGCCAACGGTCGAGCGGGAGAAGCTGGCGGTGAAGGGGCTCGAAGAGGCTCAGGTCGCCGAAGCGCTTCAGTTCATGCTGTGGGTACTGGAACGCGAACAGGAGTTCACTGCCGACGTCATCCAGGGCCACTTCCGGCGCCTGTCCGAAGCGCTCGGCCTCAGTCTGCGCGACCTGACCCGCCCCTTCTACGTCGCCATGTCGGGCGAGACGGCCTCGCTGCCGCTGTTCCAGTCGATGGAGATCCTCGGCCCGGACCTCGTGCGCGCCCGCATCCGCCGCGCCATCGAGGCGCTCGGCGGGATCTCAGGGAAGCGGATGAAGAAGGTGCAGAAGCGGTTCGACGAACTGAACTGAACACACTGGGTGCGCCGGCGTCCCCGCCGGCCTTCGCAAGTCGCGCGAGGCGTCAGCCTCGCTCCGCCGCCTTCTGCGCCCGCTCGATCT
Organism: Holophagales bacterium; assembly: GCA_009837085.1. Classification (GTDB taxonomy): domain Bacteria; phylum Acidobacteriota; class Thermoanaerobaculia; order Multivoradales; family Multivoraceae; genus Multivorans. The sequence goes on from VXUF01000077.1 coordinate 86,512, forward strand.
TCGCCCACGTATCTCGCAGCGTCACCGTCCGGTTGAACACCGGCGCGCCGGGCTCGCTGTCCGGATCGACGCAGAAGTAGCCGAGCCGCTCGAACTGGACCCGGTCGCCTGGCTCGGCTTCGGCGAGGCTGGGCTCCAGGCGGCAGTCGGTCAGGACCTCGAGCGAACTCGGATTCAGGTGATCGTCGATCTCGCCGGGCGCTACGGCCGGGTTGGGGTGGTTGAATAGGCGGTCGTAGAGGCGGACCTCGGCCGGGATCGCGTGCGCCGCCGACACCCAGTGCAGCGTCGCCTTGACCTTGCGACCGTCCGGCGCGTCGCCGCCGCGAGTCGCCGGATCGTAGGTGCAGCGAAGTTCGACGACGTTGCCGTCGTCGTCCTCGATCACGTCGGTGCAGGTGATGAAGTAGGCGTAGCGGAGCCGCACTTCCCGGCCCGGCGCGAGCCGGAAGAACTTCCGCGGCGGGTCGCGCCGGAAGTCGTCCCGTTCGATGTAGAGGACCCTGGAGAAGGGCACCTTGCGGGTGCCGGCCGAAGCGTCTTCCGGGTTGTTGATCGCGTCGAGTTCCTCTTCGTGGTCCTCGGGGTAGTTCTCGATCACCACCTTGAGCGGCCGCAGCACGGCCATCGTCCGCGGAGCCGTCCGGTTCAGTTCGTTCCGGATCGCGAACTCGAGCTGGCTGAGGTCGACGACCGAATCGTTCTTGGTCAGGCCGACGCGCGCGCAGAGGTCGCGGATCGCTTCGGGCGGGCAACCGCGGCGGCGGAGCGCGGTCAGCGTGGGCATGCGCGGATCGTCCCAGCCGTCGACCAGGCCCTCGTCGATCAGCCGCCTCAGCTTGCGCTTCGAGGTCAGGGTGTAGGTCAGGTTGAGGCGGGCGAACTCGATCTGCTGCGGCAGGTGGATGCCGTCGATGTGGTCGAGGAACCAGTCGTAGAGCGGCCGGTGGTCCTCGAACTCGAGGGTGCACAGCGAGTGGGTCACGCCCTCGATCGCGTCGGACTGGCCGTGGGCCCAGTCGTACATGGGGTAGATGCACCACTTTGAGCCGGTGCGGTGGTGGTCCGCGTGCAGGATCCGGTAGAGGACCGGGTCGCGCAGGTTCATGTTCGACGAGGACATGTCGATCTTCGCGCGCAGTGTGTGCGTCCCGTTCGCGAACTCGCCGTTCTTCATCCGTTCGAAGAGCTCGAGGTTCTCTTCCACGGAGCGGTCGCGGTAGGGGCTGTCACGGCCCGGTTCGTTCCAGCGCCCGCGGTAGGCGCGCGCCTCCTCAGGACTCAGGCTGCAGACGTAGGCCTTGCCCTTGCGGATCAGTTCGACCGCCCACTCGTAGAGCTGGTCGAAGTAGTCCGACGCGTAGAGCGCCTCGCCGCCCCAGTCGAAGCCGAGCCAGCGTACGTCGCGCTCGATGGCCTCGACGTACTCGGTGTCCTCCGCGGTCGGGTTCGTGTCGTCGAAGCGGAGGTTGCAATGTCCGCCGTACTCCTCGGCGACGCCGAAGTCGAGGCAGATCGCCTTCGCGTGGCCGATGTGCAGGTAGCCGTTCGGCTCCGGCGGGAACCGCGTGACGACCTTGCCGCCGTGCTTGCTTGCGGCGACGTCGGCCCGCACCCGCTCGCGGATGAAGTCGAGGGGCCTGGAAGTGGCTGAATCGTCGGTCATGGCGGCTTGGCCGGGGCGGATTGCTGCGGAGCAGCGGAGGTTATCGCGCCTGGTTGCGCGTCGTCAGCCGTCGAACCGGTAGCCCAGCCCGTGTACCGTGACGATGAACTCGGGCCGTCCCGGATTCGGTTCGATCTTCTGCCGTAGCGACGACACGTGAACGTCGACGGTGCGGGTAGTCGGCGTCGCATCGTAGCCCCAGACCTCGTCGAGCAGGCGATCCCGGTCGTGGACCTCGCCGCGGTGCTCGATCAGGAACCTGAGCAGGCGGTACTCGAGCGCCGAGCAGGCGACCTCGGTCTTGGCGCCGTCCTCGCCACTGCGCCACACCTGGGCGCGGTCGAAGTCGACGCGGACGTTGCCGAAGCGGTAGCCGTGCGCGGCATCGGCCGCTGTGGGCGACGTCGGCGCTTCGGCCTGACTGCGTCGCATCAGCGCCTCGATCCGGGCCAGAAGCTCCAGGGTCTCGAACGGCTTGGCGAGGTAGTCGTCGGCCCCCAGCTTCAGCCCGAGGACGCGGTCGACGAGTTCGTTGCGGGCCGTGAGCATCAGGATGGGGATGTCGATGCCGTCCCGGCGGAGGTCCCGGCAGACATCGAAACCGTTCTTGCCTGGCAGGTTGACGTCGAGCAGGACGACGTCGAAACCGCCGTCCCTGGCCGACCGTTCGCCCGACGGGCCGTCGGCCGCGACGACGACTTCGTAGCCTTCCGCAGTCAACCGGTCGCTCAGGGTGCGGGCAAGGCTGGGTTCGTCCTCGACGAGAAGCAGGCGCGCGCTCATGGAGTGTGCACCGGCATTACGACGCGGAAGGTCGTGCGCCCGGGCTCGCTGTCCACGGTGATCGAGCCGCCGAGCTCCTCGATCGTGTTGCGCGCGAGGCTCAGGCCCAGGCCCGAGCCGGGTAGACCGCTCTCGGTCGCGGCGAGGCCCCGGACGAAGGGGTCGAAGATGCGCCGCTGCTCGGCCTTCGGGATGCCGGGACCTCCGTCGGTGACGGAGACGGTGACTCGTCGTCGGCCCGCGTCGCGGCTTGCATCGATTCTCACCCGCACCGCACCGTCGGCGCCGCGGCCGTACTTGGCCGCGTTGTGCAGCAGGTTCATGAAGACGGTGATCAGGTCGTCGCGGTCGCCCGGGAGCAAGGGGAGATCGTCCAGCCCTTCAAGCTCGAGTTGGACGCCGTTCTCCTCCAGAAACCACTTCGACTCGACGACTGCGGTGCGCAGCAGTTCGCGGAGGTCGATCTCTGCCGTGGCTTTCCGCGCCGTACTCCGCCCGATGCCGGCCCACTGGAGCGCCTGCTGAACCAGCCGCGACAGTCGGCGCTCTTCCCGTTCGATGAGCTCGCCGTAGCCGCGGACATCATCGGACCTGTGGACGATCCCGCTCCGCAGGTTCTCGCCCGCCGAGCGGATCGCTTGGAGCGGCGTGTTCAGCTCGTGGGAGACGCCGGCGACGAAATCGACCTGCTGGGCGGCCAGGGCCCGGGCGCGGCGGGCGGACACCAGGACCAGGGCGAAGGCGACGCCGATCAGGAACAGGGCGCCGGAGCTGTGGTAGAGGTTGCGCCGGCGTGCCGCGCTGGTGGCGGCTTCAAGCGACCCTCTGCGGTGCGTGATGCGCACCAGCCACGGTCCACCGGCTTGCCCGAGCGCCGGCTGGGACCGTTCTGCCCGTTCGCTCCGGCTTCGGCCGGGCCCGAAGCGACGGCGACTCTCGCGCCCGACCGCGCGGAACGCCGAGAACTCAATGTCGGCCGGTCGCGCCGACGCACTCGCGCCGTCCTCGGCTCGATTACCGGAAAGCGGATACAGGAGCCGGGGCGGGGAACTCGTCGTGTCGGTCACCGTGACGAGGTGCACGGGCGCGACGCCCTCCGCGGTTGCGCCGAAGTGCCGCTCGATCAGCGCCGGCAGCATCTCCTCCTCGATGGCCGTGGTACTGAGAGTCGCCACAATGAGGCCCGCCGACCCGGGCGGCCCGATCCGACCGCGGGCCGGAATCGGCATGACCAGCCGGTCTGTCCGCTGCACCGGCGCCGAACTACGAGGTCGGCGCAGGAGACGGTCCAGTTCTTCAAGGACGTCAGGATCGGTCTCGGCCTGGAGTTGGCCGCTCTCCTCGTCCAACCGAAAGACCCCGCGCGTCGAACGGCGGTCTGCGAACACGATACGCGTCCGGTCGAGGATGGCCGGAAAGTCGGCGCTTTGGCGCCAGTCCTGGAGGAACCGGGAGAGCGAGTCTGCGAGCAGTGCTGATCGTTCTTCACCGCGCGCCGCCCGAGGACTGCTGGAGGTGGCCGCTCGCAGCAGGGTCAACTGAAGTTCCGAGAGCTGGCCGTCGATGTCGTTGGCGAGGAGGCGGCTCGATTCCTCGAGGTTCGACCGCATCCGCTGGTTCGCGGCGTCGCTGAGCTCACCGGTCCAGTAGTACTGGAGGACCGCCAGCCCCGCCAGGAGGACGGCGGCGAGCAGAGCGATGACGAGCAGCCAGCGGTCGCTCGAGGCCTTCCCGCGGCCGGAGATGCGCCGAACTGCCATCGGGAGTCAGTGTAGCTACAGCCAGGGCCGCTGAAACCGCGTCGGCGAGAGGCTTTACACGCGTTACAAACATCTTGCACCGGCTTGATGACTGCCCCAACGAGACCCCGTACCGTCTTCTCACGTTTGATCCCTCACACCCCTAAGAGGAGGTGCTCGAAATGAAGACAACCCTGAACCGTTCGATCCGTATCGCCCGCACCCTGCTGCCCGCGCTGCTTGTCGTGGCCGCGACCGGCTTCGCCGCAGCCGAGGAGGGCGAAGACCGCCAGTCCAGGCGAGGCGCCCGCGGCGACTTCGCGGAGCGCGACGCCGAGCGCATGGCTCGAGTGCTCCAGTTGACGGAGGATCAGAAGGAAGACTGGCGGCGCTTGCGGGAGGAACACGAAGCGGGCGTGCGGCCTCTGATGCGTCAGATGCGCGACATCACGGAACGTCTCGAGACCGAGGCGAACCTCGAGAACCCCGATCCGGCCGTCGTCGGCCAGTTGGAGCTCGACCGTCGCGCGGTTGCGCGTCAACTGAGAGAGTCGCGAGTCCAGGCGCACGAGGACGCGACGCGGCTGCTCGACCGTGACCAGCGGATTCGCTGGGAGGCTCTGCAGGAGAATGGTCGCGGCGGTTTCCGGGGGCTCTTCGGTCCTGGCGGCCGCGGTCCTCGCGCTCGGAACTGAACGCGCTGGCAGCAAGCCTCCGCTCCTCGGGCGGGCGTCCTTCGGGCGCCCGCCCTTTTCGTTTCGGGACAGCTAAGATCGCGCCTCATCGATCAGTTCAGGCGGCCCGGCTCGCCGCCTGGGGAGGGGTGCTGTATGGCAGACGTCGCGTTCGTCGGACTCGGAGTCATGGGCTATCCAATGGCTGGCCATCTGGCGGCAGCCGGACATCACGTCACCGTTTACAACCGCACGGCGGCCAAGGCGGAGCAGTGGGTCGGAGAGCATGGCGGCAGGAGCGCCTCGACGCCGGCCGAGGCCGCGGCAGGCGCCGAGTTCGTGTTCTGCTGCGTCGGCAACGACGACGACGTGCGGGCCGTGACGCTGGGATCCGTCGGCGCACTCGAGGGCATGGTCGCGGGCAGCGTCCTCGTCGACCACACGACGGCGTCGGCGCAGCTCGCCCGGGAACTCGCCGGCGCCTGCGCGGAGAAGGGCTGCGGCTTCGTCGACGCGCCGGTCTCGGGCGGCCAGGCGGGCGCCGAGAACGGCGCGCTGACCGTCATGTGCGGCGGCGAACGGGACGTCTTCGAGCGGGTGAACGCGGTCATCGGCTGCTACAGCCGTGCGGTCACCCTGCTCGGTCCCGCCGGTAGCGGCCAGTTGACGAAGGCGGTCAACCAGCTCTGTATCGCCGGCATCGTCCAGGGCCTGTCGGAAGGCATCCACTTCGCGGAGAAGGCCGGCCTCGACCCGCTGGCGGTGATCGGCGCCATCTCGACCGGCGCCGCGGGGTCCTGGCAGATGGACAACCGCGCCGAGACGATGGTCCAGGGCAAGTTCGACTACGGCTTCGCGGTCCAGTGGATGCGCAAGGACCTCGGCATCGCGCTGGAGGAGGCGCGCAGCAACGGTGCTCACCTGCCCCTGGCTGCGCTGGTCGACCAGTTCTACAGCGAGGTCACCGCGCTCGGCGGCCTGCGCTGGGACACGTCGAGCCTGGTGGTGCGGCTGCGCGCCATGAGCGGGGACGGTGGCTAAGGTTCAGGCGCGCGGTCCCCTGGACACGTTCGGGTCACCGGCGACATAGAACCGCCAGAGCCGGTTCGGGGCGTGTGTGACGCCAATGCGGCCGCTACGTCCCGGGTTCTCGGGTGGCGGCGTGCCGTCGTCGACGATGGCGATGGGCAGGCGACCGGCGGTACCCGATGCCGCGACCAGGTCGGTTCCGTCGACGCGCCGGTCGAGACCGAAGGCCTGGCACAGGCGGGCGGGACCGGAACAGAGATCGACCACGCGGAACGGCTCGGCGGAACGCCTGCGGCTGGCCGCGTTGCGTGCGTGGCGCATGGCGCCGGCGCCGTCCAGCGGTGCGGCGGCGCGCAGCAGGACGGCGGAGCAGAGACCGTCCTCGCCGCAGACGACGTTGGCGCAGTGGTGCATGCCGTAGGTGAAGTAGACGTAGAGATGTCCGGGCGGCCCGAACATCGTCCGGGTGCGGTTCGTCATCCCGCGGTGGCCGTGGCTGGAGGGATCGTTGGCGCCCTCGTACGCCTCGACCTCGACGATGCGGGCGGCACGGCTGCCGCGGACGAGGACCTTGTTCAGGAGCCGCGGCGCCACGTCGAGCGCGGTGGGCGTGTAGAAGGAGCGGGGGAGCGGCGTGAGGCCGGCGTCCGGCCTCAGGCGCGCGCCTCGTCCAAGGCGGTCTCCGGCCCCATGTAGGCGCGGATCTCGGCGGGCGTCTCCATCTTGGTGTACTCCGGCGCGTGGACGCTGACGTAGAGGACTTCGGCGGTGAAGATGAGCCGTCCTTCGTGGCTGCCGCGGTAGCCGAGGGTCCAGGAGGTGCGGCCCCAGTGGCGTATGGCGAGGTCGATGTCGAGCAGGTCGCCGTCGGTGACCGAGCCCAGGAAGTCGATCGTCGTGCGGCGGAGCATCATCTCCCAGCCCAGCTTCGCCCGCACCTCCCGGATACCGAGCAACCAGTTCTCCAGCGCGTCGTCCATGTACGCCATGTAGTGGGCGTTGAAGACGACGCCCTGTTTGTCGACCTCGCCGTAGCGGACCCGGATCGTGTGCCGGTAGGGCGTGGTCACGTGCCGGAGCGCGGCTGGAAGCTCGGTTCGAGGCCCAGCGCCCAGGCGGCGAAGGCCCACTGGTCGGCGACGTCCTCGATCTGCATCCAGGTCGGCTTCCCGGCGCCGTGGCCGGCCCGCGTTTCGACCCGGATCAGGACCGGGTTGTCGCAGCCTTGCGCCTGCTGCATCTCGGCCGCGTACTTGAAGCTGTGCCACGGCACCACCCGGTCGTCGTGGTCGGCGGTGGTGATCAGCGTCGGCGGGTAGCAGGCGCCTTCCTGCACGTTGTGCAGCGGTGAGTACGCGTACTGGGCCCGGAACTCGTCCTCGTTCTCGGACAGGCCGTAGTCCGTCGACCAGTTGCGGGCGTTCGCGCTCGGCAGGTGGTATCGGAGCATGTCGAGGACGCCGACCGCCGGCAGCGCCGCCGCGAACAGGTCGGGCCGCTGGTTGAGCGTCGCACCGACCAGGAGACCGCCGTTGCTGCCGCCCTGGATCGCGATGCGGCCGGCGCTCGTGTAGCCCTCGGCGACCAGCCATTCCGCGGCGGCGATGAAGTCGTCGAAGACGTTCTGCTTCTTCTCCTTGGTGCCGGCGAGGTGCCACTCGCGGCCGTACTCGCCGCCGCCGCGCAGGTTCGGGATCGCCAGCACGCCGCCCATTTCGAGCCAGGCAAGGCGAGAGGAGGAGAAGCCGGGCGTCAGCGAGATGTTGAAGCCGCCGTAGCCGTAGAGGAGAGTCGGGTTGTCACCGTTTTTCTCGAGCCCCGCGCGATGGGTGATGAACATCGGGATGCGCGTGCCGTCGCGGCTCTCGTAGAAGACCTGTTCCGTCTCGTAGCCGTCGAGGTCGGCATCGATTGCGGGGCGGCGGATCAGCGTGCTCTCGCCGCTGGCCACGTCGTAGCGGTGGATCTGGGACGGCGTGCCGAAGCTGGAGTAGGAGTAGAAGGTCTCCGTGTCCTCCCAGCGTCCGCCGAAGCCGCCGGCGGTGCCGATGCCCGGCAGGTCGACCTCGCCGGCCGGCGTCGCTGGCTTTGCGCCGTTCGGCTCGGCCAGGCGGACGACGGTGCGCGCATCGTGCAGGTAGTTCAGAACCAGTTTGCCGCCGACGGCGGAGGCGTACGAAAGGGTGTCCTCGGCTTCAGGGACCACCTCGTGCAGCGTGGGGTTCCCTTCGGACGATTCGTCGTTCAGGTCGACCGCGACGATCCGGTTGCGCGGCGCGTCCTTGTTCGTCTCGAACAGGAACACCGGGCCCACGTTGACGATGTAGCCGTAGAGAGCGTCCCACTGGTCGAGTAGCGGGCGGATCGCCGAGTCCGGCTCATTGATCTTGCGGTAGTGGACCGCGTTCTCCAGGTATCCCTCCTGGAGGTTGACCAGCAGGTACTCGCCGTCCTCGGAGACCGATGCGTAGGGGTTGCGGCGCGCGTGTTCGGGCTGGCTGAACACGAGCCGGTCGTCTGCCTGGTCCGTGCCCAGGGCATGGAAGTAGACGGAAACCGCCTTCGAGCCGTCGCCTCTGGTCGGGTCGTCCTCGCGTGGGGGATAGCGGCTGTAGAAGAAGCCCGAGTTGTCCGGCATCCAGGAGATCGACGTGAACTTCGTGTAGTCGATCAGGTCGCCCGTGTCCTCGCCGCTGTCTGTGTCACGGACTTTCCACTTCCGCCAGTCCGAGCCACCGTCCGACTGCGCATACGCGACGTAGCGGCCGTCCCGGCTGGGCGCGAACCCGGCCAGCGCCACCGTCGCGTCGTCGCTCCAGGTGTTCGGGTCGAGCAGGACGCGGCCCGGCGGTTCGTCGCCCTCCTGGTCCATCGACTCCGCGACGTAGACCACGCTCTGGTCCTGGAGCCCGTCGTTGTGGTTGTAGAAGTAGCGCTCGCCGCGCTTGCCGGGCGTGCTCCAGCGCTCGTAGTTCCAGATCGCGCGCAGTCGCTCTTCGATCGCTTCGCGGCCGGGCAGCGCGGCCAGGAATGGCTCCGCGACTTCGTTTTGAGCAGCGACCCAGGCCGCCGTCTCCTCGCCGTCGAGGTCTTCCAGCCAGCGGTACGGGTCCGCGACCTGGACGCCGAAGTAGGCGTCGCCCGGGTCGACCGTCCGGGTCTCGGGATACTCGACCGGCCCGGGGTCGAGGGTGTCGGAGGAACAGGCCAAGAGGGGTAGGACGAGAGCCGGCAGAAGCCGGCGAAGGGTCGGTTTCATGATGGGGCCGGATTATAGGCGCGTTACCGCGAGGCAGGCGTGGAGTGACGTTCACGACACACTCGGTGGTGTATCGTTGGTGTATGACACGCACGAATCTGGATATCGACGACGGCGCCTGTGCCGAGGTCATGCGCCGCTACCGGCTCAAAACGAAGCGCGAGGCTGTGAATCTGGCCTTGCGGACACTTGCCGCTGAGCCGCTCAGTCTCGACGAGGCGAAGCGAATGCGCGGATCGGGTTGGACGGGTGACCTTGAGGAGATGAGGGCGACTCGATCGTCATGATTCTCGTTGATACCTCGGCATGGATCGAGTTCCTGAGGGACACAGGCTCTCCGACGTGCCTCCGCGTGGACGAGGCGCTCGCTGGCGAAATCGCTATCTGTGAGGCCATCCGCATGGAAGTGCTTGCTGGTGGTCGTGACGGGCCCCACATGGAGGGCCTGCGCCGGTTGTTGGCGAGGGCGGTGATGATCTCGATTGAACCAGGCGACTTCGACCACGCTGCGACGCTGTATCGCCTGTGTCGTCGTCGGGGAGAGACCGTTCGCAAGCTGATCGACTGCCTGATCGCGGCTGTCGCGATTCGAGCGGACGTGCCAGTTCTCCACAACGATTCGGACTACGAGACTCTGGCTCGCCACACAGCGTTGAAGCTCCACCGCTGACCGAAGTGTCCTGTCAGAGGCCTAGCACCTCCCGGCACCACTCGCTGACCGCTTCCGCGGTCTCGCGGTCGACGCCCTCCTGCCGGCGGCCTGATCTCTTCAGCACCTGCAGGCTGTGGTCGCCGCCTTCGACCAAGTGGAGTGTGGCGCGAGTGCCGAGCCGGTCGCAGACGCCGGCCAGCAGTTCAGGCTCAGCGAGCCGATCGCGGGTGCCGTTCAGGAAGAGCATCGGCTTCTCGACCCGACTCAGGTGGTCGGCGCGCGACGTTCCGGGCTTTCCCGGCGGATGCAGCGGGAAGGCGTGAAAGACGAAGCCGGCGACGTCGAGGCTGTCGACCGCGTCGGCGCCGGAGGCCATGCGGCCTCCCATCGAGCGGCCGCCCGCAAGGAGCGGTAGTTCGGGCCGCGTGTCCCTGGCATGCGCGACCGCCGCTCGAACGGATCGCTGCAGGACAAGCGGCGGGTCCGGACGGCGGCGGCCCGCTTCCGTGTAGGGAAACTGGAATCGGAGCGTGGCGATCCGAAACCCGGCCAGGCCTCGGGCGAAGGTCTCGATCGTCGCGTGACGCATGCCCGCGCCGGCTCCGTGGGCGAAGACGAGAAGACAGCGGGGCGCTTCGGGCTCGAGCAGCAGGGCGCTGACCCGCCGGTCCTCACTGACAGCGATGCTGGTTTTGCTGGCCCCCGTCACAACCCGAACGTCTCCGCCGCCCGGTCGGCGAGGGTGTCGCCGATCGCCAGCGACGCCGTCGCCCCGGGCGACGGGGCGTTCAGGACGTGGAGCATTCGCGGACTCGTTTCGATGGCGAAGTCGTCGACCAGGTTGCCCTTGCGGTCCAGGGCCTGGGCACGGACGCCCGAGCCGCCGGGCATCAGGTCGGAGTTCCTGAGATCGGGGACGAAGCGGCGCAGGTCGCGGGCGAAGCGGGTGCGGCTGCCGGAACGCGCCATCTCGCCGATGCCGACCTTCCAGAAGCGGAGGGCCATCTTCCAGAAGCCGGGGTAGCTCAGGCTGCTCCAGGTATCGCGGGCGTCGAAGCTGCCGCGGTTGTAGCCCTCGCGCTTGAGCGCCAGGACCGCGTTCGGGCCGGCCTCGACCGAGCCGTCGACGCGCCGGGTCAGGTGCACTCCGAGAAAGGGGAAACGGGGATCGGGGACGGGGTAGATCAATCCGCGCAGCAGGTGGCGGCGCTCCGGAGCGATATCGAAGTACTCGCCGCGGAAGGGGACGATCCGCACGTCAGGATCGAGGCCCGCCATGCGTGCCACGCGGTCCGATTGAAGGCCGGCGCAGTTGATCGCGTGGCCGGCCTCGAAGTCGCCGGCGGTAGTCTCCACGACGACGCCGTCAGGGCGTGGCGTGAGACCGGTGACGCGCGTCCGCAGATGGAGGGAGACACCGGCTGTCTCGAGTTCTTCGGCGTAGGCGCGGGCCACGGCCTTGAAATCGACGATGCCGGTCTCGGGAACCCAGAGAGCGTCGACGCCGGTCGCGTGCGGCTCGAACTCGGGGATCCGCTCGGGCGGCAGGCGCTCCAGCCCGGCAAGGCCGTTCGCCCGGCCGCGTCGCTCCAGTTCGTCCAGTCGGGGGACCTCCTCCGCGTCGGTCGCGATGACGAGCTTGCCGCAGATCTCGTACGGAATCGAGTGCCGGTCGCAGTACTCGATCAGGCGCTTCCGTCCGCCGACGCAGTTGCGCGCCTTGAGCGAGCCGGGCTTGTAGTAGAGGCCGGAGTGGATGACGCCGCTGTTGTGACCGGTCTGGTGAACGGCGGGCCTGGACTCAGCCTCGACCACGTGGATATCGATCTGTTCGAAGCGGCGCGCGAGGCTCCGGGCCGTGGCGAGACCGATGATGCCGGCCCCGATGCAGACGACGTCGGCGCGCTCGGGCAAGGCGGGCTCAGGCGCCGTCCGCTGCGGCGCGCTTCGCGCCGGCGTCTTCACCTGGACGCTCGGCGGGCGTCGGCGGCGGCGCGCTCGGGTAGGTGCCGAGGATGCGGAGCTCCTTCGTCTTCGCTTCGATCGCCTGGAGCGCCTCGGTCACCGGCACCGAAGCGGCGTGCCCCTCGATGTCGAGGTAGAAGCAGTAGCGCCAGGGCGTTGCCGGAATCGGCCTGGACTCGATCTTGGTCAGGTTGACGCCGCGCCGCGAGAAGCTCCGCAGCACCTCGCCCAGGTCGCCCGGCTGGTGCCCGGTGACCAAAAGCAGCGAGGTCTTGCACGGCACGTCGGGCGGGCAGGGCGCCGCTTCCGCGGCCACTTCCACGAACCGGGTGAAGTTCCCGGCCTGGTTCTGGATGCCATGGGCGAGGATCTCCAGGCCGAAGACCCGCGCTGCCGGCTCGCTGGCAATGGCGCCGACCGTCCGGTCGTTGCCTTCGCGGACGCGCGCGGCCGCGCCGGCCGTGTCGAATTCGGGTTGTGGCCGCAGCCAGTCGTGGTCGTGGAAGAACTGGTCGCACTGGCGTAGCGCCTGGGGGTGGGAGAGCACGAGCCGGAGATCCTCGATCCTGGTGCCGGGCAGTGCGAGCAGGCAGTGCGCGACCTTGCTGATGACTTCGGCGGTGATCACGAGCCCGCCCTCGGCGAGCAGGTCGTAGGTCTCGTTGATGCTGCCCGCGGTGCTGTTCTCGATGGGCAGCAGGGCGATGTCGTGGCGGCCGTCGCGGACGCCCTCGGCGGCCCCCCGGAACAGCTCGTAGCCCTGGAGCACGACGCCTCCGGGCCGTCCGGCGTACTGGCGCTGGGCGGTCAGGTGGCTGAACGAACCCTCGACGCCCTGGTAGGCGACGCGCAGCGGCGCCCGGTCGAGATCGCGGATGTAGCCCTGCTGCGCCGCGATCGACATCTCGATCAGCAGCCGGAAGATGCGCTCGGTCTGGTGAGGGTCGAGGTCGAGTTCGGCGGCGACGGTCCGCACCCGGGTCAGCAGTTGCTCCTCGCGCAACTGGTCGCGGAACGGGAAGGCGGCGGCGATCTTGGCGCCCGCGACCTCGCGCGACAGCTCGACGCGGCGCCGGAAGCCCTTCAGGAGCTCTTCGTCGACGCGCTCCAGTTCCTGGCGCACCGCCTCGAGATCGGGCAAGAGGTCATGCTCGTTAGCGGCCATCGTCTGCTTGGCTTTCGCGGTCTCTGGTGACCGCCGGGCGCAGTATACGGCGCTCCTGCGTAAACGCCTGTCTTGCCAGTCAGTTGGAGTGCGGCCGGATGGCAACCTTCAGGGCGTGCCGGCCGATCATCAGGTCGAGTGCCTCCGTCAACCGGTCGAGGGGGAGCTCGCGTTCCACCAGTGCGCCGTAGCGTTCCGGTGCGCCGATCAGCCGGTCCAGCGCCGCGCGGAACGACGAGGGCCGATGGTGGTAGACACCCAGCAGCGTCTGTTCCTGGTAGTGGACCCGCTCCGCATCGATCACAAGGTCGGTTCCCGGACGGCAGCCGCCGAACAGGGCGGCGACACCGCCGGGAGCGAGCGACTTGACGGCGTGGTCCCAGCCGGTGGGCGTACCGGTGGCATCGATCGCGAAGTCGAACGAGTCTTCGACCGCTGGACCGTCGCCGTCGCCGGCGCGACCGGGACGCGTCTCCGCGGCGCCGAAGGAGCGCGCCGCCTCGAGCCGGTGCGGATGAGGGTCGAGCGCGCAGACATGAGTGCGCATGCTGTGAAACAGGTCGATCAGCATGAGTCCCAGCGGTCCGCAGCCGATGACCAGAGTCCGCGCCTCGGTGGGCGGACCGCTCCAGGCTCCGAGGCAGCGTTCGAGGCAGTGGACGGCACAGGCCAGAGGCTCCGCCATCGCGGCGACCACAGGGTCGAGCCCGTCCGGGCGCGGATGCACGCTGCGCCTCGCGATGGCTTCGGGAATGAGCAGGTAGTCGGCGAAGGCACCGTTCAGGTAGACGAGGTTTCGGCAGAGGTTCTCGCGCTTGTGCCGGCAAGGCTGGCACTCGCCGCAGGAGGCGCTGTTGGCGACGACGACCGCGTCACCTTCGGTGTGAGCGGCGCCGGCGGCGGCTCGCACGACGGTGCCGGTGACCTCGTGACCGAAGGGTGAGGGCAGGGCCAGCATCGTTGGATGGCCGCCCCGGCGGTAGACCTTGACGTCGGTGCCGCAGGTGGTCGCGGCGTCTACCCGGATCAGCAGCTCGCCGGCGCCGGGTTCGGGCATCGGAAGTCGCCTCAGCTCGACACTCCCGGGGCCGGTGAGAAAGGCCTGGGTCTGGTGTCCCGGAATCATGCCGTCAGGGGTGCAGCAGTACCTTCAGCGCTGCCCGCCGCCGGCACAGGTCGACGGCTTCGGCGGCGCGGTCCAGGGGCAGGCGGTGAGTGACCAGGGGTGTCGGGTCAAGGGTCCCCTCGTAGAGCAGATCGAGCACTCTCGTCTGCTCCGCGGGCGAGCCCGAGTACGCGCCGATGACCTGGCGCTCGGACCTGAAGACCTTGTTGATGTCGAAGGTGACGCGGGCATCCCGGGCCGCGTGCGCGAAGAGCACCACACGGCCGCCTGGCCGGGTGACCTCGAGCGCAAGGTCGAAGGCCCTCTGGCCTCCAGCCGTGTCGAAGACGGCGTCGGCGTTGCCTTCGGGCAGGTCGCCACGGGCGGTATCGGCGAGGTCCGCGGGGTGTGTCGCGGAATCGGCGCCCAGATCGAGGGCGATCGCCCGGCGCTGCGGATCCGGCTCGGCGACGAGGATCCGGGCGTCAGGGAGTGTCACCCTCAGCACCAGCAGGTGGAGCAGCCCCATCGAGCCGGCGCCGATGACGACGATGGCGGGCGTCTCCCCGACGAGACCGGCGCGATCGACTCCCCGCAGCACGCACGCAGCCGGTTCGACGAACGCGGCCGCTTCGTCGGCGAGTCCGGCGTCGAGCTTTCGCACGGTGCGTTGAACCGCCCGGGCCTTGAGCCGCAGGCGCTCGCTGAAACCACCCGGATCCAGCAGGTTCTCCGCGAACCGCGGGCACATCGTCTCGGCGCCCGAACGGCACAGACGGCAGTCGCCGCATGGTGCGTGGTGGGGGGCGACGACCCGGTCGCCGGCCCGGAGCGACGTGGATCGACTCTCGACCACTCTGCCCACGACTTCGTGTCCGAGCACCTCTCCCGGCGTCCGGCCAGCGTCGCCCAGCTTGTAGAGATCGGTCCCGCAGAAGCCGCAGTAGATGAGCTCGATCAGCGCCTCGCCGTCTCCGATTCCAGGCTCCGGCGCTTCGACGACCTCCAGACTGCCTGCGGCGGTGGTGAGGGCGACCTTCACTTGTGTGCCTTGATCAGGTCCAGGCGGAGCATGCCATTCCCTATGGGCATTCTAGTGAGACGGCGGGCGGGCTTTGACTCGGAGGCCGGGGTCGTGTAGGTTGCGCCTTCCGCCGGGTCCAGCTAGCAGTCCCCTGGTCGCCGTGACGACCAAGAGCGCTCGATTGCCGCGCCAGGGTTGATGCAGCGGTGGACGCAAGTCCCGCACCCCTGCTTTCTCGCCCGCGCCCAAACGCCTCATCACCATCTCCCGACCAGAGGAGTCTGTTTCCTTATGCCCAGGAAGTCTCACGCGAACGGCCGGCGCCCGCCCGCCCGAAGATCGTCCGGCCGGCGTCCGCCCGGCAGAGAGATGCGGCGGGGCCACGATGCCGTGTGCTCTGCATGCGATAGCCCGACGACCGTTCCCTTCCGCCCCGCCCCCGGCAGGCCGGTGTACTGCCGCGCCTGTTTCACCAACCGTCATCAGGGCTTCGGCCCCCCGGCGAAGGCCGCCACGGCCAATCGAGCCGTTAACGGTGCCCCTCGCAAGGTCGAACCTGCCGCCGGCCGAGGACACGACGCCGACTCCGGCGGGGTCTTCGCCGGCGTTGAACTCACGCATGCGACCAGGGCGGCGATCGCCCGGATGGCGATCTCCGAGCCGACCCCGATTCAGGAGCGGTCCATTCCCTCTCTGCTGGCGGGGCGGGATCTGGTCGGACAGGCGCAGACAGGCTCAGGGAAGACGCTGGCTTTCGCGGTGCCCATCGCTGAAGTCTGCGATCCGTCGGTCCGGCGGGTTCAGGCGCTGGTGCTGGTGCCGACGCGGGAGCTTGCCCTTCAGGTCGCCGGAGTTGTTTCCGGTCTGGCTTCATCGCGGGGCGTGTCCGTGACGCAACTCGTCGGCGGCCGGCCGATCAGGCGCGAGCAGGCGGCGTTGAGGCGAGGAGCCGACGTCGTCGTTGGCACTCCCGGCCGCACCCTGGACCACTTGCGGCAGGGGTCGCTGAAGCTGGACGCCGTACGATTCCTGGTCCTGGACGAGGCGGACGAGATGCTGGACCAGGGCTTTGCCCGTGACGTCGAAGCGATTCTCAGTCGCACGCCTGCTTCACGACAGACGGCCCTGTTCTCGGCCACCATGCCGCACTGGGTGGCGAACACGGCGACGCAGTACCTGCGCAACCCGGTGAAGGTCGAGATCGACGCCGCCCTCCAGGAGCCAACGGTGGAACATCTGGTCTATTCGATCCAGAGGGACGACAAGATCGCGGCGCTCCGGACGCTGCTGGACGACCGTGGCAGCGACCCGATTCTCGTCTTCGGCCGCACCAAGCACGGCGTCAGGAAGCTGGCCAAGAAGCTCGATGCGCTGGGTTATCCGGTGGGGGCGCTTCAGGGCAACCTCAGCCAGGGCGCGCGCGAGCGCGTGATGAGGGGCTTCCGTTCCGGCGCCGCGCCGATCCTGGTGGCGACGAACGTGGCCGCCCGGGGGCTCGACGTGAACGGTATCGGCCAGGTCATCAACTACGACCTGCCGGACTCGGAGCGACTGTTCACGCACCGCGTCGGGCGGACTGGCCGCATGGGGCGTTCCGGAGAGGCGGTCACCTTCGTCACGCCGGACGAAGAGCGGAAGTGGCGTGAGATTCAGCGCGGGCTTGGCCGCCGGTTCCCGCACCGGCCGTGGCGAGCGCGGCCGCGGTCCTCGTCAGTCGGCAGCGGGCTCGGCTAGGCGGGGTTGCCGCGAGGGCCGCCCTTCCTTGATGTAGATGTCGTGCTTGCTGTACGGGATCTCGATGCCCGCCTCGGCGAATGCCTTGATCGTCGCCTTCACCAGTTCGTGGGTGACGATGCCGCGGAGCACCGGCTCCTCGACCCAGCACAGCAGCTCGTAGTCGATCGAGGAGGGGCCGAAGCCGCGGAAGCGGACGCGGGGAGTGGGCTCCTTGCACACCTTCTCGTTGTCGTCGGCGACCTGAAGCTGCAGGGCCTCGACCTTCTCGACGTCGCTGGTGTAGGCCACGCCGACCCGCACGCGGATCCGGTACTTGACGTGGGGCCCGCCGCTTTCGTTGTTGATCTTCGCGTTCCCCATCACGGCGTTCGGGATCGTGACCTCGATGTCGTCGCGGGTCAGCAGCCGGGTGCTGCGGATGCCGATCTCGGTGACCATGCCGCGTTCCCCGGTGTCGAGGGTGATGAAGTCGCCGATCTTGTAGGGCCCGTCCGCGAAGATGAAGATGCCGGCGAAGAGGTTGGCCAGCGTGTCGCGGGCCGCGAAGCCCACCGCGAGGCCGGCGATGCCGCCAGCGGCGAGGAGCCCCGAGACGTCGGCGCCCCAGGCGTTGATCACCAGGTAAGCCCCCAGGATCACGATCGCGACCTTGGCCAGGTTCTCGAACAGGGGCTCGGTGTGCCTGGAGACGAGAGCGCCGCGGCTCCGGCGCCGCGCCAGGGCCCGCAGCAGGACTCCGGAGGCGCGCAGCGCTGCGACGACCCAGAACAGCAGCGCCACGGTCTGCAGCGCGTCGACGATCCTCTGCTCGGTGAGGTCGGCGAGCTGCAATCGAGCCACGCCCATCCGCAGGCCGATCAGAAAGACCGAGACCCAAAGCGGCCAGTGCGCCGCCTCGAGCAACCGGTCGTCGACTTCGGTCTTGGTCTTCCCGACGACCTTCGTCGCGCCGAACTTGAGGATCCACCAGACCACCCAGGCGCTGAGCGCGGAGGCGACCGCGATGGCCAGCAACTGGAGCCACGCGCCCCATGTTTCGTGCACGTAGACCGGAACCAGCTCGGCGAGCCGTCCTTCCAGTGCGGTCAGTTGCGCGTCCACGGGTCCAGTGCCCACGCCCGATCACGGGCGTACCGGTTGTTACGATAGCCGACGCCCGGAGGAGGCCGCCGTAGTGAACTGGCTGTTTGTGGGATTGTTGATGTGCGCCGCCTCGGTGGGCGCGGGCGCCTTCGGCGCGCACGGTCTGCGGTCCGCGCTCGACGCCGAGCACCTGGCGCTGTGGGAGACTGCCGCCCGCTACCTGATGTACGGCGGCGTCGTACTGTCGATTCTCGGCGTTGTGGCGCGCGGCTCGACGGTCGACCTGCGGCTTGCTGGCTGGATGTTGTTTGTAGGCGGCCTGATCTTCTCCGGCACCGTGGCGGCGATCGCGGTGGGTGCCCCGACCTGGTTAGGCGCCATCACGCCGATCGGCGGCACACTGCTGATCGTCGGCATTCTCGTCTTCGCATGGAGAATGCTGGAACGTTCGGGGACGCCGGCGGGCTTCTGAAGGACGAGGGGAAGACCGGTTCGGCGCAGTCCGTTCGGGGCATTCCCTAGAGCGGCTGCGCGGTCTATGCTGCGGCCCCGGCCGCGCCCAAGCGGTCCTCACACTCCAGGAGATGAATAGCAATGCCGAACGGCAGGTTGAACGTACCCGAACCCCGTAACGAACCCGTACTCGACTACGCGCCCGGTTCCGCCGAGCGGGCCGCCCTCGAGGCGCGGTTGAAGGAGATGCTCGGCGAGCGGGTCGAGATTCCGGTCCTTGCCGGTGGGAGCGAGATCCGCACCGGCCGCACGCAGGACGTCGTCTGCCCGCACGATCACGGTCACGTTCTCGGCACGTGCCACCAGGCCGGCGCGGCCGAGGTAGAGGCGGCCGTCGCCGCCTCTCAGGAGGCGTGGCCGGCCTGGTCCGCGATGCCGTTCGAGGAGCGGGCGGCGATCTTCCTGCGCGCGGCCGAACTGCTGGCCGGTTCATGGCGGTCGACGGTGAACGCCGCCACCATGCTGAACCAGTCGAAGACCTGCTACCAGGCAGAGATCGACTCCGCCTGCGAGTTGATCGACTTCCTGCGCTTCAACGTGGCGTTCGCGGAGGAGCTCTACGGCCAGCAGCCCGTCTCCTCGCCGGGAATCTGGAACTACGTCGAGTACCGGGCCCTCGAGGGCTTCGTGTTCGCGGTGACGCCGTTCAACTTCACCGCGATCGCAGGCAACCTGCCGACGTCGGCGGCGATCATGGGCAACACCGTGCTGTGGAAGCCGGCGTCCACGGCGCTGCTCTCGGGCTACTACCTGATGAAGCTGCTCGAGGAGGCGGGCCTGCCGCCGGGGGTCATCAACTTCGTCCCCGGTCCCGGCGCCACGGTGGGCGATCCGGTCCTGGCCAGCCGGCACCTGGCGGGCATTCACTTCACCGGCTCGACGCCCGTGTTCCAGCGCATGTGGCGGACGATCGGTGACCAGATCGAGAGCTACGACACGTATCCGCGGATCGTCGGCGAGACCGGCGGCAAGGACTTCGTCTTCGCGCATCCGTCGGCGGACCCCGCGGCGCTCACTACGGCACTGATCCGTGGCTCCTTCGAGTACCAGGGGCAGAAGTGCTCCGCGGCTTCGCGGGCCTACGTTCCCGCTTCGCTCTGGGGCGAGGTGCGGGAGCGCCTGTGCGACGAGCTGGCGACCGTGAGGATGGGCTCGCCGGTCGACTTCTCGAACTTCATGGCCGCGGTCATCGACCAGTCGTCCTTCAACAACATCTCCGGCTACCTCGCCGATGCGGAGAACGGAGCTCCGTACGAGGTCGTTTCCGGCGGTGGCTGCGACGATTCAACCGGCTACTTCGTGGAGCCGACCGTCGTCCGCAGCGAGGATCCGCGCTCGCGCCTGATGAGCGAGGAGATCTTCGGGCCGGTGCTCGCGTTGTACGTCTACGCGGACAACGCACTCGACGAGGCTCTCGAACTCTGCGACACGACGAGCCCGTACGCGTTGACGGGGGCCGTGTTCGCCAACGACCGGACGGCGGTCGCCAGCATCGGCGCTCGTCTGCGACATGCCGCCGGGAACTTCTACATCAACGACAAGCCGACCGGCGCCGTCGTCGGCCAGCAGCCCTTCGGCGGCGCGCGGGCGTCGGGGACCAACGACAAGGCGGGCTCCATGGCCAACCTGCTGCGCTGGACTTCCCAGCGGGCTGTCAAGGAGAACTTCGCTCCGCCGACGGACTACCGGTATCCGCACATGGGCTGATACCCCTCGGGCCACTGCCCGCGGGCAGTCCAGGAGGCAGTGACTTCTTCCGCTCCGCCGACGGACTACCGGTATCCGCACATGGGCTAGCGCAGGCGGTTCACCGCAGCCATCATCGACTCGACGTCGGTGTACTTCTCACGGACCTTGTTCTGCTCCTGTCCGAGCCGGACCTCGTCCTCGTCGAGGAGGTTCCAGTCGTCGAAGCTCACGAAGTCGACGCCGCGTTCGCGCAGCAGTTCGACGATCTTCTCGGGGCCCCTGGCGGGATCGGCCGGGGCCGTCACGCCGTCGATGTCCTCGAGCATCTTCTTGACCGTGGCCGTCGAGTCGGGGCTGTTCGTGCCAATCAAGCCGGTCGGGCCGCGCTTGGCCCAGCCGACGACGTATTGGCCCGGCACGACGTTGCCGTCCGGCTCTGTCTGCAGGCGGCCTTCGTCGTTCGGCAGGATGCCCCACCGCTCGTGGAACGGGACGCCCGGCAGGGGGACACCGCGATAGCCGACGGCCTTGAACACCAGGTCGACCTCCAGGGTTTCGGTCTCGCTGGTGCCTCGCGGCCGGGGCGTGCCGTCTTCGGCGGCGTAGAGTTCGTTCTTCTCGATCACGACCCGGCCGACCCGGCCGTCGTCGCCCGCCTGAAGGTCGATGGGCGAAACGAGGAATCGGCAGGTCACGAGGCGGTGGTCGTCGCCGGCTGCGGCTCCGGCGATCTCCGTCAGGTAGGTCACGTTGCGGCGCGCGCTGGGCGCGGCGCTTTCCTCGAGCCAGGTACTGCTGATCTCGTCGAGGTCCATCTCCGCTTCGGACACCAGCAGGCTGACGCCTTCGAGCAATCCGATCTCCTTGATCTCCTGGGGAGAGAACGCCGCCTGCGCCGGACCCCGGCGGCCGAGCAGGATGACCTCCTCGACCCCGCTTTCCCGGAGCACGGCGAGCGACTCGGCGGTGATGTCGGTGGGGGCGAGTTCATCCGGGCTGCGGGCCAGGACGCGGGTCACGTCCATCGCCACGTTGCCGTTGCCGACGACCGCGACGCGCCTGGCCGAGGCCAGGTCGAAGCTGCGATCCTGGAAGTCGGGATGTCCGTTGTACCAGCCGACGAACTCGGTTGCCGAATGGACGCCGGGGAGTTCCTCGCCCGGGATCCCCATCTTGCGGTCCGACTCGTTGCCTGTCGCGTAGACGATGTGGTCGTAGTGCCTGAGAAGGTCCTCGACCGAGATATCGCGGCCGAGTTCCACGTTTCCGAAGAAGCGGAAGCGGTCATGCTGTGCGGTGCGGTTGTAGACCCGGATGACGTTCTTGATCTTCTGATGATCGGGCGCGACACCGCCGCGCACCAGGCCGAAGGGCGTGGGCAGGCGATCGAACAGATCGACATCGGCCTCGAGGCCGTCCGCCTTGAACAGCGCGGCGATGGCATAGAAGCCGCTGGGACCGGAGCCGATTACAGCAACCCGCAGCGGTCGTTCCTTGCTGCCGAGAGGCCAGTTTCCTGAGGTCTCGTGCACTTGTTCCTCGCCTCCGCGCCCGGCGGACGCGGTCTTCGTTCCGGTGTGGGGAATGGTCGATCGGTCGGGAATCATAGCGCCGTCCAGGCCGGCGCCGTTCCAGGGTGTAGCAGGGGCGGTCGGCGGCAGTTGTCAACGCGGCTAAGTGTTGACATGATTAGACATACGCTGCTCCGGCCCGCTCGGTCAAGCGGACCGCGGTGGGGAAACTCTGGGGGAGAATGCCATGTCCCGTCGCCGTTGGCTCGCTGAGTACGCTGCCGCCCGCACTTCGCTGC
Source organism: Holophagales bacterium (assembly GCA_009837085.1). GTDB lineage: Bacteria > Acidobacteriota > Thermoanaerobaculia > Multivoradales > Multivoraceae > Multivorans. Next base: position 108,405 of record VXUF01000077.1, read on the forward strand.
GGTCGGCTCTCGTCCTGTTCCTGCTCGCAGGCCTGATCCCGGCCGCGCCGGCCGCCGCCCAGCTATGCGAGGGCGCGTCCTCGATCACGCGTCTGGGAGGCGCCAACAGGTTCTCGGCGCCGGTCGAAGACCAGGAATCCCTGCAGGCGCTGTTCGTGAGTCAACGCGAGGACATCCTCTCGCTGCTGGATGAAGCGAACTGGTCGGGCGATCCTGACGATCTCTTTGCGGCCGTGGCCGCCTGGCGGGGCGTGACCTCGACCACATTCGACCCCGGCCAGCGCGTCCAGTGGATGTTCTTCCGCGAGCGCGGCCAGACGCCGACACTCGGCACGAACCTCTGCTGGGCCGGCGGCGAGGCGTTCGCGGCCTGGGAGGTCCGCTTCAACTCGAACGGGCGCTGGTACTCGATGATCGTTCCCGAGTCCTGCGGCAACCTGGCGCTCCTCGCCGAGCAGCCGTTGCCGAAAGTGACGCTCGACCTGGACATCGGCGGCCTCTCCTGCAGCGACCGGACGTTCGACCTCCAGAGTTCCTGCGCCGACGGTGAGAGCGCCGTAACGGTCCGGATGCCGGACGGCAGCGAGCGCTCGGCGGCCTCCGGCGGCGCGTCCTTCCCGTTCACCGCCGAGGGCGACTACACGGTCACCGCGACGTGCTCCGCGATGTCATCCCGTGGCGACCGGCTCGAGGACTCGGTCAGCAACACGATCGCCGTCGGCTGCCCGAGCTGTAGCGTGACCGCCGCGCCGGCCGAGGTCGACCTGGGCGAGTCGTCCACGTTGACGGTGGCACCGAACGCTGGCCACGGCGCGGAGGTGTCACGGGTCCTGCTTGACGGGCGGCCGCTCGCGTCTCCGTACACCCGGGAGATGACCCACGACGGAGCCGACGCCTTTACCCATACCGTGACCGTCGAGACGAGCACCGGCCAGAGCGCGCAGTGTTCGACCGGAATGAAGGTCGCGCCGACGGTCACGATGTCGATCGAGCCCGACCGGGTGCTGGTCCGCCAGACCGGCGTCGTCACGGTGGCACCGGAGAACGGCAGCGGGGCGCCGGTGACGGTCACACTGGACGGCCAGCCGCTGGACCAGCCCTACCAGCGCGAGGTCGTTCACGCGACCGACGGCGAGTTCACACACACGGCGATGGTGGAGAACGCCGGAGGTAGCAATGAGGCCTCCGCGACGATGAAGGTCGATCGGCGGTGGACCCTGATGCCGACCCTCAGTTCGCTGAGCGGAGACGACGTGCACATTTCGGTGCTCGGTCCGGATACGCGCGACAGGCTCAAGGCCTGCGTGGACGGAGTCGGTGTCGGGCTTGCCGCCGAGTACCGCCTGAGCTATCCCGTGGGATTCATGTTCGGGGCGAACACGATCAACTGCGAGGTGGACTGGTGGCTGCACCCGGGCGGCCGGACCGGCTACGCCGGCGCGGACATAGAGATGAAGAAGTTCTTCGTCGGGCTGAACTTCCACCTGACCCGCCCCGGCAGCCGCGTGGACTGGTGGCTCGGTCCCGTGATCGCCCAGCTCGACTACAGCTCGCCCTCCCTCGTGCCGACGGGAATGGATGGCGCGTCGGTGGACGCCGTCTATCGTCCCGAGTGGCCCGGCGAGACAGTTCTCGGCGCCAACATGGGTCTGAAGATCCCGTTCAAGACGGATTGTCCGATCGGCCTGTATCTCGGCGCCTTCTGGTTCGACTCCTCGATGAAGGCGAAGAGCTCCGAGATTCGCGGTGAGGACGGCGCACTCGCGCCCGCGTTCGAGCTGCGCAAGACGCCGGTCTACGTCCACGCTGGAATCTCGATCGAGTTCTGAGGGTTTCCACCAGTCCGCGGCAGAAGTCGCGCTACATTACGTCCGAGCGCCCGAAGACGGGCGCTCGGGCTGCGACGCTGGTGGCGCGGGCCGCGCCACCAGGGTTCGAGCGGGGAACCTGCCGTGAAGCCGACGGAACTGGAAGAAAGATACGGCGCGCGGAACTACGCGCCTCTCGACATCGTCATCGATCGCGCCGAGGGCGTCTGGGTCTGGGACATCGACGGTCGCCGCTACCTCGACTGCCTCGCCGCCTACTCGGCGGTCAACCAGGGGCATTGCCATCCGCGGATCGTTGAGGCCCTGATCCGGCAGAGCCGGAAGGTGGCGGTCACTTCGCGGGCCTTCCACAACGCCGAACTCGGGGCGTTCTTTCGGGACGTCTGCGAACTGACCGGCTTCGAGCGGGCCTTGCCGATGAACACCGGCGCCGAGGCGGTCGAGACCGCGATCAAGCTGGCCAGAAAGTGGGCCTACACGCGCAAGGGCGTGCCTCCCGGCGAGGCCGAGATCCTGGCGTTCGCCAACAACTTCCACGGTCGCACGACGACGATCGTGGGCTTTTCGAGTGAAGCGCAGTACCGCGATGGATTCGGTCCATTCACGCCCGGTTTCGAGCTGCTGCCGTTCGGCGACGCCTCCGCGGCAAGGGCGGCGGTGGGTCTGAACACGGCGGCCGTGCTGGTCGAGCCGATCCAGGGCGAGGGCGGAATCGTGGTGCCGCCGGACGGTTTCCTTGCCGAACTGCGCGACGTGTGCAGCGAGCGGAACGCGCTTCTGATCGTCGATGAGATCCAGTCCGGCCTGGGACGGACGGGGCGGATGTTCGCGCATGAGCACGACGGCATCCGGCCGGATGTGATGCTGCTCGGCAAGGCGCTCTCCGGGGGTCTGTATCCCGTGTCGGTGGTCGTGGCGGACGCGGAGATCATGGACGTGTTCCAGCCAGGCGACCACGGTTCTACCTACGGCGGCAATCCCGTGGGGGCGGCGGTGGCGCGCGCCGCGCTGGCGGTGCTGCAGGACGAGGGATTGGTCGAGAACTCGGCCCGGCTCGGCGAGCACGCCCTGGGGCGGCTGAGGGGCGTCCGCTCACCGCTGGTGCGCGAGGTCCGTGGGCGCGGACTGTGGATCGGAATCGAACTCCATGAATCCGCGGGCGGGGCCCGTCCGTATTGCGAGAAACTGGCGAGGCAGGGACTGCTGTGCAAGGAGACGCATGACCACGTCATCCGCTTCGCGCCGCCGCTGGTGATCGGACGGGAGGAACTGGACTGGGCGCTGGACCGCATCGAGAAAGTGCTGACGGCATGATGGCCGGGGCCGCGAGCCCGACGCCGGTCGCGGCCTCGCCTCGGCCCGAGACCGCCGACGACCGGGTGCGGGCGATCCGCCGGCCCCATCGGAAGTTGCTGCGGTACTACTTTCTCTTCTCGCTGATCACCGGGCCGGCGTTCCCCGTCGTCTTCACGATCCTCTTCCTGCGATATCGCACGCTGTCCTATCGCTTCGACGACGTAGGCGTGACGATGAGTTGGGGCGCCGTGTTCAAGCGCGAGATCAGCCTCACCTACAGCCGCATCCAGGACATCCACGTGCAGAGCAACGCGGTCGAGCGCTGGCTCGGTCTCTCGCGCCTGCTGGTTCAGACCGCGAGCGGTTCGGCGAAGGCCGAGATGAAGATCGAAGGCCTGCTCGAGCTGTCAGCGGTCCGCAACTTCATGTACAGCCGGATGCGCGGCGCCCGGACCGCCGTGCCGGCCGCCGCCGGCGCGCTACCCGCTCCCCCTGCCGGCGACGATGCCGCCGCTCTCGCCTCGACTCTCCGGGAGATCGCCCGCGAGGTCGCGGCGATCCGGAGCGCACTGGAGCGCGGGCGATGACGACCGGCAGCAGCGAGGGCGCGCCCAGCGGCCGGATGCCGCCGGGCCTGAAGCGTCTGCTGCTCCGGCTGTTTCGCGTCGACGAGCGCCCGGAGCCGCCGCCCGGCTCACCGGAGTCCCTGCGCACTTTTCGCGCCTCGCCGCGGTTCTTCTGGTACAGCCTGCTCAAGTGGGGCCTGGGACAGGCGGGCGCGCTGTTCGGCCTGGTGGTGTCCACGCTCGGCTTCCTGCCGATCGCGTTCTGGGCGGACGAGGGCTTCGAGTTCCTGGAGTTCGGACCGTGGACCGACTTCACCAGGGCGTTGGGACCGCTTCTGTTCGTCCTGTTCTTCGTCCAGTTGGTGGGGTCTCTCGCCGTGTTGCGCCTGGGCTACGAGATGCGCTGGTACATGGTCAGCGACCGGGCCCTTCGCATCCGCTACGGCATCTACAGCGTCAGGGAGCAGACGATGACGGTCGTGAACATCCAGAACATGGCGGTCAAACGCGGGCCGTTGCAGCGCCTGTTCGGGATCGCCGACCTGGAGATCCGTACCGCCAGCGGCGGCGATTCGGACGACGACGAGGACAGCCTGAGCCTGGGCCTGTTGCAGGGCCTGGACAACGCTGAGGAGTTGCGCAACCTGCTGCTGGCGTCGCTGCGGCAGAGCCGGGACGCTGGTTTGGGCGATCCCGACGACAATGCGGCCGGGATCGTGGTCGAGGGCGAGCGGGTCGTGGAGGCCGCCGCGACCTGGGGACGGGACGATCCCGCCAGGCCTCCTTCGTCCCGCGGTGCGGGCGACGATTCCGTTCTGGCCGCTGCCCGCCAACTGCTCGCCGAGTGCCGCGAGCTACGGGCGGCGGTCGGCCGGGCCGAGGGATGAGGCATTACTCGGTGCCGTAGGAGTGGCTTCCCCGCGGCCGCGCGCCGCGGTTGGCTCATACTTCCGGCATGCCGGAGCTTCCCGACGTCGAGGTCTACTGCGAGGCGATCGAGCAGCGTGTCGTGGGCCGCGAGCTCGTCCGCGTCCGCCTGCGGAGTCCGTTCCTGCTGCGTTCCGTGCGCCCGCCGCTTTCCGAAGTGGAGGGGCGGACGGTCGTCTCCGTGCGCCGGGTCGGCAAGCAGATCGTCTTCGCGCTGAAGGGGGAGCTGTTCCTCGCCATCCACCTGATGATCGCCGGTCGGTTCCGCTGGGCCGGACCGTCGGCGAAGGTGCCGGGCCGCGTGGGGCTGGCCGCGTTCGACTTCGGTTACGGCACCCTGCTGCTCACCGAGGCGGGGAGCAAGCGCAGAGCGGCGATGCACCTGGTCGCGGGTGAAGACGGGCTGGCTACCCTGGACCGTGGCGGGCTGGAAGTGCTGCGCGCCGGTCCGGAGGCGTTCAGGGCGCGGCTCAAGGCGGAGAATCACACGCTGAAGCGGGCGCTGATCGACCCGCGGTTGTTCAGTGGTATCGGCAACGCGTACTCCGACGAGATCCTTCATCGCGCACGCCTGTCGCCAATGCGCTGGACCACCCGGCTCAGCGATGAGCAGGTCGAGCGGCTGTATCGGTCCGCCGTCGACGTGCTGACGGAGTGGATGGATCGCCTCAGGGCCCAGGCCGGGGGGCGGTTTCCCGCCAGGGTCACCGCCTTCCACCCGGAGATGGCGGTCCATGGTCGCTACCGCGAACCATGCCCGCGTTGCGATGCGCCAGTCCAGCGCATCGTCTACGCAGAGAACGAGTGCAACTACTGCGCGCGCTGCCAGACCGGCGGCCGGCTGCTCGCCGACCGCGCGCTTTCGCGCCTGCTGAAGAAGGACTGGCCGAAGACGGTCGAGGAGCTGGAGGAGCGCCTGGGCGCGGGCGCCGGGGAGCCGGCCGGCTGATGGGCGTAGCGCCCGAGTCGTCGGGGCTGACCGACTGTCACGCTCACCTCTGCGACGGCTCGTTCGCGGGCGACCTCGGCGAGGTGCTCGCGCGGGCCGGCGACGCCGGCGTCGGGGCGGTGGTCGCGGTCGGCGAGACGCGCGCCGACGCGGAGAGGAACCTCGAGTTGGCGGAGGCCTATCCGGGAGTCGTACGACCGACCGCCGGCCTGTATCCGACCCATCTCGATCCGGCGGAGGCGGAACAGGTCGCTGACCTGATCCGCCGGGAACGTCCGCGCCTGGCCGCCATCGGCGAGGTCGGCCTGGACCGCTGGAAGGTGCGCGACGAGCGCGACCTCGTGGTGCAGCGCGAGATCTTCGCGTCGTTCATCGACCTGTCCATCGAAGTCGATCTGCCGCTGAACGTCCACTCGCGCTCCGCCGGCCACTACGCGATCGACCTGTTGCGAGAGCGGGGGGCGAGGCGGGTGCAGCTCCACGCCTTCGACGGGCGCGCCGCGCGGGCCGAGCCGGCGGTGGAAGCGGGTTACTTCTTCTCCGTACCGCCTTCCGTCGTGCGTTCGCCGCAGAAGCAGAAACTCGTCCGGCGCCTGCCGCTGTCCTGCCTGCTGCTGGAGACGGACAGCCCCGTGCTGGGGCCGGAGCGAGACCAGCGCAACGAACCGGCGAACGCGGTCGTGTCGCTCACGGCCATCGCCGAGATCAAGGGTCTGCCGGTGTCGGAGGTGGCGGCGGCCGTCAGAGAGAACACGGCGCGCCTCTACGGCTAGCGAACGGTGGCGATGGAGGCCGGCTCGCCGAGCCAGAGCGCCGGGTCGACCCGTTCGCCCTGCCAGCGGACGCCGAAGTGCAGGTGCGGGCCGGTCGATCGTCCGGTCGAGCCGACGGTGCCGATCCGGTGCCCGCGGGGCACCTCGTCCCCCTGCTCGACGAAGACCTCGTGCAAGTGGAAGTACATGCTGATCAGGCCGTTGCCGTGGTCGAGAAACACCGCGTTTCCGGAGAAGAAGAACTCTCCGGCCAGAGCGACGACGGCGTCCTCGACGGCCAGGACGGGCGTGCCCTGGGGCACGGCGTAGTCGGCGCCGGTGTGGGGCGAGCGTGGCTCGCCGTTGATGATCCGCTTCGCGCCGAAGCGGCCGCCGGCCGGCATCTCTTCGAGCGGAGCGCCCAGGGGCAAAGAGAACCTCGGTGTGCCCTGCCGTCCCCAGAGCTTGCCGATCAGGGCGTTCTCACGCTGCACGCGAGCGAGGTTCTCGGGCGACAGGTCCACGCGGCTCCGGTCCTTGATCTCGAGTCGCTGCACCGAGTAGGGGTACGCACCGAGACCGATGTGCAGCTTCTCCCGCCGGCCATCCCGGTCGCGCTCCGCTATCACGTCGGCGGTTCGGGTCAAGCCGACCGGCACCAGGCAGCCGCGTTCTCCGCCGACCACGGTGGGTGCGAAGGCCCGGTCGCCGACCAGGCACCGTTCGATGCCTTCGCCCGGCCAGTGGACGAGGCTTCCCGGAGCAGCGGTCTGAGCGGCTAGGGGATTGGCGCCGGCGGCGGCGAGGACGGCGGTTGCGCCGAGGACGACGATGAAACGGAAAGGGTCCATGGAGCAATCATAGCCAATGGTGCATAGATAGCCCGACCATGCCGGAAGGGACGCGGTACGCTTGCCCCTTGCCGGCGAAACGACCTGCCGGCCCGGGAGGGTGCTTTGAGTCTGATAGAGACGTACCTGGCCAGCGACGGGTTGGCACTGGCCGAACTGCTGCGGACCGGCGAGCTGGGGCCCGGCGAGGCCGTGGAATGTGCGGCGGAGATCGCCTCCGAACTCGACCCGGAGTTGAACGCGGTCGTCTGCACGGACTTCGAGCGGGCTGCCGCAGCGGCGCCCGAGGTCGTGGCGGCGGGTGGGCCGTTCGCGGGCGTGCCCTATCTGCTGAAGGACCTCTACGCCAACGCGGCGGGCCTGCCGCTCACGAACGGCAGCCGCCTTTTCGACGGCAACGTGCCGAACCACGATTCGGAGATGGTGAGCCGCTACCGGCGGGCGGGACTCCTGATCGCGGGACGTACCGCTTCACCCGAGTTCGGGCTGACGACGAGTACCGAGTCGGCCGTCTTCGGGCAGACCCGCAACCCCTGGAACCTGGAGCACATCGCCGGCGGTTCCTCGGGCGGCGCGGCGGCGGCCGTCGCGGCCGGCATCGTGCCGGCTGCCCATGCCAGCGACGGCGGCGGATCGATCCGCATCCCGGCCTCCTGCTGCGGGCTCTTCGGACTCAAGCCGAGCCGCGCCCGCGTCTCGCTGGCGCCAGACGCCGGCGAGGGTTGGGCCGGTTTCTCGGTGCAGCACTGTGTGAGTCGCACAGTTCGCGACAGCGCCGCGCTTCTGGACGCGGTTGCCGGCCCGGTCGCGGGAGATCCGTACTGCGCGCCGCCACCTGAACGGAGCTTCCTGGACGAAACCGACCGCGAGCCGGGCAGGCTGCGGATCGCGCTGGCCCTGGAAGCGTTCAACGGCGCCCCGGTCGATGAGGCGTGCGTCGCCGCGGCCCGCGGCGCGGCCGAACTCTGCGCGGGGCTTGGGCACGAGGTCGCCCATGCGGCGCCGGAGATCGACGCGACTGCCCTCGGCCTCGCGACCCGGCTGATCGTCGGCGCGAACGTGCGCGCCACGATCGCTGAGCGCTGCGAGGCCCTTGGCCGTGAGGCCCGGGACGACGAGCTGGAGCCGCTCACGTGGGCGACAGCCGCCACGGGCGAGCAGAGCGACGCTGCCGCCTACGCGCGGGCGACCCGCACGGTTCACGCGGTTGGCCGCCGGTTGGCCGCGTTCTTCGACCAGGGCTTCGATGTCCTGCTGTCGCCGACGATGGCGTCCCCGCCGGCGAAGCTCGGCGTGCTGTCGCTCTCGAACCGGGGCGAGGACTACATGCCGGCGTTGCTGCAGACGATCGGCTTCACCCAGTTGATGAACGTCTGCGGCAACCCCGCCGCCTCGGTGCCGCTCGGCTCGAGCGGAGCGAACGGCGGCCTGCCGATCGGCGTCCAGATCGCCGCCCCGGCGGGAGGCGAGGGAGTGCTGCTCCGGCTGGCGGCGCAGCTCGAGCGGGAGCGTCCGTGGATCGACCGGAAGCCGCCCTGCTCGGCGTGGCGGAGCGGCTAGCGACCCGTGGCGCGACCGCGGCCGAGAATGTGGAAGCTGGCGAATCTCGCGGCGCCGGCGCTCCTTGTGGTTCTGGCCTGGCCGGCGGCGGCCGCCGACCCGCCCTGGCAGCGACTCGAGTTCCAGGCAAAGAAGCTGTTCCTGTCGGCTGACGCCGCGGTCGAATTCGATTCCGCGGCGCAACTCCCGCCGGACGAGCGCTGCGAAGGCAAGCCGCACATGCCCGGCTCGGCCGCGCGGATCCGGATCGAGTCCACGATGTTCGGCCGGCGCTCCGAGTCCTCCCTGTGGTTCGATCCGGACAGCCTGGCGGCTCACCTTCGCGTCCAGGAAGAACGGGGTAGCCGGAACCGCTACAAACGCTACACGTTCTGTCACGACAGCGTGGAGGCGGAGCGCGCGACTCCCAATCCCGGCGAGGCCGGTCTGCCGGTGGCGGAATGGACACATCGCTATCCGCTCCATCACCCTGTTCCGCCCGGACTCAAGGCGCCGCTGTCGGAACCTTCGGCGCTGCTCCATCTGGTCGGGCGGTTGGCTGCGCTCCCGACCGGGACAGGGGAGGAAATGTCGTGGACGGTGCCGATGTTCTCGAACCGGAGGGTGCTGGCGGTGCGGATCGAGCGAGACCCGGAAACCCTGACAGCGCCTTCCTCATTCTCGGTGGCCGGCGGCCAGGCGCCGGCGCAGTTGACACTGGTTCGCTTCGCGATGACGCCGGAGGTTTATGGACCCGAGGGCAGCGCGCAGGACTTCGAGTTGCTGGGACTCGAGGGCGCGATCGAGATCGTTGCGGCGAAGGAACTCCAGGTGCCCGTGTCGATCAGCGGCCGCCTTCCGCCCGCGGGGAGGGTCACGGTCCGGCTGCGTCACGTGGAGTTGCGTTAGGGTGCCCACCGTGGGGGCTGAAGGTGCCGAGAGTGTGGATCGGGTTCGCGAGGAGTTCGTGCAACTCTGGGGCGCTCTGGGGACCTTCTGGGGGGTGCCGCCGACCACCGCGCGGGTCTTCGGCTGGCTGATGTCCCGCAGCGAGCCCGCCGATGCCCAGCAGATCATGGCCGGTCTGGAACTCAGTCGTGGCGCCGTCTCGATGGCCTGCAGGGAACTGCGGGAGTGGAAGCTCATCTCACCGGAGCGAGTCGCCGGCGCGCGCCGGGTGGTGTACCGGCCCGAGACCGACCTGGAGCGGGTTCTCCGCAACGTCGTCGAGATCCGCAAGCGGCGGGAGTGGGACCCGATCCGTGAGAACATGCGGGACTGGATTCCGGCCCTGGAGGCCGAGTCCTCCCCCGAGAATGCGGTGTTCCTCAGGCGCCTCCGCGCGATCGATCAGGTCATGGAGCGAGTCGACTCGATCGCGGAGTTTCTGCTCAACGGCGGCACGGTGACGGACTTCGGACTGAAGGCCCTGCTTGGAGCGGGAGCGGTCGCCGCGCGGCTCGGCAATCTTGCGCGCCGAGAGGCGCAGTCGTTCTCGGGCAAGTCCACTCCGCCGGCGGAGCCGGTGCCGGACCTCGACCCGGAGGAGCAGGAGAGTTGACCGTGCTCACGGATCGCAGCGCGGGTCCCCTGTCGAGAAACACGGCAGTTGAAGACGAGGTGCTGGGACGCCTCCGTGACCTCTGCGATGTCGGTGGACTTCGTGACCTTGCCGCGACGATCGACGACCTCGTCGGTTTCGTCCGCGACGACCTCGCGGCGGTGGAGGAGGGACTGGCGACGCTGTCGACAGCCGACTCGCTGGTCGGCGAGGCCGGAGCCTCTCTGGTTCACCTCGGCGGCAAGCGGCTGCGTCCGCTGTGCGTCGTCCTGGCGTCGCGGATCGGATCCGCGCGGGCTTCGGCGGTGCGCGATATCGCGGTAGCGGCCGAGCTCGTGCACAATGCCACGCTGCTGCACGACGACGTCATCGACCACGCGGACCGGCGTCGCGGGCGGCCGACGGCACGGGTCGAACTCGGCAACGCGGCCTCCATCTTTGCCGGCGACTACCTGCTGATCGAGGCGCTGCACAGGGTGCAGCGGGCCGCGGTGCCGGGCGTCATGGAAGGCCTGCTCGAGACGATCGCCGAGATGATCCGGGCCGAGTCCCTTCAGCTCGAGAACCGCGGCTCTCTCGACGCGTCAGAGGATCTCTACTTCCAGGTCGCCCGGGGCAAGTCGGCGGCCCTGTTCAGTTGGGCGTTGGGCGCCGGCGCCTTGAGCGGTGGAGCGTCGCCCGAGCTCTGCCGGGCGCTGCGGATGTATGGCGATTCGATCGGGGTCGCGTTCCAGTTGATCGACGATCTGCTCGATCTGGTCGGACACCACAGCAACACCGGCAAGACGCTGTTCAGCGACCTCTCGGAGGGGAAGATCACGTACCCGCTGATCGTCGTGCTGGACCGCGAACCGGCGCTCGTCGACACGATCCGCGCGATAGCAGCCGAGGCGGCTTCCTCGTGGAGTGGCCACGGCCTCGCCCTGTCCGGCTCAAACGGGGACGGGAAGGCGAACGGGCACCCCGATCGTGCGAACGGGGCGGGCCGGGAGCGTGAGCGCGTCCTCGAGGCGATGGTTCGGCACAACGTCGAGGCGACATGCCGCGACCTGGCAGCGAGCTACATAGACGACGGGATCGAGGCGTTGGCCGAGGTCCCCGACGGCCCTGCGCGCCGTGCGTTGACGGTTGTCGCTCGGGCGAGCGTGTTGCGGGAACGATGATTGCCCTGGCCGAGCCGCTGGCGGGCCGCGGCGACGGTTCGGGCGCGATGTTCGACCGGATCGCGGCCCGCTATGACCTGCTGAACCGCTTGAACTCCCTGGGCCTCGATCGGGCGTGGCGCCGGGTCACGGCGGAGGCCCTGGCGCCGGCCGCGACCGCCGACCGGCCCCTGCGCGTCCTGGATGTCGCGTCCGGAACCGGAGATCTGGCAATCGCGATCGCGCGGCGGTTTCCGTCGGCGGTCGTCAGGGGTGTGGACACGTCGACGGCAATGACCGTCGTCGGACGAGAGAAGGTGAAACGTGCCGGCTTTTCGGATCGCATCACGCTGGGATCCGGCGACGCCCAAGAACTTGGCTTCGCCGATCGTTCCTTCGACGCGGCGGCGATCGCGTTCGGCATCCGCAACGTTCCCGACCGCGTCCGGGCCCTTTGCGAAATGGCGAGGGTAACCCGGCCGGGCGGACGGGTCGCGGTTCTCGAGCTGAGCGAGCCGGTTTCGGGCCCGCTGGCGGTGCTCGCCCGCTTCCACATCCGCGTCCTCGTGCCGATGATCGGAACGCTTCTGGCCGGAGGCGCCGAGTACAGGTACCTGCGACGGTCGATCCGCGCCTTCCCGCCGCCGGACGAGTTCACTCGAACGATGACCGCCGCCGGCCTGGAGCCGGTCGAAACGCGGCCGCTGACGTTCGGCGTGTGCAACCTGTTCCTGGCCAGTCCGGCCGTGGAGCGTGCGACGGGAGGCTCTGGTCCATGACCTCTCCGGTGATCAGACCGCGTTCGGCTCGAGAGACGCGGGCGCCGCGGTCCGGCCTTCTGGCGGTGACCGCCGAGGCGCCGCGAGTGGCTCCCGAGGAGTTTCTCCGGCGGGCTTCGCGGAGCTTCCGCGAGATCGGCCCGGTGGGCCACCTGTGGGCGCCCTCCGGAGGGATGCAGTCCGCCGGCTGGGGTGTGGCCCGGCGTTTCGAGGTTGCCGGAGACGCCTCGTCCCCCGGCTTCCCGGGCGGAAACGGTGACGGCGACCACAGGATGCATGCCGGCGGCGTCGCGCTCGACCAGGTTGCGGCGCTGGCGTCCGGGCTGTTTCGCGAACTGGCGGGAGCGGACGAGGTGCCGCTGCGGCTCTTCGGTGGACTCGCGTTCGATCCCGGGCCGGACGGCCCCGGATCTGGAGCGTCCGATTGGGACGAGTTCGGCGCGGGCAGCTTCGTTCTGCCGCGGCTGGGATACGTAGCCGACGGGGACGCCGCACATCTGTATGCGGTCATTGACGCGACGGCGGTGGGGGCTGCGCCGGAGTGGCAGGGACGTCTGCGGCGGCTGGCCGAGGACCTCGACCTCAGTGGCGAACTCGGGAGCGACGCGAACGGCAACGGACACCTGCGAGAGCTGCAGGAAGCGGCGAACGCCCTGGAGGCGCTGCCGGGAATTCTGCGGAGCCTCGATCGTCCGGTCGCTTCGGAATGGCTACGGCGCGTGGAGGAGCTTCGCGGAGAGGTGCTCTCTGAGCGGCTGCAGAAGGTGGTGGCGGCGCGCACCGTCGAGCTCGACCTCGACCGGCCGTTCGGCATAGACGATCTGGTCCGCATCGCCGGACGCCTGCGGCACAGCATGCCCACTTGCACGCGCTTCGCCTTCCTGCGTGGCGGCTCGATCTTCTTCGGCGCGACGCCGGAACTGCTGGTCCGTCGTCGGGGCCGTCGCATCGAAACCCAGGCGCTGGCCGGTTCGATCGCCAGCGACCCCTCGCCTGTGCGCCGGCGTGAGTTGGCGCGGCGTCTGCTGGAGAGCCGGAAGGATCGGCTGGAGCACGACGTCGTGGTCCGGTACCTGGTCGAGCGCCTCGACGGGAGCTGCGGCGCGGTAGCGCCCCCCGACCCTCCGGAAGTCCGTGTCCTGCCGAACGTGATGCACCTGGAGACGCCGATTCGCGCCGCGTTGCCGGAGACCGTCGAGCCGCCACACGTGCTGCGGCTGGTGCGAGCGCTCCACCCGACTCCCGCGGTAGCCGGTAGACCGACGGCTCTTGCCCTGGCCGCGATCCGGCGCAGCGAAGACCGGGATCGGGGCTGGTACGCGGGCCCGGTCGGCTGGTTCGACGGCAGCGGCGATGGCGAGTTCTCGGTCGCTCTCCGTTCCTGTCTCGCGACCCGGCGTCGAGGCCTGCTCTACTCGGGCAACGGCATCGTTGCCGACTCCGATCCGGCGCGCGAGCTGGCTGAGACGAACCTCAAGCTGGACGCGATCCTCGGAGCATGGGGTTAGCGGGAGCCGCCGCGGGCGAGGCGCAGTTTCAGCGTGCGCGGCTCCTGGTCGGCGCCCTGATGCGCGCCGGCGTCCGGCGGGCGGTCACGAGCCCGGGTTCCCGCTCGACGCCGCTGGTGCTGGCGGCGCTCGACGCCGCGGCCGCCGGCCTGGACGTCGCCAGCATCGTCGACGAACGGGCGGCCGGGTTCTTCGCGCTCGGCCAGGCACGGGCCACGGGCATGCCGACGGTCCTGATCTGCACCTCGGGGACGGCGCCGGCGCACTACCTGCCGGCGATGATGGAAGCCCGCGAGGCCGGTGTTCCCCTGATCGCCCTGACCGCCGACCGGCCGATCGAGTTGATGGACTGCGCCGCGCCCCAGACCACGGACCAGACGAAGCTCTTCGGCTCGTTCGTGAACCACTTCGCGGAAGTCGATCTCGCGGGTCCGGTCGATCCGCTGAGCCTGCGGGCGATCCGGCGAACCGCCGCTCAGGCCGTCTTCCGTTCCCGTTGGCCGCGGCCGGCCGCGGTGCACATGAACGTACGGGCGCGCAAGCCGCTCGAGCCGGAGGCGGGCGCCGGAGACGGTTCGCTCGCGGCGGCGGTTGACGCTTTACTCGGCGAGCCGATCGAGGCGGCGGTGCCCGCGGCGCAACCGGATCCGGCGGCGCGCGATCGGGCGGCGGCGCTGTGTCGGCGAGCGGAGCGTGGCCTGAGCGTCGCCGGTGCCTTGCCCCTTCCGCTGGCGGAGTGCCGGCGGGACGGTGACGTCTGGGGTCTGGCGAAGCTCGCGCGGCGTACCGGCTTTCCGCTACTTGCGGAGGCCACGAGTCAGAGCCGGTTCACGGAAGGAGACTCCGCAGCCGACGCCGCCCGGCTCGGCGCGGCCTGGCGAGCCGCCGGCGGCGAAGGCTTGCCTCTTCCGGACCTGATCCTGCAGGTCGGAGCGCCGCCGGTCGCGGTTGGCGCCCAGCGCCTGATCGAGGCCGGGGGAGCGCCTCAGATCGTGCTGTCGGACGGTCCCTGGACCGATCCCGCCGGACTCGCTTCGGTGTTCCTGTTCGGGAACGTCGGACGCTCGACATCGGAACTCTGTCGACGGCTCGAGGATGTCGGGCCGGGCGATGAGGCAGCCGGTTGGCGGGAGGACGTTCTCGGGTTGTGCGGGCGATTTCGGGCCGCGGTGGCGAGCCCAGGCCCCGAAGGTCCCGGGTTTCACGATGGGGAAGCAGCCGCAGTGGCGGTCGCGGCGACGCCCGCGGACGCGCTCCTCATGCTGGGCAACAGCCTGCCCGTGCGCCTGATCGAAACCTGGGCTGCTCACCCCGGTCGCCGGGTCTGGGTCGCGAGCCAGCGGGGTTTGAGCGGGATCGACGGGTCGGTGGCGGGCTTCCTTGGATCGCTCGGCGCGGGCGGTTTCCCTGCCGGCCTGCTGCTCGCGGGCGACGTCAGCCTGCTGCACGATCTCGATGGCCTGGCGATCGCCCCCGAGTACGGCGCCGGTCCGCCGGCCGTGGTCGTGGTGATCGACAACCAGGGGGGACGGATCTTCGATCGACTCCCGATCGCGAAGGCCGAGGTTTTCCAGGGGCCGGCAGGCAGGCACTGGTTGACGCCCCACGGGGTCGACTTTGGCGGCCTGGCACGGGCGTTCGGCGTACCTTACGCGCGAGTGGAAGGTGCCACGGCGCTGGCGCGGGAGATCGGGGCGGCCCTCGGCCGGCCGGGCGTTTCGCTGATCGTTGCGGGGGTCGCTCCGGGCGCTTTGACGGCGGCTGAGGAGTCGCTGCGGCGAGCCATGCGTGCGGCCTCGTCGTCGCGATGACCACGGCCGTCCTCATCCACGGCTTCTCGGGCGGTCCGGCTAGTTGGCGGCGGGTGGAAGCGCTGCTCGACGTGCCGAGCTACGCGCCGCCGGTTTGCGGTCATGGTGGCGGAGGTCCGCCAGCGGTCTCCAAAGGCCCGAGCTCCTTCGAGGCCGAGGTCGATCGGCTGGGAGCGATCGTCCGGGCCGAGGTGCCGGCACCTCGCCTGGTGGTCGGCTATTCCCTGGGTGGGCGGCTGGCTCTCGGCCTCCTCGTCCGTCACCCGGACCTGTTCCCCGGGGCTGTTCTGATCGGCGCGAACCCGGGAATCGGCGGAGAAGACGCTCGCGCGGCTCGGCGGCGCGACGACGAGCGCTGGGCTCGGCTCATCGAGGAGGAGGGCCTCACCGTCTTCGACAACGAGTGGTCAGCCCTGCCTCTGTTCGCCAGTCAGTACGACCTGGACGCTGAGCGGCTAGCCGAGCAGCGGCGTACTCGCCTCGGCCACGATCCCGCGGGACTCGGGGCGGCCATGAGGGCGCTCGGTCTCGGCGTCATGCCGGACTACCGATCCGCACTCCGCGGCGTCCGCTGCCGGGTGGACTTGATCGTTGGCGGTCTGGATTCGAAGTTCGAGTCACTGGCGCGGCAGATGGCGGAAACGCTCCCCAACGCTTCGGTCCACGTTGTCCAGGGCGCTGGCCACAACGTGCCTCTGGAAGCGCCGGCCGAGCTGGCCCGCCTGCTGAACGCGACCCTGGGCAACGTCGATTGGCACAATCGGTGCTGATGGCGCAGCCCGTTGTAGTGTCGCCGATCGAAGGAGGCGCGGGGGATGAGCGGAAGATCGCACCAGGAGTGGCTGACGGCGGGCGAGTACACGGACATCCGTTATGAGAAGTCCTATGTCGACGGTGAGCCGGAGGGAATCGCCAAGATCACCATCAACCGGCCGGAGGTGCGCAACGCGTTCCGGCCGCTGACGGTTCAGGAGATGAGCGCGGCGGTGGACGTGGCCCGCGATGACGGCGAGGTCGGCGCGGTGATCCTGACCGGCGAGGGGCGAAGCGCCTTCTGTTCGGGCGGCGATCAGCGCATCCGGGGCGATGCCGGCTACGTCGGCGACGACGGCGTGCCGCGACTGAACGTCCTCGACCTGCAGCGTCAGATCCGCACCTTGCCCAAACCGGTCGTGGCGATGGTCGCGGGCTACGCGATCGGCGGCGGCCACGTGCTCCACATGGTCTGCGACCTGACGATCGCCGCCGACAACGCCCGCTTCGGCCAGACCGGGCCGCGGGTGGGAAGTTTCGACGGCGGCTACGGCGCTTCGTACATGGCGCGGATCGTGGGCCAGAAGAAAGCGCGGGAGATCTGGTTCCTGTGCCGCCAGTACAACGCCCGGCAGGCGCTGGACATGGGGCTTGTCAACACGGTCGTGCCGCTCGACCGGCTCGAGCGGGAGACCCTCCAGTGGTGCCGCGAGATGCTGGCGAACAGTCCGATGGCGCTTCGCTGCCTGAAGGCGGCGATGAACGCGGACTGCGACGGCCAGGCCGGCCTCCAGGAGCTGGCGGGGAACGCGACCCTGCTGTTCTACATGACGCAGGAGGGGCAGGAGGGCCGGCAGGCGTTCCTGGAGAAGCGGAAGCCGGACTTCTCGAAGTTCCAGCGCTACCCATGAACCCGCGCGTCTCGGGCTCGGCTGGCCCCGCGCCCGGGGACGACCACCCTGGCAAGCTGACCGCCTGGCTCGAGGCAGTGCGACCCAAGACGCTCTGGGCCGGCGTTACGCCGGTGCTTGTGGGAACCGCGTGCGCCGTTTCGGTGGGCGGTTCTCGCACGGGTCCGGCGCTGGCCGCCCTGGGGACGGCGATCGGTCTTCAGATCGGTACGAACCTGTCGAACGACGTACTGGACTTCGACCGCGGCGCCGACACGGAGAAGCGCGTCGGTCCACGGCGAGCGGTTCAGTCCGGCCTGCTTGGCCGGCGTGAGGTCTGGGGCGGCGCCTGGTGCGCGTTCGGAGCAGCGGTGCTCTGCGGCCTCTACCTGGCGTCAGTTGCTGGTTGGCCCGTGCTCGCGCTGGGCGCCGTCGCGATCGTCTCCGGGCTGCTCTACACCGCCGGCCCCTGGCCGCTCGCCTACGTTGGCCTGGGCGACGCGTTCGTCCTTCTCTTCTTCGGCTTTGCGGCGGTTGTCGGGACGACGTGGGTACAGGCGCTCTCCGCGCCGCCGTCGGCCTGGTGGGCCGGCCTCTCGGTGGGTTCGCTGGCCGTGGCGATTCTCGTCACGAACAACCTCCGGGACGAGGAGACGGACGCGGCAGCCGGGAAACGGACCCTGATCGTGCGGTTTGGCCGCCGCTTCGGTCTCATCGAGTTCGCGGCGTGCCTCAGTGTGGCGTTCCTCGCCGTCTTGCCGACAGTGGCGGTTCTCGGTCCGTGGCCCATGCTGTCGTGGCTTGCCCTGCCGTTCGCGGTCGCCGTGCAGCGGTCCGTGTGGCGCGGCGAGAGCGCGGTCCTCAATCTGGCGCTGGCGGCGACCGCCCGACTGCTCCTCCTGTTCGGCGTGCTCCTGTCGATTGGCATCGTCCTGGGAGCACGGAACTGAGCGGCGAACTCTCGGTTCAAGCGGCGGTGCGTGAAGCGCGCGGGGCGGCCCTGATCGACGGTGGCCGCAAGGTCGGCTGGAGGGAGCTCGCTCAGCGGGTGGATCGAACGCGGGACGCGTTGCGGCGGCGGCTCGACGGCGTGACGGCGCCGGTCGTCGCCGTCGTGGGCGGCGCGGGGCCCGAGGCGGTGGTCACGCTGCTCGCAGTGCTGGAGGACCGTGTGTCGTTCGTGGTGCTCCACCCGCGGTGGACCAGCGCCGAACGCGACCGGGCGATCACGATGGCCGGGGCGTGCGTTTGTGTCGAGAGTGGCGGAGCTTTGGCTGCGCCGCCGGCGGCTGCCGGGGTTGGCAATCCGGGTGTCGGGCCGGGCGCGGCCATCGTCTTCACTTCCGGTACGACAGGTCATCCACGGGGCGCCGTGCTCAGTCGAGCGGCTCTCCGCGCCTCGGCACGCGCGCACACGCGGGCCATGGGTTGGCGCGCCGGCGACCGCTGGCTTCTGAGCCTGCCCACGGCTCACGTGGGCGGCCTGATGGTCGTCATCCGTTGTCTCCAGGCGCGACGGGCGGTGGTCGTGGGCGGGCGTAGGGCGTCCGGGAACTTCGACGCGGACGAAACCCTCCGGGTCGTCGAACGCGACCGGGTGACCCTCCTGTCTGTCGTGCCGACGATGCTCGCGCGCCTGCTTCAGACGACCAGGCGCCCGCCGCCGAGCCTGCGGGCCGTGCTTGTGGGGGGCGCCGGCGCTCCCGCGGCGCTGATGGAGCGGGCAAGGGAACGCGGCTGGCCGGTGTTCGCGACCTACGGGCTGACGGAGGCCTGTTCCCAGGTCGCAACGGAGCGGTCGGGCGAGACGCCGGGAGGCGTGGGTGCGCCGCTGCCCGGGGTCGAGGTGCGCGTTGCGGCTCCGGACGGGTCGGTCGGCACGATCCAGGTGCGGGGCGACGCGCTGTTCGACGGCTACCTGGGCGCGGAACCGGGCGCGCCGCTCGAACGTCCCTTCGAGGCGGACGGCTGGTTCGATACGGGCGACATGGGCGTGATCGACGAGGACGGCCGACTCCGGGTCGTGGGTCGCTGCTCCGACCGGATCGTGACCGGCGGCGAGAACGTCGATCCGGCGGAAGTCGAAGCGGCCGTCGTGGAGTGGCCCGGGGCGGCGGAGGCCTGCGTGGTCGGTCTGGAGGACGAGGAGTGGGGCGAACGGGTGGGCGCCGTCCTGGTCCCGGCCGCCGGTTTCGAGGCGCTTGGCGGGCTGGACGGACTCGGGCGGCACCTCGGTGGGCGGCTTGCCGGGTTCAAGCGGCCGCGATGCTGGCGCGTCGTTGATCGTCTACCCGTGGCGGCTTCGGGCAAAGTGGACCGAAGTGCCTGCGCTCGACTCCTGGTCGAGTCACCGAGCCCACAGGTGGGGGAGGCCGGACGGTGACCGTCGACGCCGCGGTGGCGGAGTTCCGGGACCGGCTCGATCTCGAGCAGCGACTCCGGCCCTTCGAGTCGCTTCGCTACCGGGCGAGCGACGCCGGGACCACAGCCGTTCACCTGGACGACTTCGCGGCGATTCCGTTCCTGGACGGTGTGAGCGGCGTCGAGCACTACCAGCACCGGGCCCGGCTGCGAGCGCGGAGCGGCGACGTCTATGTGGCCTCGACGTCCGCGCCGACCGGTTACGAGCGCTACTGCCGGGAAGTCCTCGGCCTCGGCGCGGTGGGACTCCTGGCCGTCGACCCTGGTGGCGACCGGCTCGCGATAGCCAGTGCCTGCCTGGCGAACCGCGCGCTTCTCGACCGGCTGGGAGCGCTTGCCCGCCGTGGCGGCCTGGTTGTCGAGCCCTTCCTTGGCACCGAGGCGATCTGGGACCTCGCGACGGCCGTTGCCGCCGGGGCCGGCGCTCGCGTAGGGGTGCTGGCGCCGCCGCCGCCGGTGACCTGGATCGCCAACGACAAGGCGAACTTCGAGGATCTCGTCAACGCGGTCCTCGGTCCCGGCTTCCTGCCCGAGAGCCGCCGATCGGCTTCGGCGGAAGCGCTGGCCCGGGCGCTGCTCGAGCTCTCGGAAACAGGCCCTTCCGTGGCGCTCAAGCGGCTGCGCTGTGCTTCGGCGATGGGCAACGAGGTATTCGAGTCCGAGGCGCTCCGTCGCCACGGATTTCCGGGCGTCCTGGACATCGTCCGGGGTTTCCTCGAGAGGACCGGCTGGGAGGGCGACGAGGACGTGCTCGCGGTGTGCTGGGAGCGGGCGACATCGTCGCCTTCGACGCAGTGGTGGCTGCCGCCGCCTGGTGGCGGCGCGCCGATTCTCAGCGGCGTCTACGAGCAGATCCTGGCCGGAGAGGAGGGAGTTTTCGTCGGCAGCCGCCCGAGCGGACTGGCGGCGGAAGTGGAGGAGCGGATCGTGTTCCAGTCGGGCCAGCTGGCAGCCGCGCTGCAACGCCTGGGCTATGTCGGCCGTTGCTCGTTCGACCACCTGGTGCTGCCGGATGGCCGGGTCGTGTTCACGGAGTGCAACGGGCGCTGGGGCGGCACCAGCACGCCGATGAACCTCGTCGACCGCCTCTACCCGGCCGCCCGACCGCCGTACCAGGCGCAGGCCGTCGTTCACCCGCGACTCGTCGGGCTGACGTTCCAGCAGCTCCTGGCGCGGTTCGGCGACGCCGTGCACGAGCGCGGCTCAGGGGCGGGCCGGTTCCTCCTCTACAACGTGGGACCGCTGAAGCAGTTTGGCAAGTTCGATGTCGTGGCGCTGGGCTCGAGCCGCTCCCACGTCGACGAGCTGATGACTGTGGAGCTGCCGCGCCTCCTCGGGGTGTCCTGACCGCGGCCTCGCGGCGTCAGACAGGGGAGCCGTCGTCGCGGAGGCTGCGGTCGAGCTGCTCGCTCATCTGACGCAGGCGCTCCGCTTCGGCCGACGACAGCACGCCGCCATCCTGACAGGCCTCGATCGTCGAGGTCATCTCGTTCAACCTGTCGAGCGCCTCGTCGGACGCACCGCGCCGCTCCGGTGACGCGTGAGCCGCCGCGAACAGCAGTGTCGACAGCGTCAGGGCAAGTCGGCGCAGGCGCTGCCGCGGCGGCGCCGGTGCGGACTCCGGCTCGGCGGTCGCGTCGTATACGTCCGCCAGCAGGATGCGCGAGATCGCGTATGCGTCCTTCATCTTCCTAGTCGCTTCTCCCCAGAGTCCGGCGCCCCATGCCGGTTCGGGAGTCTCTATTGGTTACAACGAACGGGAAGCCCGGTTGGTTTCCGGATTTCGATCGACCATCTTCTGCTGAAGGACGCGACGGGCATCGTCCAGGCGTACGGCCGTCAGCCTGCCGCCCCAGACGCAGCCGCTGTCGAGGGCGATGAGGTCGTCTTCGAGATGCAGTCCGAGAGCGGCCCAGTGGCCGCAGACGATCGTGCGTTCCGGACAACCGCGGGGCACGACGCGGAACCACGGCTTGAGTCCCGAGGGCGCGTCCGTCAGCGGGCCGCTGTAGGCGTGGGGCCGGCCCTTCCCGTCGAGCATTCGCATACGGGTAAACGCCACCAGCGACTTCCTGTTCGGGCGGCGCAGCAGGCGCTTCGCTTCGGGACCCCGGAGCCTTCGCTCGAGTCGCCCGGCCGCCTTGAGGGCGTCTTCCGGCGACCATCCCGGCCGCAGGCCCGCGTGAACGAGGACGTAGTCGCGTCCGGCGACTCGCTCGAAGTGGACGAAGGGCCGCCGGCGCAGCCAGTCGACCAGTTCCGGCGCGTCCTTGGCCTTGAGCGCCTTCTTCAGGGTGTCGCGTGGTCTCGCGCCGGCGACCCCCAGGCGGCGGGCGATCAGGTGGAGGTCGTGGTTGCCGAGGACGACCCGGAAGCGTTCGCCCATCTCGTCCTCCATGGCGCGAGCCCAGCGGAGCACCTTGAGCGAGCGCGGGCCCCGGTTGACAAGATCGCCCACCATCCAGAGGCGGTCCCTCCGGACGTCGAGGTCCATCCGACCAAGCAGGGCCCGGAGCGTCCGATAGCAGCCATGGACGTCGCCGATCGCCCAGGTCGCCACCGGAGTCCCCGAGTTCAGCGGTGCTAGTCGACTATGGCCTGGTAGGTCAGGGACTGGAGGTCCTGCCTGATGTTCAGGTGGGTATAGGGCCGGACCTGGGTCATCAGGATGCCGATCAGTTCCTCTTCGGGATCGACCCAGAACACGGTGCAGAACGCGCCGCCCCAGGAGTAGGACCCGACCGACGCCGGCATCGCCGAGGCGCCCTTGTCCGTCACCACGCTGTAGCCGAGGCCGAAGCCATAGCCGGGACCTCGCAGCCAGAGGCCGTGGTCGCCGGTGTGGTTCGAGGTCATCAGCTCGACCGTCTTTCGGCCGAGGATGCGCTCGCTGTCCAGTTCGCCGCCGTTCAGCATCATCTGGTGGAAGCGGTAGTAGTCGGCCGCCGTGGAGACCAGGCCGCCGGAACCGCTGAAGTACCTGTGCGGCTCGCGCACGTGCCGGGCGTTCACGTCCGGCGCCTCGGCGAGGACGATCTTCCCGTCCTCGCCTGGCCGGTAGAGCGCGGCGTAGCGGCCGACCTTCGACTCGGGCAGGTAGAAGTACGTGTCGACCATGCCCAGCGGCTCGAAGATGCGCTCCTGCAGGTACTCGTCCAGGGTCTGGCCCGACAGCACCTCGACCATCCGGCCGACGACGTCGACCGACGGGCCGTACTGCCAGGCGTCGCCGGGGTGGAACTCGAGCGGCAGCTCGGCGAGGGCGGTGACGAAGTCGCCGACCGTCCACTCGGGGTCCCGGTCGTTGCGCAGCTTCGCGTACTCGGCGCCGAGCAGCCCGCGGTAGCTGTTCGCGAAGCCGGCCGTGTGAGTCAGGATGTGCTGGACCGTGATCGGCCGCGCGGCCTGGATGAGCTTGTAAGGGGCGCCCAGGTACTCGTCGGCGTCCGGCACCGTCGCGACCTGCATCTCGGCGAACTCCGGCAGGTACTTCGCGATCGGATCGCGGAGCTGGAAGCGGCCCTCCTCGTACAGGGTCATCAACGCCACGGAAGCGATCGGCTTGGTCATCGAGGCGATCCGGAAGATCGTGTCCCGGGTCATCGGGGCGCCCTCCTCGCGCCAGCGTTCGCCCTGGGCCTCGAAGTGGACGACCTTGCCGCGGCGCGCGACCAGGGTCACCGTGCCGGCGATCTGCCCGCGGTCGATGTAGGCGCCGACCGCCTCGGAGAGGCGCTCGAGCCGTTCGCTCGACATGCCGGCGCTCTCCGGTTCGGCGATCGGCAGCGGGGCGCCCGCGGTCTGGTCGGCGGCTGCGGCCGGCGGAGCGGCCAGCGTGGCGGCGGCGAACAGGCCGCCGAGGAGGAACGCGGCGGCGGACAGCATCAGGACACGGTCACGTTGGTCGGGGTTCATGGGGCGCCTCCCTGAGAGTGTGGGGGTGGTCTTCGGAGCCTTTGGGGTTCAGCGTCTCGCCCGGGGCGTCATCGTCGTCGTGTGACGTTCGCCGTCGCGCACGTAGACGACTTCGATCGGTTCGTCGACCTTCACGGCGTCGAGGGCGTAGGTGTAGTCGTAGATGTTGGCAATCGTCTGGCCGGCGAATTCGACGATCACGTCGCCGCCCTGCAGACCGGCTTCGGCGGCCGGGCCGCCCTCCATCACGCCGCCCAGCAGCAGGCCTTCCACCTCGCTCGCGTAGTCGGGGATGGTGCCGGTGTAGGCGCGCACGGTGTCGCGGCTTCCGCCCTGCTGGAGGGTCCGCTCGACCTTTACGAACTCGAGCGGCTCGGCCTGGTTCGCGGCGCGGCGTGTCAGCAGGGCGGCGAAGCGGGCCACGCGCTCGAGGTCGTCGTAGTTGATGCGGTCCGCCGTGTCGGTCGGCCGGTGATAGTCCTCGTGGGAGCCGCTGAACAGGTTGACGGTCGGAACGCCGGCGTTGTTGAAGCTCGACGTGTCGGTCGGCAGGTACGGGTCGGTCTGCACGCCCAGATCGAAGCCGACCGGGACGTTGGCGGCTTCGACCAGCCCCGTCCAGTCGGGACTCGAGCCGACCGCCTGGACGGTCAGCCGGTTGTCGCGGACCCGGCCGACCATGTCCAGGTTCACGTAGGCCGCGATCTGATCGGCCGGTATGACGGCGTCGTCGACGAAGTCCGCCGAGCCCAGCAGCCCCAGCTCCTCGCCCGACCAGAAGGCGAGCGCGACGTTCCGGTCGTGGCCCATCTCGCGCAACTGGCGCGCGGCCGCGAGCACCGCCGCCGTGCCCGAGGCGTTGTCGTCGGCGCCGAGGTGAATGGCGTCCTTCTCGTCCGGCCGGGCCAGCGAGTTGCCGCCGCGGCCCCGGCCGAGGTGGTCGTAGTGGGCGCCGACGACAACCCACGGCCTGGCGAGGGTTTCGGCCTTGCTGCCGGGCAGGACGGCGACCACGTTCCGCGCCGTGCTGCGCTCCCGCTCGATCTCCGTCTTCAGGGTGACGCGGACGCCGGGAAGCTCGAAACCCGCGTTGTGCGGGTTGCCGTCGTCGAAGCTCTTCTGGATCTCCTCCAGATTGCGGCCGGTGCCGCCGAACAGCGCGTTCGCGACCTCGCCGCCGATGCTGGCGGCGGCGACGCCGGAGCCGGCCGCCGCGGTGTCGAAAGCCATGGGGATCGTCTCGCCGGCGTTGGGTGAGCGCGGACCGGTCAGGACGAGGAGCCCTACGGCGCCCGCCTCCCGCGCGGTCAGTGCCTTGTAGCGGAGTCCCGAGTAGCGGTTGAGTATGGACCGCGCCTCGCCCTCGAGATCCTCGGGGACGTAGCGCAGGACGACGGCGATCTTGCCGCTGACGTCGAGTGTGGCGTAGCTGTCGTAGCCGAACTCCTGCGAATCGGGCACCCGAATGCCGTAGCCGGCGAACACTGCCTCTCCTTCGACCTCCGTCGAGTCGGAGAAGCCCAGGGCCTGGATCTGTGTCTGGTCGCTGAACGCGGCGTCGCCGTCCTCCGTCTCGATGCGGATCGTCGAGCCCGTGTCCCGAGTGCCGGAGGTGAACTCGAAGTCGAGCAGCAGGTCGTCCTCGCCGGGAAGCGGCTCGGCGCCGAGCGCGACGAGCTGCTCAGACAGGTACGCGGCGGCTCGTCGCTCGCCCTCCGTGCCCGTCAGCCGGCCGCCGAACTCGGGTGACGCGAGAGTGGTCACGTGGCTCTCGAGCGCGGATCGCGGATCGGCCGGCGGGCCGGAGGCTTCGCGGTCCGGCGAGGCGGCGAGAGCCGCGAGCGCTGCCTCGTGGTTCCAGTCGGCGATGTAGAGCTGGCCGCCGTCGCCGCCGTGGCGGCTGGAGGTCCAGACGAGCTGGCGGCCGTCCGGTGACGGCACGGGCAGACCGTCGAAACGGTCCGTATAGGTGACTCTGACCGGTTCTTTCGTGCCTTCCGTGTCGATGATGAAGACCTCGAAGTTCTCGAAGCCGAGCTTGTTCGAGGCGAAGAGGATGTAGTCGCCCGAGGGGTGCTGGTACGGGGCCCAGCTCATCGCGCCGAAGTCAGTCAACTGTCGCTGGTCTGACCCGTCGGGGTTCATCGACCAGACGTCGGCGATCAGGCCGTCCTCGCTGAAGCGTCGCCAGACGATGCGGGAACCGTCGGCGAAGAAGAAGGGGCCGCCGTCGTATCCGGGCACGTTCGTGAGCCGTGTCTGTTCGCTGCCGTCGGCGCGCATGACGTAGATCTCGCCGAAGTAGGCGGGGTCGACCTCGAGCAGGTTCGATTCGCGCTCGGAGAGTTCCCGGTTGAAGGCGTCTCGCGTGGAGGCGAAGACGATCCACTCGCCGTTCGGCGAGTAGGCGCCCTCGGCGTCGTAGCCGCGCGCGTCCGTCAGCCGCCGCGGCTCGCCTCCGGCCATCGACACGGTGTAGATGTCCATCTCCGGGTCGTAGTCCCAGGCGTAGCGACGCTCCTGGCCCGAGGCGCGAAAGTCGAGCTCCTGCTGCTGGAGTTCGGCCGAGCGCGGGTCGTGGTGGGTCGACCCGAACAGGATCTCCGAGCCGTCCGGACGAATGAAGGCGCAGGTCGTCTTGCCGATTCCGGTCGAGACTTCCCGGGTGTCGCCGGTGGCCAGGTCGAGCAGGTAGATCTGGTAGAACGGATTCTCGGGCCGCCGCTCGCTCTGGAACACGAGGAGCCGGCCGTCACTGGAGAAGTAGCCCTCGCCCGAGCGCTTGCCCTCGTAGATCAGGCGCCGGGTTCGTTCCAGGAAGGTGCTCTCGTCGAGGGCGCCGTCCTCGGCGTGGACAGTCGTCGGTGCGGCCGGGAGCGTCAGGAGTGCGACTGCCCAGACGGCAGCCAGATGTGTGGTGTTGGGAGTCTGCATGAGCGGCTGCCGAGGCTAGCACTGGGCACCCGGTGCTAGCCTGCCGGCCGATGTGGGGCGGTTTGCCGATCTCGACCTGGTTGTTGCTCGCGGTGTCGGTCGGTGCCGGGCCCGCTCTGGTCCTGCTGCGGTGGTGGTCTGAGCAGCGCCGCCGCGCTCGTGGGTCCGCGCGGAGCGGTGCCGCATGACGGCGAGCGCCCTGGTCCTCGTCCCCCTGGGCCTCTACATGCTGGTCCTGATCGGGCTCGGCCTGTGGGGCCGACGCGAGGGAGGGAGCCTCGAGGGCTACTACGTCGCCGGCAAGAAACTGCCCTCCTGGGTCATCGCCTTCAGTTCGAACGCCACCGGCGAGAGCGGCTGGCTGCTGCTCGGCCTGACCGGGATGGGCTACGCGGTCGGCTTCCACGCGCTCTGGGTCGTGTTCGGCGAAGTGATGGGCGTCGCGATCGCCTGGACCCTCGTTTCGCGTCCGTTCAAGGAGTACACCGACCGGTACCGGGCGATCACCGTTCCCGACTACCTGGAGCAGCGGTTCCGCGACCGCCGGCAACTCCTGCGGAAGCTGAGCATCGCGATCATCCTGTCGATGGTCGCGGTCTACTGCTGCGCCCAACTCGTGGCGACCGGCAAGGCCTTCTCGTCCTTCCTGGGCTTCAGCTACGTCACCGGCGTGTTTCTGGGCGCGGGCGTCACGATCGTCTACACGGCGGTCGGCGGCTTCAAGGCGGTGGCCTACTCGGACCTGGTGCAGGGCCTGCTCATGGTGGGCGGGCTCGTCATGCTCCCGATCGTCGGCATCGCGGCCGCGGGCGGCTGGGACGAAGTGATCGGGGCCCTCGAGACGGCCGATCCCAACCTGTTGCGCGCGATGGGCAGCCACGGTGCGACCTGGGCCGGCGTGCTGTCGGCCGCGAGCTTCGCCGGCATCGGGCTCGCCTTCCTGGGCGTGCCGCAGCTCCTGACCCGGTTCATGTCCGCGGCTTCGGGCCGCGAACTCGTGCGCGGCGGCCGGGTCGCGGTCGTGTGCATGGTGCTGTTCGACGTCGGCGCGGTGTTCACCGGGATCGCCGGCCGGGCCCTGTTCCCGTTGCTGGACGATCCGGAAACCGTGATGCCGACCATGAGCGCGGAGCTGTTTCCTGCCCTCTTCACCGGCATCTTCCTGGTCATCGTTCTGGGCGCGATCATGTCGACCGTCGATTCCCTGTGATCCTCGCCTCGTCGGCCGTCGTCAGGGACTTCGGGCAGAAGATCCTCGGCGCGGCGCGCGGTGACGGTCGCCTGTCGCGCTACGGCAAGTTCGTCACCGCGCTCGTGGGTCTTGTGGCCATCCCCTTCGCCCTGTTCGAACCGCCGCTGCTGTTCTGGTTCATGCTGTTCGCCTGGTCGGGGCTGGGCGGCGCCTTCGTTCCGGTCATCCTCTGTTCCCTCTTCTGGAAGCGGACGACGTTGCCGGGTGCGCTGGCCGGGATGGCGGCGGGCTTCGCCGTGACGGTGGCCTGGGTGGTGCTGTTCAAGGCGTCCTACTACGACCTCTACGAACTCATTCCGGGGCTCATCGCCGGGACGGCGGCGACGGTGATCGTCAGCCTGAGGACGGAGCCGCCGGATGGCGCCGCGGCGGAGTTCGAGGACGTTCACGCGACGGTAAGGGGTTCCTAGGGCTACACTGCCCGCCATGCGCAGACTGCCCTTTGTTCTCCTGCTGGTCGCTTCGTTGGCGCTACCGGCAACGGCCGAAGAACTCACGTACTACCTGCCGGACGCCGGGAGTCCTTCAGCCTACGATCCGGACGTGCCCCGGCCGTCCGCGGTGTTGGGCTACGAGGTCGGCGAGTGGCACGTTCGGCCCGATCAGCTCAATGCCTACATGCGGGCCGTGGCCGCCTCCTCGCCGCGGGTGAGCATCTCGGTGCAGGGGAGGACCCATGAACAGCGTCCCCAGCCCCTGCTCACCATCACTTCGCCGGAGAACCACGCTCGGCTGGACCGGATCCGCGAGAGCCGGCGGGGCCTGGTCGACCCCAGGCAGCCCTTGGCGGAGGTCGAGGATCTGCCCGTCGTCATCTGGCTCGGCTACAGCATCCACGGCAACGAGCCGAGCGGCGCGAACGCTTCGATGCTGGTTGCCTACCACCTGGCCGCGTCCCGCTCCGACGTGGTCGCCGAGCAGTTGGAGCAAGCCGTCATCCTGCTCGACCCGAGCCTGAATCCGGACGGGATCGGCCGCTTCGCCCACTGGGCGAACACGAACCGGGGCATGGTGCTGAATGCCGACCCCGGTCACCGGGAACACCGGGAACCGTGGCCGGGCGGCCGCACGAACCACTACTGGTTCGACCTGAACCGGGACTGGCTCCTGCTGCAGCACCCCGAGTCGCGGAACCGCATGGTGACCTGGAAGGCCTGGCAGCCGAACCTCGTCGGCGACTTCCACGAGATGGGTTCGAACGCCACGTACTTCTTTCAGCCCGGGGTCCCGAGCCGGCGGAATCCGCTGATTCCCGAGCGCAACGTGGAACTGACCGAAGCGATCGCTGCCCACCACGCCGCCGTGTTCGACGGCGTGGGCCGGCTCTACTACACGCAAGAGGGCTTCGACGACTTCTACCTCGGCAAGGGATCGACCTACCCGGACGCGCACGGCGCGGTTGGCTTTCTGTTCGAGCAGGCGAGCGCGGAGGGGCACCGGATCGAGACGGTGAACGGCGAACTCGCGTTCGTCTTCGGGATCAAGAACCAGTTGCTGGCGTCCCTGTCGATGGTCGAAGGCGGGGTGGCCAAGCGCCTGGAGCTGCTCGAGCATCAGCGGGACTTTTTCCGCGGCGCACTCGCCGCGGCCGAGGCCGAACCGGCGGCCTACGTGTTTCACCTGGACGGCGACCGAGGCCGTGCCCACCGGATGCTCGACCTGCTCCTGAGGCACGAGATCGAGGTCTACGGGACAACGAGGGAGGTCGCGGTCTCCGGCCGCGTCTACACGCCGGGCACGTCATGGTTGGTGCCGCTGGCGCAGCCCCAGTCGACGCTCGTGCGCTCCTTCTTCGAGATCGTGACCGAGTTCAACGATTCCGTGTTCTACGACGTTTCGGCGTGGAGCCTGCCGCTCGCCTTCGGCGCGGAGTACGACCTGCTCGAAGGCGGCGCCTACCGTCCCGGTTTGCTCGGCACGGCGGTCAGCGACGCCGCGATCGAGCCAGGCGCGTTTGGCGCTGCTCCCGGAGATACGCCGACCTATGCCTACGCGTTCTCCTGGGACGGCTACTTCTCGGCCCGCACCCTCAATCGCCTGCAGCGGGCGGGCGCGCGGGCGCGGGCCGCGACGGGTTCGTTCGTCGCGGAGACACCGGACGGACCCCGCGCTTTCGGACCGGGATCGATCGTCGTGCCGGTGGGCCGCGAGGGCGAGCCGGGCGCCAACGCGGAGATCGACCTGGAAGCGATCCTGGCGGAGGCGGCTGCCGCGGACGGTGTCGACGTCGATCGTCTGATCAGCGGGCAGGCCGCGGCCGGGATCGACCTCGGCAGCCCGAGCCTGCGGCCATTGGTTCCGCCGCGCCCCCTGCTCGTCACCGGCCGGGGGGTGCCTTCGTACCGGGTCGGCGAGGCATGGCACGTCCTCGACGAACGCTTCGGCGTCGAAGCGTCCCTGGTCGACCTCGGAGCGCTCGGCACTGTAAACCTGGATCGCTACACCCACGTCGTGCTGGCCCTGGGCGGCTTCGGCGGCGGGGCGCCCCGGGAAGAGGTTCGGGATCGTCTCCGGACCTGGGTCCGGAGCGGCGGCGCCGTCGTGGCCATCGGCGCGGCGAGCCGCTGGGCGAGCGCCGAACTACTGGGACGCGAAGGGGCGACCGAGAACGCGGTGGAGGACGCGGATGCGTCCGAAGCGTCGGAACGCCGCCGCTATGCCGATTTCCGTGACCAGCGCGCGGCGCAACTCATGGCCGGCACGATCGTCGGCGCCGAACTGGATCTGACGCATCCCCTGGCCTACGGCTACAGACGGCCGGAGCTGGCGGTGATCCGAACCGGCGAGTGGATCCTGCCGGCCAGTCCCGATCCCTTCGAGAACGTCGCCCTGTACCAGGACCCGCCGCGGCTCTCCGGCTGGATTTCGCCGGAGAACCAGCGCCGCCTGGCCGGCAAACCGGCCGTCATCGCCAGCCGGATGGGCCGCGGCGTCGTGATCCAGCTCCTCGACAATCCGAACTTCCGCGCCTACTTCTACGGCTCGAATCGTCTGTTCCTGAACTCGATCTTCCTGAGCGGTCTGATCGACGCGACTTCGGCGCCGGACGCCTGGCAGTAGAAGGTCCGAAAGATCGCTGCCTTGGCGGGAATCTTGCGTTCACTCGTGCCGCTGTGCTGAGATCCCGCGGGCCGACCCCGGTCCGGCGTGCAGAATCGTCGCGTCACAACCGGGTTCAGGCCACTTTGACGCACGTTTCACGTGCGGGAGCCCGCCAACCCTCAACTGTTTACGGAGAAGTCGAGAGTGACCGAAACCGACCACCCCGACTCTGTCCCACCCGCAGCAGCGGCGGAGGCCGAGACCGCGCCGCCCGATGCCGACGCGCCGGGCGAGGTCCTGATCTCCGTCGCCGACCTGACCAAGCACTACGGACCCATCCGCGCCGTCGACGGAATCAGCTTCGAGGTGCGTCGCGGCGACGTGCTCGGCTTTCTCGGGCCCAACGGCGCCGGAAAGACGACGGCGATGAAGATGATCACGGGTTTCCTGGAACCGGACCGCGGTTCGATCACGGTCGCCGGCATCGATGTCGCCGCCGATCGCCTCGCCGTCAGCCGGCGGATCGGCTACCTGCCGGAGGACGCCCCCGCCTACGGGGAAATGACCGTCGAGGCCTTTCTCGGCTTCATTGCCGAGGCGCGGGAACTCGAGGCGGCTGAGGAAGCGATCGAGAGGGTTCTCGAGACGGCGCACCTGCGGAGTGTGCGCGGCCAGACGATCGAGACCCTGTCCAAGGGCTACAAGCGCCGGGTCGGTCTGGCCCAGGCGCTGATCCACGATCCGGACGTGCTGATCCTGGACGAGCCGACGGACGGTCTCGACCCGAACCAGAAGGCGGTGGTCCAGGATTTGATCTCCAGCCTGTCCTCCGACCGCTGCATCGTGCTCTCGACCCACATCCTCGACGAGGCGGAGCGGGTGTGCAACCGGGCGGTGATTCTCTCCGAGGGCCGCATCCTGGTCGATTCGACGCCCGAGCACCTCGTGAGTCAGGCGCCCGGCCACAACGCCGTCCGTTTCCGGGTCACGGAAGGAGACGCCGAGGAGGTGGCGGCGAGACTGGCCGAGGCCGAGTGGTGCGCGTCGGCCCGCGTGCTGCCCGGCGGCGAGGTCGAGGTGGAGCCCAGGGACGGCGAGAACCGGCTGAATGACGTGCTGGCCGTAGTCGGCGAGCACCGCGTTGCCGACGTCATGGTGAGGGAGGGCCGGCTCGACGAGCTCTTCCGCGACGTGACGAGAGGAGTGGCGGCATGAGCGCGCTGGCGCGCCGGTTTACCGGCATGAGGGCGGTGTTGCGCCGGGAGTTCCGCGGCTACTTCGCTTCTCCTCTCGGCTACATCTTCATCGTCATCTTCCTCATTGCCAGCGGCTATCTCATGGTGTCGCGGGACTTCGGCCGCTTTCTGGAGCTGCGCGAGGCGAACCTCGACGCCCTCTTCAGCTACCTGCCGTGGATCTTCGTGGTCCTGGTGCCGGCGGTTGCGATGCGGCTGTGGGCGGAAGAGCGCCGTTCCGGCACGGTCGAGCTGCTGCTCACGCTGCCGATCACGCTCGAAGGTTCCTATCTCGGCAAGTTCCTTGCCGGCTGGGCCTTCCTTGCCGTATCCGTGTTCCTGACCTGGCCGGCGGTGTTCCAGGTGGCCCGGCTCGGCGACCCCGACTGGGGCGCGATCTTCGCCAGCTACGTCGCGACGCTGCTGGCGGCGGCGGTGCTGCTGGCGATCGGCCTCCTGTTCTCGGCGCTGTCGAAGAACCAGGTGGTCGCGTTCATCCTGGCGGTGGCGGCTTCCGTCGGCTTCCTGCTGATCGGCGTGCCGCAGACCCAGGAGTTCGTCGGGAAGTGGTTCGGCGGCTACGTTGAGCGGCTGGTTTCCTCGCTGAGTCTGCTCGATCACTTCGAGGCGCTGACCCGGGGCTTGCTGCAGTTGAACTCCTTGCTGTTCTTCGTCCTGTTTACCGTCGGGTGGCTGGTCTGCGGCATGTTGGTGCTCGGCCAGACGAAGACGAACTGAAGCCAGATAGAGGTTGGGCAGATGACTGACGAAACGAAGCGGAACCCGGATGCCGGCGGGGACGCCGGCGCACCCAGTCGCTCGCGGGGGATGACCCTGGCGCAGGGGCGGACGGTGACCCTGGTCCTGATCGGGCTGATGACCGTGCTGTCGATCCACGTCGCAAACGAGTGGTTCGAGGGCTTTCGTGTCGACCTGACGGGCGACGATCTCTATTCCCTGACCGACGGATCCCACGCCATCCTCGACCGGATGCAGGAAGAGGGGGTCAAGCCGCTTGACATCCGGCTCTACTTCTCCGAGACCACGGGCAAGACGCTGCCGAAGTTCGTCAAGGACTTCATCGGATACGAGCGCTACCTCCGCAGCCTGCTCGGCGAGTATGAGAGGGCGGCGGCGGGGAAGATCCAGGTCGAGTGGATCGATCCGATTCCGGACAGCGACGCCGCCGACCGGGCCGCCGAGGACGGCCTCGACGGCAAGCTGATCAACCAGAACGGCGACCTCTTCTACTTCGGCGTCGCCTTCGAAACCCAGACGGGCAGCCGGGAGACGATCGAGTTCCTGTGGCCGCAGGAGCAGGAGAACATCGAGTACGAGATCTCGAAGAAGATCCACGGCCTGCTCTGGCCGACGCGCCAGCGGGTCGGAGTCCTCTCGAGCCTCGAGGTGTTCGGCGGCGCCCAGGATCCGATCATGGCCCAGATGCTGGCCGCCCAGGGACGGACCCCCTCGCAGAAGTGGATCCTGGTCCAGGTTCTGGAAGACCTGTACGACGTCTCCCAGGTTTCGGCCGACGTTGACGAGATCCCCGGCGAGGACTACGACCTGCTCGTCGTGATCCACCCCAAGGCGCTGCCGGACAAGACGGTCTTCGCGATCGACCAGTGGGTGGCCGGTGGCGGCAACACGCTGCTCTTCCTGGATCCCTATGCCCTGGGTGACACGCCGCCCCAGAACCCCCAGCAACCCTGGGCGGCGCTCCAGTACCAGCCGGCCTCGAACCTCGCGCCGTTGCTCGATGCCTGGGGCCTGGAGCTCCTGGACAACGAGTTCGCGGCCGACTTCGAACTGGCGGCCCGGCGGCCGATGAGTCCGTTCGGCGCGTCGGAGTCGGTGATCATCGACCTGGTGGTCGACTCCACGCAGCACGACGATGTGCTGGACGCGGAGAGTCCGATGCTGCGGGGCCTGTCCGAGCTGCGCTTCTTCCTGTCCGGAGTGCTGCGCGAGAGCCATGAGGAAGCCGCCGCGGAGGCTGGCGCCGGGGAAGGGGACGACGCGGTGGAGGTCGCCGAGGAGGCCGGGGGCGTAGAGCTTCGTCCCCTGATCTCGACCACGGCCGCGGGCAACACCCTCGAGGTGCTGCCCGGCTTCGGCGGCGGCGATGGCCTCGCCTACACGGACCTGAACGACGGGGCCAAGCTCCGCGACGCCTTCACGCCGGGTGAAGAGCCCCTGGTCCTTGCATACGTCGTGCGCGGCAAGCTCCCGACCGCCTTCCCGAATGGCGTGGACTATCCCGACAGGGAGGCGGTGCGGCCGCCGAACCTGCCGCCCGAGATCGAGGTTCCGCCACCCGACGACGTAGAGATCATCCACCGCGATCCGCTGCCCGAGGAGGAGCGGGAAGAGGCGGCGGTGGTCGTGTTCGCCGACGTCGACTTCGTCCACGACCAGATCGCCTTCCTGCAGAACCCGTTCGGGATCGTCCAGGCCCAGAACGACAACCACAAGGTCGTCCTCAACAGCATCGACTACCTGCTCGGCTCCCAGGACCTGATGGCGGTCCGAGCGAAGAGCGGCATGAGCCGGCCGTTTCTCCGTTTCGACGAGATCGAAGCCCAGGCGGAACTCGACACGCTCGACCGCGAGCGGCAGATCCGTGAAGAGATCGAGAGCTTCCAGGAGGAGCTGCGGGAGAAGCAGGGCGAGATCACCCAGCGCAACGCGGCTCTGTTCGAGCGGAAGCTGCAGGACGAGGTCGACGAGTTGAACGAGAGGATCCTGGAGGCGAACCGGGAGCTCAGGGACATCCGCAAGGGCCGGCGCGAGGCGCTGGAGCGTGAAGAATCGGCGGTGCGGTTCGCGGTGATCGGGTGGATGCCGATCGTCGTGCTGCTGGTCGGCCTGTACCGGGCCCGCCGGCGCTGAGGATCCAAGGGAGTCAACCGGCATGAACCAGATGAACCAGCGACTGACGGTGGCGGCGGCGGTGCTGCTCGCCCTGTCCGTCTTCAGCTACTGGAACAGCGTGTCGCGCGCGGAGCGTTTCGAGAGCGGCCAGAAGTTTCTGCCCAACCTGAACCCGGACGAGATCGCGCAGGTAGCTGTGATCCAGGGCGGCGAGCAGGTGACGCTGACCCGGGACGGCGACCGTTACGTCGTCGAGGAGGCGCACGACTACCAGGCCAGGAACGAGGGAGTGAACCGGCTGGTGCGCAACCTGCTCGACATCGAGCTGGCCAAGGAGGTCGGTTCCGGCGAGAGCCTCGCCGCCGAACTTGGCATCGAACCTCCGGGTGAGGACACGGTCGAGGTGGCCCTCAGGAACGCGGCCGGCAGCGACATGGTCCGGTTGCGGGTAGGCGACCGGTTCGCCGAGGGCAGCGGCAACTACGTGCAACGCCTCGATGGCGAGAACAACCCCATCTACCTGACCGAGGCGACCGTGCTGATCGACAGCGCCGCCGACCAGTTCCTGCTGAAGGAGATCGTCGACGTCGCTTCTGGCGACGTGGTGCGCATCGAGGGTCCCGACTTCACGTTCAGCAAGGATGGCGAAGAAGGAGCGGAACTCGCGCTCGAGCGGGTGCCGTCCGGCCGGCGTGAGAAGGCGAGCGAGGCCGGCCGGGTCAAGAACTTCCTGTCCCGTCTGCGGTTCTCAGAGGTCCACCTCGCCGACGCCGAGGAAGTGGCCGATCTCTCCTTCGACAACGAGTTCAGGTACGAGCTGGCGGACGGTTCCGGCTACCTCGTCGCGGTCGCCGCGCGAGACGACGATCGCTACATCCGCATCGGCGGCTACCACACGGTGGAGCAGGTGGAGATCGAGCGCGACACGCCCGAGGAGGAACTCCAGGAGAAGGCGGACATCCTGAACCGGGCGGAGGAGATGCAGGAGTTCAACGAGTACCACGGCTCCTGGGTCTACAAGCTGGACAGCTTCACGGGCGAGAAGCTGGACCTCCGGCGCACCGACCTGATCGAAGACGAAGACGACGAAGACACCTGAGGAGATCGATTGATGATTGGTTACTGCACGATTGGCGTGAACGACATGGAGCGGGCGACGGCCTTCTACGATTCGCTGCTCGGCGAGCTGGGCGCGAAGACCATGTTCGACATGGGTCGGATCAAGGGCTACGGCGTCGGACCGGGACAGCCGATGCTCGCCATCTGCATCCCCTACAACGAGGAGCCACAGGTGCCCGGGAACGGGAACATGGTGGCGATCCCGGCGGCTTCGCAGGAGCAGGTCGACCAGCTTTACGCCAGGGCGCTCGAACTGGGCGGCACGGACGAGGGCGCGCCCGGAACGCGCGTGGCCACGTTCTACGGCGGCTACGTTCGGGATCTCGACGGCAACAAGCTCTGTTTCTTCAACATGGGCTGAGGCGACTGAGAGGTCTTCTCTCCTCGCAGTTGACTTTTCGTGGAGACGAAAAATATGATTCGCCTCCATGGAAACGTCGAGGAGAGAGCGCGGGAGGCCAAGCGCAACAACCGCGGCAGCCACTAGCCTGTGGGCGATCGTGGCGGCGCTGGTCGCGACTTCGGTCAGCGCCGTCGACTGTCCAGCGGATGCCGGCCTGCACGGCACGGTGCGCTCCCTTTCCGGGAAACCGGTGGCCGACGCCGCGGTAACTCTGACCACCTCCGCTCGGACCGTGGCAACCGGAGAGGACGGGCGATTCTGCCTTTTCCAGGTGGAACCGGGGGTGCACCGGCTGGTCGTCTTCGCGGACGGCTACGGCGTCGCTGAGCAGGAGTTCCTGGTCGGGGGCCAGAGCGCGGCCCAGGTCGAGATTCGGCTCCGCGCCGCGTTTGGCGAGGAGGTGGTGATCAGTGCGACGAGGACGGGAAAGCGCCTCGCCGATGTGCCGCTCCACGTGCAGACGGTGCGGCGTTCCCAGATCGAGGGCGTCGTCGCGCGCACACTGGCCGATGCCGTGGAGTGGACACGAGGCGTGCGCGTCGAGTCGAACTGCCAGAGTTGCAACACCTCCCAGATCCGGTTGCTCGGTCTCGAGGGCCCGTACTCCCAGGTTCTGGTCGATGGCCAGCCGACCGTGTCGTCTCTCGCGATGGTCTATGGCATCGAGCAGTTGCCGGCGCGGCTGATCGACTCGATCGAAGTCGTCCGGGGCGGCGGTTCGCCGGCCTACGGAGCGGGGGCGGTGGCCGGCGTGATCAACCTGATTCCGCACCATCCCGACCACACCCACGTCGAGGTGAGCGCACGCTCGAGCCGGATGGGCGGTGCCGGCGGCGCGGCGCGGAGCCCCTCGTACAGCCTGGTCGCCGACCTGATTCCCGGTTCGTCACGGGCGGCGACGTTCTACGGCCAGGTTGACCGGGAGGCGCCGGTCGATGTCGACGGTGACGGCTTCACCGACGTCTCGATCCGGGACCTGGATGCTCTCGGAGCGCGCTACCACGAGTTTCTCTTCGACGGTGCGGCGCGGCTCGCGGTGGACGTAAGCTACGTCAGCGAGTTTCGGCGCGGCGGCGATCAACTGCACCTGCCGGCCCAGCACGCTCAGGTCGCCGAGCAGCTTGACTCCCACAGGAAAGGCGTCACGGCCTCCTGGCTTCAGACCGTGACGCCGCGATGGGACTGGCGGGCGACCGTGTCCCATGCGGCCGCCGAGCGCGACAGCTACTACGGGGTGGGCGGCGACTCGAGCGCCTTCGGGATGACCCGCAATCCGCTCTGGATCTTCGACGCCCACGTCGACCGCGGCGGCGAGCGGGGTACGCTGAGTTTCGGCCTGCAGGCTTCAGACGACGTCATCGACGATCGCCAGCCGGCGTACGGACGGATCATCCGTGAGGGCTACCGCTCGACCGCGGCCTTCGTTCAGGACGACCGGAAGGTCGCCGACGGCGTGACCCTGCTGTACGGGCTGCGGGTGGACCGCCACAGCGCGGTCGACGGATCGATCGTCTCGCCGCGAGCGGCCCTGATGTGGACGCCGCGCAGCGACCTGACGCTGCGCGTTTCCCACAGCGCCGGCTTCCGCCCACCCGCGGTGTTCGACGAGCAGCTCCACATCGCTCTGCTCGGCGGCGAGGCGATGGTCGTGCGGGACGAGCCTGGCCTGCGGGAGGAGACGTCCGTTTCGCGCATGCTGAGCGTCGAGTGGAGGCCGCTGGTCGGCGAGCGCACGGCCATGGCGTTCGATTCGACCTTCTTCGATACCACCATCGCCGATCTGTTCCACAACCGCGAGGCGGACGATCCGGCGACCCCGGAACTCGAGTTCACGCGCACGAACTTCGGTCGTGCCCGAGTCGCCGGCGTGGAGGTTGGTTGGAGCCTGAGGCGCGGCCGTCTGGCCGTGGACGCGGGCTACGGATGGCAGCGGGCGGAGTTCGGCCATCCCGAACCGGACTTCGGCAGCACCCGCATGTTCCGAACCCCCGAACGCTACGGCACGGCGAGCGTGCGATGGCCGCTATCGGGTGGGCTCGATCTGTTCGCGGGCCTTCGCTACACGGGACAGATGGCGGCGCCGCACTACGCCGGCTACATCGCCGAGGATCGACTTGAGCTCACGCCGGGCTTTCTTGCTGTCGACGTTGGCGTGTCCCGGAGGTTCGTGCTCCGCGGGGACCGCAGCATCGTTGGCATGTTCGCGCTCAAGAACCTGACCGACGAGTACCAGCAGGACCTGGACCGGGGGCCGCTGCGGGATGCCGGCTACGTCTACGGACCGAGGTTCCCGCGCAGCGTGGTCGTCGGCGTCAAGGTGGACCTGTAGCCGTGCGGAGACTCGTGTCTTCTCCGAGGTCGATCCTGGCGGCGCTGCTGACGCTGACATTGTGCGCGCCGGCAGGGGTCGCTTCGGATGAGGGACCCGCGCCGGCGAGGGCGGACAGGCCGGAGTTTCCGGCG
This sequence comes from Holophagales bacterium, assembly GCA_009837085.1. GTDB lineage: Bacteria > Acidobacteriota > Thermoanaerobaculia > Multivoradales > Multivoraceae > Multivorans. The sequence continues at coordinate 147,216 of VXUF01000077.1, forward strand.
AGTCACGGCGCCCGGCTTGCGGATGTGTGGGCCGATCTGGCCGCGCGAGACCTCAATGGCCGGGTATGGACCGCCGCCGACTTCGAGGGTCGCGTCGTCCTGCTCGAGTTCTGGGCGACCTGGTGCGCTCCCTGCCTCGCTGACTTCCCCCATCTCGAACGGGCGCGGGCCGGCTACGGCGATCGAGACCTCGTGATCCTCGCCATTTCCCTCGACCGCTCGGGGCGTGACGATCTGCGGAGCTTCAGGCTCCGGCAGGCCATGACGTGGCCCGTCCTCTTCGACGGACTGGGCGCTGCCGGGGCGGTGGCCCGCCGCTTCCAGGTGGAGTATCCGCCACGGTCCCTGCTGTTCGACCGCCGCGGACGATTGGTGGCAGTCGACGGCCGCGGATCGACACTCGACGCGGCGCTGAGAGTCCTCTTCGCTTCGGAGTGACGTTCGCGCCGGATGGACTGCTACGCTGACCACCCGTGTCCGGCGTGGCTGTTCTCCTGCTGACCGCGATAGCGGCGGTGGTCCCGGGCCATACGGTTCCAGCTCAGCTCGACCCGGTATCGAGCGATCCGGTCGCGGCTCTGGCGGAGGCACGCGCTGCTGTCGAGCGGGCGCCCTCCGAGTTCGAGCCGACGTTGGCGCTGGCCCGGGTGCTTGCCACCCTCGGGCGCACCGGCGATGCCCTCGCGGCGTTCTCCCGTGCTCGAGAGCTTGCGCCGGCCGGAGCGGGAGGCGACGTCGTCGCGTCGGCCTATCTCGCGCCCGCGTTGTTGCTGCGTGACCTCGACCGTACTGGCGACGCGATCCAGCTGCTCGAGAAGGGTGCGGACGAGCGGATCGGCAGTGCCGACATCTATGAGCAACTCGCCTTGCTTCGGCTGGCGGATGGCCTCGTGGATGGGGCGCTGGCCGCGGTCGACGCGGCCGTGGCGGAGAATCTCGCAAGCCCCGGACTAGACCTCGCCCGCGGGCTGGCGCTGGCGCGCCATGGGGACCGTCGCGGTGAGGCCCTGGGCTATCTGAGGCGCGCGCTGAATGACGGCGTGGGGGATCCGGTAGTGATCCGACTGGAGGCGGCCGGGATCCTGTCGGCCGATGGTCGCCATCAAGAGGCGATCGAGCACCTGCGCGCCGCGGAGGAAACCGCGCCGGACGAACCGGAGGTGTTCTACCGCCTCGGACGCACCCTCGCCGCGGCTGGCGACCGGGAAGCCGCACAGGCCGCTCTCGAGCGGCACCGGTCGCTGCAAGGAGTCCTGGAGCGCGCTGCCGAGATCGAGCAGGCGGCGTCCGCCGACCTGGCAGCCACCTTGTCCGAGGCGCAGCGGTTGGCCGAGGCAGGCGATCTCGAAGCCGCACTCGAACGCCTCGCCGGTCTGCGGGGGCGTCGGGACGTTTCGCGACCCGCGGACGTTCACTCCTTGCGGGCCAAGGTGCTGTTCTCCATGGGTCGGGTCGCCGAGGCGGCAGCCAGCATCGCCGAGGCGCGGCGGCTCGAGCCGAAGCGGGTCGAGCACCACTACCTGGAGGGGATGTTCCTGCACACGGGCGGGCGCTCCGAGGACGCCGCCGCCGCGCTCGAACGCGCCCTGGCGCTCGATCCCGGTCTCGGCGAGGCCCACGCACTCCTTGGCTTGATCGCCGCGGAGGCCAGCCGCTTCGCGGAGGCCGCCGAGCGGATGGAGCGGGCGCTTCAACTCGGGCTCGACAACAATGCGCCGCTTCGTTTCAACTACGCCCGGGTACTCGAGGCCCTCGGTCGCAGTGAAAAGGCCAAGGCCCAGATGGAGGCACTCGAGCGTCTGAGACGGCGGCCGCCCCAGTAACGCCGGTTGCCGGCAAGGCGGCTACGTTGGTCGACCGAGGAGTGGATTGGCCACGCGAAGATCCCCGAACTTCTGACCATCTTGCAAGTCCTCGGTCAAGAGCACGGTCGCGCCTGCTGCCAACGCGGTTTCGATGATCAGTGCATCCCAGTAGGACACCTGTGATCTGGCGCTTCTGCGGACCGCCAAGCGCACGACCTCGGTTCCCAACGTGTGGATGGGGAGGTCGCAGAGCGCGTCCAACGCCTCGATGGCCCGGTCGGTAGAGAGTGGTCTGGCGAGCTTGCGCGTCACGGTCACGTAGAACTCGCTGAGCACCTGTGTGCTCAACACGATTCGGTCCGCTTCCTCATCGAGGAGTTCTCTGGCGACCTTCTGCTTACGAGGCGAGTCGTCGTCGAAGATGTAGACCAACACGTTCGTATCGACGAACCACGGCTCAGCGCTCATGCAGTTCGTCGCGTGTCCACGCGGCGCCCCCGCGCCCGGACTCGCTGGTCTCCGCCAGGAGCAACAGTCGACGAACCGCCTGATGGTTCCGGCCGGCACCGCCGGCGTACGCTTCCAGGCAGTCGCGGAGCACGGCGTTCACGGAGGTGTCCTCCTCCACTGCGCGAATCCTGGCTCGCTTGAGGACGTGACTGTCTACGGAGATCGTCAGGTTCATGGCGGTTCTCGTTTCGTGGAACACGGGATCAGTGTAGCACGAGGTCAGATCTACTCGCAGGCGAACGCCTGGTTGTCGGCGATCGGCTGGAACGCCTTCCCCAGCGGACTCGTGATGACGTGTCGCCGCTGGGTCACCGGGTCGGCGACTTCCAGCTCGACCTCGACATCGGTCAGACCGGTGGCGTAGAGCCAGTACCGGTCGTTCAGCGCGCAGGCGTTCAGGACCTTCAGCACGATCTCGACGTTCGCCGGATCGAAGAACGTGAAGTAGCCGGTGTCCCCGGTCAGGTGGGTGCCGGTCGCCAGGGCGCGGTCCTCGCCGGCGGCGGTGGCGAAACGGGCCCGGACCCGGAAGCGGCCGTCGTTGAGACAGAGGGTGGTCGTGTCCGGAACGCACTCTTCGATCGGCTCGGTCGGAGCGTCCGGCTCGTCCTCGACCGTGATCACCATCCGGCGTTCGCCAAGGGCCGCGCCGCCCAGAGGGTCATGGAGTTCCAGTTCGATCGTCTCCCTGCCCTCGCCGGCGCCGTCCTCCAGGAGCCGGAGCGTGAACGTCCGGCTGGCCGAATCGCCGTCGGCCCAGGCGAGTGTGCGGGCGATCGGCTCGTAGTCGGCCCCTGCCGTGGCTGAGCCTCCGGCAGTCCGGACGGAAACGGCGATCGCCCCGTCGCTGCCGCCGGCTCGGACCACGCTCAACGTGATCTCGCCGTCCGCTTCCTGGGCAGTCACGGACGGCAGGGAAAAGCCCAGCGTGCCGGGATGCTGCTCCGGCAGGTCTGAGGCCAGGGAAAGGGCGACCAGTTCGGCGTCGTCGGATCCCGCGCCGACCGCGACGACGACGTACTGGCGACCGTCCACGGTGTAGCTCATCGGGACGCCCGAGGCTGCCGCCGGTAGCGGGATCGTGCGGAGCACATCGCCGTTCGCGGGATCGAGAACGGTCAGGGAGGGCCGGGACCGGTTGGCGTAGAAGAGCAGATCCTGGGTGGAGAGCACGGACGGGGTGCCGGCGTAGCCGTTCACGCCGTCGTTGGCCCGCTGCCAGAGGAGCTCGCCGCGGTCGAGGTCGTAGGCGGCGACGTGTCCCCAGGGCGGCTTCAGCAGATAGCGGTTGCCGGAGGCCCACAGGATGCCCGAGTCGTACAGGTAGTAGCCCGAGATGGCGGTTCGATAGAGGCGGATCCAGAAGGGAACGACCCCCTGGACCGGGACGTACAACCTCGATCGAACGGGATCGAAGGCGGCGCCGCCCCAGTTCGCGCCGCCGCCGAGACCCGGGTAGATGACCGCGCCGCGGGTGGACAGGGGGGTGTAGATTGGCCCCCAGTCGAGGTCGGCGAGCACTTCCTCGGCGCCGTCGCCAAGGTCCTCCCGCGCGATCCCCAGCCGGTCGAAGGGAGGCGGTTTCGTTGGCCGCGGCTGGGTCAGCGCTGTTCGTTCGCCGGGCACGCTCGATTGCGGGACCGGAACCTCGTGGATGGGCCACACCGGCCTGCCGTTCCGGCGGTCGAACACGAACACCCAGCCCTGCTTCGTGACCTGCGCGACCGCCGGGATTTCGCGCCCTCCGACCCTGATGTCGACCAGGTTGGGCGGCGCAGGCAAGTCGAAGTCCCAGATGTCGTGGTGGACGATCTGGTAATGCCAGACGCGGCGGCCGGTCCGCGCGTCGAGGCAGACGATGCTGTTCGCGAACAGGTTGTCGCCCTTGCGGTGGCCGCCGTAGAAATGGTTCGACGGGGCGCTGACCGGCAGATAGACGTACCCGAGTTCCAGATCGGCGGTCATCGGCGCCCAGACGTTGGCGCCGCCGACCCGCTCGGCGGAGCCGTTCTCCCAGGTCGAATAGCCGAACTGGCCGGGGCGCGGCACGGTATGGAAGGTCCACAGCATCCTGCCGGTGCGGGCGTCGTAGCCGCGAACGTCCCCCGGCGGCCATTCCGGCTGCGGCGCCCAGTCCATGACCGAGGAGCCGACGACGACCACGTCGCCGACGACGGTCGGCGGCGAGGTGTGTCCATACTGGTCGGACCTGCCGTTCAGCGAGCGGATGCCGGCTGTGAGGTCCACCGTCCCGCGGTTGCCGAAGTCGCGCCGGGGCGTGCCGGTCGCCGGATCGAGCGCGATCAGGCGGGCGTCGCCGGTTGCCAGGTAGAGGTTCTCGTTTTCGCCGTCCGTCCACCACGCCAGCCCGCGGTGGAGGAAGCCGTTGTTCGGAGGGCGTCCCGACGCGTAGCTCCTCGGGTCGTACACCCAGAGCTGCCGGCCGGTCGCGGCGTCGATCGCGGCCGCCTGGCTGAACGAGGTGCTGGTGTAGAGGACGCCGTCCTTCATCAGCGGCGTTGCTTCGAAAGCGACGATCTCGAGACCGGCGTCGGGGTCCGCGATCGCGTTGTCCGGCGAATCCCAGCGCCAGCGGATCGCCAGATCGCCGACGTTGCCGGGGTGGATCTGGCCGAGCGGAGCGTACTTCGTGCCGCCGGCGTCGCCGCCGTACTCGCGCCACTCGCCTCCGATCGCACCGTGCTGTCCGGCCGCCGGCGCTGCGGTCGCCGCCACGGCGAGCAGGATGGCGACCGGTGTCGTGCGGCTCACGGCGATTGGAGCACGTAGCGGATCAGATCCTGGACCTCGGACGGCTGGAGGGTGCTGAGCAGGCCGCTCGGCATGGGCGAGAGGGAGGACTCGTCGAGACTCTCGATCTCCTCGCGGGGAATCGTCTCGACATGGTTGGGGTCGAGCGGGTTGGAGCGGATACGCACTGCTTCGTCGTTCGATTCAACCAGCAGACCGGAGTAGAAGCGGCCGTCGTTGGTTTCGACCAGTGTGGTGCGGTAGTCCTCGGCCACCTCATCCGAGGGCTCCAGGATGTGGCGCAGGGTGTCCAGCGCGCCGAGACGCTCTCGCACGTCGTCGAGGGCCGGGCCGATCTCGCCGCCGGCGCCACCGAGCTGGTGGCAGGTGGCACAGCCGGCCTCGAGGAAGAGCCGCCGGCCGTTCTCGAGTTCCTCGTCGCTTGCGGGCGGAGCGGCTTCCAGCGGAGCGACGTCGGTCTCCAGCATTTCGTAGCTCCAGTCGGCGACGAAGGCGCGCTGGGGAACGTCCGGGGCGAGCCGGGGAGCGGCGTAGCGGGTGACCGCCGAGCCGTCGAGCCGCTCGACTACCCGCATCGTGCCCTTCATCAGGATCCAGTGTCCCGGGAAGGTGCAGACGAAGGGATAGAGGCCCGGTTCCCTCGGGGCGTTGAACTTCATGACCTCCGTTTCGCCCGGCTGGACGAGGCCGGTCCGGAACAGGACCAGGGGCGTCTTCGGGACGTAGCCGGATGCCTCGGCCCCGGCCGGGTTGCGTTCGGCCTCCGCGTCGGCGGCGCGGCCGACCTCTTCGAGCGCCCCGGGCCTGGTGACGACGACGTTGTGGGGCATCACGTCGATGTTCTCGAACGTGATCTCCACCGGTCCGCCGGCGCGCACCGTGAACTCCTCGAGGTCGAACAGCATCTGGTGGGGGACCGGGCGCAGGGTGACGATCGCGGCTCCCGAATTGACGATCTCTTCGCGCAGGTCGGCGCCGCGCTCGCCGCCGCTGCGATCGATCCGCCGGTCGGCGATGCGCAGGCCCAGGTCGTGGATGTGCCGGTAGCGCGGTGAGGTCAGTTCGCGCGGCGGTGCGTCGCGGAGCGCGGTCAGGATCGGATCGGTCAGCGCGTCCTCGCCGCCGCCGGCGGGCCAGGCGTCGGGGCCTTCGGCGGTCAGTTGGCCGAGACCTTCGAGCGCCGCCAGCCTGATCGCAGGATCGGAGACGAGATCGGCCAGTCTCCGGAAACTGCGGCCGGCGTCCCGGGTGATGCCTGCCAGCGTCTGGACTGCCGCGTCGAGCACCGTGCGGTCGCGTCCACGGCGGTCGTCGAACAGGGAAGAGACGGCAGGGTAGGCCTCCGTCCGGAGCGCCGGCGGCAGGGAGTCCACGGCACGCAGCCAGTCGATCAGCCGATCATCGGTCCGCCGGCGAGGCAGCACGTTGTCCGGTGAGGGGTCGCCGGTGGCGACGATCAGGGCGGCGATGGCGGCGCTTCGCGTGCCTTGCCGGGCGCCGTTCTCGGCCAGCGTTTCGAACTCGTCGCGGGCGGCGAGCAGGGAGGGTGCGTCCTGTTCCATCAGGTGCAGGGCGATGCGGTCGAAGCGCTCCGGGTCGACGGACTGAGCCTGGTCCAGCTCCGCCAGTTCCCCGGCCAGGAGCAGCGCCGGCGTTTCCCGGATGGAACGGCTGCCCCGCTCGCCGCTGGTCAGGCTGGTGAGCGCGCGGCGCTGCCGCTCGACGCTGGCGTCGGCGCGACGGAGCACGGCGCGGTCGGTGAGCGGGTGGACCGGAAGGCGCTCCAGCTTGCGGGTCGCCAGCCGGCTCAGCAGGTAGCCGGCCAAAGGCGGCGCCAGGGTGTCGAGCAGCGGCGGTTCGCGGTCCGACTCGAGCGCCGGAAGCCAGAAGTCCTCCAGGGTGTCGACGGTCTCGCCGAGGACGTAGTCGAGGTAGTAGTCGGTCTGCTGGTCCAGCGTCTTGAGAGCCGCCAGGGCTGCCGGCTCCGATTCCAGGTAGCTCAGACCGAGCAGCGCTTCGAGCCGGGTGCGTGGGAAGGAGTCCTCGGCGCGGGCAGCCAGGATCGACAGGGGATCGTCCAGTTCGCGCCGCCAGAAGCGGGCGACCCGGGTCGCCGCCGCGCGCGCCCGCGGCTCGGGCGAGCCGAGCATCCGGCCGAGCAACTCGGGCTCGACGACGTTCAGGTTCTGGTAGAGCCACAGGGCTTCCAGGCGGTGGTGTTCCAGATCGGAGACGTTCGCGTCGTCGCCGTCGCCCAACTCGCGGGTGTCCAGCTCGCGGGCGTCGACGTCGTCCAGCCAGGCCTCGACCGCGGCCAGCACCTCGTCGCGCGGGCGCTCCCGGAGTTCGCGGCGGACCCGGTATCGCGTGCGGTCCTCGTAGCTCTCCAGCAACCGGACGAGCGCCGGCGTCGAGGCGCCCGCGATCTCGGGCGGCTCGAGCAGCGGTCGCGAGCCGTGCCGCACGCGCCAGATCCGGCCGTGGTCGTGGTCGCGGCGCTCGTCCCGGAGCGAGTACTGCATGTGGCCGATCAGCGGATTGAACCAGTCGACGACGTAGAGCGAGCCGTCCGGTCCGAACTGCAGGTCGACCGGCCGGAAGTTGATGTCGGTCGAGTACAGAAGGGGCTCGACCTCCTCCGAGGTGAAACCGGAGTCCTCCTCGATCACCCGGTGCTGCTTGATGCCCTGAAAGCCGATCGTGTTGTTGATCAGGAAGTTGCCCTGCGCCTCGTCCGGGAAGTGGCGCGAACTGACGATCTCGCAGCCGGACGTCGGCCGGACGATCGACGTGAACACCTTCATCCGCCGCCGCTTCGTCGGGTAGGGCGCGTTGCCCGTGATCGGGGCGCCGAAGTAGTTCGAGCCGCCGGAAGCGTCGGCGATGAAGTTCTGTCCCCAGCGGTCGAAGACGTGACCCCAGGGATTGGCGAAGGGATAGGAGACGAACACTTCCAGGTGGAATCGCCGCGGCTTGTAGCGGAAGACCCCGGCGTCGACCAGCCGCACCGGCCCGTACGGCGTCTCGATCTGGCTGTGGTGGAACACGCCCTCCTGGAAGTAGAGCGCGCCGCCGGGTCCCCAGGTGAACGCGGAGATCGAGTGGTGGCTGTCCTCCGTGCCGAAGCCGTGGAGGATGACCTCGTAGCGGTCGGCCACGTCGTCGCCGTCGGTGTCCTCGATGAACATCAGGTTCGGCTGCTGGGCCACGTAGGCGCCGCCGTCGCCCAGTTCGAAGCCGGTCGGCACGTGCAGGCCGCGGGCGAAGACGGTGTGGTGATCGGCGCGGCCGTCGCCGTCGCGGTCTTCGAGAATCACGATCTTGTCGTCGGGTTCCTCATCCGGGAGTCGCTGGGGGTAGGAGGGCATCGTCGCCACCCAGAGCCGGCCGCGGGCGTCGAACGCCAGGGCGACCGGGTTGCCGATCGGGAAGTCCTGCTCGGAGGCGAACAGCGAGACCTCGTACCCGTCGGCAGGGTGGAGGTGTTCCAGCGCGTACGCCGGATCACGGGCTTCGTACCGCGGCTCGCCGCCGAGGTTCGGTTCCTCGCTGGTGACGTTCTGGGAGATCGCCGGACCGGAAAGGTGAGCCGCGGCAAGAAGGACGACGAGGGGGACGCGGTTCATCGGTCGACGCGCTCCAATCGCCAGGTTTCGCCCGAGTGCGCAAGGTCGCGGGCCTCGTCGTCGAGTTCACCGACCAGTTCGTCGAAGCGGACCATCTCGGGCGGGAAGGAGTGAACGCCGAAGGGCTCCTTGCGCCCGCCGTAGATGTAGTAGCCGTTCACGGCGCGGTAGCGGTCGAAGAACAGCCGGCTCTTGCGCAGCACCACGCGGCGCAGGCCGTCGCCGGCCTCCACCAGCGCTGTGATGGCCGGCGTCGCCTGAATGTCGAGTCCCTTCGCCCAGTCTCCGTCACTGGCGGAGGCCAGGGTCTGATCGCCGCGCCGCAGGGCGTAGTAGCCGGGAGCCAGGTCGCGGATGCTGATCCGGAGGCGGTCCGGATTCCCGTTGGGCCCCGGCGGCAGAACCGGCGGGCGGATCTCCAGTTCGCCGCCGCCTTCGGCCGAGGCGACGACCGTATCGGGCGCCGAAGCGCCGAGCGCTCCGAGAAGCGCCCGGGCGGCGTGCCAGTAGCCGGCCTCGTTCAGATGCACGCCGTTGATCGTCAACGGCGCCGGTTCGCCCGCGAACGCGGCGGCGACGCCGTCGAAGATGTCGAGGAAGGGCACACCGTTCTCGGCCGCGACGGCTTCGGCCGCCTCGGCGTAAGCCCGGAGGTCGACGTTGCGGCGTTCGACCGGCGCCGCGTCGAGCCCGTGGCCGGACGGCAGCGCCTGCTGCGGTATCGGCGAAACGAGAGCGATACGCGCCGGTTCGGAGCCGTTGTAGTGCTGCTTCGAGACGTGGCGGAGCAGCCTGCCGAGGTTGTTCCTGAACCCGGGCAGACCCTCGTCGCCGGCGAACGACTCATTGGCGCCGTAGAACAGCAGGACGACATCGGCGCCCTGCGCCTCGAGATGGCGGTCGACCGCGCCGAAGTCCAGCGGTCGCGGCCGCAGCGCCGTCTCGTCCGCCGACCAGGCGAGGTTGCGCACCGACAGCTCCAGGTCGGGAAAGGCGGCGAGCAGCCCGCTCTCGAAGTAGCCGAAGAGCTGGAATCTCTCCGCGAAAGTGTTGCCCACCAGACAGATCCGGTCGCCGGATCGCAGTTCCAGGGTGGAAGCCGCGGGAGCGGCGGCCGAAACGACGAGAAGCAGGAGAGCGGTCAGGTTCTTCACGCGCGAGGGGGGATCCTACGCGATAGGGTCGCCCCTCGATGAGCACTTCAATAGCGGTCAGGGTGGTCTCCACTCTGCTGGTGCTGACGGCGTTCGTCGCCTGTGCGCCGCCCCAGGATGCCCGGGAACAGCTCTATGCTCTGTTCGACGAGGACTGGGCGGCGAGGCTCACAGAAAGCCCGCAGTTCGCGACCAGCGTCGGGGATCACAGCCGCAACGACGAACTGGCCGACATGACGCTTCCGGCGATCGAGCGCCGGGTCGAACGGCGCCGCGACCTGCTTCGGCGTTTCGAGGCGATCGACGTCTCGGGACTCAGCGCGGCGGACCGGATCAGCGCACGGATGTTCGAGCGCCAGCTCCGGAGCAGCGTTCAGGGCTTCGAGTTCGGCGGCTACGAGATGCCACTCAACGCGGACTCCGGCTTCCACATGGGGTTCGCCCGCATGTACCGCCCGATGCCCTTCCAGACGGTGGACCACTACGACGACTACATCGCTCGGATGAGGGCGATCCCGGCCTACTTCGAGCAGCAGCAGGGCCACATGCGCGCGGGGATCGAGCGTGGCTTCACTCTGCCCCGGGTGACCCTCGAGGGCTACGAGGACACGATCTCTGCCCACATCGTCGATGACCCGCAGGACAGCGCCTTCTGGGTGCCCTTCGAAGAGGTGCCGGCGTCGCTCGGAGAGATGGACCGCGAGCGCATCCTGACGGATGCCGAGGCGGCGATCACCGACGCGGTGGTGCCTGCGTACCAGGGGTTCTACGACTTCTTCGTTGGCGAGTATCTGCCGGGCGCCAGGGAGACCGTCGGCGCCTCCGACCTGCCGGGCGGCCAGGCGTACTACGGGGAGCAGGTGCGCTGGTTCACCACGCTCGACGTGACGCCGCAGGAGGTCCACGAGATCGGCCTCAGCGAGGTCGCGCGGATCCGGGCCGAGATGGAGGAGGTAATCCGCGAGACCGGCTTCGAGGGGTCCTACGCCGAGTTCCTCGACTTCCTGCGCACCGATCCGCGCTTCTACCCGAAGACCGCGCAGGAGCTGCTGGAACGCGCCGCCTGGATCGCCAAGACGATGGACGGCAAGCTGCCGTCCCTGTTCGCCACCTTGCCGCGCGTCCCCTACACGGTGGAGCCGGTCCCGGACCACATGGCGCCGAAGTACACCGCTGGCCGCTACGTGTCCGCCCCCTACAACAGCACCCAGCCCGGCATCTACTGGGTCAACACGTACAACCTTCCGAGTCGGCCCCTCTACGCGCTGGCGGCGCTTACCCTGCACGAGGCGGTGCCGGGTCATCACCTCCAGAACGCGATCGCGGCCGAGATCGACGCCGGGCCGGAGTTCCGCCGCCACGACTACCTCTCGGCCTTCGGCGAGGGCTGGGGCCTGTACGCCGAGTACCTCGGGCTCGAGGCGGGCATCTACGAGGATCCGTACGGCAACTTCGGCCGCCTGACCTACGAGATCTGGCGAGCCTGCCGGCTCGTGGTCGACACCGGCGTGCACGCCTTCGGCTGGACGCGCCAGCAGATGCTCGACTACCTGGCCGAGAACACGGCGCTCTCGCTGCACGAGGTCACGACCGAGACCGACCGCTACATCAGTTGGCCGGGCCAGGCGCTGGCCTACAAGATGGGCGAACTGAAGATCCGGGAACTGCGCGGGCGGGCCGAGGAGGCCCTGGGCAGCGACTTCGATGTCCGCCACTTCCACGACGCCGTGCTCGCCAATGGCTCCGTGCCGCTGGACATTCTCGAAGAACTGATCGACGCCTGGATCGAAGAGCAGCGCCAGTAGCGCCGTCGCGAGGGTGATCGACTTTCTGATCTGGCTCGAGGAGACACGCCCGTCGACCTGGATGCGGGAGTCGGGTGGGGCGTTCTTTTCCAGCCTCGTCTTCCATTCGATCGGGATGGCCTTCGTGGCCGGCATCCACGTGGTGACGGACCTCCGCATCCTGGGCGTCGCGCCGGGGGTGCCTCGGTCGCTCATGCGGCGATACCTGCCGGTGCTGTGGGTGAGCCTCGTGGTGGTCACGTTGTCGGGACTCGCGCTGCTCCTGGCGTACCCGGCCAAGGCGCTGACCAACCCGGTCTTCTACTTCAAGCTGACGGCGATCGTCGCGGCGCTCTGGATCATGAGGGCGCTGATGCGCGGCGTGCTGGGGGACTCACGCCACGATCCGGCGCCGGCGCCCAGGAGGGAGAAGGCGCTGGCGGCGGTATCGCTCGTGCTTTGGGTCGCCGTCATCACCTCCGGCCGCTTCCTCGCCTACACCGCGAAGGTCATGATGGCCTCGCATCTCCTGTACTGAGACGGGAACGGGCGAGGCCATGGAAGATCTGCTGTACTCGATCGGCCAGAACAGCGGCATCTACGACTTCATGCACACCTCCTGGGGCTGGCCGACGGTGGAGTCTCTCCACTTCCTGGGCCTCTCCCTGCTGATCGGCTGCATCGGCCTCTGGGACCTCCGCCTGCTCGGGGTCGCCCGTGGCGTGCCGATGGGCGCATTGCACAGGCTCGTGCCCTGGGGCGTCGGCGGCTACGCCCTCAACCTGTGCACCGGCGTCCTCTTCGTGGTCAGCGCTCCGAACCAGTATCTCTACAACCCGGCGTTCCAGATCAAGCTGTCGCTGATGGCGATCGCCGGCCTGAACATCCTGGTGTTCTACCGGTTCGCGTTCCGGCCCGTGCGGGCGGCTGCTGCCGGAGCGCCGGCGCCGGCGGGCGCCCGGACCGCGGCCGCGATCTCCCTGGCCTGCTGGATCGGCGTCATCGTCTGCGGCCGTCTGATCACCTACTTCCGGCCGCCCTACCACTGGTGCTTCTGGTGCTGACTACGACCCGGGCGGGTCGTCGGGCTCCTCGTCGATGAAGCGGAACGGCGGTCGATCTTCGGGGTCGCCTTCCCTGGCGGGCGCCCGCTCTTCCGGTTCCTCCGGCTCTTCGGGGACCGTCGGGCTGCCAGGCCGTGCGGCGAGCTCGGCTTCAACCTGCTCGATCAGCTCTTCCGCGGACTGCTCCTGATCGAGCCCCGCCGCGGCGAGCTCCGCGTCGATCAGGGCCAGCAGTTCGTCCGTCGTCAGATCGTCGAGGTTCTGCAGCTCGCTGCCGGTCGGAGCCGGCGACACAGGAGAGGCCGCCGGCGCGGGCCGTGCGCCCGGCGCGGCCTCGACGGCGACGTCGACGACCGGAGCGGCAACCGGGCGAGGCGCTGACAGTGATCCCGGATCCGGCGACTCCCCGATCAGAACGCCGGTCGCCGATGGCGGCAGGGTGCCGGAACCGAGACCGACCTCGATAAGCCCTTCCGACTGGCGTACCTGGTAGGACGGCAGGGCCGCCCGCAAGTCGACGACGACGCGCAGGAAGTCGGCGTGCTCGCCGGTACGCAGCTCGAAGGCCGAACTGCCCTGTGGCGGCTTCGGCAACTCGGCGGCGGACCGGTCGATTCCGAAGAGATCGATGACTACGCGCGGTGGGCTCGGCAAGGGAAAGTGCCGCACGGCCTGTGGATCCGCGGAAACGTCCAGCCGCAGTACGTCGCCGTCCAGCCGGGCCGACGTGAGCCGGTTCGTCTGGGCCGCGACGGCCGAGCTCAGGAGCGCGGAGACAAGAAGGATGAGAACTCTCATGATGTGTCGTACGGGACGGCACTCTAGCACCCGCCTGCCGTGGATCCGTGCGATAGCGTGCCGGTCACCCATGCGCCGCTTCCCGCCTGCCGCCCTGGTCGTTTCGGTCTTCCTTGCTGCCGGAACGCTTCCGGCGCAGGAAACCCATCCGTTCTCGGTCCACGACATGCTGGCGATGGAACGGCTGTCCGAGCCCCAGATGTCGCCGGACGGCTCGGCGGTTGCTTTCACGGTCCGGTCAACGGATCTCGAGGCCAATCGTGGGCGGACGGACCTCTGGATCGCACCCCTCGATGGCTCGGAACCCCGCCGTCTCACCACGAACGAAGCGGCCGACTTCCATCCGCGCTGGGCGCCGGACGGCGACGCCCTGTTCTTCCTGTCGACTCGCTCCGGCAGTTCGCAAGTGTGGCGCCTGCCCGTCTCCGGCGGCGAACCGCACCAGGTGACCGACCTTCCCCTCGACGCCGGCAACCTGGTCGTGTCTCCGGACGGCCGCCGCATCGTCCTCACGATGGATGTGTTCGTTGACTGCGAAACGCTGGACTGCACGGCGGAACGGCTGGAGGAGCGTGCGTCCGGGAAGACCACCGGCGTCGCCTACGACGACCTGTTCGTGCGTCACTGGGATGTATGGAAGGACGGCCGGCGGTCGCACGTCTTCCTCCTGGAACTCGATGACTCGGGGGCCGCTGCCGGAGAACCGGTCGACCTGATGCGGGGGCTGGACCAGGACGCGCCGCCGAAGCCCTTCGGCGGCGCCGAGGAGATCGCGTTCGGGCATGGTGGCGACGCCGTCATCTTCGCCTCGCGGCTCGGCGGTACCGAGGAAGCCTGGTCGACGAACTTCGATCTCTATCTGGCGCCCGCGGACGGGAGCGCTCCTCCGGTCAACCTGACCGCCTCCAACCCGGCCTGGGACAGTCACCCGGCGCTGTCGCCGGACGGCGGCACCCTGGCCTGGCTGGCCATGGAGCGCCCGGGCTACGAGTCGGATCGCTTTCACGTCCGGCTGGCTCGCCTCGACGGGGCGCGGCTCGAGGACGAGCGGGCACTGACCGCCGATTGGGACCGTTCTGTTTCGGGTCTCGCCTTCTCGGCCGACGGCAGGACGCTGTACGTCACGGCGGCCGACCTTGGCCAGCGGAGTCTGTTCGCGGTCGACGTTGCCGGCGGCGAGGTGACCCGGCTGCAGGGTGAGGGCGCGATCGCCGGCCTGGCGGTGTCGGGGGAACGGCTCGTGACCCTCCACAACGACCTGGCCGGCCCATCGGAGCTCTACGTGAGCGCGCCGGACGGTAGCGGCCGGAGCCCCCTCACCGCGATCAACGCGGAGCAACGGGCGGCGGCGCGGGTGGGCAGCTACGAGCAGTTCACGTTCGCCGGCTGGAACGACGAGACGGTGCACGGCTACCTGGTGCGGCCGGTCGATTTCGACCCCGGCCGCCGCTATCCGGTCGCCTTCCTGATTCACGGCGGGCCGCAGGGCTCCTTCGGCAACAGCTTCCACTACCGCTGGAACCCGCAGGCCTACGCCGGCGCCGGCTACGCCGCGGTGATGATCGACTTCCACGGCTCGGTCGGGTACGGGCAGGACTTCACCGATTCGATCCGCGGCGATTGGGGCGGCAAGCCGCTCGAGGACCTGCAGAAGGGACTCGCCGCGGCGCTCGACCGCTACCCGTTCCTCGACGGCGACCGCGTGTGCGCGCTCGGCGCGTCGTACGGCGGCTACATGGTGAACTGGATCGCCGGGGCCTGGCCGGACCGCTTCCGTTGTCTGGTCAACCACGACGGCGTGTTCGACCTGCGTTCGATGTACTACACGACGGAGGAACTGTGGTTCGTCGAGTGGGACCATCTCGGTAGCTACTTCGCCAATGCGGACGGCTACGAACGCCACAATCCGGCGCTTCTGGTCGACCGCTGGCAGACTCCGATGCTGGTGATCCACGGCGCGCTCGACTTCCGCGTTCCCGAGACCCAGGGGCTGGCGGCCTTTACCGCGCTCAAGCGCCGTGGCGTGTCCGCCCGGTTGCTCTACTTCCCGGACGAGAACCACTGGGTGCTCAATCCTGCGAACAGCATTCAATGGCATGAGGAGGTGCTGGGATGGCTCGCACGCTGGCTCGAACCTTGACGCCGGTGACGGTGTCGCGGCTGCTCGCCGCGGTCGTCGGTTTGGCGGTGACGGCGCCGTTCCACGCGATCGCCTCCGCGCAGACGCCGGACGAACCAGGCACCTACAAGGGCCGGAAGATCGCCGACGTGATGTCGTACCGGGGCGCCGGTTGGTTGGAGCGGGCGTCGCGCATCGAAGAGGAGGATCCCGACGCGCTGATCGCGGCCCTGCCGATCGAGAAGGGGATGCTGGTCGTCGACATCGGCTGCGGCTCGGGCTACCACGCACGCCGGCTGGCGGCGGCGGTCGGCCCCGAGGGCACCGTGCTGTGCAACGACATTCAGCCGCAGATGCTACGGATCGCATCGGAACTCGCGGCCCGCGAGGGGATCACGAACATGAGCACGGTGCTCGGCACGGAGGACGATCCGAAACTGCCGGAGGGTGAGGTCGACCTGATGCTGATCGTCGACGTGTACCACGAGTTCTCGCAGCCCGAACCGATGCTCCACGCGATGCGGGAGGCGCTCGCGCCCGACGGCCTCATTGCTCTCGTTGAGTTTCGCCTGGAAGGTCGCAGCGCGGCTCACATCAAGCTCGACCACCGGATGTCGATCGAGCAGGTGATGAAGGAGTGGATCCCGGCGGGCTACGAGCTGGTCGAGCGGATCGACTCGCTGCCGACTCAGCACCTGTTCCTGTTTCGCGCCGCCCGCTAGCGGCGAGCCCGTAGGGGCCTAGCGACTCACCGGCATCGCCGCCGACACGGACTCGCGCCAGGCGTGGAGCCGATCGCGCAACTCAGTGGCCTCCACGGGCTGTTCGGCGGCGAGGTCTCGCTGCTCGCCCGGGTCGTTCTCCAGGTCGAAGAGCTGGACCGTGCCGTTCTCGAAGTACTCCAGCAGTTTGTAGGCGCCATCGCGGATCGCCCCGCCGGGGCTCTGCATCCCGTGATTGCTGTAGTGGGGGAAGTGCCAATAGATCGGTCCGCGCTCGAAGTGCTCTCCCTTGACCGCCGCGGCGAAGCTCACGCCGTCGAGGTGCTGGTCGGGCCGGGGCGGCAGGCCGGCCATCTCCAGCAGCGTGGGATAGAAGTCGGGGCTGATGACCGGCTCTTCGTGGACCGCTCCGGTCTTTCCGGCGCCCGGCCAGCGCACGATCAGGGGCACCCGGATCCCGCCTTCGTACAGCCAGCCCTTGGCGCCGCGGAGCGGCAGGTTCGACGTGGAGTAGGCGACGTCCAGCAGGTCCGGGGGCACCTTCCTCGCGGGATTGCCGAAGTTTGCCGCGGCCATCCCTCCATTGTCCGAGTAGAAGACGACGATCGTGTTCCCGGTCAGCCCCAGCCGATCGAGTGTGCTCTGCACCCGCCCCAGGCTGTCGTCGACGGCGGTGACCATCGCCGCGAACTCGACGTTGTCCTGATGCTGCTTGATCTTGACGGTGTCGTGGGCCAGCACCCCGTGCTCTTGGTGCGAGGGCTGTTCCAGCAGGGCATTCAGTTGTATGCGCGACAGCGGCTCGGGATCGTCGGGGTTGCCTTCCAGGAGAAAGGCGGGCTCCGCCGGAAGCTGCATTCGCGCGGCCTTCTCGCGGTACTTCAGAACCAGGTCCGGGCGTCCTTCGATCGGGTCGTGCACGGCGAAATGCGACAGGTAGAGGAAGAAGGGGCTGTCCCGGCTCTCCTCGATGAACTCGACGGCGAAGTCGGTCAGGCGGTCGGTGAGGTACTCGTCTTCCTCGTCTTCGACGACCAGGCCGGCCATCAGGTACGGCGGGAAGTACCCGCCGCGGGGGGTCGAGCCGGGGAAGTCGGGCTTCTGCACGTCGAAGCCCTGGTTGAGCGGGCCTGCTTCGCCCGTGCCGAGGTGCCACTTGCCGAAAACGGCCGTGCTGTAGCCGTGTTCCCTGAGCGCTTCGGCGAGCGTCACTTCCTCCAGCGGCAGGGCCGCCAGCTTCTCGGCGCTCAGCAGCCGTTCGAAGGCGTGTTCCCTTCGGCCCGGCAACCAGTCCGTCAGGCGCAGTCTTGCCGGGTACTTGCCGGTCAGGAGCGAGGCACGCGTAGGAGAACAGACGTGCGTCGCCGCGTACGCATTGGTGAAGCGCACCCCCTGCTCGGCGAGGGCGTCGATGTGGGGGGTCTCGTAGAACGTGCTGCCGAAGACGCCGACGTCGCGCCAGCCCATGTCGTCGACCAGGAAGAAGACGATGTTGGGCGGTCGCTCCGCGGCGGCCATGGACGCCGGCGCATCCGGTTCCGGCGAGCAAGCTCCCAGCGTCGCGGCGACGATCAGAGCCGCGAGACACACTGGGGAAAGACGGCGGTTCACTAGCGGCTCAGGACCTCGGCGCAGCGTCGCGCGAAGTAGGTCAGGATCATGTCGGCCCCCGCGCGCCGGATGGCGGTCAGCGTTTCCAGCATCAGCGCGTCGCCGTCCATCCAGCCGTTCGCGGCGACCGCCTGGATCATCGCGTACTCGCCGCTGACCTGGTAGGCGGCGACCGGCAGGTCGACCGCCTCGCGGACTGCGCGGATCACGTCGAGGTAGGCGAGGGCGGGCTTCACCATGACGATGTCGGCGCCTTCCTCGACGTCGAGCCGCGCCTCGCGCACCGCCTCGCGGACGTTCGCGGGGTCCATCTGGTACGTCTTCTTGTCGCCCGCGCGGGGCGCCGAGTCGAGGGCGTCGCGGAACGGGCCGTAGAAGTGCGAGGCGTACTTGGAGGTGTAGCTGAGGATCCCGACCTGGTCGTGGCCGGCGGCGTCGAGGGCGGTGCGGATTGCCCGCACCCGGCCGTCCATCATGTCCGAGGGGGCAATGACGTCGGCGCCGGCGTCGGCCTGGGAAACCGCGGTGGCGGCGAGGATCTCGAGCGTCAGGTCGTTCACGATCTCGCCGTCCTCGACCAGGCCGTCATGGCCGTCGCTCGAGTACGGATCCATCGCCACGTCGGTGATGACGAGCAGGTCCGGCAACGCCGACTTCAGTTCACGCACGGTGCGCTGGACCAGACCGTTCGGATCCAGGGCGCCGCTGGCGGTGCGGTCCTTCAGTTCGTCGTCCACGGCCGGGAACAGCGCCACGGCCGGCACGCCGAGCGCGTGCGCGGCGCGACTCTCGGCCACCAGACGGTCGATCGTCAGCCGCGCCTGACCCGGCATCGAGTCGATCGGTTCGGCCTCGTCGCTGCCCTCCATGACGAACAGCGGGTAGATCAGCCGATCCGGTCCGAGGTCGGTCTCGCGGATCAGCGATCGGATCGCCGCCGAGCGGCGGTTGCGCCGGGGACGAATGGGCATCGGCTGCATGGCCGGGGATTCTACGTCGAGGGAACTGGCCGCGACTGGGACTCCTATACTTGCGCGGATGGGTCTTCAGCAGATCTGCTCCGGCGTCTGGTGCGCCGAGCATCGCCAGAAGTTCGGGTTGGGTTTCGTGGTGCCGTGCCGGATGACCGTCGTGCGGCTGGCCTCCGGAGGGCTGTGGATTCACTCGCCGGGACCAATGGACGAGGTCCGGGCGGCCGAGATCGGCGAGCTGGGTCGCGTGGAGTACCTCGTCGCGCCGAACCTGTTCCATCACCTGCACCTGCCGGCGGCGGTCGAACGATTCCCGGAGGCGGAGGTTCACGCGGCGCCGGGACTCGAAAGGAAGCGCCCGGACGTGACGTTCGCCGGTACGCTGGGGGTCGCCGCGCCCTGGGGCGACGAGATTCAACCGATCCCCATCGAGGGAATGCCGACGTTCAGGGAGGTCGTCTTCGTCCACCGTCCGAGCGGGTCGCTGCTGGTTGCGGATCTCCTCTTCAACCTCAGGCGGCGGCTGGGGCCGGCCGTCATGACCTACTTGCGGCTCACCGGCGGCTATGGCCGGGTGACGCAGAGCCGGGTCCTCCGGCTGGCGGTGCGGGACCGGCCCGCGGCAGCGGCGAGCTGCCTCCGGGTGCTCTGTTGTCCGTTCGACCGCCTCGTTCCCTGCCACGGGGAGATCGTCGAACAGGGCGCGAAGCGGGAGGTCGAGAAAGCGCTTTCCTGGCTCCTCCGGGACCTGGAGCGACCACCCGATGCGCAGTCGGTCAATGTCGCGGTGCCCGAGGTCTGATTCCGGCTGATGTCTCTCCCCCTGGCGGACCTTCGGGTCCTCGACCTGACGATCGCCCGCGCCGGGCCGACCGCGGTGCGGCAGCTCGCGGACTGGGGCGCCGACGTCGTGCGGATCGAGCGCCCGCCGGCGCCCGGCAAGGACATCGGCATCTCACGACGGCTTGGCCACGATTACCAGAACCTCCACCGCAACAAGCGCTGCCTGACGCTGGACCTGAAGAAGGACGAAGGCCGCGAGGTGCTGCTGCGCCTGGCCCGCGACGCGGATGTGCTGGTCGAGAACTACCGCGCGGACGTGAAGCACCGGCTTGGCTTCGACTACGAGACCGTGCGGGCGGTCAACCCGCGCATCGTCTACGCCAGCGTTTCCGGTTTCGGCCAGACGGGGCCCTACCGGGACCGGGGCGGCGTCGACCAGATCGCCCAGGGCCTGGGGGGTTTGATGTCGGTAACGGGACTCCCCGGTCAGGGCCCGGTGAGGGTCGGCACAGCGATCTCGGACCTGGCGGCCGGTCTCTACCTCGCCTTCGGCATCATGGCCGCCCTCCGTGAGCGCGAGCGGTCGGGCGAAGGACAGTGGGTCACGACCTCGCTGCTCGAGGCGATGATCGGCATGCTCGACTTCCAGGCCGCGCGCTACCTGGTCGAGGGCGAAGTCCCCGGCCAGCAGGGCAACCACCACCCGACGATCGCGCCGATGGGGACCTTCCCGGCGGCCGACGGCTGGGTCAACATCGCAGCGACCAGTAACAAGCACTTTCGTGGCATGTGCCAGGCTCTCGGCGGCGAGGAGCTGCTCGAACGACCAGAGTACAGGGACTCCACGGGCCGCGTCGCCAACCGCGCACGACTCGAGGAGGAGGTCGCCGACCTGACGCGGCGCTTCGAGGTGGAGGAGATCGTCCGGCGCCTGAACGACGCCGGCCTGCCGTGCGGCCCGGTCTACGACCTGAGCCAGACCTTCGCCGACCCGCAGGTCCGGCACTCCGGGATCGCCGTGCCGCTGGCGCACCCGGAGCTCGGCCCGGTGCGGCTCGTGGGCCAGCCGGTCCAGCTCCGGCGGACGCCCTTCGAGCTGCGGAGACGGGCGCCCGGTCTGGGCGAGCACAGCGACGAGATCCTCGCCGAGGCCGGGCTGAAAGACACCGAGATCGAGGCGCTGCGAGCCGCGGGGGTCGTCAGGTGAACGCGATCGAACTGCCGACGACGAAGATCAGGGCGAGGATCGAGGACGGCGTCGGCTGGCTCACCTACAACAACCCGGAGCGGCGGAACGCGCTCTCGTTCGAGATGCAGGTCGCGCAAGCGGAGGTCCTGCGACGGTTCCAGGAGGACGACGCGGTGCGGGTCGTCGTGCTGCGTGGAGCGGGCGACCGGGCCTTCGTCTCGGGCGCCGACATCTCCGAGTTCGAGAAGCTGCGGACCACGGTCGAGGCGCGCGAGCGCTACGACCGGGCCGGCCGCGAGAGCGGCCGGGCCTTCGCCGCGCTGGAGAAGCCGCTGATCGCGATGATTCGCGGCTACTGCCTCGGCGGCGGTCTGGCGACGGCGCTGAACGCGGACCTGCGCATCGCCTCGGAGGACTCGCTGTTCGGGATCCCGGCCGGCCGCCTGGGCGTGGGCTACGGCTTCGCCGGGATCAAGGTCCTGGTCGATCTCGTGGGGCCGTCCCGCACCAGCGAGATCCTGCTGACCGCGCGGCGATTCAACGCCGGTGAGGCGCTCCACATGGGGTTGATCGACCGGGTCACCACCGTCGATGACCTGGAGGACACCGTCCGCGATCTCGCCGGCAGGATGGCGGCCAATGCCCCGCTGACGCTCCGCGCCGCCAAGTTCGCGATCAAGCAGGCCACGAAGGACCCGGAACGCCGTGATCTCGACCGCGCAAAGCAACTCGTCGAGGCCTGTTTCCGCTCTGACGACTACGTCGAGGGCCGCAAGGCCTTCCTCGAGAAGCGGCCGCCACGGTTTCGGGGGCGGTGACGGCGCCGCTGCTCGAACTCGCCGGGGTCACCGTCCTGCGCGGCGAGCGGCGCGCGCTCGACGGCGTCACGCTGACCATCCCGCGCGGGCAGAACACGGCCGTTCTCGGTCCGAACGGCGCCGGCAAGTCGACCCTGTTGCGGATGCTGAACGGCGAGTTCTTCCCCCTCCGCCGCCCCGGCGTCCGGATGCGGTTGCTGGGCCTGGATCGGTGGAACGTGTTCGACGTGCGCCGGCAGCTCGGCGTCGTGTCGCACGAACTCCAGGCGACGCACCACGGCTGGCTCTCGGGTCTGGACGTGGTGTGCTCCGGTTTCTTCGCCAGTGTCGGCGTCTACCGGCACCAGGGGTTGACCGACGCGCAGCGGACCAGGGCCGGGGCGGCGGCGGGAAGCCAGGGCGCCGGCGACCTGCTGGAGCGTCGCTTCGACACGCTGTCCTCCGGTGAGCAGCGTCGCCTGTTGCTGGCGCGGGCGCTGGTCCACGAGCCGCACACTCTGCTGCTCGACGAGCCGGCGACCGGCCTCGATCTGCAAGCGGCCTTCGGATTGATGCAGCGGCTCCGTGCCCTGGCCGCGGCCGGCACTACGCTGATCATCGTCACCCATCACGTCGACCAGATCCCGCCGGAGGTCGAGCGGGTCGTGCTGCTCAAGGCCGGCCGGGTGTTCGCGGACGGACCGAAGGACGAGGTCCTGACGAGCGAGACACTGTCCGAGCTGTTCGAGGTTGGCGTGCAGTTGGTGGAGCGGGACGGTCACTTCCAGGTGCTGCCCGCCTAACGGTTGCACACTGGGTGCGCCGGCGTCCCCGCCGGCTGCCGCCGCAGGCGGCCAGGAAACGCGCCGGCTGCAGGCCGGCACCTGCACCCTCCGCCCGCGCTACGATGCCGGCAATGCCCTCACGGTGGTCAACCATCGCGGCTATCGTGGCGTTCCTCGCCGTCGCCGTGCCACTCGCCGCCGCCGACAGCCCGGGCTGCTCCTCCTCCGCCGGCATCGCATCGGCCGCACCCGGCGCCAGCGTCGACCTGGAACTCGCCCACGACGGCCTGGTCCGCGGCTACCGCCTCCACCTGCCTGTCCGCTACGACGGCGCCTCCCCGGCGCCGCTCTGGCTGCACGTCCATGGCTACACGGGCAGCGCCCGGCACAGCGACGGCTGGACCGGCCTGTCGGAGCTCTCCGACCGCGAGGGCTTCGTCCTCGTGTTCCCGCAGGGCACCTCGTTCGAGGCGTCCGTGGGGCCGCCGGGCCAGAGCCGAAACGCCACGATCACGTCCTGGAACGATCTCGCCTGCAGCGCGCCGCTCCAACCGGAAGCGCCGGCCTGCCGCGAGGACGCCGATCCGTACCCCTGCCCGCCGGAATGCGGGACCTGCGGACCGTGCAACTGGTGCTCCTGCCACGATGACGTCGGCTACATCGCCGCCCTGATCGATCACCTCTCGGCGGAGCTCTGCATCGACACGGACCGCGTCTTCGCCTCCGGCTACAGCAACGGCGGCATGTTCGTCCACCGGCTCGGCTGCGCACTCGGCGACCGCCTGGTCGCGGTCGCTCCGATGCATGGCTACCTGGCGCGTGGCTTCAACTGCGCCGCGAAAGCGCCCGGCCCGTCGATGCTGCTGATCGGCGGCACGACCGACCGTACGGTGCCGATCGACGGTTCATTCGCCAGCGACGGATACGTCTACACGTCGCAGCACGGTGTGGCGGCGAAGTGGGCCGAGTCGCAGTCCTGCTCTGCCGAGCCGACTGCCGTGGAGACGCCCTGGGACGGCCGCCGCGAGTTGAGCTGCGTCGAGCACCTCGGCTGCCCCGGCGGCCGCGCCGTGCGGAGTTGCTCGTGGAACGGCGCCCACGTCTGGCCGCGCGACGACGCCGGCAACTTTGGCGGTGAGTTGCTGTGGCGCTTTTTCAGCGAGGCGGAGCGCTAGCGACCGCTTCCAGCCGCCCGGCCTCCACTCCCAGCCGCTCGCCGGCGGCGACGATCTGACGCCAGGACTCGGCGTCGACCGGGATCGCGTCGGCGCGTTCGATCCGGCTGGCCCGCTCCGGGTCGCCGGGGACCAGCACCGGCTCGTCCGCATCGGCGGCAGGCGACGCCTTGACGTGAGCGACCAGGGCGGCGAGTTCGTGCTCCATCGCCGAACGCGGGATCAGCCGGTCGGGGTCGAACACGATCATGAACATGTTGTTGATGATCGTGCCCTCCATCCCGTGCTCGGGCTGGGCGGTGCGCCCGCCGCTCATCATGCCGCCGAGGAGTTCGCAGAAGATGGCGAGACCGTAGCCCTTGTGGTCGCCGAACGAGGTCAATGCGCCCGCCGGCTGCCGGAAGAGAACACTCGGGTCGCGGGTCTTGCGGCCGCGGTGGTCGATCAGGGAGCCCTGGGGGGTCTTCTCGCCCTTGTTGTGGGCAACCCGCGCCTTGCCGTGGGCGATCCGGCTGGTCGCCATGTCGAGAAGGACCGGCGGTTGCGCGTCGCCGCCGGGCAGCGACAGGCAGATCGGATTCGTCGAGTAGCGGGCGTCGGTGCCCCGGTAGGGGGCGACCAGGGCCTGGTGCCCGACCACGTTGACGAAGTGGAGCGAAGCAAGGCCGGCGTCGGCCACCTGCTCGCCGTAGGTGCCGATCCGTCCCTGGTGGGGGCAGTAGCGGACCGGCGCCACGACCACGCCCGTGCTCCGGCAGCGCTCGATCGCGGCCGCGGTCGCCTGGCGGCCGACCACCTGGCCGTAGCCCATGCCGCCGTCGAACATCATGATCGCGCCGTCGTCACGGACCAGTTCGACGTCCTGGTTCGGGTTCAGGGTTCCGTTGCTCAGGCTCCGCTCGTAGGCGGGAAGCATCCCGATGCCGTGACTGTCGTGGCCCGAGAGGTTCGCCAGCACCAGATGGTCGGCGACGATGCGGGCCTCGTCGGGTCCGCTGCCGCCGGCCTCGAGGATCATCGTGGCTGCCTCGCGCAGCGCCCGCGGATGGATGTCGATCGAATCCAAGGGTTGCCTCCTTCTGTCTGCCCGAGGGCTGGGAGCGGCGATCCTATGCGGGCCGACCCCGGCGGCTGCACCGGGACGCTAAGCTGACGCACCTATGCGCCCCCTCGCGGCCTCGTCGTTCCTGCCGGCCGGTCTGCTGCTTTTGTTCGGTGCGGCCGCACCCGGGCTTTCCCAGCCCAATCCCGATTCGGGCTGGATCGATCTGACCGCCGGCGGCATCGAAGACGGGTGGCGGCAGCTAGGCGGCGCGGCCGAGTACGCGCTGGAGGACGGTGTCGTCGTCGGCACCGCGGTAGTCGAGACGCCGAACTCCTTTCTCGCCACGACGGAGGAGTACGGGGACTTCGCGCTGCAACTGGAGTTCAAGATCGACGAAGGGCTCAACGCGGGAGTCCAGATCCGCAGTCACAGCGATCCCGACTACCGCAACGGCACGGTGCACGGCTACCAGGTCGAGATCGATCCGAGCGAGCGGGCGTGGAGCGCCGGCATCTATGACGAGGCCCGGCGCGGCTGGCTGTTCCCGTTGTCGCTGAATCCGGCGGCGAGCGGAGCGTTCCGCCAGGGAGACTGGAACCACCTCTACATCGAGGCCATCGGTCCCGAGATCCGGACCTGGCTGAACAATGTGCCGGCGACCTTCCTGATTGACGAGATGACGCCGCGCGGCTTCATCGCCTTGCAGGTCCACTCGGTCGGGCCGGAGCAGGGTGGATTGCAGGTCCGCTACCGGAACGTTCTGTTGCGAACCGAAGACCTCATGCCAAGCGGCCGGTCGTTCCCCTACGTCGTCGACACGCGACCGAACCAGCTCTCGGATGCGGAGGCGGCGATGGGCTGGAAACTGCTCTTCGACGGCGCAAGCACGGAGGCCTGGCGCGGCGCTCACCGCGAGGACTTTCCGGCGACCGGCTGGCAAGTGCGCGACGGCGAATTGACGGTGCTCGCCTCGGAAGCCGGCGGCCCACGAGGTGGCGGGATCGTGACGAGGGAGACCTTCTCGGCGTTCGAGCTCCAGTTGGAGTTCCGGATGACAGAGGGTGCGAACAGCGGCATCAAGTACCTGGTCACGGAGGGCTACGGCTCGGCGCCCGGCACGGCGGTCGCCTTCGAGTACCAGATCCTCGACGACATGCGCCATCCCGACGCGCAGGCTGGACGGGACGGCAACCGGACGCTCGCTTCGCTCTACGACCTCCTGCCGGCGACCAGGCACTGGAGGTTCGTGAAGGGTCCGGGCCGCTACAACCACGCGCGGATCGTGGTCCGGGCCGACGGCACCGTGGAGCACTGGCTGAACCACCAGCTGGTGCTGGCGTTCGACCGGAAGTCGGCGGAACTCGACGAGGCGATCGCCCTGAGCAAGTTCGCCGGTCGGGAAGGGTTCGGCAAGTGGCCGGAGGGCCGCATCCTGATCCAGGACCATGGCGACGAGGTCGCGTTCCGCAGCATCAAGGTGCGCCGCCTCGACGGCACGGAGTAGGCGGTCCGGAGAGACCTGGGATTTCGGACATGCGCGTGCGCCTCGCTTACGGCCGCGGAGGCCTCACGATCGACGTCCCGCGCGAGCGAACGACGGTCATCGAGCCGGTCCAGGCGCCCGCGCTCGCGGATCCCGACGCCGCCCTGACCGCGGCGCTTCGTGCTCCGGTGGCCGGCCCGCCGCTGCGGGAACTGGCAAGCCCCGGACAGACGGTGGCCATCTCGGTCTGCGACGTCACGCGGGCACAGCCGCGACGGGAGATGGTGGGCGCGGTGCTGCGGGAACTCGAAGGCGTCGTCCGCCCGGAGGGCGTTACCGTCCTGGTAGCCACCGGCACCCACCGGGCGAACACGCCGGCCGAACTCCAGGCGATGCTCGGCGACGAGATTCTCGGCTCCTGCCGCGTGATCAACCACGACGCTCGCGATGACTCTTCGCTCGTTGACCTGGGCGAGACCGGCAACGGCGTTCCGACGCGGCTTTGCCGGCACTGGCTGGAGGCGAACCTCCGGATCACGACCGGCTTCGTCGAGCCGCACTTCTTCGCCGGCTTCTCAGGCGGCCCGAAGATGGTGGCGCCTGGGCTCGCCGGGCTCGACACGGTGCTCACCCTGCATGACGCCGCCCGCGTGGGCGATCCGCGCTCGACCTGGGGAGTCATCGACGACAACCCGCTGCACAGCGACATCCGGACGATCGCGGCGCGGCCGGAAGCGAAGCCCCACTTCAGCGTCGACGTGCTGCTGGACCGGCAGCAGAGGATCACGCACGTCTTCGCTGGCGAGCTCTTCGAGATGCACCGCCGTGCCTGCGCGGCCGCGAAGCCGATCGCCATGCGGGAGACCAGCCACCGGTTCGAAGTCGTGGTGACGACGAACTCCGGCTACCCGCTCGACCAGAACCTCTACCAGGCGGTCAAGGGGATGTCGGCGGCGGCGCAGGTGGTCGCCGACGGCGGAACGATCCTCTGCGCGGCCGAGTGCAGCGACGGCATCCCGGACCACGGCCGCTACGCGGAGCTGCTCGGTCGCGGCGGCTCGCCCGAGGAACTGCTCCGGCAGATCGAGGCTCGGCAGGAAGCCGAGCCGGACCAGTGGCAGGTCCAGGTCCAGGCGTTGATCCAGCGGCGTGCCCGGGTGCTGGTCAAGGCGGACGGGCTGAGCGGGGACCAGCTTGCCGCCGCTCACTTCGAGCCGGCGCCCAACCTCGATGCCGCCCTCGCCGAGTGCGTGGCGGCCCGGCCGGACGCGCGTATCTGCGTGCTGCCCGAGGGGCCGCAGACGATTCCCTACGTGGGGGAGTGATCGTCGCCGCTTCGCGGCGCGGCCTTCGGGCCGCCTGCGGCGGCAGCCGGCGGGGACGCCGGCGCACCCAGTGGGTGACGTCGTTCCGAAGACCGAAGAAGAAAGGGCCTCCCCGTTGCCGGGGAGGCCCTTGAGTTCTCCGCGTGGAGTCGCTCAGCCTTCTAGAAGCTGAACCGGCCGCCGATCTGCAACTGGCGCGGCCTCGTGGTCAGGAACGACGGAATCCCGAGAGTGTCGGGCACGACTTCGTTCCTGATGTTGCGCTGACCGAAGCCGACGCCGAAGCTGTTCTGGTCGAACAGGTTGAACGCCTCGACGAAGACATCGAGGCGCATGCCGTCGCCGAAGCGGAAGAACTTGCCGACCCGTAGGTCAATCGTCTGGATCGACTCGTTCCGCTCCGTGTTCCGGCCCACGACGAGGCCGCCCATGACCGCCCGGTAGTCGGGGCAGTTCCAGCCGACCGAGCTGCAGTAGGCGAAGTCGACGCCGGAGTCGACCAGCGTGTACGGGTAGCCCGACTGGTAGTTCAGGATGCCCGAGATCTGGAAGTCGAGCGGCAACTGGATCATGCCCGTGACCACCAGGCGATGCTCGATGTCGCGATCCGACAGTCCCCAGTCGTAGTCCAGGTTGCCGGTGTCGGAGATCGTGACGCCGGTCGCCGAGCGTTCGTTCGAGTCGGTGTCGCGGTCCTTGCCCCAGGTGTAGTGGGCGCCGAACTGGTAGCGGCCGGTGAAGCGCCTGTTCGCCTTGATCGTGATCGCCTGGTACTCGGACTCGCCGCGGGACTGCCGGACGAGGATCTCGGCTACGTCGTCGCGCACGCGGCCGTCCCACATTGGGCGGCCGTACTCGTCGTAACCACCGAACTGGCGGTTCCAGTCCGTGTTCCGCTGCAGGCCGGTCGCCTCGGCGTAGACCGCATCGACGCCCGCGCTCCAGCCGGAGCCGAGTTCCCGCTCCCAGCCGAGGCTGGCACGAATGGTCTGCGCGTCGTCGAACGCGGGATCGACGTAGGAGATCGCGGGGGTGATCCCCGGCGGCGGGTTCTCGTTGTCGATCGGCGTTCCGAGAGGCACGTAGCCGTTCTCGCCCGCGCGAACGTTGATGCGGCCGTAGTTCGGCGGTACGCCGTTGGCCTGCACCTGGTTGGCGAATAACAGGGTCGGCGTGCGACCGAAGAAGAAGCCGACGCCGCCGCGAAGAACGGACCGGCCCTCATCCGACGCCATGGCGAAGCCGAAGCGAGGCGCCAGGTTCTCCGTATCCGGGATCTGGCGACCGTCCGGCTCGATGTGGTCGAGGCCGTCGGGGTTGTCCGTGGACGTGTAGCGCAGGCCGTAGCTCAGCGTCAGGTTGTCACGCTTCAGGCTGTCCTGGCCGTAGAACGCGAGCGCGGCCTGGGTCTCGTCGTAGTTCGGATAGGTCGAATCTCCGAACCAGATCCGGGCGTTGCTCGCGTTGTTGTTCAGGAAGTCCTCCGGCGACTGGAAGTCGTATCGACCGTCCCGGCTGCCGGCGAAGAGTTGCGCGAGGTCATCCTTCGAGTAGTCGACGCCGAACTTCATGTCGTGGGCGCCGAAAAGGTAGGAGAAGTCGTTCTTGATCTGAAGCTGCGACTCCTCGACGAAGATCGGCAGGAAGTCGAACTTGCCCACGCTGTCGCGGGAGCCGAACCGGAACCGGACCTGCGCCTCGATCGGCGTGCCGACCCGCAGGGACAGACGGTCCAGGTTGTCGTCGGCCGACTGGATGCGGAACTCGTTCACGCCGCGGCTGCCGATGACGGAGGTCATCGACGCGATGAAGGACAGCGTGTCCTCCGTCTTGAGCGACTCCTCATCGAGATAGCTGCTCTCGCGCTCGAAGTCGGTCAGGTTGGCTCGCAGGGTGATCAGGTTCGCGTCGCTGATCTGGTGGTCCAGCTTGCCGAACAGGATCTGATTGCTCACCGAGCGCAGGAACAGGCCGGTGGCGGAGCCGTCGGGGTTCCGGTCGAAGCCGTCGACCAGGGCCGCGAAGGCCGGCTCGTTCTGTGCCCGCTGCATGATCAGGTCGTACGTGCTGAAGTCGCCGGTCGACCGCAGCGAACGCGTGAACGGAATGTCCTGGTCGCGCTGGTCGATGCCGAAGTAGTAGTGGGTGCGGTCGCGCTTGAACGGACCACCGATCGAGAAGCCGTAGTTCTGGGTGTCGAACTCGTCGACCGGCCGCGAGCCGTCGTTGCCGAAGTGGTCGTCGAGTGGCGACGAAGGCAGATCCTCGGCCATGCTGTCATCACGGAAGAACGCGAAAGCCGACCCTCTGACCTCGTTCGTGCCGGACTTCGTGACGACGTTGACGAAGGCGCCGCCGTGCCGGCCGTACTCGGCCGAAAAGCCGTTCGTGATGACCTGGAACTGGCGGACCGTGTCCTGAGCGACGATCAGGCCGTCGTTCTCGGTCGCCTCGCCGCCGCGGCCGTAGCCGAAGAAGGTGCTCTTGTTGTCCGCGCCGTCGACCGAAAGGCCGCTGTACATGCCGCGCTGGCCGGCCATGGTCAGAAAGCCGCGGGAACGGTCCCGCTGCACGCCGGGAGTGAGAATCGCGAAGTCCGTGAAATCGCGACCCACGGTGGGCAGGCTCTCGATCGCCACCTCGTCGATGTAGTTGGCGGCGCCGGAACGGCTGACCTCGATGATCGGCGCCTCGGAGGTGACGGTGATCACTTCGGAGGTCGACTCGATCTCGAGCGTCAGGTTGACGTCCTTGATTTGACCGACGAGAACGGAGACGTCGGCTTGCTGTGTGGTCTGCATACCGGAGAGCTCGGCGTTCACCGTGTAGGTGCCGACCTGGAGCGCCTTGGCGCTGTAGAAGCCGTTGGCGTCCGAGATCACGGCACGGGCGATGCCGGTGTCCTGGTTGGTGACGGTCACCGTGGCGCCGGGAATGGCGCCGCCCTCGACATCCGAGATGTAGCCCTGGACGGTGCCGGTGATGGTCTGGGCAAGGCCTGCTCCGCCGATCAGGAAAGCGCAGGTCGTTGCCAGGAGGATCGCAAGAAGACGTGCCCGGGGGCGGGTCAACTGCATGGTTGGGTTTCTCCTCTGTGTCTGAGTAGGCGCCGTCGAACTCAACACGAATTCACCGGCGTGCTGTTCACGCGTGGAAGGTTGTCGATTGTCGGGGTTGGGTGGCGGTGGTGGGGCGCTTGCGCGCAAGGCCACAGACCGGGTACGACTATAAAGATCGCTTCGCCCTCCGTCAAAGGACGGCGGCTGGCTTCAAGATGTTGAATCGGACGGCAGGGGCAGCTCGGTGGCCCCGGTCAGATACTCGTCGATCCGGGCCGCGGCGCCGCGGCCCGCCTTGATCGGCCAGCCGCAAAGGCTCAGGCCCCGGCGGCAGTAACCCGCGGGGCACCCACC
>VXUF01000077.1:178156-191369 GCA_009837085.1 Holophagales bacterium
GAACACTCCTTCGATCGAAGTGGCGTACCGGCCGGGCTCGGCAGCGAAGTTGCTGCGCTCGTCGGTCGCCAGGCCGAACTGCTCTCCGAGCGTGGTCTCCGGCCCGAGGAAGCCCATCGCCAGCAGCACGAGTTCGGCCTCGAAGGTCTCCTCGGTACCCGGCACCTCCTCCATCGTGAACCGGCCGGCGCTGTCTCGCCGCCAGACGACACGGACCGTCTCGATGCCGGCGACTCCGCCGGCCCCGTCGTCGACGAAGCGCTTCGAGAGGACGGAGAACACCCGCGGGTCGGCGCCGAACCTGGCCGCTGCTTCGGCGTGCGCGTACTCGACGCGGAAGATGCGCGGCCACTCCGGCCAGGGGTTGTCGAGCGCCCGGCCTTCCGGCGGCCGATCCAGCAGTTCGAAGTTGACAAGCGAAGCGCAGCCGTGCCGGATCGCGGTGGCGATGCAGTCGGCGCCGGTGTCGCCGCCGCCGATCACGATGACGTTCCTGCCTTCGGCGTGAATCGGTGCTTCGACGGGATGGGCGCCATCGCTCGGAAGGTCAGCATCGAGGAGCGCGCGGGTGTGCTCGGTCAGGAAGTCCATCGCGAAGTGGATGCCCGAGAGCTCGCGGCCCGGGATGGGCAGATCGCGCGGCTCGGTGGCGCCGCAGGCGAGCAGGATCGCATCGTGGTCGCGCCGTAAATCGCCGACATCGACGTTCACGCCGACGTGCGCACCGGTCACGAACTCGATCCCCTCCGCCCGCATCAGGTCGATCCGCCGGTCGACGACCAGCCGCTTGTCGAGCTTCATGTTCGGGATGCCGTACATCAGGAGGCCGCCGATCCGGTCCTCGCGCTCGAACACGGTCACTGAGTGGCCGACACTGTTCAACTGCGCCGCCGCGGCGAGCCCCGCGGGTCCCGAACCGACGACCGCCACCTTCCTGCCGGTCCGCTTCGCTGGCGGGCGGGGAACGATCCAGCCCTCCTCGAAGCCGCGGTCGACGATCGCGTTCTCGATGTTCTTGATCGTCACTGCGGGATCGGTGATCCCGAGCACGCAGGCGCCTTCGCAGGGCGCCGGGCAGACCCGGCCAGTGAACTCCGGGAAGTTGTTCGTCTTCTCGAGCCTCCGCAGCGCCTCGCGCCAGCGGCCCTGGTAGACGAGGTCGTTCCATTCCGGGATCAGGTTGTCGATCGGGCAGCCGTCGCCTGACTGGCAGAAGGGGACGCCGCAGTCCATGCAGCGGGCGCCCTGTGTAGCGAGATGTTCCTCGGGTACGGGTTGCAGGAACTCGCCGTAGTGACTCAGGCGGATCAGCGGATCCTGATAGGGAACCGCGACGCGCGCGTACTCCTTGAAGCCAGTGTCCTTGCCCATGCCCCGCCTGCCCGCCGACTTCGTTGACCTCAGGCCGCGGCTTCGGCCTTCGGGATCGTCCGGTCTTCCGGCGTCCGGTCCTCAGTCTCGCTCTGTGCCAGGAGGACGCGCCGGTAGTCATGGGGCATGACCTGGAGGAACTGACGCACGGCTTCGCTCCAGCGCTCGAGCAGCCGGCGCGCCACCGTCGAGCCGGTGAAGCGGGCGTGCCGCGCGACCAGTTGCCGGAGTTCGCTCCGGTACTCGTCGCCGACGGGCTCGAGACCGACCATCTCGAAGTTGCAGTTGTGGGCCAGTTCCTTGTCCGGATCGAAGACCCAGGCGATGCCGCCGCTCATGCCGGCCGCGAAGTTGCGCCCGGTCGGGCCGAGGACAACGGCGCGGCCGCCGGTCATGTACTCGCAGCCGTGGTCGCCGATCCCCTCGATGACCGCGCGTGCGCCCGAGTTGCGGACGCAGAAGCGCTCCGCCGCGCGGCCGCGGAAGAACGCTTCGCCGCCGGTGGCGCCGTAGAGCGCGACGTTGCCGATCAGGACGTTCTCTTCGGCGACGAATCGGGACCGGCGCGGCGGGTAGAGGATGAGCCTCCCGCCCGACAGACCCTTGCCGACGTAGTCGTTGCCGTCGCCCTCGAGTTCGATCGTGATGCCGGGCGCGAGGAAGGCGCCGAGGCTCTGGCCCGCGCTGCCGGTCAACGAGATGTGGATCGTGTCGTCGGACAGGCCGTGCTCGCCGCGGGCCTTCATCAACTCGTGGCTGAGCATCGTGCCGACGGTGCGTTGAGTGTTAACGATGGGCAGGTCGATCCGCACGCGGGAGCCGTGCTCCAGCGCCGGCCGGGCGCGGTCGATCAGCTCGTTGTCGAGCGCGTACTCGAGCGCGTGGTTCTGCTCTATCGTCTGCACCACCTCAACGTCTTCGTGCCTGCGCACCGCGGGTTGCAGGACGGCGGACAGGTCGAGTCCTTCGGTTTTCTCGTTCCGGACCGCGAGTTCGGGCAGGAACAGGTCGGTCCGGCCGACCAGCTCCCGCATCGTCGCGACGCCGAGGCTCGCCATGATCCGCCGCGTTTCCTCAGCGACCAGGAAGAGGTAGTTCACGACTTCCTCGGGCGTGCCCTCGAACTTGGCGCGCAACTCCGGATCCTGGGTGGCGATGCCGACCGGGCAGGTGTTGAGGTGGCACTTGCGCATCATGATGCAGCCGATCGTGATCAGCGGCGCGGTGGAGAAGCCGAACTCCTCGGCGCCCAGCATGCAGGCGACGACGACGTCGCGACCGGTCTTGAGCTGGCCGTCGGTCTGGAGGATCACGCGCGAGCGCAAGTCGCTCAGCACCAGGGTCTGGTGGGTCTCGGCGATGCCGAGTTCCCAGGGCAGGCCGGCGTGCTTGATGCTGGTCAGCGGCGAGGCGCCGGTGCCGCCGTCGTGGCCCGAGATCAGGATGTGGTCGGCGTGCGCCTTGGCGACACCGGCGGCGACGGTTCCCACGCCGACCTCGGACACGAGCTTCACGCTGACCCGGGCGGCCGGATTCGAGTTCTTCAGATCGTGAATGAGCTGCTTCAGGTCCTCGATCGAGTAGATGTCGTGGTGGGGCGGCGGCGAGATGAGCCCCACGCCAGGTGTCGAGTAGCGGGTCCGCGCGATGATGTCGTCGACCTTGTGGCCCGGCAGTTCGCCACCCTCGCCAGGCTTGGCGCCCTGGGCGATCTTGATCTGGAGTTCGTCCGAGTTGGTCAGGTACCAGGAGGTGACGCCGAAGCGGCCCGAGGCGACCTGCTTGATCGCCGACCGGCGAAGGTCGCCGTTGGCGTCCGGGGTGAAGCGCGCCGGGTCCTCGCCGCCCTCGCCGGTGTTGCTCTTGCCGCCGAGGCGGTTCATCGCGATGGCGAGCGTCTCGTGGCTCTCGGCCGAGATCGAGCCGAAGCTCATCGCGCCCGTGCAGAAACGCTTGACGATCTCGCTCGCCGGTTCCACCGCGTCGAGCGGCAGGGGTTCCAGATCCGCGCGGAACTGGAGCAGGCCGCGCAGTGAGCACTTCCGGGTCGTGTCCTCGTTGGCGAGACGGGCGAAGCTCTCGTAGGCCGCCGTGCTGTTGGTGCGGGCCGCGTTCTGGAGCCGCGAGATCATCTGCGGGTTCCACATGTGGCGCTCGCCGCCGGCGCGCCAGTGATAGTCGCCGGGGTTTCCGAGTTCGGCGACGCGGTCGCGCTCGTCCGCGGGGAAGCCGCGGCCATGCCGGCGCAGCGCGTCCTTGGCCAGCCGTTCGAGGCCCGCGCCTTCGATCCGGCTGGCGGTGCCGGCGAAGCAGCGGTCGATCACTTCGGTGGACAGGCCCACGGCTTCGAAGATCTGGGCGCCCTTGTAGCTCTGCAGCGTGGAGATGCCCATCTTGGCCATCACCTTCAGCATCCCCTTCCTGACCCCCTTGCGATAGCGGTCGACCACGGCCTGGTCGTCGGCCGCGGCGGGCAACCGGCCCTGGCGCCGCGCCTGCCAGAGCGCCTCGAAGGTCAGGTAGGGGTTGATCGCGTCGGCGCCGTAGCCGACCAGCAGACAGTGATGGTGGACCTCGCGCGCCTCGCCGCTCTCGAGCAGCAGGCCGACGCGGGTGCGCTTGATCGTCCGCAGGAGGTGGTGATGCACGGCGCCGCACGCGAGCAGGGTGGGCACGGGGACCCGGTCGGGACCGGCGGCCCGGTCGGAGAGCGCGACGAAGCTGCAGCCGTCGTCGACCGCCTGCTCGGCCTCCGCGCAGAGGCGGTCGAGTGCGTTGCCGAGGCCCGCGGCGCCCTCTTCGAGGGGCCAGGGGGCGTCGAGGGTACGGCAGGAGAAGCCGGCGTCGCCGGCTTCGGCGAGCGCCGCGAACTCCCGGTTGCTGAGAATCGGATGGGGCAGGCGGACCCGCCGGCAGTGGTCGGCCGTCGTCTCCAGCAGGTTGCGCTCGGGGCCGATCGTGCAGTCGACCGACATGACGACCTCTTCGCGGATCGAGTCGATCGCCGGGTTCGTGACCTGGGCGAAGAGCTGCTTGAAGTAGTCGTAGACCGGGCGGTCCTGGTCGGAGAGGAAGGCGAGGGCGGTGTCGTTGCCCATCGATCCGATCGGATCGCGCTGCTCCTCGATCAGGGGGCGCAGCATGAAGCGCATCGTCTCGCCGGTGTAGCCGAACGCCTGCAGGCTGCGGGTCAGCGTGTCGTCGTCCATCGCCGCCTGATTCGCGGGCGCGTTGCCGTTGCTCTGGGAGTGGGCCACCAGGTCGGCGAGGTCGGTGCGGTTCTCCAGCCACTCCGCGTAGGGCCGTCTGCGGGCGAACGTGCTCTTCAGCTCTTCGTCGGCCACGATGCGGCCGAGATCGAAGTCGACCAGGAACATCCGACCGGGCTTGAGCCGCCCCTTGCGCAGCACCCGCTCCGGCTCGACCGGGACGACGCCTGCCTCCGACGCCATGATGACCAGATCGTCATCCGTGACGTAGTAGCGGCTCGGGCGCAGCCCGTTGCGGTCGAGAACCGCGCCGATGTAGCGGCCGTCGGTGAAGGCGATCGATGCCGGGCCGTCCCAAGGCTCCATCAGGCAGGAGTGGTAGTCGTAGAACGCCTTCTTCGCGGCGTCCATGTGCGGGTCGTTCTGCCACGCCTCCGGGATCATCATCATGACCGCCTCCTGGAGGGTGCGGCCGGTGAGCAGCAGGAACTCGAGTACGTTGTCGAAGCTGCCGGAGTCGGAGCAGTCGGGTTCGACGACCGGGAAGGCGAGCGACAGGTCGTCGCCGAACAGGTCGCTCTCAAGCACGCCCTCGCGGGCGTGCATCCAGTTCATGTTGCCGCGCAGCGTATTGATCTCGCCGTTGTGGCTCATGAAGCGGTTCGGCTGGGCGCGGTCCCAGGAGGGGAACGTGTTCGTCGCGAAGCGGGAGTGGACCATCGCCAGGTGCGATTCGTAGTCCGGGGCCGCCAGATCCGGGAAGAACGGCACGAGCTGGCCTGAGGTCAGCATGCCCTTGTAGATGATCACCCGCGTCGACAGCGAGCAGACGTAGAACATCTGCGCTTCGGCCAGCGCGTCGTTGCCGCGCAGGCGGATCGTCGCCTGCTTGCGGATCAGGTAGAGCTCGCGTTCGAAGGCGTCCTGGTCGAGCCCGTCGGCGGCGCGGATGAAGAGCTGCTCGATGACCGGCATCGAGTCGATTGCCGTGGCGCCGATGTCCGCGACCTCGGGGCGGGTCGGCACCTTGCGCCAGCCGATGAGCTGCTGGCCGCGCTCCGCGACGATCTCCTCCACGACCCGCCGGCACTGCTCGCGTTCGCCGTCGTCCTGGGGCAGGAAGAAGACGCCGGCGGAAAAGGTGCCGGGCGCTCCCAGTTCGGCGCCGAACTCGTCCGCGGCCACTCGCCGAAGCAGGGCGTGGGGCAGCGCGGTCAGCATGCCGGCGCCGTCGCCGGTGTTCGGCTCGCAGCCGCAGGCGCCCCGATGGTCCATCTGCGTCAGCATGTGGGCGGCCTGCTGCATCAGCCGGTGGCTGCGCTCGCCGCGCACGTGGGCGATGAAGCCGACGCCGCAGGCGTCGTGCTCGTAGGCCGGGTCGTACAGTCCGATCTTGCCGGGACGGAGCTTCATGCGGCTTCTCCGCGCTCTGCTCTTGCCTCGTCGTCCGCCGGCATCGGCCCGGCGTTCTCGGTCAGAAACACGGCGAACTCCTCGGCGGCCTGACGCAGGCGGCCGCGGGCGTAGACGATTCCCATCGGCCGCTCGAGCTTCGGTTCGAGCGGCACCGCGGCGAGGAGTCCGGCGCGCACCTCGGCGAGGAACGTCCTGAGCGGCAGGATCGCCGCGTAGTCGGTCGCCTGCAGCATGCTCTTGAACGTGTCGATGTTGTCGAGTCGCTGGGCGAACACGGCCTCGGCCCCGTTCTCGACCAGGTAGCTGCGAATGTGGCGCGCGGCGGGGAGCTCGTGGGTGAAGTGAATCAACTCGCGGCCATCGAGGTCGGCGGCGAACATGCGCTCGGCGCCTGCAAGTTCGTGGTTCACCCCGCAGGCCAGGCACATCCGCTCCTCTCGCAGCGGGCGGGACTGCAGGCCGGGCCACTGCTCCGGGTAGGAGACGATGCCGAAGTCGCAGCGGCCGGTTCGCGCCGCCTCGGCGACCGCGGCTGGAGGCTCGTACTCGATCTGCACGTCGAGTTCCGGACGCTGGAGCTGGAACTCGGCCCGCAACTGGTTGAGCAAGGCGATTCCGGCGGAGTAGATCGCGTGGACCCGCACGGTTCCACCCCGCTCCGGATCGAGGCGCGAGACGCTCCGCGCCAGGGCGTCGTAACGGGCGACGAGTTCACGCCCCTCGCGGGACACGAGCTCGCCGGCGGGAGTCAGCACGAAGGGCCGCTTGGAGCGGTCGAGGAGCCGCGTGCCGAAGAGCTCTTCCAGGTGCTGGATGCGCTGGCTGACCGCCGACTGGGTGATCCCGTGAAGCTCGGCCGCGCGGCTGAAGCTGCGCAAGTCCGCGACATCGCAGAAGATCCTGAGCCCTTGCATCGTAAGGGCAGGATCTTACATTAGGTCGATCTCATGGAGCAACCGCAGAACATTAGCGAAGCTGATGTTAGGACGCCTACGCCAATCGCCAGTAGAAGACGACGAGATAGGCCGCGAGCAGCACGGCGACCCATAGCGCCATCGAGGCCGTGAGCCACGAGCGACCGAGGAACCCCTGGGGGCCCAGGTGACGCTGCGCCGTTGCGAGAGCGACGGTGGCGAGCCGTCCGGCAGCGGCGTACCCGGCGCGATGCAGTGCGACGAATGCGGCGGCTGCCCCATCCCAGATGCGGAGGCCCACTCGCCGGTAGAGCCAGTCGGCGTCCAGGTTCACCGAGCGCAACTCGGGGGGATAGAGGCCGGTGCGCATGAGGGTCGCGAAGGCCAGGGCCGAGAAGAAGAGGAGCTGGCTCTGCGTGATGACATGGGTGTTCGTGTAGACCGCGTAGTCGACCGGGTAGGGCAGTAGCTCGTAGAAGGGGTTCGCGACGCCGAACCACAGCTCGGCCAGCGGGAACAGGCCGATCGCCATGCTCGCGGCGGCCGCCAGGACCATCGCGACGATCATCGACCGCGGCGCCTCCTTGCAACGGATCCCGGAGTCATGGTGGAAGAAGGCGAAGAACGGGATCTTGATCCCGGCGTGGTGGAAGACACCGGCGGAGGCGAACAGGAGCACCAGCCACAGCCAGAAGTACTCCTTGTACACGGCCGCGCTCATGATCAGCGACTTCGTGGCGAAGGCCGAGAACAGCGGGAAGGCGGAGATGGACGCCGCGCCGACGATGCAGAGCCCGGTCGTGATCGGCATCGATTTGTAGAGGCCGCCGAGGTCCGAGCCGTTCACGTGGCCGACCCGGTAGAGCACCGCCCCCATTGCCATGAACAGGAGCCCCTTGAACAGGATGTCGGCGAAGCCGTGGCCGACGGCGCCGAAGATCGCAAGCTCGGTGCCGATGCCGATGCCGACGACCATGAAGCCGAGCTGGTTCGTCATGCTGTAGGCGAGCACCCGCCGCAGGTCGTTCTCGATCACCGCGAAGAAGATCGGGAACGCAGTCATCAGTGCGCCGATCCAGATCAGTTCGGACTGGCCGGGGAAGGCACGGGCGAGGGCGTAGATCGCGAACTTGGTCGTGAACGCCGAAAGGAAGACGGCGCCTGCCGGGGTCGACTCGGGGTACGCGTCGATCAGCCAACTGTGCAGCAGCGGGAAGGCCGCCTTCAGGCCGAAGGCGAGGAAGATGAGGGTCGCCGCCAGATTGGAGAAGCCGAGCCCGCCGTTCTCGAGGAAACCGGTCAGGTTGCGGAACTCGGCCCAGCCGGGGGCCGCGCCGACTTCGTGGCGGAGTAGCACGATGCCGGCGAGCAGCAGGACGCCCGAGACCATCTGCATCCCCAGGTAGCGGAGGCCGGCGCCGGCCGCCCTGCCGCTCCGACGGACCCAGACCAGCAATGCCGACGACACCGCGGCCACCTCCCAGAACAGGAAGAGGGTCCAGAGGTCGCCGGCCAGCACGACGCCCAGGGCCGATCCGGCGTAGAAGACGCCGACGAGCGGCTGGAAGTTGTCCTTGACGTAGAACGAGTAGACGCTGCCGATCAGCGCCGCGAGGTGGAAGATGACGACGAAGATCCGGCTCAGCGGGTCGATCCGGACGAGCGTCAGGGTCTGGCCGAAGAGTTGAAACTGCGCGTAGTCGCCGAAGTCGAGGCCCCAGAAGCGCCAGAGGGAGTAGACCGGCAGGGCCAGGAGCAGCGCCCGCAGCACGGTCCGCGGCAGCACGTTGCGTGGCGCCGCGGCCAGGACCACGCTGCCGAGCATGAGCAGCAGCGGCGGCGACAGCAGGAATTCCGCCATCCGGGACTCAGGAGGCTCCGCCGTCGCGGCGTCGCTCGTAGTAGTCCTCGGACCTCATCAGCACGCGCCGCATCTGCTTCGCCGCCAGCACCAGCAGGAAGGCGCCGACGAAGCCGTAGACGGGGTAGAAGCCGAAGCCGCCGTCGGCCCAGCCGCCCCAGGCGTCGAACTCCGCCTTCTTCCTGGAGAGGAAGTCCGCCGCCATCCACAGGACGTCAACGGCGAACAGTGCGTAGAACACCTTGGCGACGTTTCGTTTCCTGTCGAGCCAGTAGCTCTTGCCGCCGTGTTTCCCGTGGTCGTGGTGCGCCATCGCTGGGCGGCGAGGTTAGCAGCCGGACTCGCGCTCCACAGGGCGTAGGATGCCTCGTGGACTCGTTCTCGGAACCGGTGCGCCGGTGGTTCGACGACTCGTTCCCCGGTCCCACCCGGGTGCAGGCACTGGGCTGGCCGGTGCTGACCCGAGGCGCGAACGCGCTGCTCGTGGCGCCCACCGGCAGTGGCAAGACGCTCGCGGCGTTCCTGTGGGCGATCGACCGGCTCTGCCTCGGCGACGAGCCGGCTGCGCCGGGCGTGCGTGTCGTCTACGTCTCGCCGCTCAAGGCCCTCGCCTACGACATCGAACGCAACCTGCAGGCGCCCCTTGAGGGCGTCGTCGAGGAGGCTCGCAAGCTCGGCGCCCCGGTGCGGCCGGTCAGCGTCGACGTGCGCACCGGGGACACGCCGCAGGCCGACCGGCGTCGCCAGCTACGGAAGCCCGGCGAGATCCTCGTGACGACGCCCGAGTCGCTGTTCCTGGTCCTGGGGTCTCAGGCGGCGGCCAACCTGCGCACGGTCGAAACGGTGATCGTCGACGAGGTTCACGCGATGGCGGCGACCAAGCGCGGCGCCCATCTGGCGCTCTCGCTCGAGCGGCTCGCGGAGTTGACGGAAGGGCGGGATCCGCAGCGGATCGGCCTTTCGGCGACGGTGCGGCCAATGGACCTGGCGGCCGGGTTTCTCAGCGGCGACCGGCCGGTCGAGGTCGTCGACGCCTCCGAGCCGCCCAACATCGACCTCCAGGTCGTCGTGTCCGTGCCCGACATGGAGGCGCCGCCGCCGGCGCCTGAGTCTCTTTCCTCGGGCGAAGGCTGGCCGCGCAGCTTTGAGACTTCGGGGCTGTGGCCGTCCGTCTTCCCGCGCATCCTGGAAGCGGTCCGGCGCCATCGCTCGACGATCGTCTTCGTCAACAGCCGTTCCCTCTGCGAGCGGCTGGCCCAGCGTCTCAACGAGCTGGACGACCGGACTCACGCCGCCGCGGACGAGGAAGAAACGGGTGACCGGGAGCCGCTGGCCCGAGCCCACCACGGCAGCATCTCCCATGAGCAGCGGCGGGAGATCGAGGGCGCGCTGAAGGCGGGCCGCCTGCGCTGCATCGTGGCCACCAGCTCGCTCGAACTGGGGATCGACATGGGCAGCGTCGACCTGGTGCTCCTGGTCGAGGCGCCGGGTTCGACGGCCAGCGGCCTGCAGCGGGTCGGCCGATCGGGGCACGCGGTCGGCGAACGCAGCCGGGGTCTGATCTTCCCCAAGTTCCGGGGCGATCTCCTGGAGTGCACGGTGACCGCGATCCAGATGCAGCGCGGCGCGATCGAGTCGATGAAGCTGCCGGAGAACCCGCTCGACGTGCTGGCCCAGCAGATCGTTGCGATGTGCTGCGGCCGGGAGTGGACCGTCGATGGGATCCTCGCCCTTGCTCGGCGCGCCCGGCCCTACCGCGGCCTGACCCGCAACCTGCTCGGCGCGGTGCTCGACATGCTGGTCGGTCGCTTCCCCTCGGAGGAGTTTGCCGACCTGCGGCCCCGGCTGTCGTGGGACCGAGGGCGCGACGTGCTGACCGCCCGGCGCGGCGCCGACTTCCTGGTACGGATGAACGCCGGCACGATTCCGGACCGCGGCCTGTTCACGGTTCACCTGGGGCCGGAGGGTCCGCGGGTCGGCGAACTCGACGAGGAGATGGTCTACGAGTCGCGGGCTGGCGACACGTTCCTGCTCGGGGCCTCCGCCTGGCGGGTGACCGAGATCACCCGCGACCGGGTCATCGTCCGGCCGGCGCCGGGCGAACCGGGGCGGATGCCCTTCTGGCACGGCGACGGTCCTGGCCGGCCGCTTGAGCTAGGCCGGGCCCTCGGCGCCTTCGTTCGCGAACTGGGCCAGAGGCAGGGCGACGCCGCCCGACGCTGGCTCGCACGCGAAGCGCCGCTCGATCCGCATGCCGTCTCGAACCTCTGCGCCTACGTCGAGGAGCAGCGCGACCGCACCGGCGCCCTGCCCACCGACCGCGCCGTGACCCTGGAACGGTTCCGCGACGAGATCGGCGACTGGCGCGTGTGCATCCTGACTCCGTTCGGGGCCCGTATCCACGCGCCCTGGGCGATGGCGCTGGAGCGCCGGATCGGCCGGCGTTTCGGTTTCGAGGTCCAGACCCTGTGGACCGACGACGGACTGGCTCTTCGCTTCGCCGACACCGACGAGTTGCCGGCGGCGCGGGAGTTCCTGCTCGCCCCCGACGAGGTCGAGGACCTGGTCGTCGAGCAGGTCGCTTCCTCGCCGATGTTCGCGAGCCGGTTTCGCGAGAACGCGGCACGCGCGCTGCTGCTGCCGCGCAACCGGCCCGGCAAGCGGACTCCCCTCTGGCAGCAGCGCCAGCGGTCGAAGAACCTGCTCTCCGTCGTCCGCCGCTACCCCGACTTCCCGATCCTGCTCGAGACCTACCGCGAGTGCCTGAGCGATCTCTTCGATCTCTCCGGCCTGGTCGACCTGATGGCGCAGGTCGCGGAAGGGGAGGTCCGGGTAGACGACGTGGAGACCCTGGCGCCTTCTCCCTTCGCTCGCTCCCTCGTCTTCGCCTACGAGGAGCGATTCCTCTACGACCAGGACGCCCCCGCGGCAGAACGCCGGGCCCAGGCGCTGACGCTCGACCGGGAGCTCCTGCGGGAACTGCTGGGCACGGCCAGCCTGCGGGAGCTACTCGACCCGGACGTGATCCAGGCGGTCGAAGAAGAGTTCCAGGGGCTGGCAGCGGAGCGGCGACCGAGGCACGAGGACGACCTCTACGACTTGCTGCGGCAGACCGGCGGTCTGACTCGGGAGGAGATCGAGGTGCGGGCGCCCGGTGCGGCGGGCGAGTGGCTCGCGGACCTGGCGCGGCAGAAGAGGGCCGTCGAGATCGAACTCAAGGGCGGCGAGCGGATGTGGACGGCCGCGGAGGACGTGGCGCTCTACCGCGACGGCCTGGACGCGGCGTTGCCCGAAGGCCTGCCGGGCGAACTGCTGGCGCCACGGCCGGAGCCGCTCGAGAGTCTGTTGAGACGCTACGCGCGGAGCCGGGGTCCGTTCACAGCCGCTGACGCGGCGGTCCGCTTCGGCCTGCCCCAGGCGGCGATCGAGCCCTTGCTGACCAGTTTCGAGGAGGCCGGCCGGCTTGCCCTGGGCGAGTTCCGGAGGGAAGGCGGCGGGGTCGAATGGTGCGACCCGGAGGTTCTCCGTCGTATCAAGCGTCGGACGCTGGCCAGGCTGCGGCGCGAGGCGGAGCCGGTCGACGGAGCGGCTCTGGCGCGGTTCCTGGGTCGCTGGCAGGGCGTCGACACGGACACAGCGGTGCCGACTCTCCCGGCTTCGCGGGGTCGCGCGCGGGCAGGGATGCCTGCATCGTCGGATCGCGCCCTCGTTCGCCTCCGGGAAGCCGTGGAGCAGCTCGAAGGCGTGCCGCTTTCCTGGCGGACCCTGGTCGGCCACGTTCTTCCTGCCCGCGTGCCGGGCTTTCGTCTCGAGATGCTCGATGGACTCGCGGCGGCCGGGGAGCTTCTCTGGGTGGGCGACGGCAGGCTCGGCTCGAGAGACGGCCGGGTAGCGGTGTACCGTCGGGAGCGGTTCCAGGTTCTGGCGCGTGGAAGCGAGTCGATGGAAGTCCCGGACGAGGTGCCGGCCCGGAGGCCGCACGTCGCGATCCTCGAACGACTGGGGGCGCGCGGCGCCTGCTTCACATTCGACCTGGTCGGCGGGGTGGCTGGTGATGGTGACTGGGGGGAAACGGAAGTCGAAGCGGCGATCTGGGACCTCGTATGGGCCGGCCGGATCACGAACGACACGTTCCTTCCGCTCGCGTCGCTCGGCGGGCGCCGGCGGTCGCCCGCGCGTGGTTCTCCCCGCGGACTTCCTCGCGGCTGGCGTCGCGGGCCGCGGGCCGGAACCGCGCCGGCTGCCCTGCGGGCCGGTGTGGCGGGCGCTCGCCGCGGCCGGACCGGGATGCTGGCGGGCGGCCGATGGTCGCTGGTGGGCGATCTGGCCGCGCCGGCCGGTCGCGTGAGCGATACGGAATGGGCTCACGCCACGTCAACCCTGTTGCTCGACCGCTACGGCGTGGTCGCCGCCGAGACGGCCCGCAACGCGCACGTGCCTGG
>VXUF01000072.1:0-8383 GCA_009837085.1 Holophagales bacterium
CGTCGTGGAGTTCGTAGTTCGCCGCGAACTGCATGTCGCCCCGGAGCGCGTTGACGGACAGCTCGCCGAACGCCCGGTGGACCGCCTGGGAGTCGCCGTACGGGTAGTAGCCCGACGTAAAGGTGAAGGCGCCCGCACGCGCCCCGGTCTGCCTGCCGGTGACCGGGTCGACGCAGGACCGGTCGCCCGGCACGACGCACGGATTCAGCGCGTAGTTGCCGACCGCATTCGGGATCGCGCTCACGTCGACGTGCCGGTACTGGTAACCGAACGCGTAGTCGAGCCTCTCAGGCAGCCAGTTGCCGGACAGCGTCGCCTCGGCG
Source organism: Holophagales bacterium (assembly GCA_009837085.1). Taxonomy (GTDB): domain Bacteria; phylum Acidobacteriota; class Thermoanaerobaculia; order Multivoradales; family Multivoraceae; genus Multivorans. Next base: position 324 of record VXUF01000072.1, read on the forward strand.
ACGACGAGTTCCGCCTCGTTCTCGACGTTCACCTGTTCGTTGATCCAGTCGAGCATCGCCCGGTTGTTCTCCAGGCCCGACACGTACATGGGATTCGCGTTGTTCTCCCACGGCGCGCCCGGCTGGGCCGAGAACTCGATCGCGTTGCCGAACGGGTTGTAGTAGTAGCAATCACCCGCGCCGGGCTGGGCCGAACCCGTGTTCCCGAGCCGCATCCCCGAGGGGCTAGTGTCGTCGGCCACCACGCCGACGCCGCAATTCGGACCGCCGTAGCCGCGAAAGGCGAGGAACTTGCGGTGCGCGTACTCCGCCGGGTGGTTCATGTTGCCCGTCGCACGCGAGTAGTTCACGCCGACGTCAAGGTTCGCCGCCTTGCCGCCGATCGACAGATCGTGCTCGATGTTCGCCGCGATGCGGGTCGTCTCCGTGCCCCGCCGCAGGCCACGTCCGGGGCCCGCGTTGCCGACCAGGCGACCGTAGAAGTACCAGTCGTCCTGCAGGCAGTCCTCGCCGGAAGCGAAGCCGCCCATGCCGAAGGAACTGTTGCAGAACTCCGTCCGGCCCGGGTGTTCGTTCGAGATCACCTGCAGGCCGTCCAGCAACGACACCGGAGGGAAGGAAGGCGTGGTGACGTAGTTCGGAATGATCGAGTCCGCGTACAGCGCCTCCAGGTGGTACGTCGTTCCCTCGGCAAGCGGACCGTTCAACTCGGCGAAGAAGCGGTTCGTCTCCGTCGCCTCGATCAGGCTGTCCCACGGCTGATAGCGGAAGGCGCAGGTCCAACCGCGGTCGTAGCCGCCGAGACCGTTGCACGCGGGATCGACGAAGTAATCCGTGCCGGCCGTGCCGTTGCGCGCCCGGGCCAGCTCCTCGACGAATGCCGAAGAGCTCTCGCCGCCGGTGAGGTTCGGACGCAGGAAGATGCCCGGATTGCCGGTGTTGGACCAACCCCAGAACCAGCCGGTGGCGCGGTCCTGAAGCGTTTACGACCGCTCCCGGGCGCCAAGATGCGAACGCTCCGCGCGCTCGAGCGAGAAGACGAGGTGATGTTCCGAACCGCCCAGCTTGCCGCCCCAGATGGCGCCCGCCGAAGAGTCGCCGGCCCCGTCCATACCCTCGTGCGAGAGCGCGACCTCGAACCCGGTGAACTCGTCGCGGGTGACGAAGTTGGCGACCCCGGCCACGGCGTCCGAACCGTAGATCGCGGCAGCGCCTTCCTTCAGCACCTCGATGCGGTCGATGGCAATCGACGGGAAGGCGTTGATGTCGACGAAGCGGCCGCCGAACAGCCGGGCCGGGAGCGCCGTCTGGCGCCGGCCGTTGAGCAGGACCAGGGTCCGCGACGCCCCAAGGCCCCGGAGATTCACGTTGGCGACATTCTCCGGCACCGCCGTCCCCTGGTCGTTGTACCAACTGTTCGCCTCGCCGATCACGCCGGACGAGGCGGTCAGGTTCTTGAACAGATCGACCGCCTGCAGCGACCCCTGCTCCTTCTGGAGCTCCCGGTTCAGTATCTCGACGGCGTAGGGGAGGTCGACGGCCGGTTCCTCGATCGCCGAGCCGGTGACGACGACCACGTCGTGGGCGTGAAAGTCGAGCACGCCCTCTTCTTCGCCGTGTTCTTCACCCTCGTGGTCCTCGTCGTCGTGCTCCTCGTCCTCCTGGGGAGGAGGCGTGCCGACCGCCGCGCCCGGCGAGGCTTCCGCGCGCGCGGAGTCGCTACCGTCTCCGGCAGCGAGAGCGGTTCCCCAAGTGCACACTACGAGCAACGCCAGCAGGATCAACAGGGTCTTGGCGTGCATTTCGCCTCCTTACTCGGTTCCGACCATGCGTAAACGGCTCGCCGCCAGTCAGGCGTCGACCTACCAACCGGATCGCGAGCTAGGCGCGGGGGCCTGTGCGGACATGATACTCCCAACTGGGAGATGGGGTCTCAACTAAGATGAACGCTCAACAGGAGGTTCAGATGTCCCGACGAGTCCACCGAGTCCTGCCCGTGGCCATTCTCGCGCTGAGCCTGAGCGCGACCGGCCCCTCCTTCGCTCACCACGCCTTCTCGGCCGAGTTCGACGCCAACCTGCCGATCAAGGTGGAGGGCAAGATCACCAAGGTGGAGTGGATCAACCCCCACGCCTGGGTCCATGTCGAGACCATGCTGGACAGCGGCGAGACGCTGACCTGGGAACTCGAGGCCGGGACGCCCAACACCCTCGTCCGCCGCGGTCTGACCCGCACCCTGCTGAGGCCCGGCACGGAAGTGGTCGTGCGCGGCTATCAGAGCAAGGATCAACTCTGCACGCCGAACTGCCGCGGAAGCGGCCGTGACATGAAGCTCCCCGACGGCCGCAGCCTGTTCATGGGTTCCTCCGGCACCGGCGCGCCGCGCGACGGCGCCGACCCGACCGAGCAGTAGCGCGCCGAGTTATCGGGAAGTTACCCGGGTTTAGCGGACTCGGATAACCCCGGGGTTGCTCGCGGGGTCAGCCGTCGCTGGTGGCCTGGCTCGGTTCCTCGTCGTCGTCCAGCACGCCGAAGGAGGCAACAACCTCCAGACCGATGAAGACCACGGCCAGCAGGATGAAGAACTCGAAATCAGTCACTGGTCCTGCTCCTCCTTCGCCGCCTCCAGCGCCTCCCGGGCAGCGTCAACACGGTTCTGGCCGCCGTACCAGCTCGCCAGCCAGTCCTTGCCGTCTTCGGCGGTGCCCTGCTGTTCCCGGTGACGGGCGCCGCGAAGCATGAGGGTCATCGCACGGTTGCCCTCGTGGCAGGCGTACTCGAGGACCGGGTCGTCGCTCCGCCGCATCTCGAGGGCGCTCGTCCAGGGAGCTTCGAAGGACTCGGGGTCGTCGACGGTGTACTCGTAGAGCAGAGCGTCCGAACCGGTGCGCGTGAAGCGCTCGGTCAGGATCAGGTTCGGCCCGGTCCCCCGGTAGGCCGTGTGCTCGGTGTAGTTCTTCGTCGTCACGACGAACGTGTCACCCTCCCAGACACCTGACGAGTCGCCCTTCCAGAAACGCATGCTCTCGTCCGCGTGCTCCCGGCCATCGGTGGGGATGACCCTGTGATCGTTGATCATCTCGGTCATGATCGCGACGTAGCCCGGCGACTGGAAGATCTCCATCATGTTGTTGTAAGCGCCCGGCGTCATCGGCGGACCGGCATTGAAGCCGATGATGCAGCGCTCGTACGAGTTCCGCTCTTCCGGGCCGGCCGGCGGCTGGCCCCAGAGGGCGTAGCGCTCGTTCACCCGGCGGATCGCCCCGTCCGTCATCTTCGGCAAGCGGCCGTTCGGCGGATCGATCACCAGGGACGTCCGCATCGTGCCGGAGACCTTGTCGCCGAGGTCGAGCCAGAAGGAGTTGTAGCCCACATCGACGTCGCCCTGGCTGGGATCGACATCGCTGCCTCCCTGCGCCTCTCGCGCGGCACGCGCCTCCCGGCGCCGTTGCTCAAGGGCCGCCGCCTCTTCGGCGGTCAGGGTCGCCTTGTCGCCGAACTCCGCCGGCCGCTCGAGCGGCGTGATCGAGCGGTAGTCCCAGGTGCCCTGCAGGTCCGGAACGCCCCAGGACGTGACGAGCTTCTCGTCCTCGGCGTACACGGCCCCGGTGACGACCAGGGCGGCGACGACGAGAACGACGGTGCTTGCGGACAGTCGGTGCTTCATGACTTCGACTCCTTTCACTCTGGCGTCGCCCCGCGGCGCAGATGGCCGTAGGCCGCGTCCTCTCCCCCGAGCGGAATGCACTTGAACTCGAGCAGGCGCGCGTTCTCTTCAAGGCGCCGGTAGAGCGGCATGCTGATCGTCCATGGCTCGGTGAACACGTTCGGATCGGTGATCGTCGCCTCGTAGTGCATCGAGTCCGGTCCGGTGCGCGTGTAGCGTTCGACGACCTGGAGCTCCTCGCTGTGGAAGTTGCCCGAGGCGTCGAACCAGGTGTCGGCGACCTGGTCCGTGACCTCGACCACCAGGGTGTCGCCCTCCCAGCGCCCGAGCGAGTAGCCCATCCAGGACGGCAATACCGCTCTGGTGCCCGGGCGGTCGAGACGAACCGCGCGGCTGTTGCCGCCCCACTCGTAGGCGAAGAAGACCGCCTTCGGCGTCTGCACGATCTGGAACGGCAACGGCATGTAGTTCGCCCGCGGAATGCCCGGAATGAAGCACTTCGCCGCCGGGTCCAGGTTCAGCCAGTCCGCCCGATTCGCGTTGCGCTGCTCGAGCGCCCAGTCCTGGTAAGGGATCTCGCCGCCCTCGACCACGCTCAGCCCGGCCGGGATCGCGCCCAGGGCCCCGTACTCTGGCACCGGAGTGCGCCGCGCCTGGTGAGCTTCGAGGTCCCAGTGCGCGCTGTTCATCGCTTGCCAGATGCCATTGAGATCCGGATCGCCGTCCGGCGTCTTCGGCGCCTGGTAGGCGCCTTCCTGTGCCTGCGCCGCCGCAGACACGGCGAGAAGCAGCATCGCCGGCAGCGACACGGCCAAGCTGAGCTTTTTCATGATGGCGGACTATAGCGAAGGCCAGGCTACGGGAGGCGGAACACGAACAGGCCGTTCCCGCTTTGCGGGTAGCGGATCTCCGGGCTGACCCGGGCTGGAACGAAGCGCGGACTGCCGCCACCAAGCCCCGTCGACACCGCCACGTACTGCACGCCGTCGACCTCGTAGCTGACCGGAAAGCCCTGCACCGAGGTCGGCAGGCGGGTTCCCCAGAGTTCGCGGCCGGTCGCCGTGTCCCAGGCCCGGAACCGGCGGTCGATATCGCCGGCGAAAACGACCCCGCCGGCCGTCGTGAGGGCGGCCGTGAGAAAGGCGGGCCGCTGCTCGATGCTCCAGACCTCCTCCATCGTGTCCACGTCGTAGGCCGCGAGCTTGCCGAGCCGTCCCTCGGTGCCTGGCATCTCGAACCACTTCCGGTCTGCCCGTTCGCCCCCCGCCCCCTCTTCGAAGCGCGGCTCGCGGCCGGAGATGTCGAGGCAGCTCTGGCTCAGCGGCACGACCAGCAACCCGTGCGCGGGGCTGTAGGAGGAGGCCTGCCAGTTGTGGCCCCCGGCTGTGCTGGGACAGACCGAAACCCACTCCCCGATCCCGGCCGACGCAATGTCCTCGCGGTAGCGGACCTCGCCGGTCTCGCGGTCGATGTGGTCGAAGACGTTCTGGAACACCATCTCCTCGAGCGCGACGAAGGATCCGTCCGTCCGGTCGAGCTTCCACAGAATGCCGTGCTTACCGGAGGTGAGCAACAGCCGCCGACCGTCGCGGTCGATCAGGACCTGCTCGAACGCCTCGTCGAGGTCGAGGGCCTCGCCGGGGACGTGCTGCCGGTAGAAGACGATCTCCCCGTCCGCCGGTCGCAACGCAAGGGTCGAGTTCGTGTACAGCACCTCGTGGTCGATCGTCAGCCCACGGCTCGCCGGCACCCAGGGTTTGGCCTGCGCCACCGGCCAGTAGATGAGTTCCAGTTCAGGGTCGTAGCTGCCGGGGATCCAGGAGTCGCCACCGCCGCGCAGCATGAGCGGCAGATCGCCCCAGGTGTCGCCTCCGGGCTCCCCGGGACGGGCGATGGTGTACGTGCGCCACCGCTCTTCGCCGGTTTCGGCATCGTGGGCGGTGATGAAGCAACTGTCCTCGTAGTAGCGGATACAGCCGTTGATGCCGTTGATCACGAGCCCATCGACCACGATCGGTCCGCTCGTGTTCCTGTAGCGCTTGGCCGGGTCGGCGATCTGCGTCTCCCAGAGCGTCCGCCCGCTCCGGGCGTCGAGCGCGAGCATGGCCGCGTCCTTGGTGGCGACGAAGATCCTGTCGCCCCAGATCGCGAGGTTGCGGAGCTGGTTGAACCCGCGCGCCAGATCGCCCTCCAGCCCCCGGTCGTACTCCCAGATCAGCGTGCCCGTGTCGGCCTCCAGCGCCTGGATGATGTTGCCCGGGTTCGCCAGGTACATGACCCCGCGGTAGACCAGCGGCGTCGGCTGATTCACGCCGTCGGCCATCGCCCAGGACCAGGCCATCCGCAGGTCGCCGACGTTGTCCGTGTCGATCTGATCCAGCGGGCTGTGGCCCTGACCGTCGTAGGTCCGCCGGAACATCAACCAGTCGCCGGGGGCCGGGTCGAGCAGCATTCCGGTCGTCACCGGTTCGAAGTCCTCGATCTCGCGCTCCCCGGGCGGCGTGACGACCTCCTCCTCCGACGCTTCGGCAGGAGCGCGGACGTCGCGGTCCGCGGCCGCGGCTGCGTCCCTAGGGGAGGCGGCTGCACCCCCCAACCCCAGACTGCCCAGTGAGACGGCGAGACCGGAGCTGTCCGGCATCAGCGCTTCATCGCCGGCGGATGCGCCATTTCGTAGCAGCACGAAGGCAGCGAGGTCGAAGGTCTGCTGCGGCGTCAGAGAGTTCCGGTTCTCGGGCGGCATCGTGACCCGGATCGTGTCCGCGAGGTCGACGACGGCGCCCGATCCCCAGGCCTCGAGGAAGTCCGCGCCACGCAGGGGCGGCGCCTCGTTCGCACCGGCCAGACTGGAGAGGTGGCACTCGATGCAGATCGCCTCGTAGAGCGCCCGGCCCTGCTCCGCCTGTTCCGCGGTGAAGACCCGCGGCGGTTCCGGCTGTTGCGCGCCGACAACCACGGTGGCCGCTGCCAGGAACGCCAGTCCCGCCGACAACCCGCGTACACTCCGCGCCATGGCACGCATCCTAGTTGTTGGCGGCACCGGCCCGACCGGCCCGCCGATCGTCAGTACCTTCCTCCGCGCGGGACATGAAGTCTCCATCTTCCACTCGGGCCGCCATCCCGTCGACTTCGACGGTCCGGTGGAGCGCATCCTCGGCAACGCCCGCGACCGGGACGACATCCGCGCCAGGATCGCGTCGCGCGAGTGGGACATCACGGTGTGCATGTACGGTCGGCTGCGCACGCTGGCCGACGAACTCGCGGGGAAGACGAGACGCCTCGTTGGCATCACCGGGCAGCCCGTCTACAAGGGCTCCCAGCCGCCTACGCCCGAGGGCCGCATTCCGTTACCCATCCCGGAGTTCGCGCCCCGCCAGTACGACGCGAAGAACTACACCGGCAAGGTAGCCGCCGGCGAAGACCAACTCTTCGAGCAGCACGGCCGCGGCGACTTCGAGGTCGTCATCCTGCGCTATCCCGGCGTGTACGGTCCGCGCACACCGATGAACCACGAGTGGGCGGTGGTCAGGCGCATTCTCGACCAGCGGCCCTTCATGATCCTTCCCCACGACGGCGTGACCTACTTCCAGCGCGGCTACGCGGAGAACCTGGCCCGGCTCGTCTACCTCGCAGCCACCAGACCGGAAGCCGCGGGAGAGGCGTTCAACGCCGGCGACGAACGGGTGATCAGCTGCCGCGCCGTGGCGGAGGTCATCATCGACGAACTCGATGCTGAAATGGAGCTGATCGGCGTGCCGGCGCCCTTCTGTCGCGGTGTCTTCCCGCTCGCGGAGAAGTCCAACCAACTCCTCGACATGTCGAAGGCCCGCAACCTGCTCGGCTACCGCGACGTGGTCGATCCGGAGACGGCGACCCGCGCCACGGCCCGCCATCTGCACGACAACCCACCCGACGAGAAGGATCTCTATGCCGCCGGCACGGGACGTTTCGACTACGAGCGGGAGGACCGGATCGTCGAGCGCTGGCGACGGGCGCAGGCGCTGATGAGCGACGACTGAGGAGGCGACCGCCTTGATAGCCTCGCAACCACCCAACGCAGGTAGAGGCACCGAACGCAGACGGAGGAAGTCACCGATGATGGGACGGACAACGCTCGCTCTCGCCCTGGCGACAGGACTACTCGCGGCGCCCGCTCTGGCGGCGGACGACTGGAAGCCGCCGCGCACCGCCTGGGGCCACCCCGACCTCCAGGGCCTGTGGACGAACACCACGTTGACGCCCTTCGAACGGCCGGTCGAGATGGGCGACAAGGCCTTCCTCACCGAGGAGGAAGTCGCTCGAGCCGAGACGGCTCGCCAGAACATGATCCAGAGTCGGGCGGAGCAGCCGGCGCAGAAGGCGGAAGCCGGCCAGAACGTCGGCGCGTACAACC
>VXUF01000072.1:8393-25165 GCA_009837085.1 Holophagales bacterium
GTCTGGGATCGCTGCATCACCCGCGGCGTCCCCGGGCACCTGTTCCCGGCCGGCTACAACAACAACTACCGGATCGCCCAGACCCCGGAGTACGTCGCCATCTACTCCGAGATGATCAACGACGTCCGCTTCATCCCGGTGGACGGCCGGGAGCGCATCCCCGAAGACCTCCACCTCTGGAACGGCGACTCCCGCGGCCACTGGGAAGGCAACACCCTGGTCGTCGAGACGAAGAACTTCTCCGACAAGGGCTGGATCGCCACCAGCGGCTCCCAGGGCCGGATCAAGGGGATTCCGGTCAGCACGGAACTCGTCACGGTCGAGCGCTTCACGCGCGTCGACGAGCACACGGTGGACTGGACGGTCACAATCGACGATCCAGTGAACTACACGGACACCTGGACGGTGAACATCCCGCTCTACTTCGATCCGGACAACGAGATGTTCGAGTACGCCTGCCACGAGGGGAACTGGGCGGTCTACAACACCCTGAGCGGCGCGCGTCACCTGGAAGAGACAGGTGAGGACAGCAGTCCGTGAGCTTCGACACGCCGCGGTTTGACGCTGGCCGTTTTCCCGTTCCCGTCCGCGAGGACCTGACGACGGCGCTGCGCAGGTCGTGGGCCGACATAGGCCGCACCGGCACATGGTGGACGGGACCGGAGCGGGTGGCCATCGCCGCTCTGGCTCGCGCCGAGCGCATCCAGCGCAACGAAGCTCCCTGGAGCCGGAACCGCGGCGAGCCGCGCACGGCCCTGCCCGGAAAGGCCATCGAGGCGGCGCGGAAGATCGGCGCCGATCCGACTCATCTCGACCGCGACTGGGCCAAAACCACGATCGCCGAGCTTGGCGACGCACCGTACGTCGAACTCGCCTCGGTTGTCGTCACCACGGTCGCCGCCGACGCCTTCTGCGAAGCGTTGGGGATCGAACACGAGCCCCTGCCCGAACCGGAACCCGGCGAACCGACCCGTAAGCGCCCGGACGGCATGGGCGACATCGGCGCCTGGGTCCCCGTCCAGGTCGTCGACTGGCACCGGGCGAACGTGGCCCGGGCATTGAGCCTGGTGCCGGAAGGCGTGCGGACCTTCTTTCGAATGGTCGTCGCCATGTACTCCGGTGCGGCCACCGATTTCGAGAACATGGTCTGGGACCACCGTCCACTCTCCCGTCCCCAGGTCGAGCTGATCGCGGCCAGGGTGTCGGCGCTCAACCAGTGTTTCTACTGAACGACGGCCCACACCATGCTGCTCCGGGCGAGCAGCCAGGCAGTAGGAGAAGAGGTCGACCTGAGTGCAGCCGTGGAGGACGCCGCTGACGGTGGCGTCGAGGACGGCTCGGTTCTGACCGCGTTCGCGGAGGCAGTCGTCCGGGCCACCGACGACCTCGACGCTGCCCGCGCCCGGGCATTGGAAACCCTGGGCCCGGCGAAGTTCGTCGAAGCCGCCGCCACTGTCGGCATCTTCAACGGCCTCGTCCGCGTCGCCGACTCCACCGGCATCCCCAGCGACGCGATGATGCTCGAGCGCACCGCCGACGTTCGCGGCGACCTCGGCTTCAACCGCTGGGCCGGCGCCAGGTCATCCGGCGTCGCTGAGGCGCCGGCGTAGCGTCGCGGCGAGTTACCCGCCAGATCGGGTCCGGGGAGCGGGTCCCAGCGGACGCTCACCCCCGCTTGGTGGGTGTAGGGATGGGGGTTCGCTTCGGTCGGCTTCGCTCCGTCGGGGCTTCGATAGCTGGAACGTCGTCGGGCGTCGCTCGCCTCTAGCCCGCTGGGACCCGCTCCCCGGACCCGATCTGGCTGGACGTTGTCGGTCGCTGGCATGGCGAGCCGGCGTCGCGGAGTGGTGAAGGGGATCCGGAGCGACGGGTGGGTAGGGCGTTCCGGACGTGGAACGGTTCAGGGGCAGGTGACTTCGTAGATCCTGGCTTCACTCAGGGCGGCCAGGGGTTGGAGTAGCGCGTACGACTGGTAGCGGCCGGCGCGGGCGTCGGCGATGAAGGGGCCGAGCCAGATACTGGGATCCTCGTCGGATCGGCCGCCGCCGAGTTGGACGGTGGGTCGGACGACGAGGTGGAGGCGGTTGAAGTTCGGGCAGTGCCGGTCGGCGATCCGTTCGAGGTCCGCGTAGGTCAGGACTTCCGTGTAGGGCAATCCCGCATAGGAGATTGCATGGCTGCCGGGGACCAGGAAGGGCACGTCCATCGTGCCGCCGCCGATGACCAGGTCGCCGGGGCCGGTGTGGTCGCGCAGCCACTGCTGGCGTTCGCTCCGGAACTCCATCGCCCGGGCGTCGGGGCCCCTCGACCAGAGCGTCGCCTCGCGGACGAAGGCGATGCCGAAGCAGGCAACGAGGATGGCTGCCGGCAGCCAAGCGACACGGCGTACCGAAGGCAGGGCCGCCGCGACGAGGGCGGCGAACACCGGGATGAGAGGAACGGTCGCCGGCAACGCCAACCGAACACCGGTCGGATCGAAGTTGGCCTGCGTGCTGCGCCAGATGACGGCCGCGAGGTAGAGGACAGCCCACAGGCAGATGAGCAGTGGCAGACGTGAGCCCGCCGGGTGCCAGGAACGGCCCGGGCCCCTGGCCGTCCGGATCGCGGATGCGCCGAGAAGCCCGAGCACAACGGCGAGCACCGCTGCGTCCGGCCAGTTGCCGAGTGCGGTCGAGCGCCAGCCGCCGAGTACGGCCGTCGTCGCATGGCTCAGGCTCTCGGGCAGCGTCGTGACGGAGGGCATCGCTTCCGGCAGGAGCCGTCCTTCGACGTACAGATTGCGGCCCAGGAGCCAGGCAATCGGCAGGAACGCGCCGACCACGAACACCAGGGCCAATCGCGTTTTCCCCTGGCGGCTTCGGCCAGCTTGCGGACCGCCACCGCTGAGCCCGAGCGCCGCGACACCGATCAACGGCAGCGGCCACAGGGAGTAGCGAACGCCGAAGGCCGCGCCAGCGAGCAGGCCCAGACCGAGCAGCGTCAGCAGGCCGCGCGAAGCCGCACGCTCACCACGGTCCGGCGTCCCCTTGAGGTATGGATCGAGGAGCAGGAAGAACATCAACACGACTGCGACGGCGAGACACTCGCTCAAGGCGGCTCGGCCGAGGTGCGTCAGCGGCACGAACAGGAGCGCGGCACCGACAGCGATGGCGCCGGCCACCGAACCTCCGATCCGCCTTCCGAGCAGGTAGACCAGGAAGAGAACTGCGGCGTATGACAACGCCGAGACCACGAGCGCCGCGTCCGGCGCCGCGATCCCGAACCTCGACACGAAGGCGATCGCCAGCGGATAGCCGGGCGGCTGCGCCGTGAAGGCCGAGGGCAGGTCCAGATCGCCTGACAGGTAGAAGGGCTGGTTGAAGCCTCCGGTCGACTGCACGAGTCCATCGCCGGCGGCTATCCGGCGCGCGACATCGACGTAGTTCATCGAGTCCGCCGTGAACGTGCGGACGCGGATCAGCGAATTCGCCGCGAAGAGGCCGCAGTAGGCGCTGGCGGCCAGGGCCAGCAGGACTGTCGCGGTGGCGGTGCGGCGCAAGCTCCTAGCCTGCGAACTCCGGAACCGGCAGTTCCGCCAGGCGCCGGTGGCACATCTCGCAGCTCGACACACCTCTCGCCGCCGCCGCTGGATCGAGTTCCTCGTCCACCCAGCGCAGGAACGTGCGGTAGTTCTCGAACACGGTTCCCGAGTCCGAGCCCACAGCGCCGAGATCGAAGTGGGGCGAGTCGATCTCGGCGGCGAACGGACAGGCGTGGAACCGGCCCTTCGTGGTCAGCACGGGAAAACAGCGCACGCAGCGGTTGCCCATCCCGTGGTACTCGGATTCGCGGTCGCGGGCGAACTCCTGACCGGCGCCGGCACCCGCGTGGAACAGCACCTTGTAGCCCTGGAAGATGCGGTTCGCGTTCGCGCGCGCCCAGTCGTCCAGGCGCTCACGGGCGTAGGCCGGTATCGGATCCGCGTCGCGGCCGTGGTAGATCGAGTAGTTCAGCACCGCCTCGCTCTTCGCATCGGACTCGAGGATGGAGATCAGCTTCTCCGCCTGGATGCCATTCGAGAACACGGTGATCAGGCCGGTAAAGCCCCGTTCACGTACGTAGCGCATCGCCTCGATGATCTCGCGCGCATGCAGCGTCGGCTCGCCACCGTAGAACTTCAGGTTGCCGTCCGCAGCGAGCGTGTCAAGCGCCTGGTCGAGCACTTCGGGCGTGTATGTCCGGTACCAGCCCTCGGGCGAGCCGTTGATCGTGCACCAGGAACAGGCCCGGTTGCAGAGGTTGCCCTCGTAGAGATGAAGCTCCCGGAGTTCACCGTCGGCCGCGGAGAAGTGCTCCACTGGCTCATGAAACGTAATCGCGACTATGATCGGATCGCGGTGCGTGTCGTTGAGACCCCTGTCGTACGTGTTGTAGACGAGCTCGTCACCGGCGATCTGCTCGAGCTCCAGCCCCGCGTGCTCAGCCACGAAGCCCAGCACGCCGCGGCGGTAGTCCTCGCGCGTGCCCGCTCCGCCGGCGAAGTCCTCGGCGTACATCCGGAAAATGCGGGAAACGTGGATCCGCTCCGCTTCGTGGTCCACGCGGCAGTTCCAGCGGTTCGCCAGGAACGCTCCGGCCGCTTCACGCAGCGTGTCGCGCAGACCCTCGCCCCGGTACGCCGAGGGACGCACCGCCGGGCAACCGTTCGCGCCACAGTTGATCGCGAAGTGGATGCGCGGCTCGGCGTAGTCCGATCGGAGGATCTGGTGCTCGATATCGTCGAGGCTGGCCGCCGAACCGCCGGCGATGTGCCGCCGCCGCTGGAAGAACTGCCCGTCGCGCGTCTTCCAGACCGACCGGATCGGGTACTCCTCAGCGATCGCGTGCAGGGTGAACGCGTTGTAGGCGTTGATCCAGTAGGCCAGCCCATCCTCCTCGCTCGGGAAGAGGTCCGGCCGGCTATCCGGCGATGTCTCGCCGAGTTCGGCTATGAACTCCTCCAGTAGCGGCCGCCGCGCGGCCAGGCGCTCGTAGTCGACCTTGCCGTCCTCCGCGACGACCGCGGCCAGCAGACGGTCCCAGGCCGCGTAGGAGAACGGCTCCATCAACGCCCCGGGGCTACTCGTCCCCCGAACCCGTGCTGCCCGACTGACCCTTCTGCTCGAGGTACTCCCGCTCGAGCAGTCGCGCGCCGCGAAGGATGTTGCCCATCGCGTAGTTGCCTTCGTGGCAGGCGTACTCGTAGTTCAGTTCCTCCGTCTGCGGCCAGAGAAACTCGCCACCGTAGGGTGCCGTGTAGTCCGGGTCGTGCACCGTGAACTCGTACAGGAGCCCGTCCGCGCTCTGGCGGGTAAAGCGCTCGACTACCTTCAGACCCTCGCGCGCAACGCCCGGCCGCTCGAGGAAGTTCGTCGTCTCGACCACCAGGGTGTCGCCTTCCCACCAGCCGATCGAGTCGCCGCCCAGCGAACGCACCTCCGGCGGCGCGTGCTCCGCGTTCAGCCGCACGACCTTGGCCCAGTGCATCCACTCGACCAGGATGACCACGTGGTCCTCGGTCTGCGTGATCGTCTTCAGGTTGTTGTAGAGAATCGGGCGAGCCGGAGTCGCCGCCGCTCCCAGGTACAGGCAGCGATCGAGGACCGACAGCGTCTCCGGACCGTCGTACGGGTCGTCGCCGGTCTCGAGCCACCAGGCGCTGCCGGTGTTCTCGTAGGCGTACGGATGCAAGTCGGCACGACGAGCCTTCCCCGCCTCGGAGAGGGACGGCATGCGGCCGTTCGGCGGATCGGTCAGGATGGAGGTGCGGAACTTCCCGTCGATGGCGAAGCGGTCGCTCCCGCGATCGGTCCAGAACGAGTTGTAGCCGCCGACCGCGCCCGCGGCGCCCGGCGAGCCGTCGCCGCCGGCCGGGGGCGCGGACCGCTCCGGATCGCTGGCGGCGTTGGACCTGGCCACCGCTGCGCGGGTCCGCTCCATGATCTCTTCCGCTTCCTCGACGGTGAGGAAGAGCTTGTCGCCGAACTCCGACGGTCGTTCGAACGGCGTCGAACTCGCGATGTTGTAGCGACCCGTCAGGTCGGGCTTGCCGCTGGCGGTGCGCGGGATTTCCTCTTCACCCGCCACCACGGCAGGAGCCGCGATCAGCATCGCCGAAACGGCGAACAGACAGATAGCCAGGGCGGCTCGATCGATGCGCATGGAGTGTCCTCCGTTTCGTCTCCACGTACCTTGGGAAGCGCCATCGAGCCTACCGCACGGAACGAACGTCAGCCTGCCGCTTGTTAGACTGAACGCAATCGCCAAACCCATCAGTTCAGGGACGAACATGCTCACGAGATCCCTTATCCGCCGCCACTCATACACGCTCGCGGCGTTGGTCGCCAGCACCGTCCTGCTCACAGCGACGGCAGCCGGCGCGGCCGACCCGCCGACCTTCAGCCGCGACGTGGCGCCCATCCTGTTCGAGAAGTGTGTGCAATGTCACCGCCCGAACCAGGCGGCGCCCATGTCCCTGCTCTCCTACCGGGAGGCCCGCCCCTGGGCGCGCGGCATGGCGCGGGCGGTCGAGAACGGCGACATGCCGCCCTGGAGCGCCGAGTCGGAGCACGTCGTGTTTCGCGATGACCTCTCCCTCTCCGCCGAACAGATCGCGACGATCACAGGCTGGGCCGCGGGCGGCGCGCCCGAGGGCGACCCCGCCGACCTGCCGCCGGCACCGACCTTTCCCGAAGGCTGGACCCTGGGCGAACCGGACTACGTACTGACACTCGACCGGGTCGACGTGCCGGCAGAGGGCCCGGACCTCTTTCCCAAGCAGCGCATCGCGCTCGAGCTGGATGAGGAGCGATGGGTACAGGCCATCGAGTTCCTCCCCGGCGACCGCCGAGCCACGCACCACTTCCAGGCAACGTACACGACACCGCGGCGCGAGAGCGGTGGCCCGATCGGCTCCGGCGAGAGGGTGAGCGAGGGCGCCGGGGGCAGCGGCGTGTTCGGGATCTGGACCGCGGGCATGCCGCCCTACGTCTTCCCCGAGGGCACCGGTCGCGTCCTGGGCCCGGGCACGACCATCACGATGGACTCCCACTACCACCCGTTTGGTGAAGCGACATCCGACGTGACCCGCATCGGCATCCACTTCGGCGAAGGCGAGCTGCAGCGGGAGGTGGCGACCGTCTCGGTGGCGAACACCGGCATCCGCATTCCGCCGGGCGCGGGTCACCACGCCGAGGAGGGTTTCTTCCAACCGGACGACGACATGCAGATCCTCGCCTTCAGCCCACACATGCATGTCCGCGGCAAGGCGATGACCTACCGCATCGTTCACGCGGACGGGACCAGCGAGACCCTGCTCGACGTGCCGAAGTACGACTACAACTGGCAGTGGCTCTACTACCCCACCGAACCGGTCGATCTGCCGGCCTCGAGCCGGATCGAGGTCACGGCGGTCTGGGACAACTCGGAGAGCAACCCGGCCAACCCCGACCCGACCCGCGAGATCATCTACCGTGGCGACGTGGTCAACGAGATGTTCGTCGGCTTCATGGAGATCGTCCGCAAGGACGGCGGCTACCACCGGCCGAAGGAAAACGTCGACAAGCTGACGAAGCTGATCGCCCGGCATCCACGGGGGACCTCCTTCCTGGCCGACGGGTTCCTGCCGATCGCTTTCTGGACGCCCCGCGAGGGCGAGGGCATCCTCTACCTGGCATCCGGTCTGCAGATGTTCACGATCACCCTCGACGACTTCGCCTGGGCCGGCGACCGCCTGCGGGTGACGACCCACTTCCCCACCCCCGAGGCGTCAGCCATCACGACCGTGATCGAAGCGGAACTCGACGCGCAGGGGGCGCTCCGGGGCACGATCACGATGGGCGCCGGCACGGAGCGGCCGTTCGAGACGAAGATGGTCGGCCAACCCGCCGGGCAGGCGCCGTCCACTGAAGCCACCGGGGCCGCCGCCGGAGAGTGACGACGGGGCGCGGCGTGGCTGTCGTCCTCAGCCCTCCCGGTCCGCCAGCTCCTCCTCGGCGCAGACCGCGCACGCGCTGGCGTAGCAGACACGGGCACTCTGCACCATGGCGCCTGCCAGGATCAGGCTGCCGGTGGCCGATGTCGCCGTCTCGGGCAGCGGCTCGAGCCAGCCGGCGAGGGAGGCTGCCCAGAGCGCGGCCCCTCCGACAAAGGTGAGGATCACGACCCCGCTCCTGCCGCCCGGGCCCAGGCCGAGCATCACCGCGCCGAGAAGAACGGTCCCGACCCACACGGCTCGCTCCACGCCTTCCGAGAGCGCCAGCGCGGGCGCCACCACAACCAGGACCGGTGTGAGCGCGCAGTGCAGCGCGCACCAGGCCGCGGCGCACGCCGCCAGTCGCGATCCGGAAACCAGATACGTGCTCGACGGAACGGTTGCGAGAGGGTCCTTCATCGGGTCACATCGACGGCGGGCTATCCGCGAAGAGCAGGATGCGAGCGCGGGAGCCGTGATGATAATGGAATCCCACCCGCGCCACGACCGTTGCCGGCGGCACACACCCATGTCTGGACGTAACCCGAGGATCCCGAAGATCGGAGCGCTGTTGCTCGGCGCGCTACTGGCCCTGGCCTGTGGCGCGCCGACGATGTCCCAACTCAAGGCCCTGGTGCGGGCGAGCTTTCCCGGCGTGCCCCAGATGAGCATTGAAGAGCTCGACCGGCGGCTCGAGGAGACGCCGCCACCCCTGGTGATCGACGTCCGCGAGCCCTTCGAGTACGAGGTCAGCCACCTGCCCGGAGCGGTCCACGCCCAGGGCGAGGACATCGCCGAACTCGTCGCCGCCGCGGATACCGATCGGCCGGTCGTCCTCTACTGCTCCGTCGGCTACCGTTCCTCAGCCGCGGTCGCCGACCTGATCCAGTTGCACGACCCGGACATTCTCGATCGGGTCTGGAACCTGGAAGGATCGATCTTCGAGTGGGCCAACTCCGGTCGGCCCGTCTACCGCGGCGACGTCGAGGTCGACCACGTACACCCGTACGACAGACAGTGGGGCAAACTGCTCGAGCCGCACCTGCGGCCCTGACGGAGCTTCGGCGACCTGACTCAACCCGAGCGGACCGTTTACCGTACAAGGCACTGGCATGACTCGATTCTCGCTGAGTAGAACCCCGCTGATTCTCGCCCTGGTCGGCATCTCGTACGGAGTCGCCGTTCCGACCGCGGCGCAGGAACCCGGCGGAGACGAAGCACGGACGATGCCCGGGCAGGCGTTCTCCGAGGAGATCACCGTCACCGCGCGAAAGAGGGAAGAGAACCTCCAGCAGGTCCCCTTCTCCGTCGTAGCCCCCAGCGAGGACGTCCTGCGCAGCCGCGGCGCCGGCAACCTCGAGGAGATCGCGGCCAACGTCGCCGGCTTCACCGTGCAGAACCTGGGTCCGGGCCAGAGTCAGGTCGCGATGCGCGGCGTCGCCGCCGGACAGATCGTCCGCGACCAGCCCGGCGTCAAGGAGCAGGTCGGCATCTACCTCGACGAGTCGGTCATCTCCCTGTCCCTGTTCACTCCGGACATCGACCTGTTCGACATGTCCCGCGTCGAAGTACTGCGCGGACCGCAAGGCACGCTGTTCGGGTCGGGCTCACTCGCCGGTACGGTCCGCTACATCACGAACCAGCCGGAGCTCGGCGTTTCGGACGGCTTCGGGGAGCTCTCCATCTCCTCGGTCGGCGACGGCGGCATGGGCGGCCATGCGAAGGTCGCCGTCAACGTTCCGGTGGGCGACACTTCGGCGATGCGGATCACCGCCTACCACACCTCGTTCGGCGGATTCATGGACGCCGTGCAGCCCGACCTGGGCGTGAGCGAGGACGTGAACTCCGGCGAACGCACCGGCGCCCGCTGGGCTCTGCGCCTGGAGCCGTCGGAGAACGTGACGGTCACGCCGCGCCTCCTCTACCAGGAAGTCGAGATGGACGGCTGGAACCGGATCGACGACTTCAACATCCTGGCCAACCCGTACACGACGACCCGGCCCGCTGTCGACCTCGGCGAGCGCCAGCTCTTCACCCAGTTCGAGGAGCCCTACACCGACGAGTTCCTGCTCGCCGACCTCAAGGTCGTGGTCGATCTCCCCGACGGCTACTACTTCACCTCCATCACGTCGGCCACCGACCGCGACGTGCTCGTCGTGCGCGACTCGACGGCCCTCTACGCCAGCGTCGCCGGAGCCACCATCGGCCTCCCGGAAGCGGTCTACACCCTGGACGCTCCGCTCATCGACGCGACGACCGCGACCGGCCTCACCCAGGAACTCCGGCTGACAAGCGGAGACGAGTACACCCACTGGGTGCTCGGCCTCTTCTACGGCACCAGCGAACGGGCCTACGGCCAGAGCCTGCCGGTCACCGGCTTCCAGGCGATGACCGGCATTCCCACCGCGGGTGGCTTCGGCGCAGCCGTCGACGAGCTGTTCTACTCCGACCTGAACTACGACTTCGACCAGACGGCGGCCTTCTTCGAGATCACCTGGACCGCCGGCGAACGGCTCGACCTGACCGCGGGAGCACGCTGGTACGACTACGAGGAGACGCGCAGCCAGGTCTTCGACGGTCTGTTCGCGGATCCGGGGCCGACCGAGGGCGAAACCAGCGCCGACGGCGTGGCGCCGCGCTTCATCGCCAGCTTCGCAGCGACCGAGGACACGCAACTCAACGCCCAGGTCTCCAAGGGCTTCCGCCTCGGCGGCATCAACGACCCGCTGAACGTGCCCGTCTGCACGCCGGAAGACCTCGCGACCTTCAGCGGCCGCGACTCCTGGGAGGACGAGGAACTCTGGAACGTCGAGATCGGGTCGAAGTCCACGATCATGGGCGGCCGCGGCACGTTCAATGTCGCGGCGTTCACGATGGACATCTCGAACCTGCAGACAACCGTCACCGCCGGTTCCTGCTCTTCCCGCCTCGTCTTCAACGTACCGAACGCTCGGAGCACGGGCCTGGAACTCGAGCTGACGGCTCAGCCCTCGGCGGTCTTCGACTTCGCGATCTCGGCCAGCTACGCGGACTCCGAGATCGGGTCGACCCTGACCTCGACCGCGGCCGACGGGACGAGCAGCGTGGTTTCCGGCATCGAGAAGGGCAACCGGCTGCCGACGGTGCCGAGGTTCCAGGCCGCGGTGGCCGCGACCTGGCGCTGGGAGGCCGGCGATTGGGCTGGCTACCTCTCCTCGGCGTTCCAGCACGTCGGTTCCCGCTTCACGCAGATCGGCGATCACGTCCCCGGCTTCGGCACCGTCGACCTGCTGGCTCTTTCCGCAACGAATCCGGTCGGCGGACCACTTACGCAAATCACGTTCCGCTTCGACCCCGAGATGCCGGCCTACGACCTCCTTAACCTGCGACTCGGCTTCCTGAACGAGCGCTGGGACATAGCGCTCTTCGTCAACAACGTCCTCGATGAGAGGGCGCTGCTGGCGCTCGACCAGGAACGCGGCACGCGCGCCCGCGTCGGCTACCTGACGAACCAGCCGCGAACGATCGGGGTGAGCAGCCGGATCAGCTTCTGAACAGACCCGCGACTGGTCAGCGGCTCGGGACGCGTCAGTGCGTTTCCGGCTGCGCGGTGCTGGTGAGCATTCCCGTGGCCGCGAGCACGACCAGCGCGAAGGCCACTTCCAGGGCGACAGTCAACGGCACCGGATCCGTGTGGGCATCGGGGCGGAAGTTCATCCGGAGGTGGTTCACGGCACCCAGGAACACGACGCCCATACTCCCCGCCACCTTGGCCAGCAGGATTCGGCCATACGGCTCGGTCCAGAGGGTGTCCCAGGCCGGCAGGTAGAGGACCGCCAGCACGACCCCGCTCAGGACGAGGCACGTCGCCGCGCCCAACGCCAGCGGCCAGAAGGCGCCGAGCCAGAACCGGCGCATCGACGCCGCTTCCGCAACGGATGTCCCGGGCACCATCAGCGGAAGAACGAGGATCACGATCAACGTGCCGATCCAGAAGCCTGCGCCGAGTACGTGGATGCTCTGCGCAGTCCACGCAAGCGGGTTGCCGAACGCATGGCCGGTCATCGGCAACGTCGCGGCCAGCCCGAGAGCTCCCGCCCCGGTGATCGTCAGGCCAAGCGCGGGCACCCTGTAGCCCGCAAGGGCACCAAGAGTCGCGACGGCCGCCGCAGCGGCCTGCCAGCGCCATCGTTCTCCCCAACGGCTCTCGAGCGCGACCACTCGCAGATTGTCGAGTGCGAAAGCCTCCCCCACTCCCCAAACCTCGATCGACTGGAACACGACGCGCAGCAGGAACGCCGCCAGCAGCAGCAGGGACGACAGCAGCGTGAGTCGGGCCAGTTCGATCCCCAGGTCCCGAACCGCAAGGTCGCGTGGACCGATCGCCTCCAGCAGGCGCATTCCGGTCGCGCCGCAAACCAGGAGCAGCGGCAGATAGACGGCCCAACGGCCGGCCATCTCCCAGCTCAGTGACGAACCCGCGTCCAGCGTCTCAGCGACCGCCGCGTTCGATCGTGAAGGTCCATTCGCCGGTCAGGACGTGACCGTCGTCGCCCGCGGTCTGCCACTTGGCGGTGTACGAACCGTCCGGCATCCGCCCGGAGACCCTGGCCATCAGGTCCTTCTCGCCCATCGTGTGAAGACCCTCGACGCTCAGCGAACCGTTCGGGCCGGTCAGTTCCAGCTTGCTCAGGGGCAGATCCGGTTCCTGGTTGAACCAGACCCGCAGGGTACGCACGGGGCCGCTGAGCTTCGCGCCGTCCTCGGGGTTCGTGTTCGACACCTTGAGATGGGGAGGCGCGGCGGCTGCAAGCACCAGGAGCAGGGCAACGGCGCCGAACGCCACCACAACTCGAAGTCTGTGTTGGTCCTTCATCGTCGGTCCTTCTCCCGGATTAGGTCTCCGTGTCCGTGCCGGCGTGCGACAGACATCGAGCGTACCAGCCTGTTCCGGGTCAGCCCCTGACCGAGTCGGTAGCGCGGCGCTCCGGTGTAGAGTCGCGCCTTCACGCCCAATGAGTGACTCTCCTTCTCCGCGGAGCGATCCCTACACCGTCCGCGAAGGTGGCGCGGTCGAGCCGCCGCCCAACTGGCGCGCCCGTCTCCGCTATCTCGGCCCAAGCGTCGTCATCTCGGGCTCGATCGTCGGCTCGGGCGAGATCATCCTCACTTCGGGCCTGGGGGCCGCCGCCGGCTTCGTCATGCTGTGGTGGGTGCTCCTCTCGTGCTGGATCAAGTCGCTGATCCAGGCCGAGCTCGGCCGCTACATCCTGGTTTCGGGCGACACCTACGTCCGCGCGATGAACCGGCTGCCGGGCAAGATCCCGCTCGGCAGGGGGCTCATCAGCTTGCCCGTCCTCATCGCCCTGATCGCCATCATCCCCGGGATCATGGGACTGGGCGGAATCATCGGCGGCGCCGGCCAGGCCCTCACCCTGCTCTACCCGAGCCTTCACTCGACGTGGGCCGCCGGCCTGATCGCCGCGGTCGTCATCGGGCTGTTGATCACAGGTTCCTACAAGATCCTGGAGAACGTGATGCTGGCCCTGGTGATGACCTTCACCGGGGCCACCCTGGTGTGCGCATTCCTGATGCAGAACACCC
This sequence comes from Holophagales bacterium, assembly GCA_009837085.1. Lineage (GTDB taxonomy): Bacteria > Acidobacteriota > Thermoanaerobaculia > Multivoradales > Multivoraceae > Multivorans. Next base: position 21,967 of record VXUF01000072.1, read on the forward strand.
AGTACGCGGTGAGCCGCGCCGATCTGATGTCGGGGCTCACGTTCAGCTTCCCGCCCGAGTACCTGGTGGCGGCGATCGCCGTCTACGGCTACACGGGTGTCAACGCCTCTGAAACCTCGGCCTACCAGTACTGGTGCGTCGAGAAGGGGTACCCGAACTTCATCGGAAGAAGCGACGCGCCGGGTTGGGAGGCGCGGGCCCGCGGCTGGATCAAGGTGCTCCAGGCCGACGTCTGGGTCACGCTGATCATCCTGACCTGCGCGACCCTGCCGTTCTACATCCTGGGCGCCGGCGTCCTGCGCGCCCGCGGCAGCGTCCCCGACGGTCTCGAGACGCTTTCCGTGCTGTCCGAGATGTTCACGGAGACGCTCGGCGCGTGGTCCGTGTGGCTGTTCGGCATCGGCGCCTTCTGCATCCTGTTCTCGACCATGCTCTCTTCGGTGGCCGGCGCAGCCCGCTACATACCGGACTACATCATGGAGCTCGGCTACCTGAACCGGCAGAACCTGGTCGCCCGCAGATCCTGGATCCGCGGCTACTGCGCGACCATCCCCGTCGTCTCCTTCGTCATCTACCTGTCGATCCAGAATCCACGGCTGCTGGTAACGATCGGCGCACTGACCCTCGCCATGCTGCTGCCGATCCAGAGCGGCGCGGTGCTCTGGTTCCAGAAGAACCGGATGGATCCCCGAATCCGCCCCGGCAGGTGGATCCGGGCCGCGATCTGGGGGATCTTCCTGGTCGAGCTGGTCATGACCTGGTTTGTCATCCGCTACGTGGTCTTCGGCTGAGGGGCAACGATGTCGGACGCGACGCACGACCGCGATCGCACTAAGTCCAATGTCTTCAACAACTTACGTCGAACAGGGGAGGGATCCATACACCGTCCGCGAGGGCGGCGCGACACCGCCGCCCTCGAGCTGGCGAACGCGGCTTCGCTATCTCGGGCCGAGCGTCGTCATCTCCGGCGCGATCGTCGGTTCGGGCGAGATGATCCTCACCTCGGCGCTGGGCGCCGCGGCCGGCTTCGTCCTGCTCTGGTGGGTGCTTCTTTCCTGCTGGATCAAGTCCCTGATCCAGGCGGAGCTCGCCCGGTACACGCTGGTTTCGGGCGACACCTACGTGCGGGCGATGAACCGCCTCCCCTTCCAGATCCGGATCGGCCGCGGCCACGTCAGCTTCGCCGTCGCCATCACCCTGGTCGCCCTGGTTCCCGGCCTGCTGGGAATGGGCGGGATCATCGGCGGCGCCGGCCAGGCGCTGACCCTGCTGGTCCCGGAGGTGCCGTCGACCCTGGCCGCCGGACTGCTGGCCGTGATCACCATCGCCGTCCTGACCACGGGCTCCTACCGGATCCTGGAGAACGTGATGCTGGCGCTGGTCATCATCTTCACCGGCGCCACGCTCGTATGCGCGATCCTGATGCAGGGCACGGAGTTCGCCGTCACGCGGGCCGACCTCGCGTCGGGCTTCACGTTCAGCTTCCCGCCGGAGTTCATCGTCGCCGCCATGGCCGTCTACGGCTACTCGGGCGTCAATTCCTCGGAAACCTCCGCCTACCAGTACTGGTGCGTCGAGAAGGGCTACCCGAACTTCATCGGCCGCAGCGATGCACCGGGGTGGGAGACGCGCGCCCGGGGCTGGATCAGGGTCATGCAGACGGATGTCTGGGTCACGCTGGTCCTGCTGACCTGCGCGACGGTGCCGTTCTACATGCTCGGCGCCGGCGTGCTGAAGAAGCTCGGCAAGGAGCCCGACGGCCTGGAGACGATCTCCATGCTCTCCGAGATGTTCACCCAGACCCTGGGCCCCTGGTCGCTGTGGCTGTTCGGTGCCGGCGCCTTCTGCATCCTGTTCTCGACGATGCTCTCGTTCATCGCCGGCGAAGCCCGCTACATCCCCGACTACATCATGGAGCTGGGCTACCTGAAGCGCCGGAACCTGGCCGCCCGCAGATTCTGGATCCGCGGCTACTGCACGGTCGTCCCGATCTTTTGCTTCGTCGTCTACATGTGGATCCAGAACCCGCGACTGCTGATCACGATCAGCTCGCTGGTCGCCGGAATGCTGTTGCCGATTCAGAGCGGCGCCGTGCTCTGGCTGCAGAAGAAGCGGATGGATCCGCGCATCCGCCCTGGCCGGGGGATCCGGGCCGGGATCTGGGCCATCTTCCTGGTCGAACTCGCCCTGGTCGGATTCGTCATCCGCTACGTAGTCCTCGAGCCATTTCTCAACTGAGGAGCCATCCCTCAATCTAGGAGCCAACGATGTTTCTACGACTGTCCTGCGCCGCCGCGTGTCTTGGCGCCCTGACCCTGTTGGCCGGATGCGCTTCTCCGGACGCCGACGTGGTCGAAGCGGACGCCGAAAGCGTCCGAACGATCGGTGAGAGCGCCAGCTTCCGCGGCATCAACGGCATCATGTTCGGGCCCGACGGCGCTCTGTATCTGACCTCGGTGGTGACGCCCGCAGTGGCGCGGATCGACCCGGAGAGCGGCGAGATCCTCGACAACTGGGGCCTGGACGACGGAGCACAGTCGCCCGACGACCTGGCCTTCGGCCCGGACGGTTCGGTCTACTGGACCGACATCAGCAACGGCGACGTGACGATGCGGACGCCCACCGGCGAGACCCGCGTGGTCGCCTCGCCGGGCGTCGGCGTCAACCCGATCACCTTCTCGGACGACGGCCGGCTGTTCGTCTCCCAGTGCTTCATGGACACGAACCTGTACGAGCTCGATCCGGCCGGTGAGGCGGAGCCTCGCCTGATCCGCGACGATCTCGGGCCAGGCTGCGGCCTGAACGGCATGGACTGGGGTTCCGCCGACGGCAGGCTCTACGGCCCGCGCTGGTTCCGCGGCGAGGTCGTTCGCGTCGACGTCGACAGCGGCGAGATGGAGACGGTCGCCAGCGGCTTCGAGGTGCCGGCCGCGGTCAAGTTCAACAGCGAAGGCGTCCTCCACGTCCTTGACTCGCTCCGGGGCGAGGTCGTACGCGTCGGCGAGGACGGCGGCAAGGAGGTCGTCGCCCGCGTCCAGCCCGGACTCGACAACTTCGCCTTCGACGCCGAAGACCGGCTCTTCATCTCGAGCTTCGCCGACGGCTTCATCGTCGAGGCCCTGTCGCCCGACGAGAACCGCATGGTGCTCGAGGGCGGACTGAACATGCCCGGCGGCCAGGCTATAATTGGCAGCGGCGT
>VXUF01000015.1 GCA_009837085.1 Holophagales bacterium
GTGTCGGGAGTCACTTGCCTCCGACCCCCCGGGACCCCTTCCCCCGGACCGGCTCGGGCTGGACGTCTCCGGCATGCGGACGACCGCGGATGTGGCTATCTGTTGCGCTTCAGGGCCGCGCGGATCATGCGGTCGCAGAGGTCTTCGAAGGAGATCCCGAAGACTGCGGCGGATTGGGGAAGGAGGCTGGTGGGGGTCATGCCCGGCAGGGTGTTGACCTCGAGGCAGTAGGGAGAGCCTGCAGCGTCAAGGCGGAAGTCGACGCGGGAGAAGTCGCGGAGTTCTAGAGCCTCGTGGGCCGCGAGGGCGAGGTCGCGAAGGCGTTTCTCGAGGCCCGGATCGATCTCGGCCGGGAAGAGCTCACGGGCGCGGCCGGGGGTGTACTTGCTGTGGAAGTCGAAGATCACGCCGGGCGCAACGATCTCGCCGACGCCCAGCGCTTCGCCCTCCAGCACGCCGACGGTGTACTCCCGCCCCGGCAGGAACTGTTCCAGGATCACCTGGTCGTCGAAAGTCAGGGCCTTGCCAACCGCCGAGTCGATGTCGAAGAGGTCCGGCATGAGGGTCAGACCGACCGTCGAGCCCACTCGTGACGGCTTGACGATCAGGGGCAGGCCGAGTTCTTCGATGTCCGATTGCCGGGCCGGCCAGGTCAGCCAGTCGGGAGTCGGGATGCGGGCATCGCGGAAGCGGCGCTTGCTCTCGTCCTTGTCCATCGCGAGGCGGCTGCTCCGGGCGTCGCTGCCCGTGAAGGCGATGCCTGCGGTCTCCAGAAGCTCCTGGACTTCGCCGCCCTCGCCCTGACGGCCGTGGAGCACGAGGAAGACGGCGTCGTGGCTGGCGAGTTCGCCCGCGACCAGGGAGGGCAGGTCTTCTCGCACTTCCAGCTCGCGAAGCTCTGCCAGCGACGGCGGGCGGGTGCCGACGACCCGGCCCAAACGCTGCCGTTCCAGTTCGGCGTCCAGAGGTCCCGGTTCGATCGTGTCGAACACGGTGACCTCGTAGCCGCAGGCGCGCAGGGCGGCCGAGACCTTGGCCGCCCCCGCCAGGGCGACCGTCCTTTCCGGCGTCGAACCTCCGGTCAGAACTGCGATTCGCGCCATGCCTCAACCACCGGGAGCGGATGCTACTGCCGTTCGGCCGCCGCTGTTACTCTGACCGCCATGAGGATCAGCACACGCTTCCTGCGAACCGTCATCGTCGCCTTCACGATTCCGGTGATCGGCGTCTCAGCGATCACAGCCGAGGACGCCGGCGAACCGCTGGCGCCGACGCTGGAGGGGCTGGGCGACCTGCACTACGCCATCACCACGTCGTCGGTGGCGGCCCAGCGCTTCTTCGACCAGGGGCTGCGCCTCGTCTACGCGTTCAACCACGCCGAAGCGATTCGGGCCTTCGAAGAAGCTTCGCGGCTCGACCCGGAAGCGCCAATGCCGCACTGGGGCAAGGCCCTGGCCCTGGGCCGCAACCTGAACGACTCGATGCCACGCGAGCGCGAACTCCAGGCGCTGGCCAGCCTGGAGCAGGCGCAGGAACGGCGCGCCAACGGAAACGAGCGTGAGCAGGCCCTGATCGAGGCGCTGGCGAACCGCTACTCCACCGACGAGGACGCCGACCGCCAGACGTTCGACGCGGCGTGGGTCGACGCCATCGCCGCGGTCGCGAAGCGCTTCCCGGACGACCCGGAAGCGTCCACGCTGCACGCCGCGGCGATCATGAACACGATGCCCTGGGACTACTGGCGCGGCGGCGAGGCGCAGCCGGGCACCCTGGAGGCGAAGGAACTTCTCGAGCGAGTGATCGCGGCACACCCCGACCACCCGGGCGCGCACCACTACTACATCCACCTGATGGAAGCCCGGGAACCGCAGCTCGCCGAGCCAAGCGCCGACGCCCTCGGCAAGCTCATGCCGGCCGCCGGCCACCTGATCCACATGCCGGCCCACATCTACATTCGCGTCGGCCGCTACGACGACGCTGTGGAGTCGAACCAGCGCGCGATTGCCGCCGATGTCGACTACATCGCCCAGTGCAACGCCCAGGGGCTCTACGCGGTCGGCTACTACCCCCACAACATCCACTTCCTGTGGGCCTCCGCCACTTTCGGCGGCCGCGCCGAACTCGCGATCGAGACTGCCGACCACCTGGCCGATGAAGTCCCGGTCGAACTCGCTCCGGCTCTCCCCTTCCTCCAGAACTACCTGGCGACGCCGCTGTTCGCGCGGGTCCGATTCGGCCGCTGGCAGGAGGTGCTCGACACGCCGCGCCCCCCCGCCGGCCAGACCTTCCAGACCGCGATGTGGCACTACGCCCAAGGTCTGGCTTTGGCTGCCGGCAGCGCTCCCCGCGGCGCCAGACGGCACCTCAAGGCACTCGGCAAGCTGCGGCGGAGCCGTGAACTCTCGGACCTGAGCATTTCCTTCGCCACCGGTTCCGACCTGGTGCGGCTGACCGAGCACCTGCTCGCCGGCGAAATCCAGGCGGCCCGGGGCCGGATGGGCCGCGCGATCATCGAGATGCGCTCGGCCGTGGCCCTCCAGGACAGCTTCCGTTACGCCGAGCCGCCGTCGTTCCACTACCCCGTCCGTCAGTCCCTCGGCGCCATGCTGCTCGAAGCCGGACGGGCCAGCGAGGCCGAAGCCGTCTACCGCCGCGACCTGGAACACAACCCGCACAACGGCTGGTCCCTGTTCGGACTTGCGACGGCGCTGCGCGCGCAGGACCGCAAGCAGGAAGCGGACGAAGTGGAAGAGCGTTTCGTGAAGGCGTGGCAGAGCGCCGACGTGGAACTCGAAGCGTCCGTCTTCCGTTAGGGCAACCTCCACTCCCTCGCCAGGCGGTCGGCCCGGGCCATGCCTTCGAGGGTCGGCACCAGACGACGACCGCGCGCCCGGAGCCAGCCCGCCTTCTCCCAGGCCTCGATCTGCCCGCGGGCGCCCGCAGCCGGATCGATGCCGAAGCGCGACTTCAGTGCGGCGCAGTCGATGCCGGATCGCTGGCGAAGACCCATCATCACGGCTTCCAGCAACAACTGATCGTCGGCCAGCTCCTCGCGGCCGGCCACCGGCGAGTCGCCGCCCGCCACCGCGGCGCTCCAGTCCCTCCATGGAGCAACATTCCACCAGCGGCTGCGACCGGCGAAGGAATGCGAGGAAGGTCCCAGCCCCAGATAGGGCTGATGCCGCCAGTACTTCCGGTTGTGGCGGCTCCGATCCGACTCCCGGCGGGCGAAGTTCGAGACCTCGTACCCCTTGTAGCCAAGCTCCGCGAGGCGACGGTGAGTAGCCACGAAGTTCGCGGCCCTCTCGTCCTCCCCGGTTTCGCGCAGCCTGCCCGCGTCCCGCCGCCGGCCGAACGGCGTGCCGTCGTGGATCGTCAGTTCGTAGCAGGAGATGTGGTCCGGCCCGAGCGCCGCCGCTTCGTCCAGCGTCCGAAGCCACCAACCGCCGTCGAACCCGGGCAGCGAGTAGATGAGGTCGATCGACACCGACCGGAAGCCCGCCTCCCGCGCCCTCTCGACGCTCGCACGCGCCTGCGCCGCATCGTGCCGACGGCCAAGAAAGCGCAACGCCCGGTCGTCCAGCGCCTGCAGCCCCAGGCTGATCCGATCGAAGCCAAGCTCGCGCCAACCGGCCAACGACTCAGCCGACCCGTCCTCCGGATTCACCTCGATCGTCCACTCAGCCTCCGGATCGATCGCGAACGCCCCGACCAACCGCCGCCGAATCGCCCCAAGCTGCTCCACGCTCAACGCCGACGGCGTACCACCCCCGAAGTACACCGTGTCGAACCGGGCGGACTCGAAGACCGGCCCACCCGCCGGCGATCCGCCTTCATCAGCACTTGAACCGCGTTCCTCGATCTCCCGGTCAAGAGCGGCAACGAACCGCTCCCGATCCACCTCGCCACCCCGCGCCACCGCGAAGTCGCAATACGGGCAGATCGCCGAGCAAAACGGAATGTGGACGTACAGCCCCGCAGCTTCCGTCACAACCGTCCCCCGCCCACGACCAGACCCTACCGCCGTCGAACACCTCCGTATCCCGCCCAGCCGAGCCAGGTCCGGCTCTATTCAGTCCCGCAAGCAGGAGAGCGAAGTCGCCCGACAGCCCGACGAAGTCCAGCCGGTCCGGGGCCTGAGGGGGAGGTTCCCAGCGGCCTCTGAACGAGCGACGCCCAAACGCCCTTCCCGCAACCAACGCCCAACCGGAGCGAGTGAAGCGGAGCGAGCGCACTCATCCCCCTCACCCAGAAAGCGCAAGCGTCCGCTGGGACCC
>VXUF01000052.1:0-610 GCA_009837085.1 Holophagales bacterium
CGCTTCTCGACGGATTTTGCTCCGTGCGGGACGCTGATTTGGCCGGAAGGAGAAGGAGAGGCTACAGGCCCATGTCGAAGTCGCGCGACTTCTGCTTCGCGCCGGCGGCCTTTTCGAGTTCGGACTCGCGGGAACTTTGCTGCCGGGAGACACCGCCGCGGTCGAGTCCGCGATCCTTGCCGGTCGATTCCTTCCCGCTGCGCTCGCGATCCGTGGAGCGCTCAGCCGATTTGCCGTCGCGGTCCCTGCCGGTTTCGCGCGCGATCCGATGCTCGCGACCGCGACCGCGACCGGAATCGCGCCCGATTCCATCGCGGGAGGGATGCCCGCGACCGCCTTGGCGGTCCGGTTCGAGGCCCTTGTCCATCGCGTCAGGAGCGCGTGTCAGGCGATTCGCCTCCCGGTCATGGCCCGCGCCGCGCTCGAACACGGCCGCCCAGGCGGCCTGTTTCGCGGTCGCGTCGAGCGCCGCGAGCCGCTCCCCGGTCGCCCGTTCGAGTTGGTCCGCGAGCTTGTGGGCGTCGTCGGTGACCAGCTCGGCGGTCTCCCGTGCCCGGCTGATCGCCACATAGAAGGCGCGCTGATCGGTCAGCTTCGGGTTGCCCACGGG
>VXUF01000052.1:620-1389 GCA_009837085.1 Holophagales bacterium
CCCACGGGCATCGCCGCGACGATCCGGTCCACCGTGCGGCCCTGGAACGCATGGACCGTCGCCGCGAACGCGCGGTCGATATGCCGGAGTTGCGGGTCGTTCTGCCACAGCGTGGCGAGCGTTCCGTTCTCCAGGCGGAAGCGAACGCCGTCCCGGCCCACCACTTCGACCGTCGCGGTCTCGCCGTTCGTGAGACCGGAGGCGGGATCGTTGCGCGTGAAGCGCACCCGGTCGCCCCGGCGAAGCTCCATCGCCTCGCTCTTGTAGACCTCCACCCCGCCCTTTGCGGCGGCGATGCGTTCCGGCCGCCACGGCATCAGGTTGCCCTTGGCGTCCTCCAGGCGCAGCACGCCCCAGCGCCGGTCGATGCCGGCGACGCGGCGCTCGTCGCCCTTCTCCACCCCGAGCGTCTTGTAGGGGCGGGTGAAGATCACCGTGTCGCCGATGCTGTAGCTGGACGCGCGGGCCATTTGCGCGCGGGTGAGATCGCGCGCGACCAGCTTCTCGCCCGGCCGCGCCGGCCCCGAGATCGCGCCTTCGGCGACCAGCCCCTCGCGGATCGTGGCGTTGATGCTGTCGCGCAGCGCCCGCGTCGGGGCGATCACCCCGGTCGCCGCGCGCTGTTGGTGCGGCAGGTTGAGCCACTGGCGCGCGGTCTCGGTTCCGAGATCGCCGTATTCGACCTGCCGGATACCGTCGCCGAGCTTCGCGAAGGCGCCCTTCACGTCGCCCGTCAGGCTCGCCCGGACCGCCGCCTTCAGTTCCGCAT
>VXUF01000052.1:1399-4227 GCA_009837085.1 Holophagales bacterium
ATGTCATTCATCACAGCGGTCTGCATCCCGGCGGCCTTGAGCTGTTCGAACGGCTTCCCCGCCTCGACCGCGCCGAGCTGCTTCTCGTCGCCGACCAGCACCACGCGCGGCAGACGCAGCGCGGTCGCGATGCGTAGCAGATTGCGGACTTGCGCGCTGGAGGCGAGCGAGGACTCGTCCACCACCAGCATCGTCTTCGCGTTGGCGGCGCGGAGCTTGCGCAGCCCCGCCGCCGTGCCGCGCCCGTGCGCGATCCCGTCATGGCGCGCGAGGTAGCGTTGCAGCGTCTCCGATTCGATGCCGGATTCGTTCTGAAGCGTCTTCGCCGCCGAGGCCGAGGGCGCGAGACCGATGGTGCGGTAGCCCTGGCTCGCGGCCAGCACCCGGAGGCGCTTCAGCATCGTCGTCTTCCCCGTGCCCGCGTAGCCCTGGACCGCGACCACGCGATCCTTGCCGGCGAGGACGGTCTTGACGGCTTCCTTCTGGCCCTCGTTGAGACGGCCCCGGTGGAGTTTCGTTTCCGCGACCCAGCGGCGCATCACCGTCTTCTCCGCCCCCTGGCCCGCGCGCATCAGCGCGATGGTCTCGGATTCCCGCGCCAGCGCCGCGTCCGTGGACCAGTGCCTTCCGTGGTCGAGGCCGCGCGCGGCATGGAGCGCGCCGTCGCGTTCGAGCGCCGCGATGGCCCGCTCGGCGGCATCGACCGTCACCGCGCCCGGCTCGCGGGCCAGCGTCGCCGCCAGCAGGTCGGCATGGCCGAACACCGCCTGGCGCTCGGCAAGGTGCGCCACCGCCCAGGCCGCCGCGTCGCCCGCCGCATAGCCCGGTCCCGCGAACAGGTCCGGGCCGAGCAGACCGCGTTCCGCCTTGCGGGCTTGGGCGCGGACCCTGCTGGCGGAGAAGCCTATTGCCTTCGCCTGGCGCTGCCACGAGCGGTCCAGCTCGCCCCGGTCGATATCCCGTTTCGCGGCCCGCGTCATCAGCGCCGCCCGCGCCGCCAGATGGGGGTTGTCCTTCGACTCGCCCATGCCGCGCTCGGTCATGGCGGCCTCGATCTCCGCCCGGCGGGTCGAGAAGGCGTCGATCACTTCGCGCGACACCCCCTCGATCTCGAACCGCCCGTCGGCATGGGTCTTCCCGATGCCGTAGCCGAGGCCCTTCAGCCCCTGTGCCAGTTCCGCCCGGTAGATCGCGCCGATGGCCATCTTGCCGTTGAACAGGCCGTCATCGACCATCGTGCGCCATTTGGAATCCTCGCCCTGGACCATGTTGGCGACGACGGCATGGGTATGGAGCTGGGGATCCAGGTTGCGGGAGGTGTCATGGCGGAAGGTGGCCGCGACCATCTTCTGATCGCCGGCGCGCACCATCGCCCCGGTCGCGGGGTCGCGCATCCTTGTCTCTATGGCGTTCTTCTCGATCCAGCCGAGCGTCGCCGTCACCGCCTTGTCGTGCGCCTCGACGATCCGTTCGTCGCCGCCCACCATCGCCATCAGGCTGACCGACTTCGGCGCGCTCAGCGTCACGTCGCGGCCGGGGCGGTGCGTGATGCTGCCGTCGATCTCCTTGCGCCCGAGACGGCGGCCGCCCGGCACTTGGCCTTCGAGCACCGCCCGGAAACGTTCGGGATCGACCGGGCCGGAGAGGCCGAGCGCCTCGGCGCCCTTGCCCGCCCAGGCGCTCGCCTCCTTGTGCGCGCCGTCGTCCCTGGCGTAGTAGCCATCGCGCTCGAAATAGCCCACGCCCTGCGACGGCGAGGCGATCTTGCCGATGGACGCTACCATCGCGGCAGCCTCGCGACGGAGTAGAAACGGGCGGATTCCTGACTGTCCATGCCGGCAAGATGGGCGCTCGCGACCGGCGGAACAAGGATTGAACGAACGGTCTCATCCTCCTGTCCCCTCATGGCCTCTCATGGCCGCAAAAGTCGTCGAATATCATCCCCGGAGGAGCTTGCATAAGCCGCGATAACTTGATAACAGTTTGATAACCGATGTTTGGAGGCGAACCCATGGTGACGATCAATGTGCGGCGGCTCGACGACGATGTGGTGGACCGCCTCAAGCAGCGCGCCTCGCGCAACAACCGCTCCCTGGAGGGCGAGGCACGCCACATTCTGCAATGCGCCGCCGACGACGACATGGCGGCGAAGCGCGCGGCTTTCGCGGAGACCATCAAGCTGCGGCGTCCCCTGACCGAAGGGCGCAAGCACACACCGGCGGAAGTGCTGATCCGCGAGGACCGCGACCGCGGCCATCGCGACGATTTCTGATGCGCTTCGTGGTCGATGCGAGCGTGGCGGTCAAGTGGCTGGTCGCCGAAGACGAGGCGGATATCGCGGAGGAACTGGCGAACGGCGGCCACGACCTGCACGCGCCGCGCCTGATGGCTTCCGAGGTCGCCAATGCGCTGTGGCGCAAGGCGCGGACGGGCGAGATAGAGCGCCGTGCCGCCGGTATCCTGCTGGGGGACGTGCAGGACATGCCGGTCCGCTGGGGCGCCGACGAAATCCTCTCCCCCGATGCGGCTCGTCTGGCGCTGGCCCTCGACCACCCGATATACGACTGCGTTTATCTCGCGCTGGCGCACCGCATCGGCGCGACGGTGGTAACGGCGGACCGCCGATTCGCGAATGCCGTGGCGCCGACCGAGCACGGCGATTCCGTCCTGACACTGGCCGATTACGCGGAAACGCAATGATCGCGAAATTTTTTCAGATTTTTTCGATCATCCTCCTGGTGCCTCCTGTCGCCTCCTGTCACGCCAAGGGGTGACATGAGGCCCCAAGAGGTTGATTCCATGCAGGAAATCCCCTTGCCCGGCCGTTT
>VXUF01000115.1 GCA_009837085.1 Holophagales bacterium
CTGGTGGCTGGCATAGTCGAGCGACTCCATCCACGGATTGGCGAGCTGGATGTTCGTGTACCGGCAGTCGGCGACCGGCACGTCCACCAGCAGGGCTTCATCTTCCTCCAGCCGGAAGTAACCCCGGGAAGCCGCCTGGAAGGCGTCCGCCATCGCCAGGTTCGGGTCGGACTCGACGGGTTCTTCAACCGTGTTGGGCCGCAGCCTGAGCTGAAACGTGATCCGATGCGCGAGCGTGAGCAACTCCCGCAGTGAACGGGTCTGCGTCACGGCGTCGTCGAGCGCCCGGGAGACCGACTCGGGCGTCGGGCGGGGCGCGCCAGTACCCAGCGTGGTCAGATTGAGAATCTCCCACAGACCTTCGTCGGTCCTCTCCCAATCGGAGACCAGGCGCCTTACCACGACGATGTGCGCGTCCGGTTCCAGCTTCAACCAGTCGCCTTCGGCCCGTACGGCGCTGAGCGTCAGGACGAAGTCGCCGTTCTCGTCGACGTCGAGATCGTCCGAGGCGACGCTCGAAACGGTGCGGATCTGCCTGACCGGCGTATGGCCGAGCATGCCGCTGTAGACATTGATCGTGACGAGGTCGAAGCTGGTCGTGTTGCCACGCAACCGGTAGACGTGATCGCCCCGCACGGCAAACACGAGATAGGGATTGTCCGGATTGTCCCAACCGACGCGGGCGACGCCGTTGGGGAAGCGCGAGAACTGCGGGTAGTCCGGGTTCCGCAGGTCGGTGTACTCGGCCAGAAAGGTCGAGAGATAGCGGGCGATGTGCCGGTATCCCGCGGCCGCGGTCTGCTCGTCCCGATTGAACGGCGCGCTCTCGATGGCACGGCCGAGATCCGCGACCTCCTCGGCGAACCGGCTCCAGGTCGCGTTCACTTCCTCCTGTTCCTCCGTCTGGGGATTGAAGAAGAACGCGAAGTACAGCGCCAGCACGATGACGGCGAGAGCCGCCAGGGAGTAGAGAAGGATCTTCATGGCTGGTTCTCACGGTTGAGGCACATGCGGCCCATGTTGCTGGAAGGACCAGTCGGGTGCAATTGAGGACTGGGTGCGCCGGCGTCCCCGCCGGCATCCGGTGCGAAGCGCCGGCTTCCGGGTGCTTCCCCAGCGCTACGATGACCGCCGTGGAAACCCCCAAGACCGCCGGACAGCACGTGTTCTCGATGGCGCCGCTCGGCGTATGGCTGCGGCTGATCGCGGAGAACGGCGGCGTGCCGCCGCGATACTGGGGCAAGCTGGCGAAGGTGCTCGCGATCAGCGCCTTGATGACCCCGCTGCGGGTCGCCGAGCGCCTCCGCTACGGCCCGTCCAGGATGGCGCGAATCGCCATCGACGAGGCGCCGCTGTACGTCCACGGCTTCGGTCGCTCGGGCACGACGCATCTGCACAACCTGCTCGCCCAGGACCCGGGTTTCGGCATCGTCTCTACATTCCAGGCCATCGCGGCGCCGATGTTCCTGGTCGCGCGCGGCCGGCTGGAGCGGTTCGTCGCCAACGGAATGCCCGCGACACGTCCGATGGACAACATGGCCGTGTCCGTCGAGCTGCCCCAGGAAGAGGAGATCGCGCTCGCCAACACGTCGCACCTGTCGTTCGTGCACCACCTCTCCTTCCCCAACCGGGCGAAGGAGTACCAGGAGAAGTACGCCACCATGCGGCTGACGAGTTCCGAGATGGCGCGGTGGCGGCGCGCCTATCTCGATGTGCTCCGCAAGGCCACGCTCGCCTCCGGTGGGCGGCGCCTCGTGCTCAAGAGCCCGACGAATCTCGGCCGCACCGCCGAACTGCTGCGCCTCTTTCCCGACGCGAAGTTCATCCACATCGTGCGCAATCCCTACGTCGTCTACGAGTCCATGACGAACCTGTACCGGCACGTCCTGCCCGTCTGCCAACTGGACGACGCGGAACCGGAAGAAGTGATCGCCGGCATGCTCGACTCCTACGCCGCGATGATGAGGCAGTACATGAAGGACCGGGAGTCGATCCCGGAAGGACACCTGGCCGAAGTGCGCTTCGAGGATCTCGAACGAGCGCCCATGGCGGAACTCGAGCGCCTCTACGACGAGCTGGCGCTGCCGGGCTGGGAGCGGGCCCGCAAGCCGATCGGCGACTACCTGGCGACCTTGTCGGGCTATCGGAAGAATGCCTATCGGATCGACCCCGAGACGATCGACGTCGTCGACCGGAACTGGGGATTCGCCGTGGAGGCCTGGGGTTACCGACCGCCGAAGTAACGACCACGAGGAGAGGAGACGAACTCATGATTCGAGCTGAAGAACGCAACGACATCACGCCGCTGTGCCCGCACTGCGAGCATCCCGTGAGTGTCTACTTCCGGGAGATCTCGGGAATCCTGGGCAAGCGCTACCTCTACTTCTGCGCCCTGTGCAAGAAGGTGCTCGGCGTCTCGCACCGGAAGGGCTTCTTCATGGGGTAACACTGAGTGCGCCGGCGTCCTCGCCGGCATCCGGACTCCTCAGTCGATACGGAGGCGGTCGAACTCATCCCAGGCGGACATGTCCGACAGGACGACCTGATCGCCCGGAACCAATCCGTCCAGCACCTCGATCGTGTTGGCGGAGCTTCTGCCCAGGAACACACGCGTTCGGGTAGCGCCGTTTCCTTCGCCGTCCAGACGGAAGAGGCCGACCTCGCTCTCTTCCTGGCCGACGACGGGCCGGCCGACGAAGACCACATTCTCCAGCCGGTCGAGTTCGATCGTGCCGGCCACGGTCAGGTCCGGCCGGGCGCCGCGGGGCAGGGCGCCTTCCAGCGCAACGTCGACCGTCACGGTCCCTTCCTCAACCGCCGGATCGATCCTGACCACGCTGCCGGGGACGACGCCGTTCCGCGTGTCGACCGCCGCGACCTGCCCGATCTGAACGTCCTTCGCCTGGGTTTCGGCGATTCGCAGTTCGGCCTTCAGCGCCGTCGGGTCTCCGACGCGGGCCAGACTCGTGCCCGCCGAAACGCGCTGCCCCTCCTCGACCGGCACCTGCTGGAGAACGCCTCGCATGCCGGCCCGGACCTGCAGGGCCGCGACCTGATCGAGCCGCAGTTGCCAGATCGCGCGTAGACGATCCACTTCCGCCCGCTCCACGGCGAGCTTGGCCGCCTTCGTCGTTTCCGCGATGCCGAGACGCTCCTCCTCCAGGGCGAAGCGCGTTTCATGTTCCCGCTTCGACGCCTGCGCTCGCTGGAGTTCGATCGCCGAAGCCAGACCGTCCTTCGCCAGCTCGGCGTCGGCGTCCGCTTCGAGCCGGGCAACGACGAGAGCAGCCTCCACGCTCGCGAGCCCCGCCTTCTGCATGAGCAGTTCGCTCTCCAGTTCGACCTTCCGGTTCTCGTAGCGGGCCTCGGCGGCGCGGAGGTTGAGTTCCGCTTCCCTGGCCTGGTGCTCGAGCTCCGGGTTGCTCAGTTCGACGATCACCGATTCCGGCGTCACCTTGGCGCCGGGATCGATCACAATCCTCTCGACGGTGCCTTCCGTCGTCGCCGGAATCCACCGGATGTTCTCCGGCACCAATGTTCCCCGGCCCCGCACTTCCCGCACCATCGGCCCGCGCCGCACCGTGTCGATGTAAAGCGCGTCGCGGTCGACGCGCGGCGCCGACGGCTGTACCTGCTGCAAACCAAGCGTGACCAGGACGAGCAGGACGCTGCCGAGCGAGTAGTACGTCACTCGGCGGACCTTCTTCTTCCGCGCCAGGTCCGGTCTCGCGACGTCCATCAGGTCGTCGCCCGCCCGTCAAACAGGTGGATCTCCCGCTCGGCGTAGTCCGCGTAGCGGGGATCGTGGGTCACCATGCAGATCGTCGATCCTTCCTCGTGCAACGTCCGCAGCAGGTCCATCACCGCCCCGCCGTTCTTCGAGTCGAGGTTGCCGGTCGGCTCGTCGGCAAGCAGGATCGACGGCTGGCCGGCCACGGCGCGGGCGACCGCGACCCGTTGCTGCTGGCCACCGGAGAGCTGGCTCGGCAGGTGCTTCGCTCGTGGCGCCATCTCGACCTTCTCCAGGGCCTGGTTGACCAGCTCGCGCCGCTCCCTCGGCCGGATGCCCCGATACGTGAGCGGAAGCTCGACGTTCTCGTAGACGCTCAGGTCGCCGATCAGGTTGAAGTTCTGGAAGATGAAGCCGATCTCGCGGTTGCGGATCCGGGCTCGCTCGGACTGCTTCAACTGCGCCACCGGATAGCCGTTCAGGGTGTAGTCGCCGGCCGTCGGCGTATCGAGCAGACCGAGGATCGAAAGCAGGGTCGACTTGCCGCAGCCCGACGGTCCGGACACCGCCACGTACTCGCCCGAGTCGATGTCGAGAGTGACTCCATCGAGGGCGTGGGTTTCGATCTCGTCCGTGTAGAAGACCTTGGAGACGTTCTCCAGATGAATCAGCGTATTCATGGTGTAGACAATCTACGTCATATGGAGTAGCTTGTCTACACCATGACGCCAGCAAGTCCCCGCAACCAGCTTCTCTACGGCACCCTGGACCTGCTCATCCTGCGCACGCTGGTTTACGGCCCGGCGCACGGCCACGCGATCGCCGGACACATTCAGCGGGTGTCGGAAGACGCGCTCCGCATCGAGACCGGCTCGCTGTATCCGGCCCTGCACCGTCTCGAGGCGCGCGGCTGGATCGCGGCGAAGTGGAAGACGTCCGACAAGGGCAAGCGCGCCAGGTACTACCGGCTCACCCGGACCGGCCGCCGGCAACTCGCCGTCGAGCAGACGCGGTGGCAGCAACTCTCGGTCGCCGTGACCAGGGTGCTTCGTCCGGCGGACTGAGCCGGAAGACCAGGTGATGCTGCGGCAGGCTCTACACCGCTTTCGGTGCCTGTGGCACCGGCGACGCAAGGACGCCGAACTCGACGAGGAGATCCGCTTCCATCTCGCCGAAGAAGTGGAAGAACGGATCGACGCCGGCCTGGCGCCCGAGGAAGCACGCGCAACCGCACAACGGGACTTCGGCAACGTCACGCTGACTCGCGAGCTGACCCGCGAGACCTGGGGCTGGGCGCCCGTGGAGCGCCTCCTCAAGGACGCCGGTTTCGCGTTCCGGATGATGCGGCGCAACACCGGCTACACCTGCGCCGTCGTGCTCACCCTGGCCCTCGGTATCGGACTCAACGCTCCGATGTACGAAATGCTGTCGCGCCTCTTTCTTCAAGCTCCACCCCACATTGAGGACCCTAAGGGCGTTCATCGCGTCTGGCTGAGCGAGCGCGACGACTCGGACGATCGCGGGGTCTTCACGGGCCCGGCGACTGCGTGGGACCGGATGCAGTGGCCTGAGTTCAGCGCCCTGACCAGCGACAACGCACTCATCGACACCGTCGCGGGCCGCGCCGTTCGGTTCGTGCCGAACGGACGCGGGCAGCGCGCCGAGATCCTCAGGGTCTCCTGGGTCACGGGTGAGTTCCTGAACCTCCTCGGTGCATCTCCCGCCCTCGGCAGAGCGATCGGCCCCGAGGACGACGACCTCGCGGCGCAACCCGTCGCCGTGATCAGCGACGGCTACCGGCGACAGCGGTTCGGTGGCGCAGAGGAAGCACTCGGCGCAACGCTCAGCTTCGACGATGTCGCCTACGTCGTTGTCGGGGTGATGCCGCCAGGCTTTTCCGGACCCGACCCGAACGCTGTCGACGTGTGGCTACCTCTCGAACATGCGGCAAGTGCCAGCCGAGAGGACAACTGGAGGCGATACGAAGGTGGTTTCTACTTCACCGCATTCGCACGGTTGGCACCCGGCGCGACGGTTGAGGCCGCCGGCGCCGCGGCGACGATCGCCGTGCGCGCGGCGCGTTCCACATCCCGGCTCTCGGACTCCCTGGACCCGGAGGTAACTGTCGACCTGGGTCACATCCTGAGAACTCGCGGCCCCTCGTCGCTGCGGCCTCAGATGCGCCTGCCACTGATCGTTGGCGGCGTCACCCTTCTCGTACTCATCCTTGCGACCGTCAACATGTCGAACCTACTGATGCTGCGAGTCGCCGCCAGAAGACGCGAGCTAGCCATACGTTACGCCCTCGGCGCAGGCAGGTGGGGAGTCGGGCGACTCCTGGTGATTGAGAGCGTCGTACTCGCCGCGCTTTCCGGTGTTGTCGCGCTTGCCGTCGCCACGGTCTTCGGCGCCGTGCTCCGCCGAACACTGTTGCCCGACCATCGATGGGTCGACGAACCGTTTGGGGTCACAGCGGTTGGCTTCACGGGGATCGCCATACTCGGGATCGGCCTTGCCGCAGCTCTTGCGCCCGCCGCCTATGCTGCGCGCAGCCGGAGAATCGAGAAGCTCGACGCCTCTCGGGGCGCTCGAGCGCTGGGTACACCGGTCCGCGCGAGCCTGGTCGTGGTCCAGGCCGCGCTGTCGGTGGTCCTGCTCAGCGGAACGGCCGTGTTCTTCCGTTCATTCGAGGCGGCGCGCCAAGTGGATGTCGGCTATGCAAAGGAGCACCTTCTCACGGTGACGATCGAGAAGCACCGAGGCGATGTCCGCCTCAGTGAGAGCGGCTTCTTTCGCGTGGTCCCGCTCAACGAGAGCGCGGTCAGCGTCCTGGAGACGCGCGTGCGAGAGGTGCCGGGTGTCCTAGACGTTGCGCAAGGAACGAGTTCACCGATGACGGGCGGTGCAACGGTCGGGGGCCTGCGGATCGAGGGGCTTGGCAACCTGCCGTTCCGGTTTGGCCCCTTCGTGAATCTGACCACGCCGAACTTCTTCAGCGTGGCGGGTCTGGATGTCCGTGAAGGTCGCGGCTTCAGCGAGTGGGACCGCGAAGGTACAGAAAAGGTAGCGGTCGTCGATACGACGTTCGCTCAGCAGGCCTGGCCCGGCGGAGGCGCCGTCGGCCGATGTCTGTTCGTTGGCAGCGGTGACGACTGCACAACGGTGGTCGGCGTCGTGGAATCTGCCCTGAACTGGGGTTTACTCGAGGCTGATCGTGAGCCGGGTTACTTCCTGCCTATATCCCAGGCGTCATCCGACGCCGCCCTAGCCAGATGGAGGAGCGCACAACGCACACTGGTTGTCCGGACCGCCGGGAACCCGGAGCGTCTTGTGGCACCGGTGCTTGGAGTCCTGGCCGAGTTATTCCCGGACCTTCCGGCCCACTACGTCCAGAGCCTTCCCGGCGTCTTCGCTTCACGGATCCGAACGTGGAGTGTGGGGACTCGCCTGTTCGGCGCCGCCGGTCTCCTGGCGGTGCTGCTCGCCGCCATCGGGCTCTATGCGGTCATCGCCTTCGGCGTACGACAGCGCGAGCTCGAGTTCGGCATCCGTCGCGCCCTGGGGGCACGGGCGTCTCGGCTCCTTCGCATGGTGCTGGCACGTGGCTTCTCCCTGGCGGCGGCAGGTGTAGCAGCCGGCACGCTCGCCGCGCTGTGGGCGGGCAGGTTCGTCGAACCCCTGCTCTTCGACGGCCGGACGCCACGCGACCCGCTCGCTCTCGCGGTCGCGGCTCTGGTGCTCCTGACCATCGCCGTGATGGCCTCGTTCCTGCCGGCCCGCCGGGCCTCTCGCGCCGACCCACGTCAGGCGCTGGAGGCTGACTAACGCCGCCACACCGCATGCTGAAGCAGCTCCGGTTTCGCCTGCGTTCGAGCTGGGACCGTCGGCGGAGGGACGCCGAACTCGACGACGAGATCCGCTTCCATCTTGCTGAAGAGGCGGAAGTGCGAGTCGAGGCAGGCCTATCTCTCGAACGGGCCCAGGCCGAGGCACGGCGCAACTTCGGCAACGTCACGCTGATTCGCGAGCAGACCCGCGAAGCCTGGGGCTGGGCGCCCGTGGAGCTGCTCGTCAAGGACATCCGCGACGCCTTCCGGATGATGCGTCGCAACGCCGGCTACACCTGCGCCGTGGTCCTCACCCTGGCACTCGGCATCGGACTGAACGCCCCGATGTACGAGATGCTGTCTCGCCTCTTTCTCGAACCGCCACCTCACATCGAGGAGCCGGACCGCGTTCGTCGCCTCTGGGTCAGCGAGCGCATCGATCCAGGCGATCGCGGCGTCTCCACGGGACGAACCTGGGTCGTCGATGCGTTGCAATGGCTCGACTTCAACGCCTTGACCGCCGACAACGCGCTCATCGATGGCGTCGCGGGCCACAGAGTCTCGTTTCGGACGAACGGGCGCGGTCAACGCGCAGAGAACCTCACGGTCTCCTGGGTCACGGGCGAGTTCTTCGACTTCCTTGGCGTGGCTCCAACGGCCGGAAGGTTGATCGCCACCGAGGACGACGACCTGGCGGCGCAACCCGTGGCCGTGATCAGCGACGCCTATCGCCGACAGCGGTTCGGAAGCGCGGAGGAAGCGCTCGGCACGACGCTCAGTTTCGAGGACGTCACCTACCTCGTCGTCGGCGTGCTGCCGCCCGGCTTCTCCGGGCCCCGCTCGAACGCCGTCGACGTGTGGCTGCCTCTCGAACACGCGGCAACGGCGAGCCGGGGGAACAGTTGGAGACGGTACGGAACCACTTTCTACCTCACGCCATTCATACGGCTGGCGCCCGGCGCGACGGAGGAGGCCGCCAGCGCCGCGGTGACGGCCGCCGTCCGGGCGGCCCGTGCCGGCTCGGGGTTCCCGGACTCCCTGGACCGGGAGGCGACCGTGGCTCTCGGCCCGATCCTTCGAACCCGCGGCCCCACCACGCTGCGGCGCCACATGCGCCTGCCGCTGATCGCTGCCGGGATCACCTTCGTGGTGCTCCTCGTCGCTGGAGTCAACATGTCGAACCTCCTGATGCTGCGGGTCGCTGCCAGGCGACGCGAGTTGGCGGTGCGCTACGCACTCGGCCTGGGAAGATGGGGTATCGGACGTCTCCTGGTGACCGAGAGCCTGGTGCTCGCCGCCCTCTCCGGCGTCGTTGCACTGGGCGTTGCGGCGGTCACCGGCGACGCCCTTCGCCGCACACTCCTGCCGAGCTACCAGTGGGCCGAGGATCCGCTGGGCGCCACGGCAGTTGGCTTCACCGGAATCGCCGTGCTCGCGATCGGCCTGGCGGTGGCCCTGGCCCCCGCCGTGTACGCGGCGCGCAGCCGGGGAATCGAGAGGCTCGACAGCTCCCGGGGCGCCAGCGCGCTCGGAACGCCCGTCCGCACCGGCCTGATCGTGGTCCAGGCCGCGCTGTCGGTCGTCCTGCTCAGCGGAACGGCCGTGTTCTACCGTTCGTTCGAAGCGGCACGCCAGGTGGACGTCGGCTACGCGAAGGAGCACCTGCTCACGGTGACACTGGGGAGCTTTCACGGCGACACCCGCCTGGATGGCCTGGACGGCGCACCGCTCGACGAGAGCGCGATCCGTGCCATGGAAGCCCGCGTACGGGGGGTGCCGGAGGTGCTGGACGTTGCACAGGGTACGAGTTCACCGATGTCGGGAGGCGGTGCGGCGTACGCGGATCTGCGCATCGAGGGACTCGACCGCCTGCCGTTCCGTTCCAGTCCGCATGTGAACTTCACAACACCCAACTTCTTCGATGTCGCGGGGCTGGACATTCGGGAGGGCCGCGGCTTCACGGAGTGGGACCGCGAAGGCACGCGGAAGGTCGCGGTCGTCAATGCGTCGTTCGCCCAGCAGGCCTGGCACGGCCGGAGCGCCGTCGGCCGTTGCCTGTTCGTCAGCGGCGACGCCGACTGCACGACGGTGGTCGGCGTGGTGGAACCCGCAGTGAACTGGACTCTGCCTGAGACGGATCCCGTCTACTACCTGCCCATCGCCCAGGGGTCATCCGATCCCGCCCTATCGGGATGGACGAGCATCCAGCGCGCACTGATCGTCCGCACCGCCGGAAGCCCCGGGCGCGTAGAGGCGCCGGTGCTAGGCGCCCTGGCCGAGCTGTTTCCGGAACTGCCGGGACACCACGTCCGGAACCTCTCCACACAGTTCGCAGCGCGCATTCGCACCTGGAGAACCGGAACACGCCTGTTTGCCGCCTCCGCCATGCTCGCCGTGTTGCTCGCCGCCATCGGGCTCTATGCCGTCATCGCCTTCGGCGTACGGCAGCGGGAGCACGAGTTCGGCATCCGTCGCGCCCTGGGCGCCAGGGCGTCCAACCTCCTGCGCATGGTGCTGGCACGCGGCTTCGCCCTGGCGGCGGCCGGTGTCGCGGCCGGTACGGTCGCCGCGCTCTGGGCGAGTCGCTTTGTCGAGCCGCTGCTCTTCGATGGCCGCAGCCCACGCGATCCGCTGGCGTTCGCCGCTGCGGCTCTGGTGCTGTTGACAATCGCCGTGATGGCCTCGTTCCTGCCGGCTCGGCGCGCCTCTCGCGCCGACCCGCGGCGGGCGCTGGAGGCGGAGTAGTCCCATCCGCTAGGGCAGGTCAGCCACCCACATCTTCGCCTGCGCGCCTCGGCCCGTCGCCGAGCCGCCGGCGGCATAGAGCCTGCCGCCGATGATCGCGGCGGCAGGCGACGAGAGCGGCATTGGCAGCTTGCCGAGGAGTTCCCACTCGCCGCCCGGCTCGAGCACGAGGATGTCCGGGTCGATCGACTTCGTGCCGCCGGCGGGCGTCGTGTGGCCGCCGACCATGACAATGCGGCCCTCGTGGACGAAGGTGCCGGCCTCGCCGTGGGAGTGGCCTTTCGGCAGGTCGGGGCCGCGGTTCCAGGAATCGGTTTCGGCGTCGTAGATATCGACCCGAGCCTGGTCGAGCTGCTGGCTGTCGTGGTTGTACTGGCCGCCGATCGCGTAGACGTAGTTGCCGATCGAGACTGCCGAGAACTGGTTGCGCGGGTCGGGCATCGGCGCCGCGTTCCGCCAGATCGCCGAGCCGCCGGCCCAGTCGTCCAGCTCGAGGACCCAGTGGTCCGCGGCGTCCGTGTCCCGGTCGGCCTCGAGGCCGCCGAAGTAGTGCAGCTTGCGGCCGACCAGTGCCAGCCCGCCGCCGGCCCGCGGCTCGGGCAGCAGCGGTGCGGCCGTGTAGCGGTCCAGATCCAGGTCGTAGCTCCAGACCTCGGCGATCGCGTGGCCCTTGTAGCCGTCCTTGAAGCCTCCTGCGAACCAGACGGTGCGGCCATCGAGCACCGCGTTCAGGTGGGTAACCCCGCTCGGCATGTCCTGGATCCGTGTCCAGCTCCCGTCCGCCGGGTCGAAGACGTCGACCCGTTTGCTCGACCGGACCGGTCCCTCGTAGCCGCCGAACACGTAGAACTTGCCGTCGACCACCGTCGTCGCGGCTTCCCACTTGCCGGCGGGCATGTCGGGGAGTTCCCGCCACGCGAGTTCCTGGGCCACGACGGATCCGGCGATCACGGCCAAAAGAACCGTGGCACCAAACACGCGGTTCATCGGGACCTCGCCAAACGCCACAACGTTTCGATCCCAGCAACAGACACTATTCCCGTGTCTACGATGCCTGGGGGCAGCGGTTCAGGGCTACGCACAACGATCTCCTCAGACACCCCCATGCTACGGGAACCAACCGTAGATGGACGGCTGCGTCTGGTCAGTCTCGGGTAGCCTCAGCCGCCCATGACGCCGCGCCCAGGAAGAGAGGCCAGCCCACTCTTCGTAGAGGCCACTCCGGAGGACGCTTCGAGGAGTTCAGGGCTGTGGCTCTTTGTGGATGTCGGCTTCTCCCGAAGAACCAGGAGTTGCGGCTTCGCGGTAGACGACTGCCCTCCCGAGGAACTCACCTTTGGCTGCCTTGTGCAGCGGACTCTGGACGTTGTCAGCTCCGCGTCAACGCCCATCAACCTGCTCCTTGAGGCGCCCTTGTCCGCCGCATTCAACAAGAACGGCAACCCTACGGGGCGGCGCATCGAGAAACGCGGGAGTCAGGTTCGCTATTGGTACCTGGGCCCGGCCTGCGTGGTCCTGGTAGCGGCAACGTACCTGCTCCGTCAGATACGAGAGGCAACCCTGAAGGAACCTGGCAGTACTGCGCCCATTCGGCTCTTCGAGGGATTCGCGTCCTTCAAGGAGGGGAGAGGCACATCCTCGCACGTTGACGACGTCTCAGACTTGAGGAACGTGGCCTGGGGCCGCGCCGGCGTACCAGGCAAGGTCGTGTGGGCCGACGACCTGAAGATGAACGAGAGCGACACACTCCGTTCAGCCTTCGCCGTGTCGGGCATGGACCTTGGAGTACCGCCTGTGGTGCTGGTAGGCGAGGAGTCCTAGAGCCCACCTCGGCCGAGTAGGGGAGGACTCAAGAGTGTCGTGGCTAGTACATTCGACCAGATCAGGACCCTCGTTTCCGACGGCAACGTCAGGATCTCGGAGCACGCCTACGACGAACTCGCGGCCGATGGACTGCTCACCCGCGAGATGGTCGAAGGCGTGAGCGATGCCGAGTTGCTTGAGGACTACCCGGACTACCCAAAGGGGCCGTGCGTCCTACTGCTCCAGCGAACAAGAGACGGGCGTCCCGCCCACACCGTATGGGGTCTTCCCGTTGGCCAAACGGAGCCTGCCGTCTTGATTACGGCATACTCACCTGACCCAGAGAAGTGGGAGCCTGGATTCCGGCGGAGAAGAAGATGAAGCGAACCAGACGGACAAAGCTCATTCAAGAGGGGAAGTACGTCGCGGAAGTAGACGTCGACCTGCTGGAAGAGCCCGAAGAATGGTCGCCGCACCTGTCACTGGAGGACGCGTACCGACTTGACGATGTACGGCAGGCCCTGCGACGAGGCGACCTTGAGGCGGCAGCCAAGAATGCCCGCGTGTTCAGCCTGACGCCCGTGGCCGTGTAGGGCGACGGTCCGGCCGATCGTCTGCATCCCGGAGTTGACTCGCGAGAGCGGCGGCTTCGTCCAGCAGCGCCTGCATGCCGGCACCGTCCAGCCAGTCGAGTCTGAACAGTCGATAACTCGCCTCTGCCCGAGCCGCGTTGAGACGCGCCAACTCCACGACTCCGGCCTCGCTCGCGGGCGAGGCGTCGTCGAGGTAGACGCCCAGTAGATCGTCGAGGACGTTCGCGTCGTTCAGGGTGCCAAGCACATCCTGCAGGCGCTTGCAGCGATCAACCAGGGAAACCGCAACTTCGCATTCGGCTCGGACCGGCTCCGCCAGGTAGCGGAGCCGCTTGCCGGCGATGCGAACCCGGTGCGGGCCCCGTTTCCGGTCGTCGCCGAGGCCGGTGACGCAAGCCTCCAGCCGGTGGGCGACCGAATCCAACCGCTCCGCCAGCGCCTCCGCGTACGGCGGGCCAGCGGCTGCCGCCGGAACCCGATCGGCCACGCGCGACTCGAAGCCGCCGGCCCATGCGGCGAAGTCGGCACAGACCATCTCGTTCGAGTCGCCCGAACCCGCCAGACTTGCCGAACGAAGCCGCTCTTCGACCCACTCACAGCCCGGCCGGTGCTCCGGCTCCAGTTCGTCGACCTGGTGCTCCAGCCACTCGAGCGCTACTTCGGCATCGCGGCCGGAGCCGGTCCGTTTCTGGAACCCGGCTAGCGCCCGCCGGTCCCGCTTCTTCACGGCACCACGCAGCAGTCCCTTCCAGGCGCCCAACGTGCTCCTCAGCCGCCGGACAGCAACCCGGAAGTCGTGCAGGCCCTCGCCGTCCTCCGGGTCGAGGCAGCGCGGCGCGGCCTCGCGCGCCTGGCCAACCAGATCGGGCGCGATCAGGCGCACCGCCTCCTCCGCGTTCCGCCGCAGGAGATCGGCCGGAAGAGGCATTCGGTCAGTATAGGAAGGCGCCATGAAGACGATCATCGAACCCTTCCGGATCAAGGCGGTCGAACCGATCCGTCTCGCCAGTCCCGAGCAACGGGAAGAGGTACTTCGCGACGCCGGGTTCAACCTGTTCAAGGTCGCGGCCGAACACGTGCTGATCGATCTCCTGACGGACAGCGGTACCGGCGCCATGAGCGCGCAGCAGTGGGCCGCGGTCATGCGCGCGGACGAAAGCTACGCCGGCTCGACCAGCTTCCTCCGCCTGCGCGAAACCGTCGAGGAGATCATGGGGTTCGAGCGGATGCTGCCGACGCACCAGGGGCGAGCCAGCGAGCGGATCCTCTTCGACCTGATCGGCGGCGACGGCAGGATCGTGCCGAACAACGCGCACTTCGACACGACCCGGGCGAACATCGAGCACAGCGGCGCCCGGGCGGTCGATCTCGGCATTCCCGAGGCGACCGATCCAACGAACCGTCACCCGTTCAAGGGGAATCTCGATCTGAGTCGGCTGGAGTCGCTGCTTGCGGCCGAGAGTGCGCGCGTACCCGTCGTCATGTGCACGGTGACGAGCAACACGAGCGGCGGCCAGCCCGTGAGCCTGGAGAACCTGCGAGCGACGCGGGACCTGTGCCGCCGGTACGGCGTGCCGCTGTTCCTGGATGCCTGCCGGTTCGCGGAGAACGCCTGGTTCATCAAGCAGCGGGAAGCCGGGCAGCAGGATCGTTCCGCGCGAGCGATCGCACGCGAGATGCTCGATCTCGCCGACGGCGCCACGATCAGCGCCAAGAAGGACGGGATCGTCAACATCGGGGGCCTCCTGCTCCTGCGCGACGAGGAGCTGTTCCGCCGAGCCAGCGAACTGACGATCCTCACCGAGGGATACGTCACCTACGGGGGGCTCGCCGGACGCGATCTCGAGGCGATGGCGCAGGGCTTCCGGGAAGTGCTCGACGAGGACTACCTGCGCTACCGGATCCGCAGCACGACCTACGTCGGCGAGAAGCTGCTGGAGGCCGGCATCCAGATCGTGGAACCGCCGGGGGGCCACGCGATCTACATCGACGCCTGCCGGTTCTGCCCGCACCTGTCCCGCGAGCAGCTCCCCGGCCAGGCGCTGGTGGTCGCGCTCTACCGGCACGCCGGCATCCGCACGTGCGAGGTGGGAACCGTCATGTTCGGCGCGCGGCAACAGCCGCCGCTCGATCTGGTCCGACTGGCGGTGCCGCGGCGGGTCTACACGCAGTCCCACATGGACTACGTCGTGGAGGCGCTGGTGGAGCTGTATGCGCAGCGCGAGCGGATCCCGGGGCTCCGGATCGTCGAGGCACCGGAGGCACTGCCGCATTTCAGTGCGCGCTTCGAGGAGATGTAGCTCTTCGTGCTCGCCGCTCCGCGGCATCGCGCTTCATGCCGGCGAGGGCGCCGGCGCACCCAGTGTGGGAATACGCAATCAACCGGTCGTGCGGGGCAGGATGCGGAACAAGCCGTACCCCGCGGCCAAGGCCGCGATGCCGAGGGCGGCCGCGGCACCGAAACGCCCGTAGAGCGCCATGCCGGTCCCAAACAGGGCCGCGTAGACCGCGGCGCAGCCGAGCATCCAGGCGAGTAGCGCCGCAGTGGCGCTGCCGGGCTCGTCCGTGCGCGTTTCGACGACCGTCCGCCAGCCCCGCGCGAACGGGCGCACGCGGTCGTAGAACGACTGCAGAACCGCCGTCTCCGTCGGCCGGGTGGCCATCGTGACGCCGAACCAGACAGTCGTGGTGAGCCCGACGCCGAGCAGGAGCTGGGCCGCCGTCGAGGGCAGCACGAACCCCACTCCCTCATGGACGAACTGGAACCAGACGGCAACCCCGAACGAGATGACCATCGCCGATATCTCGGACCACGCGTTGATCCGCCACCAGAACCAGCGCAGCAGGAAGATCAGCCCGGTGCCGGCACCGATCTGGAGCAGGATCTGGAACGCCTGCATCGCGTTCTCGAGCCACAGCGCGACCACCGCCGCCAGCGCCACCAGGGCGATCGTCGACAGCCGGGCGACCAGAACGTAGTGCGACTCGCCGCGGCCCGGCCGGACGAAGCGCCGGTACACGTCGTCGACGATGTAGGAGGCGCCCCAGTTGAGATGGGTCGAGATCGTCGACATCAGAGCCGCCGCCAGCGACGCGACGACCAGGCCGAGCAGGCCGTGTGGCAGGAACACGAGCATCGCCGGGTAGGCGAGGTCGTGCCGGATGATCGACGGATCCAGATGCGGGAACGCCTCGGCGATCGAGTCCAGGGTCGGATAGACGACCAGCGAGGCCAGCGCGACCAGGATCCACGGCCATGGCCGCAGCGCATAGTGGGCGATGTTGAACCACAGGGTCGCGCCCATGGAATCCCGCTCGCTCCTGGCCGCGAGCATGCGCTGGGCCGCGTAGCCGCCGCCGCCCGGTTCGGCGCCCGGGTACCAGGTGGACCACCACTGGACGGCGATGGGGATCAGGAAGACGGTGGCGGCCGTCTCCCAGTCGGCGAAGTCGGGCAGCAGGGCGAGGCGCGCGGCGATGTCGGGGTTCGAGACG
Organism: Holophagales bacterium; assembly: GCA_009837085.1. Classification (GTDB taxonomy): domain Bacteria; phylum Acidobacteriota; class Thermoanaerobaculia; order Multivoradales; family Multivoraceae; genus Multivorans. The sequence continues at coordinate 16,194 of VXUF01000115.1, forward strand.
AGTCCGGAGAGGCCGCCGACGGCCGGGTGCGCCAGCGCGTACCAGGCGGCGGCCACTGAGCCCGTCATCGCGATGACGAAGAGCATCAGATCGGTCACGACGACGCCCCACAGGCCGGAAGTCGCGGAGTACGCCGCGGTCACGGCCGCCGCGACGAGCACCGTCGTGTACTTGTCGGCGCCCAGCAGAACGCCGCCGATCTTGATGCCGGCGAGCAGCACCGACGCCATGATCATCACGTTGAAGAACACGCCGAGGTACACGGCGCGGAAACCGCGCAGGAAGACCGCAGCCCGCCCCGAGTACCTGAGTTCGTAGAACCCGATGTCGGTGAACACCCCCGAACGCCGCCAGAGCTTCGCGTAGAAGAACGTCGTGCACATGCCGGTGATCAGGAACGCCCACCACATCCAGTTGGCCGAGACGCCGCCGTTCCGCACCAGGTCGGTCACCAGGTTCGGCGTGTCGGTCGAGAAGGTAGTCGCGACCATCGACGTGCCGAGCAGCCACCACGGCAGATTCCGCCCGGCGAGAAAGAACTGGCCGGTGCCGGCGCCGGCGCGGCGGGCGAAAACGAGCCCGACGGCGAGGGCGAGCGCGCCGTAGGCCGCGAGGACGGTCCAGTCGAGACCGTTCAGGCGCATGGCTGGGGCGGCGACGGCAACGGCGACCACGACGACGGACGCACCCGCCTGCTGCGGGTCGGGGGAGAGGGTCCCAGGGGCCGCTCGCACTTTCCTGGTGGATGAGGGGTAGGTGCTCGCTGCGGTCGGCTGCGCTCCGGTTTGGCGTCGGTCGATGAGAGGTCGTCGGGCGTCGCTTGCCGACAGCCCCCTGGGACCCTCTCCCCCGACCCGCGGCGGGCTGGAGGTCGTTGCCGACCGGGATCGCTCACGCCGGTCTTCGGGAAGCGCGAGCGGCGAACCAGTCGCCCAAGTTGGCTGGGTAGTTGCCGGCGTCCACACATTGCTGCAAGGTCGTTGCGACTGGCGGCAAGTCCCCCGGATATGTGAGTCCCGCAGTGCTCTGCGTCATCGGCAGGAGCCTGACATGGGCGGACCCAGCACTGATCAGGTGTCCGACCGTCTCGCTGAGCAGGAACTCGTCTTTCTGCGGTTCGTCGAGGCCGGCGTGGAAGTCGACGAACGCGGCTTTGAGGAGGCCGAAGATGGAGGGCTGGAACGCCCAGAGGTTCATGGAGCACAGCGTGTCGCTCGCGAACTCCCGTGTTTCTCCATAGCCGTCGCGGCCGATGAGTCCCGAATCCGCTTCCCGTACGTCATAGACCTCGTCGATCCCGTCCAGGGTCGAGTCCGGGCCTGCCGTGAGGATCCCCCGGTTGACGCCACTGGTCCGGGAGACGCCGGTGCGATGGAGTTCGTAGGCGCCGAGGAAGTGTGAATCGTCTCCCTTCGCCAAACCGTCGGCCGCCCGCCGGCCGAAGGACTCGATCGCCCGCGGACCGTAGAAGTCGTCCGCGTTGACGACCAGGAACGGCTCCTCGATCTTCTTCCGCAGCGCGAGGACGGCGTGGCCGGTGCCCCATGGCTTGGCTCTCCCGTCCGGCGGCGCCGCGCCGTACGGCAGGTCGGCGAGGCTTTGAATCACGGAGTCGACGGGAACCGCCCCGCCGGCGTGTTCTGCCGCCCGGCTCATGAGCTGGTCGTTCCAGTCCGCCGAGGTGACGAACACCACCTTCCCGCATCCGGCGCGGACCGCGTCGCAGATCGCGTACTCGAACAGCACCTCGCCGCTGGGTCCAACCGGTTCCAGCGTCTTCGGTCGGCCGAACCTCGCCGAGCGGCCGGCGGCCAGAATCGCCAACGTCAGACTGCTGCTCAAGCGGCTCGATGCCTCTCGACGACCGCCATGTCGAGCTCGACGCCCAGTCCGGGCCCCGTCGGCGGTTCGATGAACCCGTTCTCGAACTTGATCGGCTCGACGAAGATGTCGCTGTGCAGGTCGTTCGTGTTGAACTCCTGGATCAGGAAGTTCGGCGAACAGGTGTCTAGCTGTATCGCCGCCGACGCCGCGACCGGGCCGCAGTACATGTGCGGCGCGATCATCGCGTACCGGGTTTCGGCCATGCCGGCGATCTTCTTCGCCACCAGGAGGCCCCCGCACTGGCCGACGTCGAGCTGGATGATCTGGGCCGCCTGCTTCTCCAGCACCTCGGCGAACTCGAACATGTTGACCAGCCGTTCGCCGGTCGCGATCGGGATGCTGGTGTGGGCCGCCACCCGGGCCATCTCGTCGACGTTCTCCGGTGGCACCGGCTCCTCGAAGAAGAACGGGTCGAACTCCTCGAGAATGTCCGCGACCCGCAGCGCCACCGCGGTCGAGAACTGGCCGTGGGTGCCGATGCCGATCTCCAGCTCGTCGCCGACGGCGTCGCGCATGGCGCGGAAGATCGTCGCCACGTGGCGGATCGTCTTCAGCGAATAGTCCCGCGGCGGGCCGGTGATCGGCGAGAACGGGTCGAGCTTGCAGCAGGTGATGCCGCGGTCGACCAGTTCCTGCGCCCGCTCGCCGGCCAGGGACGGGTTCTCCCAGATGCCGGAGCTGTTCAGGTACGCGTAGGCGCGGAGCTTGTCGTGGTACCTGCCTCCGAGAAGGTTGTAGACCGGCTGGTTCGTCGCCTTGCCGATCAGGTCCCAGCAGGCCATCTCGATCGCCGAGAACGCCGGCACGCCGTACAGCCCGGGGTGGCTGTAGTCGTGGAGGGTCGTCTTCATCCGCTGCCAGATCTTCTCGATGTCAAACGGGCTCTGGCCCACGACGAAGCGGTCGAAGAGGTCGTTCAGCAGCTCGATCTGCGGCTTCAGGTTCGTCGCGCCGCCGGAGACGCGCTCGCCCAGACCGACGAGTCCTTCGTCCGTCCTGAGTTGAATGAACAGCCACTTCCGGTGCCCGATCGGCGGGTCGATGTTGTCGATCAGGATCGTCTCGAGTTCGGTGATCTTCATCTTCGACCCCTCGGGGTGTTGAGCCAACGCCGCGGCCGCCTGGCGCGCCGCGGTCAGGCCGGCTGTCATGCCGGCCAAAGCACTCCCGGCGCTGGAAAGGAAGCCGCGTCTGGTGATCATTGCAGGCGGTCCGACTCTACGCGCAGCGCCGTTCGGCGCGTACCGGCGCCACCCGGCCAACTCGGCCGGGCTTCCGCCCCACTCCACTGACAGCACCCCGTGCTAGCATCCGCCTCGCGATGGGCTCCGTCATCACCGTCCGCGACATCGATCCGGGAGACAAGGCCTGGCTGAGACAGGAAGCCCGCCATGTCGGCCTCTCGATGGAAGAGTACGTCCGCCGACTCATCCACGAGAAACGCGAGAAGACGGAACAGCGCCTCAAGCCTTCCGAGGTCTTCAGGAGGCACTTCGGCCCAGAGCGCGGGGTCGAGTTGCCACCCGGCAGGCGGTATCGACACAAGCCGGTCAGCTTCGCGGACGACGGCGAGGCGTGAGCCCTCCCATCGCGTGGCTTCTCGACACGAACGTCGTGTCGGAGATGATGCGTCCGCAGCCTGAACCGCGCGTATCCGAGTTCCTCGACAGCATCGCCGCGGAGGGAATTGGCCTCTCGCCCATCACCGTCTGGGAGATCCTGGACGGCATCGGCCGCCTCGATTCCGGTAAGCGACGCGAGAGCCTTGCCGCCCGGTTTCAGAACGTCCTGGACGAGTGCTTCGACCAGCGCATCCTCAGCTGGACCGACGACGATGCCAGGGCGTGCGCGCGGATCATGGAAGAGAAGCGCCGGCGGGGCGAACCGCTCGACGACCACGTCCCGGACGCCTTTCTGGTCGCAGCGGCCGCCACTCGGGGCCTCTCCATCGTCACGAGGAACACGAGAGAGTTCCGCAACACGGGCGTCGAGGTCGTCGACCCGTGGTCGGGGCCAACACTCCTTCACGAGCGGTCGCCGTCCTCCGCGTAGATTGCCGGCCACAAGGAGGCCGTCCGATGCGAACCGGTTTGCGCTCGCCGGCCCGTGGCGGCACACTCACGGTTTCACTCGAACAGCTCAAGGACGGAACGAATGCTGGAACTTGGTCTCGAAGGCAAGGTGGCGATCGTCACCGGCGGCAGCGATGGCATGGGCCTCGCGACGGCGAGTCGACTCGTGAGCGAGGGGGTCCGCGTCGCGATCTGCGCGCGGCGGGCGGAGAACCTGGAGCGGGCGGCGGACCAGTTGCGCGCGCTCGGCGGAGGCGACGTGTTCGCCCAGCCGGCCGATGTCACGTCCGGTAGCGACGTCGACCGTTTCATCGAGGCAGTGACGGCCGAGTTCGACGGCGTCGACATTCTGATCAACAACGCCGGCGCATCGGCCGCCCAGGGCCTCGAAGCGCTGGGCGACGACGCCTGGATGGCCGACATCGAGCTCAAGGTGATGGGCGCGGTGCGGTTCTGCCGCGGCGTCGTGCCGTCGATGCGGAAACGCGGCGGCGGCGCGATCGTCAACGCAACGATCGGCGGCGGCAAGGCGGCGCCGGCGCGGGCGCTGCCGACCAGCGTCACCCGGGCCGCCGGCATCAACCTGACGAAGTCGCTCGCCAACGAACTCGCCGCCGACAACATCCGCGTCAACACGATCTGCATCGGCCTGATCAAGAGCGAGCAGTGGGTGCGCCGGGCGGAAGGCCAGGGCGTCGACGTCGAGTCGATCTACGAGGCGATGGGCAAGCGGGTCCCCCTGGGCCGCGTCGGCGAGGCCGAGGAGTACGCGGACCTGATCGCGTTCCTCGTCTCTGAACGCGGCGCCTACATCACGGGAACGGCCATCAACCTGGACGGCGGGCTTTGCCCCGTGGTCTAACCTGCCGCAAGAGCCGGACAAGGAGCGGAACGTGAAAGTAGCGATGCAGCGGAACCCCTTCAACCGCCGGGACCTGATCGAGGAGCAGGGCTTCGAGGTCGTGGAGGGTGTCTGCCGGAGCGAGGACGACCTCGCCGACCTGCTGTCCGACGCCGACGGCGCCCTGATCGGCGTCATGCCGCTGACGTCGCGCTCCGTGCTCGAGCGCTGTCCGAAGCTCAAGGTGGTCAGCCGGCTGGGGGTCGGCGTCGACTCGATCGACCTCGACGCCGCCACCGAGCTCGGCATCCTGGCGACCAACGTACCCGGGTCGAACACGACCGAGGTGGCCGACCACGCGATGGCGCTGATGCTCGCGCTGACCCGGTGTGTGGTCGACGCCGCCGGCACGACCCGCGGGGGCCGCTGGGGCCACCGGGAATCGATGATCGGGCTCCTCACCCGCGCCCGGCGCATCGCCGGCCACACCGTCGGCATCATCGGCTTCGGCAACATCGGCCGCGCCTTCGCCACCCGCGTCCGCGGCTTCGGCCCGGCGCGGATCATCGCCGCCGACCCGTACGTCGACCAGGTCGCGGCCGACCTCTACGGCGTCCAGCTCGTGCCGCTCGAGGAGCTGCTCGCCGAGGCCGACTACGTGACGATCCACTGCTCGATGACCGAGGAGACGCACCACCTGATCAACCGGGACACCCTGGCGCTGATGAAGCCGACGGCCTTGCTCGTCAACGCGGCGCGCGGGAAGATCGTCGACGGTGCGGCGCTCGCCGAAGCGCTCGCGGGCGGTCAGATCGAGGCCGCAGCGCTGGACGTCACGGAGAAGGAGCCGATCGACGCAGACGATCCGCTGCTGAAGCTGCCCAACTGCATCGTGACACCCCACATCGCCGGCTTCTCGCCGGTGTTTCTGGGCGAATGCCCGATCCGCCAGGCCGAGAACGTGATCCGGGTGCTGACCGGCCAGATGCCCCACGGAATCGCGAATCCGGAGGCGATCAAGACGATCGCGGTCATGCGGGCCAGCGACCCGGGGCGCTGGGAGGGAGTCCCGGACTTCTCGACCGCGCTGGCGTTGTAGGGAGAACAGCCAATAGGAGGAACGCCATGCCCATGAAACGGACCCGCAACGCGGCGATCGCGATGGTTGCCGCCGCCTGCGCAGCGCCGCCGCCCGAGGAGGCGGCCACGCCGGTCGGCGTGGAAGCCGTCACCAGCTGGCGCATGATCGACCTCAGCCACGCCTACGGCGGCAACACCCTCTACTGGCCCACCGACACCAAGGGCTTCGCACTCGAAACGCTGGCCGAGGGCATGACCGACGGCGGCTACTTCTACGCCGCCAAGGAGTTCGCGACCGCCGAGCACGGCGGCACCCATCTCGACGCGCCCGTCCACTTCGCCGAAGGCGGCGACGACGTCGCCTCGATCCCGCTCGACCGGCTGATCCTGCCGGGCATCGTCGTCGACGTCAGCGAGCAGGCGGCTGCCGACGCCGACTATCTGGTGACCGCGAGCGACGTCCTGGCCTGGGAAGAACGGCATGGCCCGGTGCCGGCCGGCTCGGCAGTGTTGATCCGCACGGGCTGGGCCGCCCGCTGGCCCGATGCCCTCGCCTACCTCGGCGACGACACTCCCGGCGACGCCACCAACCTCCACTTCCCCGGCGTCGGCGAGGACGCGGCCCGCCTGCTGATCGAAGAGCGGGCCATCGGCCTGCTCGGCATCGACACGGCCAGCATCGACTACGGCCAGTCGACCGACTTCATCGTCCACCAGATCGGCGGCGCCGCCGGCATCCCCAACCTGGAGAACGTCGGCGACCTGTCGGAAGTACCGGAGACCGGCTTCCTGCTCGCGGCCCTCCCAATGAAGATCGAAGGCGGCACCGGCGCGCCGGTACGGATCGTGGCGCTGGTTCCGCGGTAGTAGAGTGCGCGTCGCACTTGCAACACAACCTGAGAAACCGGCACGCCGGGATCCACGATGCGCGCAGCCGCATCCCACCGAGAGGAGAAACTCATGCGGTACACCACTTCCCTTCTTGCGACGGCGGCGCTACTCGCGCTGGCGGCCATGCCGGCGGCGGCCGGGTCGATGGACGTCGACCTCAAGGCGTCCGACGGCACGATGCTCAAGGCGACCTACATGTCGCCCGGCAAGCCCGGTCCGGCGATGCTGCTGATCCACCAGTGCAACATGGACCGGAAGTCCTGGAAGGGCATCGCCTCGCAGCTCGTCGACGCCGGCGTGCACGTCCTGACGATGGACCTGCGCGGCTTCGGCGAGAGCGGCGGCGCCGGCATTCGTGAGGCCGGCGGGTTCCCGCCGTTCCTGCAGACGGCGTCCGGCGACGTCGACATGGCGTTCGACTACCTGAGCAAGCAGGAAGGCGTTGACACGTCCCGGATGGGTGCCGGCGGCGCCAGTTGCGGCGCGATGCTGACGGCCGACCTCGCCGCGCGCCGGCCGGTCAAGGCGCTGATGCTGCTGTCCGGACCGCCGAGCGAGGCGGCCGTGGCGAACATGGCGGCCAAGTCCGACCTGGCGGTCTTCGCTGCCGCGGCGACCGGCGACACGATCACGGCCGGCGTCGACAAGCAGCTCAAGGGCGCCGTCAAGGGTTCGAAGCATCCGAACTCGACGGCGAAGATCTACGACGGCCCCGAGCACGGCCTGCCGATGTTCGCGAAGAACGCGGACCTCGAGCCGGCGCTGATCTCCTGGCTGAAGATGGAACTCACCGGGAAGTAGCGAGCTACCGCAGTTCCGCGGTCTTGTTCCGCTCGATCAGGTCGAAGTCGATCTCGACGCCGAGGCCCGGCCCCATCGGGGCGTGGACGTAGCCCTCGGCGTCGACTTCGATGTCCTCGACCAAGCCGTACTTCTGAGCGCCGGCCGGCAGCAGGACCTCGAACCACTCGCAGTTTCGGATCGCCGCACTGATGTGCAGGTGGGCGACGTTGTTCAGCGAGTTGCCGCCGTGGTGGATCTCGAAGTTCATCCCGAAACCCTCGGCCAGGTGGGCCGCCTTCAGGCAACCGGTGATCCCGCCCTTGAGCGCGACGTCGCCGCGCAGGTAGTCCGTCGCCTGGTTGTAGATCCAGGGCGCGAACGAGTCGTACCAGGCGCCGGGGAACTCGGTGGCCAGGATCGGGATGCGGAGCTGCTGGCGTAGCTTCGTGTAGTTGTAGATGTCCTGGTCGCCGAGCGGGTCCTCGTACCACTCGAAGTCGAGTTCCTCGATCAGCTTGCCGACCCGCAGGGCCTGCGGGTAGTCGTAGCCCCAGGTCGAGTCGAGCATCAGCGGGAAACCGTCGCCGACCCCCTTGCGCACGGCGCGGCAGATCTCCATGTCGTCGCGCCAGACGCGGAACGGGTGGATCTTGTAGCCCTGCCAGCCGTCGCCCCGGTACGACAGCGCCTGCACGACGTTGGCATCGACGAACGCCAGCTGCGCGGAGCATGCGTAGGCGGGA
>VXUF01000141.1 GCA_009837085.1 Holophagales bacterium
GCATCTCGCCGCGGTTCATGTCGAACGCGGTGATTCGCCGGTAGGGCGGCTTGAGCAGGGGCAGGCCCTGGACCTTGGGCATCGGCCGGCGATTGATCGAGTACCGCCAGTCCGACCGCGCCGGATCGGGGGCCGATAGGGAGATCGCGCCCGGGCGCGTCAGCGAGGGCACGTAGAGGATGTTCGTCTCCGGGTCGAAGGAAGCGCCGGTCCAGTTCGCGCCCCCGCCCGGTCCCGGATTCTGGAGGTAGGCCCGCTTGCCGTCCTCGCCGTGGACGATCGGCGGGGTGAAGACCGGACCGATCACGTAGTCCCGGGTCACCTCGAACGCCTCGGCCCGCAGCTCGGGCGTGAAGTCGATCAGGCCGTCGTAGTCGATGCCCAGGGTCTCGAACGGAGGCGGCCGGGTCGTGAACGGCTGCGTACGCGACAGCTTCTCGCCCGGAATCCGCGAGTGGTAGTCGACCGGGGCTTCCACGATCGGCCAGACGTGCTCCCCCGTCGCTCGATCGAACACGTAGGTCATCGCGACCTTCGAGACGACCGCCACCGCCTTGATGTCCCTACCGTCGACCGAGATGTCGACGAGGTTCGGCGCCGAGGCCAGGTCGTAGTCCCAGACGCCGTGGTGGATCGTCTGGAAGTGCCACACGACCTCGCCGTTGCGGGCGTCGAGACAGACGATCGACTCCGCGTAGACGTTGTCGCCGTGACGGTCGCCACCGTAGTAGTCGTTGGTCGGCGTTCCGAACGGCAGGTAGACGTAGCCGAGCTCCTGATCGGCGCTCATCATCGACCACACGTTCGTGTTGCCCATCGTCCGCCAGGAGTCGTTCTCCCAGGTCTCGAGGTAGGGCTCGCCCTCCCGCGGGACGGCGTGGAACGTCCACTTCAGCTTGCCGGTGCGGATGTCGAAACCGCGCACGTCTCCCGGCGGATTGTTGTTGCGGAGAGGGAAGTCGAAGACCGTCGCGCCGACCACGATCGTGTCCGCCACGACGATCACAGGCGCCGTCCAGTTCATGTTCCGGTTCGCCCGCCCCGGCAGAAGACCCTGCATCAGGTCGACGACGCCCTCCTCGCCGAACTCCGGATCCGGCCTGCCGGTCTTCGTGTCGATCGACACCAGCCGCCCGCCGCGGGTCGCGATCAGGATGCGCTCCGCCTGGCCGTCGGTCCAGGATTCGATGCCGCGGATCTGCACCAGCGAGCCCCGCTGCTCGATCTCCCAGTCCCTCGGATCATGCCGCCAGAGCGCCTCGCCCGTCGCCGGATCGAGCGCCGCGACCTGGCCCAGATTCGTCGCGATGTAGACCACGCCGTCGATCATGAGCGGCATGCTCCGGTAGGACCCGGGCATCTTGTCGGTCACATCCCTGAGCAGGACGTCGGCCGACTCCCACCTCCAGGCGATCTCCAGTTGCTCGAAGTTGTCGCGGTCGATCTGGTCGAGGGGCGAGTAGCGAGTGGAGCCGCTGTCGCCACCGAAATGCCGCCACTCCCCACCTTCCGCGCCGTATTGCGTTGAAGCCGGCGCGGCCACGGATACCGCCAGCAGGACGGAGAAACCTGGCGCCGCCCAGCGATCGAACCTCGACATTCGCACCCTCCCGGATTGACCTGATGGAGTCGGCGCATCCTATAGCCGGTCCGGTAGTAGGCTGCGCCGGCGCCATGACGCCGAACGCCACCAGGATCTCCTCCGTCACCGCCCGCGAAGTGCTCGACAGCCGCGGTAACCCGACCGTCGAGGTCGAGATCGTCCTCGAGGGCGGCGCACGCGGCCGCGCCATCGTCCCCAGCGGCGCCAGCACCGGCCGCCACGAGGCGGCCGAACTGCGCGATGGCGATGCGGCGCGCTACGGCGGCAAGGGGACGACGGCCGCGGTACGGCACGTCAACGGCGAGATCGCGGCCGACGTGCGCGGCCTCGACGCCGCCCACCAGACCGAACTCGACCGCGTTCTCCTGGCGCTCGACGGCACGCCGAACAAGGGCCGTCTCGGCGCCAACGCGGTGCTCGGAGTCAGTCTGGCCGCCGCGCACGCGACGGCGGCGGCCCGCGGCCTGCCGCTCTACGCCTCGCTCGGCGGCGGCGAGGCCCGTACGCTGCCCGTGCCGATGCTGAACATCCTGAACGGCGGCCAGCACGCCGCCGGCTCGACCGACTTCCAGGAGTTCATGGTCATGCCGACGGGTGCCGGCTCCTTCGCCGAGGGGCTGCGCTGGGGGGTCGAGATCTACCAGCGGCTACGCGCGATCCTCCACGACCGCGGCTACTCCGTCGCGGTCGGCGACGAAGGCGGCTTCGCGCCGGCCCTTGGCGGCAACGAGCGGGCCGTCGAAGTCATTCTGGAAGCGGTCGAGGCGGCGGGACGGCGGCCCGGCGAGGAGATTCAGCTCGCTCTCGACCCGGCGACCAGCGAGCTCTACGACGACGCGACCAGCCGCTACAACCTGCCGATCGAAGGCCGCGAACTGGAGAGCGGCGAACTCGTTGACCTGTGGGCCGACTGGTGCGGCAAGTACCCGATCATCAGCATCGAGGACGGCCTGGCCGAGGACGACTGGACCGGCTGGAGCGAACTGTGCCGGCGTCTCGGCAACGACGTGCAACTGGTCGGCGACGACCTGCTCGTCACGAACATCGATCGGATCGACCGTGCGATCGAGGAACGCTCCTGCAACGCCCTGCTGTGCAAGGTGAACCAGATCGGCTCACTCACCGAGAGCGCCGCCGCCGTCGAGCGCAGCCGCGCCGCCGGCTGGGGCGTCGTCATGAGCCACCGTTCAGGCGAAACGGAGGACACGACGATCGCCGACCTCGCCGTGGCCTGGAACACGGGCCAGATCAAGACCGGCGCGCCGGCCCGCAGCGACCGCGTCGCGAAGTACAACCAGCTTCTCCGTATCCAGGAGCACATCGGGGACAGCGCCGTCTACCCCGGCCTCGACGCGTTCCCGCATCGGCGATCGACCTAGCGAGTCTCAGGACTTCAGTCGCCGCTCAGAAACACCGCCGTATCCGCCACGTTCGTGCCCGTCGCTCCGGTCCGGAGCAACGCGCCGCCGACATCCAGCGCGCGGTAGGAGTCGTTGTCCTCGAGCGCGCCGACCGGATCGACACCGCCGTTCCGGATGCGGTCGATCGTCGAGGCGTCGACGACGCCACCCGCGGCGTCGGTCGGGCCGTCACGGCCATCCGTGCCGGCGGCGAGGAACACCCAGTCGTGGCGGTCGCCGAGCGAACTCTCCGCCGCCGCGAGCGCGAACGCGAGGGCCAACTCCTGGCTCCGGCCGCCCGTTCCGCCGCCGCGGACGGTGACCGTCGTCTCGCCGCCGGCGCCCCAGGCGCGGAACGGCGTGGCGGCGAAGCGTGCCGCGAGCATCGCGCCGACTACCCGCGCCTCGCCCTCGAGCGGCTCCCGTTCGACGTCGACGCCCGCCCCGCACGCCACGGCCATCATCTGGACGCTGGTCCGGTTGCCGCCGACGATGCGGTAGACCGCCTCGTCGAAGATGGGGTCGCCCGGCTTCGGCGTCTCTTCCAGTTCGCCGCGAGCGCCCGCCTCCAGCCGCTCGCGTACCGGCGCCGGGCACGTTCCTGCTACTCCACAACGCTCCAGCACGGCGAGCGCCTCCTCGAACGTCGACGGATCGGGCGCCGTCGGACCGCTGCCGATCACCGACGGATCGTCGTCGATCACGTCCGACAGAGCCAGCGTCGCCACTTGTGCCGGACGTAACTGGCGTAGCAGTCCGCCGCCCTTGGTCGTCGAGAGGTGCTTGCGCACCGCGTTCAGTTCGTGGATCGTCGCTGCGCCGCGGAGGAGCCGACGGGTCACGTCCAGCTTGTCCTCCAGACCAACGCCCGGAGCCGGCGCCGGCAGCAGCGCGGAAGCGCCACCGGAGATGAGAACCAGGGCCAAATCGCCGGCGCCCAGCGCCGCGGCCCGCCGCTGGATCTGCCGCGCCGCGGCGTGACCACGTTCGTCCGGCAGCGGATGTCCTGAGCGCAGGGCCTCGAAGCTGCCGAGGCGCTTCGCCTCGTCGTGTGTGACGACCAACACGTCGGCGGGCCGAACCTGTTCGCCAAATGTCTCTACCGCGGCTTGGGTCATCCCGAAGGCGGCCTTGCCGACTGCCAGCAC
>VXUF01000064.1 GCA_009837085.1 Holophagales bacterium
AGAAGGGAGAGAGGAATGACGCCTCGATGCATCACGGTAGGAGGGTGGCATCGGCGGGTTCCGGAACCGTGCGGGCTGCAATCGATCGCGGGGTTCGTTCAGGAGCCGGCTGTGGATCCGTGCCTGCCTCCGAGCCTTCCCGCAGCCGCAGCTTGGCTTGAAGCGCGCGGCTCGTTGGATGGTGAGACGGCGGCGTGATCAGCCCGTGGTGTACAGCTTAGCCCTGCCTCGAAACTGCCTGGAGAACCGGGACCACGTCAGTTCGCGGCGGCTCGGTCTCAAGGACAAGTGATCTGGTAAGAACGCGCGAGTTCACAATCACCAATCTTCAGGTAGCTCCGGCAGCCGCACCTGAGCGTACGGACTTGAAGGAGACTGGGGTCCCAGCTTGGGATTGTCCGTGTTGTCCAGGTGGGCCGCGATCGCATGACGGTGTTCGACTGAGACTTGTTGCAGGCCCTCGTGGCGCGTGTCCCAATCCTCACGCTTGGAACCCCCATCATGGAGACGATTGCAGCAACGGCCGACGACATCGTCGATCTCCTGGTCGATCCGTTCCGCGACTGGCGGAAACCGTCCTTGTTTGCCGCTCGCGCGAAACCTGGCTTGCACGATCGCGACATGGGCAATCTCGATCAGCGCCCCGATGTGGTTGGTCGGCGGTGCTTCGCGAGGATCAGGTTCGCTGCGGCTGTCCGTCCAGCCCTCCAAGAGAACGTACCTCCACTTGGCGTACCCTTGGCCCACCACGTTCAGAAAGTCGCTGGCGGTCTTGATGGGGACGTAGTCATGGAGGTCGCCAAAGGACTGGTAGGCACTCTCGACAGCCTGCTTGTCGCCAGCCGGAAGCACAGCGAACAGTGCGTCGAGATCGTGGCCCGAATCACGGTTGAGGCGGTTGCGCACCTCGGCTGGTGGAACTCGTCAGTGAATCGACAGCAGCAGCTTGAACGCCTGCTCGACGAGTTGGTAGCAAGTGGGAATCCAGGGCCATGACCGGGCGTAGTCATAGTCCGGAGGACCAGCAGACTGATGGCGTGGCGCGCCCTGCCACAGTCGGTTGACTATCTGGTGAGCGATCGTCAGGCGGTCGGCGGGCGCATCAAGGTCCAGATGGGGCCCTCCAACGAGGCCCGAACTTGGTTCAGCCTCCTCGCCGACATGTAGCCGTGCGAACACCCGTGCCAAGACCGACCCGGCGCTCGACGCCAGGCTGCCGGACGGCTTCCGCGTCGCCATCACCACGCCGCCGCCGCCCGACATCGCGATTACTATCCGGCGCTTCGGCGACAGGTCCTTCTGCACCCAGGACCTCGTCGACAACGGCAAGAGCGAGTTCCCCGAGGCTGTACGGTTCGTCCACCACGGCCTCGTTATAGCCCCTTGAAACCTACCACGAGTGACGATTCAGAGTAACCGCTTGGGAGGACCTGAGCGGCGGCAGCTACGTCGTGCGTCGCGTGGCCATCCGCCACCACAGCCTGAGGTTGGCACTGAAACTGCCAAGGCCAGAAGCGGATTGGAGCACGATGAACTCGCCCAGCTGGATCATGAATGGCGTCGCAACCGCGGAAGCCTGACGACTTGCCGCCTCGCATAGAAGAACCAGTGACCTGATCGACTGGGGCTACTAGGGGATCCGTCGTGTGCGCGATCGGGGTGTCTCTGTGGGGTCACCGCCGCGGCATGCGCCAGCGTTTCCGGCGCGGCGACCGCTCGCCAGGCTCGCGGGTCTCAGGCTGCCAGGGGGCCGAGTCCGCCCCCGGTTGTTGCCGGGTCGGTGGCCCGCTCCACCGTCTCTGCCACGCCAAGGTCGTTTCCTGCACGTGGGCCGCTAGGGCCGCGCCGTTCAGGTCGGCAGGCAACGCGCGAGACTGTGCCGCCAGCGCAGCGCCGTCCTCCAAGTCAACACCCCATGCCTGCGCCCACAGGATCGCGCCCGGCGACCTTCTCACCGCTTGCTCCACCGACTCCGCCGACAGAACCTGTGCAACGCCGATGGTGATCTTTTCCCTCAGCGCCGCCAGCCGTCGAACACCAACCGGCAGCGACCGATCCCCCGCGTCCTGGTACGGCAGGGGAACGTCGGGAGGAACGATCATCCCGCCGCTTTGGAACGAGTAGCGGCTGCCCCTGTACACCTCTGCCGGCTCGCAGGCGACCGGCCGGCCAAGCCAACCGGGATCGGGCTCAACCTTGCGGCGATCGGCCGACAGCCGATGCATCCGATGGCCGCGGTTCTCCGAGTACTCCCGGCCCACCACGGGGACTTCGCGGCCGTCGTAGGACGCGGTTTCGTCGAAGCTGCGTTCCTCGACGTTGGCAGAGGTGTACTTGCGCACCGAGCACATGCAATCGGGGCTATTCGGCGGGTACAGGCTGCGCCAGATCGGATCGTCGAAGCTGAACACCAGGTCGCTCAAGCCTTCGTGGTGCCGACAGTCCCTGGGGCCGCAGGAGTACACCCACCAGGGCCGGTTCATCGCGTTCTGGATGGCCTGCCAGTAGCGCCGGCCCGCGACCGCCACGATCCTCCAAGGCTCGCCGCTGTGCCTCTGGCCACTGGGATCGTCATTCCGATGGCGCAGCTTCCGCAGACCGCGATAGGGGCCGAAGTCCGTAGTGATCCTCACAGTCGCGCCTCAGTCCCCGTCGAGCCACTCGCCGACGATCAAGCCAGAGGCGATCACCGCGACCCAACAGGCCGGACAGCCACAGGCTAGGCCACCGCAATCGCCTGTCTCCGCAGGTCGTGGGGGCGCCGTCTTCATGCCCGCCCGGATGCCCGACCAAACGATCCACGCGACTAGGCCCCAGGCGGCTACCGCCAGAAAGCCCCAGCCCGTCATGCAGTTCTTCCACCGGTTCGCCCGGCGAGTTTGTTAGCGCCTGGACCGCGGCGATCGCACGCCTTCCCGGACCGCCGATTGTGTCGCCGGCTGCCGACCAACAATGGAGAGACACTGTGACGAGTCGGTGCCCGCCATGTTCGCACTGCCGGACGATATCAGCGTCCGCTAAGGCAGGTCCCAGGTTGGCCTTAGTCCGGCGGACGCGTCCCGGAGGTCAATGGCAACCGAGAATGTCCCACTTTCTCCGTGGTGGGTGAGGCAGCAGCGGCGGTGCGGTCCGTCCCATGGGCTCGGGTGTCGGCAGTAGGGAACGGAGCGATCCTCAGACGCGCTCAGCCGCCTAGATATCGCTTCCCGGTGCTGACGTCCGACCTCGACGAAAGGCAGTTCCAGGCCGCTCAAAGTCGTCACAATCCGGCGGCTGATACGACCTCTCAACGGAACGGTGAACGCGGGGCCGGTCGTGCCACCAGCTCGACCGCGATGCGGCTCGCGGCGCGGTCGCGAGGTTCTGGCAAGTTCGGCGAGGGAGGCCTTGAGCCGCCCTCATGGGACCACTCAACAGACGCGAGACCTCCGCCTCCAGCGTAGAAACTGGAGGCGGAGGGTGGTTCGGTGCGCTTACGCGGCGTTCCTCGAACGACCGCTAAGGCTCCTGTCGATGGAGATCGCCAAGGGGATTACCCCCCCAAGATGTTGATGACGAACGGGAAGCGCGTCGCCACGACGTTCACCAGGGCAGCCGTCGCGCAGTTGCCGGTGCTGTCACATCTCGTGCTCCCATCGGGTTCTGCGCCACCGCCGACACAGGCACTCTCCCTCGGGCTTCTCGCGTTCTCAGCGGACGGGGTGTGGCCGGTGGGCGGAGAACGGTCCTACAAGGTCGTAGGTGTGGCGGGCGCTTCTGCTTTGGAGGTTCGTCGCGAGTCTCGGCCTTCAGATGCTTCGACGTATCGGCTCCATGCTTCCATGACCGCTCGCCTGGGCTCCAAGAGGTCGCCCCTGGCGTAGGCTGCTTCGACCTTGTTGCGGACTACATGCGCAAGCGCTGCCTCCGCAACTTCCCGCGCTACTCCGGTTTCGCCGCACCATGTTCTGAAGGACGTTCGGAAGCCGTGCGGCACGCATGGAATCGAGAGATCCCGCAGCAGCTTCGAGAGCGTCGATTGTGAGAGGGGACGCTCGTACCAGCTAGACGGAAAGACGAGGCCCGAACGGTCTGCGGTTTCTCGCGCTTCTTGGAGCAGTTCAAGGGCACGGTCCGAGAGAGGCACCCGATGTTGGCGCCCGGCCTTCATTCGGTTGTGAGGGACCGTCCACGTAGCGGTCTCAAAGTCAATCTCGTCCCACCGGGCAAGTCGCACTTCGCTCGAACGACCTGCTGTTAGGACGAGAAACTCCAAGGCCTGCTTGGTGCCGGCCCAGGCTCGAGAGGCGCGGACCTTCTGGACGGCCGCGGTGACCTCAGTGTGAGGAAGCGCTCGGAAGTGCGATCTGTGGCCGGTGTTCTTGGGAAGAGCCGCTCCTAGGGCTTCGCCGGCCGGATTGTCGGGACGGTATCCCTGTGCGATCGCCCACTTCATGATCGCCGATACCCGCTGGCGCAACCTGCGTGCGGTCTCGGCCTTAGTGCTCCAGATCGGCAGCAGGACGCCCATCACGTCCGCTGTCGATACTTGGTCCACGCGCTTGCTGCCCAAGCTCGGCTTTGCGTAGTCGTTGAGACTCGACCGCCACTGGCCTTCGCTCTTGCTTCCCGGTCGCCACGAGGTGCGGTGGATGGCGATCACCTTTTCCGCTGCGTCGGCGAACGTGGGAACGCTACGGGCGCGAGCACGTGGATCTCCCCCGGCCCGAGCACACTTGCGATGCTCGAAGGCCGTCTGGCGTGCCTCAGCGAGGCTAGTGTACGGATAGCCGCCCAAGCCGAGATCGACTCGCCGGCCTCCCACGGTACCACGCCAGATCCACTGCTTCGAGCCGCTCGGTCGAACCCGCAGTATGAGCCCGTGCTCGTCGCCGTACTTTCCCGCACGGTCAACGGATCGGACGAAGGCATCCGTCAGCTTCCTCTTTGGCACTGTTACCTCCCCGTTGGTGCCCCGGTCTGACGTCGGTTACGGCTCTCGGTGGTCCCACGTGAGGTCCCACGTCATGTGCGAGAGCCAGCGAAACCAGACGATAGCAGATGTGTGTCAGGAAGAGGAAAAACCGTATGTATTACAAAGCGTTACGGGAGCTTATGAGAGTTCTATAGATCCCACGAGAGCCTGCTCGAGGCGGTCACCCCCTCCGCCACACACTGGGTGTGGCTCCGTCTCAGCGGAGCGAGGCCTTCGGCCTCGCGCGTTTCCTTCAGAAGGCCGACGAGGACGTCGGCGCACCCAGTGTGCGAATCCGTCGACGACTATGTGGACGCCCTCACACTGGGTACGCCGGCGTCCCCGCCGGCTGCCGCCGCAGGCGGCCAGAAAACGCGCCGGCCGAAGGCCGGCACCTCTACTCTCTTACTCGAACTCGCTTACTCGCTGCCCGGACGAGGCATCCGATACCCGACGCCCCGCTCATTCAGCACGTAGACCGGCTTCGCCGCATCGTCACCCAGCTTCCGCCGCAGACTCTTCACCATCGCGCGCACGACCTTCGGGTCCTCGGCGTCGCGGGCGCGCCCGCGCCAGGCCTGGCGCAGCAGGGACTCGTACGTCACGACACGCCCGGCGTGAGTTGACAGCACCCGAAGCACCTCGAACTCGGTGACGGTGAGCGCCACGGGCCGCCCGTCCACGGTGACTTCACGCTCGTCGTAGCGGATGGACAGGTCGCCCACCTGGAACGGCCTGGGCTCGGCCTGTCGGCGGAGCGCCGCCCGCACTCTGGCGGTCAGCTCCGACGGCGAGAACGGCTTGACGATGTAGTCCGCGGCTCCGGCATCCAGCGCCCGGACGATCGTCTCGTCCCGGCCGTAGACGGAGATGAAGATGACCGGCAGGCCCTCGAGTTCGGGGACGTTCTCCATCAACTCGAGACCGTCCGTGCCGCGCAGGACGAGATCGAGAAGGACCAGATGAGGCCTGTGCGTCCTGATGAGGTGGGGCAGCTCCTCGTGGTCGCCGGTCACGATGGGTGCGTAGCCTGCCTCGGCGAGCGTGTCCCGAACGCTTCGCAGCGTCTGCGGGTCGTCGTCGACGACCAGGATGGGCGTCGTGTCGTTCCGTTTCCGGGAAGGGGGCTGGAGCGAAGAGGCGCTCGGCACGGCGTCGTCCGCTTCCGCCGCCACCGGAAGCGTGAACGTGAAGCGTGTGCCGTAGTCCGGATCGCCGCTCTCCGCCCAGATGCGGCCGCCGTGCGCCTCCACGAGTCCCTTGCAGATGGCGAGGCCGAGGCCCTGGCCGACTCCCTGCCCGCCGGTTGTCTCCACGTGCTTGCGGAACAGTTGAGGCAGCTTCTCCGGCGGCACTCCTGCGCCGAGGTCGGTAACCGAGATCGCCACGTGGTCGCCGTCCTGTGACGCGGCGACCGTGATCGGAAACGAATCGGGAGAGTGACGCGCCGCGTTCGACAGGAGATTGTTGAGCACCTGGACGATGCGTGCCGGGTCCGCGAGGACCCACGGCAGGTCTTCCGGCAGGTCGATCGTCATGGCGTGCCGGTTTCCGGCCTGGGTGAAGGTGCTCCGGGCCTGATCGATGAGGCCGGCCACGTCGGCGCGCTCGATGGAGACCGAGAGCGTGCCCGCCGCGATCCGCCCCTGGTCCAGCAGGTCGGCGATCAGGTTGCGCATCTGGTTCGCCTGGTCGTCGATGACCCGGAAGAACTGCAGCATCTCGCCCGGATCAGGGGCCGGCGCCGCGCCCAGGACGATGGCCGTCGAGCCCTTGATCGAGATCAGGGGCGCCCGCAGCTCGTGACTCACCATGCTCAGGAACTCGCTCCGCAGCCGTTCCAGGTCCTCGAGGGGCGTCAGGTCCTGCAGGGTGACCACCATCGACTCGACCGCGCCCTCCCTGGAGCGAGTCGGCGTGGCGTTGACGAGCGTCGTGACGCTGCGGCCGTCGGGAACGGTCAGCGTCATCTCCTCGGCGCGTACCGTCTCGGGGTCGGTCCACTGCTGCGCCAGCGGGAACTCGGCCAGCGGGACCTCGCGTCCGTCGCCGCGGCGGCAGACGATGACGTTCAGCAGCTCTTCCGGGGAATCCCCCGGCGCCTGCAGGTCCTGGACGATGCGCCGGGCCTCCCGGTTGAACGACACGGGCCTGCCGGTTTCGCCGTCGAACACGACGACGCCCACCGGCGACGTGTCGACGAGGGTTTCCAGGTCGGCCCTTGCGCGCTGCTCGTCCCGGTGGGCGTGCGCGTTGGCGATCGCCGTCGCCGCCTGGGAAGCGAACAGGACCAGAACCTCCTCGTCGCAGTCCGTGAACTCCTGGCCACCCTCCTTCTCCGCGAGGAAGAAGCTGCCGACGTAGACGTTTCGGTGGAGCATCGGCGTGGACTGGATCGTCTCCGAGCGCATCAGATCGGATGAGAAGCCGAGTTCGCGAACATAGGCCGGCAGGTTTGCCAGCCTCAGGGGCGCCCGGAGATCCCGGAAGTGAGCGAACAGCTGCGGCCCATCGGACCACGCCATCAGCTCGGCGCGTTCTTCGGGCGTGAAGCCGGAGGTGACGAAGTCCTCGATCTGCCCGGTCCTGGTCTGGGTGCCGATCACGCTGTAGCGCGCGCCGGTCAGTGCGCGGGCGCTGTCGACGACCTCCTGCAGGACGGTGCCGAGGTCCAGGCTGCCGCTGACGCGCATGACGGCGGCGTGAAGCCCTGCAAGGCGCTCCTCGAGCGCCGCGATCCGTTGCCGCAGTTCGTCGGGATTGTCCTTCGTCACGGTCGCGCGATTATGCCCTGTTTCCCGGTTTCGTCGCTCAAAGATCGCGGCACCGTCGCTTTCGTCTAGTAAATGTCCGCACCCTATGTCTGCATCGACACCATGAGCCTGCTCTACCCCGAGCAGCAGCAGATCGTGCGACTCCTGCGGTGGATCGCGGTGTTCACGGGCATCCTGGCCATGTTCGTCGTGGTCTGCTCGGTGCTCTTCGTGTGGGCATGCGCGGAGGGGGTCAGCGTCGTCGAGTTGCTGGGGGAGCCGGAGGGGATGTGATCGGGGTGATCGACCGACGGCTTGCGTGGACGGCGACCGTCGCGCTCCTGCTGGCCTGTCCTGTGGTCGGCGGTGCCGCTTCGCAGGAGCAGGAACGGCCGCGGCTTTCCGCGGAGAGCCAGCCCGCCGTTGTCGGCCAGGCGGCCGTGTCGCCTTGCACCTCGGGTTCGGGGATCATCGTCTACCAGTTTCACGAGAGCAACGAGCACCTGCTGGGACAGTGGCAGCAGATTCACGGCGGTGACTTCAGGCTCAGCGCCGCGGTCGAGAGAAGCGATCCCCGCTTCACCCTGTCGGTTGACACCTCCTGGGTTGCGGCTACCTGGTCGTCGCCTTCGGGGATCCTCTGGGGCCGCGACTATGCGCCGAACGAGGTCTTCGAGGGGATCACCAGGCTTCTGGACAACCGGGGAGCGGCCGGACGGCTGGGTCCTCGCTATGCGCTGTCGTTCGCCTCTCTGACGCCTCGGCTGGTCCTGCACCGGTTGTGCGCCGCGTCGGGCCAGTGCTGGTACGGGTGGTCGGCGGACGGCCTGATCGCCATGACGCCCTACGACGAGAACCGGCGTGTGTACGGCAGCCGGGGCTTCTGCGGGAACGGTCTGTTCTTCCTCGACAAGGCGTTCGACGAGAACGGCCGGATTCCCGAGCCGTACTGGTACGGGCTGCTGCCGTGACGCGGTAGAGGACTGCAGCACTTCACAGAAACCCCGCCCCCGCATGGTCCTCGAACGCGTCCGCCTGTCGGATGTACCGAAGCACCATGCCGGCGCTCTTGTGCCGCGTGACCTCCATGATTTTGTCCAGACGAGCGTGGTGGGCCGCGGCGCTGGTCACGAAGCCGGCTCGTAGCGAATGCGCCGAGTAGTCGCCCGGGTCGAGGCCGATGGCGCTCACGTACCGCTTCACGAGCCGCGGCGTGTCGGAGTGGCAGAGGGCCCTTCCCTGGAGACGACCACCGCGTCGCATTGCCTGGAACACTGGGCCTCCGTCGATTCCCGACAGGGTCAGCCAACGATGTAACCGCGAAACCGGCCGGATCAGTTTGCCGTCCGGGATCGCGATTCGCTGACCTGTTCCGTACTGGTCCGTCTTGGACCGGCGGATGTGGAGGTACATGCCTCCGGTTTTATCGGGATCGCCAAGGAACTCGACGTCCCCGAAGCGGAGGTCGCAGATCTCGGAACGGCGGAGGGCTCCGGCGAAGCCGACCGCGATGAGCGCCGCGTCCCGCGCCGCGATCAGGCGGTAAGGCTCGCGCCGGGCGAGTGCGTCGCAGTGTTCGAGGATACGGGCGATCTCATGTTCGCGGAGAGCCTTCACCTGCCGGCCGGGTCCGTCCGAGCGTCGTCTCAGCGCTTGCAGGACGGCCGCGACTCGCGGATGACGGGCCGGCGAGTCGATGTCGCTTTCCTTGAACTTCCGATTGATCGCCGCCAGGCAGATCCGGATGCTTCCGGACGCCAGAGGTGTTCCGGGCCGGGTCGTGGCCCTCGGCGACCGCGGCCGCGACGCGAGCCGGATCAGGAACTCCGCAACGTCCGCGGGTTGCGTACTCATCGGTTCCTTTCCCCTGGCTTCGCAGTAGGTGGCGAAGCGCCTCCAGCCCGCGCGGTATGCCAGTCGGGTGTTTCGGGCCAGAGAGGCGCGCAGGACCTCGCCGACGGACTCGGTCGTCTCCTTCCTGGGTGGCGTGAACGGCAGAACCTCATCAAGCTACGGCGTGGGCGTGAATCCCCTGTGACCGGAGCGCCCCGGAGCCGTGACCTTTCCGTGAGTGCGGGCTTCCGGTGAAGGTGCTCAGCCGCCTTCAGGCTCGGTCATCCGGTAGCCCACTCGCGGCTCCGTGAAGATGTATCGGGGCGCCTTCGCGTCGTCGCCGAGCTTGCGGCGGAGCTTCTTGATGAAGGTGCGCACCGGCCGGGTGTCGCCGGAGTGGTCCCAACCCCATACCCGCCGGAGCAGGTAGTCATAGGTGGAGACGCGTCCCCCGTTCCCGGCCAGCGTCCGCAGGAGCTTGTACTCGGTGGCGGTCAGCGGGACGTCGCGGCCTGCCATGGTCACCTGGCGGTGCTCGGCATCGACGACCAGATCCCCCGCCTTGTAGGGCCCGGCGGGGACGGCCCGCGACCGCAGGGCCACCTGGATGCGGGCCAGCAGTTCGGTAGGCGAGAACGGCTTGACGATGTAGTCGGTCGCTCCGGCCTCGAGCGCCCGGGCAATCGTCTCGTCGCGGCCGTAGCCGGACACGAAGATGACCGGCAGGTCGGCGAGCGCTGGAATGGTCTTCATCAGTTCGATGCCGTCTGTTCCGGGCAGCACGAGGTCCAAAAGCACCAGGTCGGGCTGCTGTTCTTCGAGAAGGTCGTGAATCTCCGTGGCGTTGCCGGTCAGCAACGGACGGTAGCCCGCGCCCTCGAGAGTGCGGCGGGCGTAGGTCAGAGCTTGTGGATCGTCGTCCACCACCAGAACACGCCGCCTTCTGGGGCCCGGCCGCCGTCGGAGAGACTTGCGGCTGGAACTCGCTCCGGCAGTAGCGTTCCCCGCCTCGACCGCCGGGATCGTGAACGTGAAACGGGCGCCGCGGTCCGGTCCGTCGCTGTCAGCCCGAATACGGCCGCCGTGCGCTTCTATGAGCCCCTTGCAGATGGCCAGGCCGAGGCCCGCGCCGAGCCGTCGGGCACTCTCCTCCCTGCCGCTGCGCGCGAACTTGCGGAAGAGGTGCGGCAGGCGCTCCGCGGCGATGCCCTTGCCTTGGTCCGTGACCGAGATGGCCACGTGGGCGCCTTCGGGCGCGGCCGTCAGTCTGATGGGCGAGGTCTCGGCAGAGTGGCGAGCCGCATTGTCCAGGAGGTTGCCCAGGATCTGGACGAGGCGCTGTCGATCCGCCATGACGTGGGGGAGATCCGGCGGCAGGTGGATGTCTACGGGATGACGGCCGCCTCCGCTGAGAAAGGTGTTCCGGGCCTGATCCACGATGGCGCCGAGATCCTCCGCCCGAGGAGCGACCGACAGCGTGCCGGTTTCAATCCGCGTCACGTCCAGCAAGTCGCTGATCAGTGCCCGCATGTGGTCCGCCTGCTCGTCGATGATGCGGAAGTACTGCTCGACTTCGGCCTGGTCGGGAATCGGAGAGGCGGCCAGCGCGCTGACGGCACTGCCCTTGATGGCGGTCAGCGGAGCGCGAAGTTCGTGGCTCACCAGGCCCATGAACTCGGCCCGCAGCCGCTCGAGATCTTCCAGCGGCGTCATGTCCTGCATCGTGACGAGGACGGACTCGACCCCGCCGTCCTCGCCGTGGATGGGGGCGACGTTGACCAGGGCGGTGAGGCTCTCGCCGCCGGGTGAGCGCAGAATGATCTCCTCCGCCCGCGTCGGTCTTGCCTCACTCAGAGCCCGGGCTACATCGTCGGGTGCGATCTCCCGCCCGTCAGCCCGGCGCGCGCTGACGGTGCCCAGGAACTCGTCAAGTGACGTTCCCGGCCGGTGCAGCAGCCCGGCTATCCGATCCGTCTCCCGGTTTCGCGACTTGACCTCGCCGGTGCGGCCGTCGAAGACGACGACGGCAACGGGCGACATGTCGATCAGGGTCTCCAGATCGGCCCTGGTCCGCAGTTCATCCCGGTGTCTTCGCGCGTTGGCAACCGCGGCGCCGGCCTGGGACGAGAGCAGCGTGAGGGCTTCCTCGTCCCCGTCGGTGAACTCCGGCCCGGTCTGCTTGTCGGCCAGCTAGAAGGTGCCCAGCCGATGACCCTGGTGACGGATCGGCGTCATGAGGAGGGTCTCGACGGCGAAGGTCTCGTAGGGGAAGCCGAGCGAGCGCAGGTGGGCCGACATGTTCGCCTGCCGGAATGGCTGCCCGTCCACTCCCCGGAGGTAGCGAAAGAGGTCCTTTCCCTGCCCCTGGGGCATTCCCGCGAACCACTGGTGGTCCCTCGGTCCCAGTCCGCGGGTCACGATGTTCTCGAGCGCGCCGGAGACGTCGAAGATCGTGATCCCGGCGCAGCGGGCGCCGGTCAGCGCGCTGGCGGTCTCCAGAACCTCGCGCAGGACGGTCTTCGGGTCGGGGCTTTCGTTGAGGCGAAGACTGGCCTCGCTGAGCCTGGAGAGGCGGTCCCTCAACGCCTCGACCAAGCCCCCGGCGTCGCCGGCTTCAGGCCGCATGAACCACGCCGCCTACCGACTGCTTCGAGGGAATAGTCGAGCGCGGAAACCGGTTCGATCGGGTGCGTACAAACAGTGCGCCATAAAGGGTGTTGTCAAGCCCTTTCGGGAGCAGGATGGGTTTCAGCCGGTTCATCTTGCGCGTGAAGCGGCGGCCGGGCCGCCGTCCCGGATGACCCTGAAGGGACTCCCCGACACGCCATTGTAGCGTCCGCCGCCAGCGTTCCCGGACTCAGAGAAAGTCCGCGCCGGCGTGGTCCTCAAAAGCGTCAGCCTGGCGGATGTAGCGCAGCACCATGCCAGCACCGGTGTGCCGGGTGACCTCCATGATTTTGTCCAGGCGGGCGCCGTGCGCGGCAGCGCTGGTCACGAACCCGGCCCGTAGCGAGTGCCCGGAGTAGTCGGCCGGATCGAGGCCGATCGCCCACGCCCAGCGCTTCACCATGCGGGCGATGTCGGTGGGGTGCAGCGGCCTTCCCTGAACATGGCCGCCGCGCCTCATCGTCCGAAACAGAGGTCCCCGTGCGATGCCGGAAAGCCGAAGCCAGGCCCGCAGCCTGCTCGCGGTGCGGATTCGCCTCCCCTCGGGCACGGCGACCCTCTGGCCATGGCCGAGCTGATCCGTCTTGGAGCGCCGGACGTGAACGAAGAGGCCCAGGAGCTCTCGGCCGCGGCGCAGGAACTCGATGTCGGCGACCTTGAGCGCGCAGATCTCAGCTCGCCGGAGCGCGGCCGCGAAGCCGAGCGCGATCACCGCCGCGTCCCGCGCCGCGATCACCTCGTGCCGCCCGTCCGCCGCGAGGTCGTCGCAGCCGGCGAGGATGTTTTCGATCTCCTGTACGCGTAGCGCCTTGACGCGCCGCGGCTTACGAGCCTCCAGTCGGCCGAGTCCGCGCAGGACGCTCCGGACCCGGATGTCGCCGGCCGGGGAGTTTCGATTCGCCTCGCGGTACTTGCGGTTGATCGCCGCGACCAGCACGCGGATCGTACCGAAGGCGAGCGGTCGGCCGCGCCCGGTCGTCGCCCGTTTGGACCGGGGCTCTGAGGCCATCGCGACCAGGAAGTCGGCCACGTCGTCCGGCGTCGCGGCCATTGGATCGACGTCTCTGGACTCGCAGTAGGCGGCGAACCGGCTCCAGCCCTTCCAGTACGCGGTGCGGGTGTTTTCGGCCAGCGAAGTGCGCAGCGCGTCCTTCACCGAGATGGCACGCCTGGCGCCCTCCACCCTCTTGTTGCTCACCGGGACTCCCCCCCTTTCCAGGGCCAGCCCGACTGGCTCCGGGAGCGGGGCGATCTCCCTAAGTTACTCAGGCATAACACCCTTAGTAGCGGAGTAGCGTGCTTCGCACGGCAGGTCTCAGCGCCGGTTTTTCCGGTCGGCCCCAGACTTCGAAGGGGTGCCGGATCGGGGGTCTGGAGCGGGGGTTTGCGCGGCCGAGCGACGAGAAGCACGGCATCTTTTTCCCAGGAGGTGATGCGCGCCTGAGAAGGCCATTCGGCGGTACTTCCGCCGGAGAGTGAAGAGACAGTCAGGGCGGGGGATTCGCTCCCGCCATCTTGAACAAGGGGCGATTCGCCCCAGGTTTGCGCCGGTGCGGAATGTGCCGGTCAAAGGAGAACAAGTGAAGAACTATCTCGTTTTCGCGCTTCTGATTTGCGCGACTGCCTCCATGGCCTTCGGTCAGTTCGGCGTTGCCGATCCTGCGAAGGTCGACGTCGCCTGCCCGGACGACGAGTGCCATGTCGCGCCATACTTCAAGGGTGAAGGCGGCTTCATCGGCGATATCGCCGGTGGCTTCGACAAGGTCAACTTCGTCATCGACTGCGGCATCGTGACGACCACGGGCTCGGCCTCGCCGAGCGCCGGCGGCACGGTTGCTGTGGCTCTGACCATGGACAACGGTCTCGCCTGTGCTGACGGCGGTTCGGTCGAGGTCCACGGTCTGATGGACGGTGGCTGGTACTGGATCAACGACAGCATGAACTCCGCGGTGGCCTCTCTGGTCGCCAAGGACGCGCTCGGCAACGCCACGACGGCTCCGGCCAATCCTGGTGGGACCGACATCACGCTCGACACCCCGACGGGCGGCATGACGAGTATCGTCAAGCAGGCCAGCACGGGTCGGATCGGCATTCTTCATCACATCCTGCCGGAGCCGGAGATGGAGCCTGCAGACATGTGCGGCCCCTTCTACTGGGCGGATGACCGTCGCTACTACCAGGCTGACAGCGGCTGCATGATGGGCGACGGTTCGACCAAGATCGTCCTGACCGCAGACACCACCGACAGTCTGGGCAGGGTGCAGCGAGTGAGCGGCAGCGTCTACCGCCGAGTCGCGAACGCGGCCGACCCTGAGGTCAGGATCGGCTTCGCGCTCTGGGGCGCCGATGGTCAGGGGTTCATCACGACGGACACCGCGACGAGTGCGGGGACCATCAAGGGTCACGACATCTCCGTCTCGAGGGGTCACGCGCCCGCGGAGCCCTTCACTGCGGACTTCGTCGTGGCGCTCATCGAAGGCGAGGGCCACAACCTGAACATCGGCCACGCCGACATCCGGGTCGACCCGATGCGGATGGTCACGGAGCCCGGTGATCCGGTCACCGAGACGGTGACGAGGATGCAGCCGGTGGCTCCGCGCATGGCCGACGCCGACAGCGATCCCGCAACTCCGGACGTGATCCAAGAGGACGGCACTACGCGTCTCCTCGAGGCGGGCTACTACATGGGTGACATGGGCGTAGCGCAGTGCATGCAGAGGCAGGACGACTACGAGGACGATCCCAGCCGGAACACCGTGAACGCCTTCGCGGGCGCTGGTGGTGGCGAGGTCCTGGTGTTGAACGCCGACTACAGCGAAGCTGCTCTCAACCTCCCTGTGACCGGGACTCTCGCCCAACAGGAAGCCTGGGTGCGGGCCTGGCACAACGCCGGAAACGACAGGATCATGATCGTTCAGGTTGACGATGATGTCGGCGGTAACGATAACGCCGATCCGCCGGTGCTTACCGACAACGTGCTCCGCGACATTCCTGCAGTCGTCTGCGAGATGGAGGAAGTCGAGGTGGAGGAGACGACGACCCCTGAGAGGACCATCGTCTCGACCGGCGGCATCATCATCGGTCCAGCGGCCTCCACGCACTGCCGGAGCGGCCGCAGCGACGTGGCGCGCCTCTTCATCGGCGTGCAGCGGGCCAATGCCCGGGCGAACAACCCGGAGATCATTCCCGCGGCGGCGCATGCAGCGTGGATCGCCGGCCAGAGGTACACCGCGTTCACCACGCTGAGCGTGATGTGCCCCTCGTCAGTGGCGAATCAGGCGCATCACGCCAACCTGAACGGCGGCCTGGAACTCGTTCCTGGCGTCCAGTAGGGAAAGCAAAGGGTTAACACGGTAGCGTCCCAGGGGTTCATTCGGGTGACTATCAGCATCCGGCTCCTTGCCCCGAGACGCGACCGGGCAGCGATGGAGGTTTCGAACTTAGGCCGTCTGTCCACAAAACCTGAGTGATGAAAAGCGCATAACCCGCTCTTCGTCGCTGCCAACCTTCGCCGGGGCGGCAGGCTTCACAGCCTGCCGCCCCTTTCTTTTGCGCGATACAGTCGAACTCGCCGTGCCGCAGCCTCCGACCGACACCTGGCAGGCCGAGATTCGCGCCGAGCTGGCCAATCTCGAGGAGATCGGTCTGGCGACGAAGCCGTCCTCCGGCGACCTCCCGAACCTGCGCGGCGTGGAGGTGCACGGGATCTCGATGCCGCTGCTGCGGGCGATCGGCGGAGACCACCTGATCTACCTCGACTTCAAGCAGCGCTACGACCTGGACCGCCGGCTGCGCGAGGCGGAGGAGGCGGGCCGCGCGGAGGTCGTCGCCGGCCTGCGCAAGTGCCAGCAGCGGGCCGGCGTCCTGGTGGCCGACGTCTCCGGGCACAAGGTGACCGACGCCCTGGTCGCCGCCATGCTCCACCAGGCCTTCCTGCTCGGGGCGTACTACGAGCTCGACCTCTTCGGCGAGATCACCACGCGGCTCTTCGAGCACATCAACCAGCGCTTCTACAAGTCGACCACCCTGAACAAGTACCTCACGATGGTCTACGGCGAGGTGTCCGAGCAGGGCAGGTTCCGCTTCTTCTCGGCCGGCCACCCGGCGCCCCTGGTGTTCGCCGGCCGTCCGGGCCGCATCGAGCACCTGGCCGAAGACCAGCTCGTCCGCTTCCCGCCGGTCGGCATGTTCGCGTCGAACGCCTACATGGACGAGCGCGTCGACCCCGGCCCCCTCGGCTACAAGCGGCCCTACGAGGTCAGCGAGGTGGAGCTGCTGGAGGCCGGCGACCTGCTCCTGCTGTACACCGACGGCTTCGCCGAGCACGGCGGCGGCCGGTATCTGGACGAACGCGCCGAGCCGCTGCTGGAGGCCGTCCGCGGCGAGTCGGCCCCGGAGATCTGCGAGCGGCTGAGGCAGGACCTGCTGGCGTTCGCGGCGCCGGAGGACGATGTGACGTTCGTGGTGGTGAAGAAGACGGAGTAGTCGCACACTGGGTGCGCCGGCGTCCCCGCCGGCCTTCTGAAGAGAGCGCGCGAGGCCGTAGGCCTCGCTCCATTACGGAGAGGCCTTCGGCCTCACGATTCGAGTTCGGTCGCCACCGCTCCGCGGCGTCGCCCGAAAGCCGGCGGGGACGCCGGCGCACCCAGTGTGGGGCACCCTTCCGCTATCGTGGAAGGCCCGCACCGACAACCTGGAGGGCCTCGCCGATGAACAGAGCCGGTCTGCTCGCTCTCGCTCTGATCGTCCTTGCCTGCGGCGCGCCCGCGGGCGACGACGCCTCCGGTGCGCCCGGCTCAGGCGCCGCCGGCGCCTCCACCGCCCCGGCCGACCGGGTCGCCCTGTTCGGCGACATGCACATCCACACGATGTACTCGCACGACGCGTTCATGGGCACGGTCCGCACGACGCCGGACGACGCGTACCGGTTCGCGAAGGGGGAGGCGATCCCTCATCCGTCGGGTGAGTCGATCCGCCTTTCCGGCGCGCCGCTCGACTTCCTGGCGGTGACCGACCACGCGGAGTACCTGGGGGCCCTGGCGGCGCTGATCGATCCGTCGAGCCCGACCTACGGGCACCCGTTGACCGAGGATCTGTTCAGCGGCCAGGGCCGCGCCGCCCGGGCGCGGCTGGGAGCGCTGAGCCGGTTGCGGGAACTGGGCCGCGCGGGCGACCCGATCAACGGCCCGGAGGTGCGGGCGAGCGCCTGGCAGCGGACCATGGAGTCCGCCGAGCGGCACAACGATCCGGGCCGGTTCACCGCCCTGATCGGCTACGAGTACACGATGGGGGTGGGTGGCCGCCACGTGCACCGGAACGTCATCTTCCGCGGCAGCGAGGCGCCGGAGATCCCCTTCAGTTCCCTCGACGGCGACCCCGAGGACCTCTGGAACTGGCTCGACGGCCTGCGCGAGGAAGGGATCGAGGCGCTGGCGATGCCGCACAACATGAACCAGAGCGACGGCCTGGCCTTTCCCGACCGGGAGACCTGGAAGGGCGCGGAGATCGACGCGGAGTTCGCGGCCAAGCGGATCCGGAACGAGCCGGTGGCCGAGATCAGCCAGCAGAAGGGCACCTCGGAGGTGCATCCGTCGCTGTCGCCGAACGACGAGTGGGCCGACTTCCAGATCGTCCAGTACTACCTGGACCGGGTGAACAACACGGACCCGATCTCGGTCTTCAAGGGCGGCTACTGGCGGGACGCGCTGCTGACCGGGCTCGAGATGGAGGAGCGCCTGGGCGTGAACCCCTACGCCCTCGGCGCGGTCGGCTCGAGCGACAGCCACGTCTCCGCCGGCTCCTACGAGGAGGACAACCGCTTCACGTCGAGGACGAACACGCCCCAGGCCCGGGGCTCCGCCTACCGCGAGGAGGACGGCGGCTGGGAGAACTTCTGGACGCCGCGCCAGGCCACCCACGGCACGGGCGGCCTGGCCGGGGTGTGGGCGGAGTCGAACACGCGCGCCGCGATCTTCGACGCGCTCAGGCGCCGCGAGTCCTTCGCGACCTCGGGCACCCGCATCCGGGTGCGCTTCTTCGGCGGCTTCGGGCTCGATGAGGCCGTGGCCGAGGCAGCGGACCAGGTTGCTGCGGCCTACGAGCACGGCGTGCCAATGGGCGGCGACCTGGGCGGACCGGGGACTCGCACACCGGGTGCGGCCACGGATGCACCGGGGTCTCGCACACCGGGTGCGGCCACGGATGCACCGGGAACTCGCACACTGGGTGCGCCGGCGTCCCCGCCGGCATCCGGGAACTCTGCACCGAGCTTCCTCATCTGGGCCCTCCGCGACCCCGAGAACGCCTGGCTGCAGCGAGCCCAGGTCATCAAGGGCTGCCTCGAAGACGGCGAAGCCCAGGAACAGGTCTACGACGTCGTCTGCTCCGACGGCCTCGAACCCGACCCCGAGACCCACCGCTGCGCCGACAACGGCGCCCAGGTCAACCTCGACGACTGCTCGATCAGCCGTGACAAGGGCGCCGTCGAACTCCGGACCACCTGGACCGACCCCGACTTCGACCCCGGCGCCCGCTCCTTCTACTACCTCCGCGTGCTAGAGAATCCGACCTGCCGCTGGTCCACGTGGGACGCCCTCAGCCTCGGCATCGAGCCGAACCCCGATCTACAGGCGACGCACCAGGAACGGGCCTGGAGCTCGCCCATCTGGTACACCCCGTAGTTCCACACTGGGTGCGCCGGCGTCCCCGCCGGCCGCCGCCGCAGGCGGCCAGGAACACGCGCGAGGCCGCAGGCCTCGCTCCTTCAAGGAGAGGCCTTCGGCCTCACGATTCCAGTTCGGTCGCCACCGCTTCGCGGCGTCGCCCGAAAGCCGGCGGGGACGCCGGCGCACCCAGTGGGCTACCCCGCGGTCGTCTCGTCCCCGTCTGCCGTCTCGACCGGCTCCAGCTTCAACAGCGCCCCGTCCGTCTCGTCGGTGATGACGTAGATGAACTCGTCGGGGCCCTGGCGGACGTCGCGGATGCGCTTGCCGATCTCCTTCAGCAGCCACTCGCGGCCGAGCTCCTCGCCGGCCTCGCTGAAGATGAGCCGTTCGAGGTGGCCGGTGTTGGGCATCCGTCCCGTCATCAGGGCGCCGGCGAACAGGTTGCCCTTCCACTCGGGGAAGGCGTCGCCGGTGTAGAACATGAGCCCGGACGGTGCGATCGAGGGCAGCCAGAAGATCGCCGGCTCCTCCATCCCTTCGGCCCAGAAGCGCTCGGAGATGCGCACGCCGTTGTAGTGGCGGCCGTAGGAAACGACGGGCCAGCCGTAGTTCTTGCCGGCTTCGATGGCGTTCAGCTCGTCGCCGCCCTGCGGGGCGTGCTCGGTGGTCCAGGGCTGGTGGGTCTCGGGGTGGAGCGCCAGGCCCATCTGGTTGCGGTGCCCCATCGAGTAGACCTCGGGCTTGTGGCCTTCCTTGCCGACGAAGGGGTTGTCGTCGGGCACGCTGCCGTCGAGCCGCAGGCGCAGCGTCTTGCCGGCGTGGCTGTTCGGGTCCTGGGCCAGCTTGGCGTGGCCGAAGAAACTCTGCGTGCCGTCGACCAGGTCGGCGCCGAAGGCCCCGCCCATCGTCATGTACATGATGTCCTCGCCGGGCACGAAGGCGAGCCGGGCGGCGGCGATCGAGCCGCCCCAGGGCTCGGCGACGAACACGTCCTCGACATCGACGAGGGACATGCCGTCGAGCCTGCCGCGGACCAGGGCGACGGTGCCCTCGCGGCCGGAGACCTGCCGGGTGTAGGTGAGGTAGACGTAGCCGTTGTCGGCGAAGTGCGGGTGGACGGCGACTTCCATCATGCCGGCGAGACTGCGGGCGAGCACGTCGTCGGGGACGCCGGCGACCGGCTCCTCGACCAGCACGCCGTCGCGGACCATGCGCAGGGCGCCGCCGCGCTCGGTGATCAGCATGTCGCCTTTGGGCAGGAAGGCGAGGGACCACGGGCGGTTGATGCCGCGGGCGACGACGGAGACCTTCACCTCGGGGATCAGGTGGGTGTTCATGATCCACGGCTTGTCGGGCAGTTCGACGCGGGGGAGGCCGCTGCGGCCGCGGCCGTATCCCGTCTGCGCGACGGCCTGGGCGGCAATGGCGGCCGCGAGCAGGAACAGGACGATCCGCTTGATCCGAGTTTCGGTCTTTCGCCTCATCTTGAGTCTCCTACTGGGTACGCCGGCGTCCCCGCCGGCCCTCTGAAAGGACGCGCCGGCCGTCAGGCCGGCTCCACTTCTACCCATCCGTTTCTTCGTCCTCCGGCCACTCGGCCCCCTGCAGGATCCACAGCCGGATCGTCTCGATCTGCTCCTCGTTCAACTGCGTGCCGGCCTCGTAGGGCGGCATCCGCATCTCCAGGAACTCCGAGCTCACCCGGATGTAGAGCTCGCTGTCGGCGGGATCGCCGGGGGCGATGTTGGGGAAGCCGCCGAGGTCCTTGAACGCCAGCTCCTTGATGTCGAGCCGGAGGTCCGCCTCGCGGCGCGACCTGTCCTCGCCGTGGCACTCGTAGCAGAACGCCTCGAGGATCGGCTTCACCTGAGTGAGGTAGTCGACCTTCTCCTCGTCCTGGCCGCTCGCGGGTGGGGCTCCGACCGAGGCGGCGACCAGCAACGCCAGCGGAATGGTGAACGAACGGCGCGCTTGCATACCCTTCCTCTTCCCCTCCAAGCCATGAGACCCGCGGCGGGTCAGCGGTCGACTGCTCGCAGCGGGTCTCGGCTACAGTGTAGCCCGTTTTCTGGGCAGCGGCTCAGCGATTTCGGCGAGGGACGCGAAGCATGGAAGCGGTGAGGCAGTGAAGCGGGAGGCGAAGATCACGGTCGCACTGGCGGTGGCCGGAGCGGTGCTGATTGCCTGCGGACCGACGTCGAACGGCGCGGAGGATGGCGACTGGCCGATGTACCGCGGCGACGCGGCCGGAACCGGATACTCGGCGCTGGCCGAGATCACGACGGCCAACGTCGCGGACCTGGCGCCGGCCTGGACCTTTGCCCTCGCCTCTTCGCCCGGCGAGGACGCGGCCGGGGACCGCGGGCGGCCGGCCCGCTCGCAGGCGACGCCAATCGTGGTCGACGGCCTGATGTACCTGCCGGCTGCCGATGCCGTCGTTGCGCTCGACGCGGCGACCGGCGACGAGATCTGGCGCCACACGGTGGCGGAGGGCGCTCCGTCGCGCCGCGGCGTCTCGTACTGGCCGGGCGGCGGCGCCGACGGGGCGCCGCCCCGCATCGTGTTCTGCGCCGGCACGCGCCTCATCGCGCTCGACGCGGCCACCGGCGCGGCGGTGACGGAGTTCGGCGACGGCGGCACGGTCGACATCGGCGTTCCCTACAACTCCGTGCCCCTGGTCTGGGCGGACGTCGTCGTCGTCGGCGCGAACACGCCGCCGGGCACGGCGGGCGGGATCGGCAACGCGCGGGCGTTCAGCGCGGTCACCGGCGAGAAGCTCTGGGAGTTCAACTCGGTGGCGCAGCCGGGCGAGACCGGCCACGAGACCTGGGAGGGCGAGAGCTGGCGGGGCCGCCTGGGCGGCAACGCCTGGCCCTTCTACTTCACCGTCGACGAGGAGCGGGCTCTCGTGTTCCTGCCGCTGGCGGCGCCCATCCCCTTCGCCTATGGCGGTGACCGGCACGGCGCCAACCTGTTCGCCAACTCGGTCGTCGCGGTCGACATCCACACCGGTGAGTACCGCTGGCACTTCCAGACGATCCACCACGACATCTGGGACCACGACCCGCCGGCGCCGCCGGTGCTGTTCGAGGTCGAGCGGGGCGGGCAGACGATCGACGCCCTCGCGGTGACGACGAAGTCGGGCTACCTGTTCGTCCTGAACCGGGAGAACGGCGAGCCGGTCTTCGGCGTCGAGGAGCGGGCGATGCCGGCGAGCGAAGTGCCCGGCGAGCAGACCCACCCGACCCAGCCGATCCCGAGCGTGACGCCGGCGCTGGGGCGAGTCGGCTACGAGCCGGAGGACCTGGTGACCGCCGGGGACACGACGCCGGAGCACGCGGAGGCCTGCGCGGAACTGGTCGAGAGCGCCGGACCGCTTCACAACGCGGGTCCGTACACGCCGTGGATGCCTCGGGGCGCCGAGGACCGCGGCGCCACCCTGCTGTTCCCGGGCCTGGCCGGCGGCCCGAACTGGGGCGGCGTCGGCTTCGATCCGGCGACGCGCCGACTGCTCGCCTTCAGCCAGGACGTCGGCACGATGGGCTGGGTGGAGGAGGACACGGAGGCCGATTCCGCCACGTACGTCCTGCGGGTGGCCCGGCCGTTCTCCTTCGCGGTCCGCATCGGCGACGTGTCCTGGCCGTGCCAGAAGCCGCCCTGGGGGACGCTGACCGCGGTCGATGCCGATACCGGCGAAGTCGCCTGGCGGCGGTCGCTCGGCGTGACGGAGGGGCTGCCCGCGGAGAAGCGGGAGACCGGCCGCCCGGGCCGCGCGTCGGCGATCGTCACCGCCGGTGGCCTCGCCTTCATCGCGGCGACCGACGACCGCCGCTTCCGGGCGCTCGAGGTGGAGACGGGCGACGAACTGTGGTCGGCGGAGTTGCCGCTCCAGGGCAACGCGAACCCGATGACCTACCTGGCGGCGGACGGGAGGCAGTACGTGGCGGTCGCGGCGACGGAAGAGCTTGTCGCCTTCCGGCTGCCGTAGGGAAGGTGAGGCCTTCGGCCTCGCAGGTCACCTTCGGTCGCCACCGCTTCGCGGCGGTCGCCCGCAAGCCGGCGAGGACGCCGGCGCACCCAGTATGCAACCCCGTCGACGGTCCACACTGGGTACGCCGGCGTCCCCGCCGGCCTTCTGAAGAACAACGTGCGAGGCCGCAGGCCTCGCTCCTTGTCGCTGCGGCGCCTCAGAGGCGGTTGACCGCTTCTTCAGCCAGGTCGAGCGTCCGGATGATGCGCTGGCGCATCTCGGGCAGGTCGACGCCTTCGGTGCTCTTCTTGCCTTCCATGTACCGGGCATACACGCCGTGCACGATCGCCGCGGACTTCCAGCGGTTGAAGCCGACGTAGTAGTCGAGATTCGACAGGTCGCGGCCGGTCCGCTCCGCGTACCGCTCCAGCAGCTCCTCGCGCGCAGGGAAGCCGGGCGCCGCGGTGGCGCCCCCCGAGCCGGTGGGCATGGTGTCCGTCGCCGGCATCCACTGGTTCATCGCGTAGGCCAGGTCCGCCAGCGGATCGCCGAGGGTCGAGATCTCCCAGTCGACGACGGCGGCAATCGTCGAGTCCGGCCCGACCAGGCAATTGTGGAGGCCGTAGTCGCCGTGGACCACGCGCGCCGGACCCTGGTCCGGCAGGTGCTCGAGGAAGTACCGCTGCAGCTCGTGCGCCCGCGCGTCGTCGAGCTGCGCCGGCTCGACCGACGCCGTCCACGACCGGTACCACGTGCGAAGCTGGCGCCCGACGTAGCTGTCGCGCTTGCCGAGCTCACCGAGACCGACCTCGTCCGGGTCGACGGCGTGGAGTTCGGCCAGGACGTCGATGAACGAGTGCGCCAGCTTCGGGCGGCGCTCGCGCGGCACCCACTCCTCGGTGTGGGCCGAGCTGTAGAGCGGCCGGCCGTTGACCAGGCCCATCACGTAGAACCAGGCGCCGGTGACGTCCGGACTCTCGCAGAAGGCGATCGCCGGCGGCACCGGCACCGGAGTCGGCCCGAGCGCCGAGATCAGCGCCCACTCGCGGCTCATGTCGTGCGCCTTGGGCAGCAGCTTGCCCTGCGGCGGCCGCCGGATGACAGCCGTGCGACCCGCCGTGTCGTCGATCCTGTAGGTCAGGTTCGAGTGGCCGCCCTCGAGTCGCGTCCACTGAAGGGGCGGCGTCAGGCTGTCGACATTCCCGGCGATCCAGGCCTCGACGGCGGGTTGGTCGTAGCCCTCGGGGCCTGTGGTTTCGTCGTGGGTGGACATTGTTCCGGCGACTGTAGCAACGTCCCCCACTGGGTGCGCCGGCGTCCCCGCCGGCCTTCTGAAGGAAACGCGCGAGGCCGCA
>VXUF01000162.1 GCA_009837085.1 Holophagales bacterium
TTGGACTTCATGGGCTATCGCCCGAGATGGGCTCACTTCACTCCGCTCGCTTCGGATGGTCGGTGCTTACGGCCAGGTCGCCGGGAGTCGCTCGCTGCGAGCCCGCAGGGAACCCCTCCCCTGCGGCCCCGCGCCGGGCTGGACGTTGTCGCACTTCGTGCACTTGTCTTGCGCTCTCGGGCGGTCGTCGCGGGCCAGGCGTGCCCGTGGCTGTTCCTCGGAGGGATCCTGGATCCCCTACGGACGCCTAGCCACCGGCTACTTACTGACAGCCGGACACCTGAACAGTGATCGGGTCCCTTCGGTGCGCTCTCGTGACGACGACGAGCCTGCTGCGGAGTTCCGGGGAGAGGGTCCCTGGGGGCTGGAGGCAAGTGACTCCCGACGAACTTGCCTGTACCGATGCCGACGTGAAACGCAGCCGACCGAAGCGAGCGCTTACTTCCCATTCACCCAGAAAGCGGGAGCGGCCCCAGGGACCCTCTCCCCGGGACTCCGCGGCAGGCGGGTGCAACCGAAGAGCTGCGCTGCGCCGCCGCCGTTACGCGCAGTTGCAGAGTTCGATGAAGAAGGCGCGGACGGTGTCGAGGAACTCGGGGGAGCTCAGGGTCGTCATGTGGTTGGCGCCTTCGATGATGTGGAGGCGGTGCTCCTTCATGACAGAGGCGAGGGCGTCGGCGTTGGGCTTCAGCGGATCGTCGCTGCCGATGATGTTGAGGGTCGGCACCTTGTTGATGCGGAGGAGTTCGGCGTTCACGTCGAGGGCGGGCATGCCGCGGACGACGGCTGCCAGGGCCATCTGGTCGTTCGAGGCGACCATCGCCTGGCCGATCGCTTGAACCTGTTCGGGGGTCGGTGGTTCCTCGCCGGGCCACAGGAACTCGACCAGGGGACCGCCGCCCTTGCCCGCCTCGAGGGAGGCGGCCAGCGCGTCGAACATCGCGTCGTCGCGCAGTTCAGGACTCGGCCAGCCGGCGCCGCCGACCACCGCCGACATCAGCCGGTCAGGTGCCAGGGCGACGAGCTTCATCGTGATGAAGCCGCCCATCGAGTAGCCGACGACATGCGCCTGCTGCAGCCGCAGATGGTCGAGCAGGTCGACGACGTCCAGGGCCATGCGCTCGCCGTAGCTCGCGGGATCGTACGGCTTGCCGCTCATGCCGTGGCCGCGCTGGTCGACGGCGATGACCTGGAACTCCTCGGCCAGCCGGCCGATGATGCCGGCGGCGCCCCAGTTCGAGGCGGCGGTGCCGGTGATGCCGTGGAGCAGCACGACCGGGTCGCCGCGGCCCTCGACAAGGTAGTGGATTTCGACGCCGTCGCTGGCCGTGAACGACTGGGTCGGGGCTTCACCTTGCGCCCAGGCGCCGGTGAACGCGGTGAGCGCGACTAGCGTCGCCAGGAGGGCTCGGAACATCGGTCGGCGGAACATCGTCTTGATTCTCATGGAGTGGAGGCTACCCGCTTTGTTACGCTGCCACGGGACGCTGATCGGATCGCCACGCAAAGAGACTCATGGATATCGAGAGCGCAGCACGCCGCGTCCGCCAAGACGGCTACACGGTCGAACCAGGCTTCCTCGGCGAGGAGATGTTGGAGCGGCTGCGCCGCGATCTCGCGCCCGTCTTCGACGAGATCGGCAGCCGGATGACGGACGACTACGGCCAGCAGACGATCCACACGCACAACCTGCTGGCCAAGACGCGGGCCGTCGACGAGCTCCTCATGGACGATCGTCTGCTGGGGCTGGTGGAGGCGGTGCTGGGCCCCGACTACCAGGTCTCCGGCGTCGCGGCCATGCGGCCGGGGCCGGGCGACCGTCCCCAGCGGATGCACCAGGACGACGGCCACTATCCGCTGCCGCGGCCGCACGTTCCCCTGATCGCCAACACGCTGATTGCACTCGATCCCTTCACGGCCGACAACGGAGCGACGGAGATCGTTCCCGGCAGCCATCGCTCGGCCGATCCCGTCGATCCCGACGTGCCGACTCTGACGGTTGAGATGCCGGCCGGGGCGCTGTTCCTCTGGGACGGTGCCGTCTGGCACCGGGGCGGAGGGAACTCGACGGAGAACGGTTACCGACGCTCCCTCAACTTCAACTTCAACCTGGCCTGGCTCAAGCAGCGGGAGAATCAGTTCGTCGGCGTGCCGTGGGAAGTCGTGGTGGAAATGCCCGAGAAGCTGCAGGCGTTGATCGGCTACAAGCTGACCAACCGCGGTCTGGGTACGGTGGACTACCGCAACCCCATCGAGACCGTGAAACGGCGGCTGGCGGAGGCCCGGGATTCCTGACGGGATCGCGGCGGCCTGCGCGAAACGAAGCCCCAACCGACAAGGGGAGAATCAGATGACAGCAGCATCCGCGACGGAAACCAGGGATAGCGACTCGAAACCGCGGTCGGTGGTCGAGTCAGCCGTCGAAACGGCCCACAAGGTGGCGCTCGCCGGCGCCGGCGTAGCGGGCGAGGCGGCAGATGTGGGCGCCAAGGTCTTCGACCGGCTGGTCGCCCGCGGCGCGAAGGTCGAGAGCCAGGGCAAGGAGTCCCTGAGCGGCTGGCGGGACAAGGCCGAGGAGAAGGTCCAGCAGGTGCGATCCGCGGCCGAGAAGGGGATCGAACAGACCCGGACCAAGGCGCGGACGGGAATCGATGAGCACCTGGAGCGCCGGCTCGAGAAGCTCGGTGTCCCCGGCAAGGCGGACCTGGAGGCCGTGATCGAACAGCTGAGCGCGATCGAGGCGCGTCTCGATGCGCTGGAGAAGCCGAAGCCGCGCCGGCGCACGGCGAAGAAGAAGACGCCCGCGAAGGCCGGGTAAGGCGCGAGGTCGCCGGCGCAGCCGGCGAGTGCCTATGCCGTGCGGCGGCGGGCTCGTCGTTCAACCCGCACGGCGTGGAGAATCTGGCGCAACCTGGCCGGTCGGCCGCCGCGGGCAATGCGTTCCTCCGCCAGGTCGAACGCCAGCTTCCATTGCCGCCGCAGGATGGCGTGGGCGGCGAAGAAGCCGTAGCGGGGGTCGTACATGTGGGTGGCCTCGGACGTCACTCCGTTCACTTCCAGCAGACGGAGACCGTCGCCGCGCTGGAGGGCCTCGGCGCTCGGGACGCGAACGTCGAAGCGGCCGAAGTCGAAGCCGTCGTAGGCGGCGCAGATCGCGTTCATCGCCTGCTCCAGTTCCGGCGTGTGCAGGTCGTTGGCGTCCAGGAAGATCGTCCCTCGGGAGTGGGCGCCGACCTCGGTCAGTTCGACGTTCTCGCCGGCGGCCGGAACGCGCGTCGCCGCCTCGGGATGCTCCCGCCGGTATATGTGCTCGATGGCGACCGCGCGCGGGTCGTCGAGGATCAATCGTTCGAGGGTGCTGGTTCCGTCGCCGGTCACGGCGGGTCGCACCTTGTGGGTGATCGAGAAAACGCGGCCATCCTGCCGGCCCGGGTGGCGGGCCCAGAACACCCCGTACTCCTCGCCTGCGACGTGTTCCTGCGCGAGAGCGGGCCCGGGCGTTGCTTCGAAGAACGCCGCCGCGTCGGCCTCGGAGCGCGCGACGGCGACGCCGCGGCCGCGTTCGCCGGTGTCCGGCTTGAGCACGATCGGGAAGTCGAGGTTCTCGTCCTCGAGGAACCGGTGCAGGGCCGCGACGCGTTCCTCGGGGCGGCCGGTCGGCAGACGTCTCCAGGCCGGCAGTGCCTCGCCGATTCCGGCCAGTCCGTCGAGGATGTCGCTCTTCGACTCCCCGAACAGGCCGCCCAGGGGCATGGCGGGGTTGATCGCGGTGAACGCCGTCAGGCTGCCGCGCCGCAGGCTCCGCCACAGGATGTAGACGGCGAGAGGCGGGTAGAACACCCACATCGGCCAGAACTCCCAATGGCGGATGCGCAGCAGCCGGCCGCGCCAGAGGCGGCGGCCGCGCCAGGTGAACAGCGGCACGACGACGCCACGTACGGTGAAGATGACGAGGGCCAGGGCCAGCGCGGCGCCGAGAAGGCCCCCCGGCAGGCGCCCGCCGAAGCGTTCGACCGCCTCGCGTCCCAGCACCGCGTTCACGCCGACGAAGGCGGGAGTCCAGATCGCCACGGCGAGGGCGAAGTAGCAGCAGAATCGAAGCAGACTGGTGCGCAGGATGCCGGCGGCGAGGCAGGTCGGCAGCCGCGTTCCGGGGAGGAAACGGCTGACCAGGACGACGACCAGGGCGCGTCGGCGCAGCCACGCCGAAGCCTCCTCGATCGATGCGTCGCTGACCCACCACTTGAAGGGCGGCACTCTGAGAGCCGGGCGGCCCAGGACACGCGCGAGCCAGGCGATGCCGAGGTCGCTGCTCAGGATGCCGACGTAGCAGGCGGCGACGGCGACCGGGAAGTCGAGCCGGCCCTGGGCCACGAGCAGGCCGGCGGTGATGCAGGTCAGGTCCTCGCTGATGTAGGCGGCGAAGACGAGGAGCAGGAAGACAATCAGCAGAGCGGGCCCGGTGAATGGCGGAAGGTCCAGGTCGTCGAACGGCAGCGCCGCTTGCCGCAGCCGCTCCGGTTCGGCGTCGGCGCGCGTCGGCGCCTCGCCGGCCTCGACCCGGCTCAGGAAGTCCTCGATACGGGCCGCCAGGTGCTCGCCGCCGCGGAACAGGAAGAAGTGGCTGTCCGGTCGCATCCACAGCTCGCTGTGCGGCACGATCCGGTGGTGCTCCCGCGCCGCGGCGGCCGGCACCAGCGGATCCTGGGCGCCGTGGATGATGAAGACCGGCGCTTCGAGGGACTCCAGGATGCCGCGTAGCGGCCGCTGGTCCGTGTCGTAGAAGTTTCGGGCGTAGGAACGGGCGACGGCCATGTCCAGGGCGCCGAAGTGGGGGACGAGATTCCGCACTGCCCAGAACAGACCGAGCTGGAGCCCGTGGAGGCCGTGGTTGACCCGGTAGTCGCCCAGGAGCTCGAGTTCCTGGACGCCGATCGACGACATGAGGATGACGGAGGCGACTCGGTCGGGTGCCTGGTCGGCGAGATGCAGGGCTACCGCGCCGCCCATGCTGAAGCCGAGGACGTGGAACCGCTCGATGTCCAGTCGATCGAGAAGCTCGAGCGTGGAGTCGGCGTGGCCGCGAGAGGAGTAGTCGGCGACGCGATGGTCGGAGGCTCCGAAGCCGGGCAGGTCGGGCGCGATGATCCGCCGCGTGATCGATTGCGACATCAAGCCGTCGAAGTTCGCGGCGCTGCCGGGCGAACCGTGCAGGAGCAGGAGGGGCGGTGTCTCCTCGTGCGGGAAAGGCGCTTCCCTCCAGGCGATGCGCAACGTGCCTTCGCCGTCCGGCGAGGGGACTTCCACCGTCTCGCCATCTTCCGGCTGTGGCTGCTGTCCGTCGTCGGCCAACCGCACGACCGTCGAGCCGGCAAGGGCCGCGCAGTAGACCCCGACGGCGATCCGAAGCCAGGGTAACCCCCGCGCGGAGGTCGTCATGGGAAGCGGCGGTCGCTGGTCGACGCGGCGGCTTCCCCGCTCGAGACCATGGGCCGGAACGCGGCCGCCATCCGCTCCCGCAGCCGGCGGGCGAGTTCCTTGCGGTCCGGGTGCCGGAACGGTCCTTCACCGAACTCGAGTTCGGCATCGATCCGCCGAAGCTTGAGCAGCTCGGGCGCGTGCGGCGTCATCGGCATCTCGCCCCACCAGGCGACGCTCAGGAAAGCGGGATCCTCGTCATCCGGTGTCTCGTAGCGCAGAACGGCCCAGTGGACGGGCAGTTGTCTGGCGGCTGCGGGCGCGAGCAGGGAGGGCTTCAGCGTCGCGACGGCGTCGCCCGGTGTCGAGGTGCCTTCGGGGAACAGGATGACCGGATCGCCCGCCTCCAGGGCCTCGGCGATCTGGTCGCCGACCCGCGTGACGTCGCGCCGCCGGCCGCGGTCGACGAAGATGATGTCGACCGTCCGGCACACGGTCCCGGCCAGGGGCCAGTCGGCTATCTCGGCCTTGGAGACGAAGCGCGCGGGCGAGTGCGCGGCGAGGACCAGGATGTCGACGTAGGAGATGTGGTTCGAAACGAGCAGCCAGGGCGGCGCGGGCGGCGCGCCCCGGACCGTGACCCGGCAGCCGAGCACGGCCAGGCATGCGCGGCCCCAGCGGCGCATGATGCCGGCACGGATCTTCCGCCAGGCCGGATAGCGGCGGCGTGCGAGGAACGGCTTCAGGACGAACAGCGGCAGCCACGCGGCCACGGTGACAAGGAGGAACGCCGGGCCCCGCCAGGCCAGCCGCCACAGCCGCACGAGGCGGCGGAGGAAGTGAACGTTGGGGCCGGACACGGAGCCTGCGACGGGCTTGGCGGTTCTACGTGGCAGCCGGCGTCGCCGTGGCGGCCGCCGGAGCCTGGTCGAGCCCGAAGATCAGCCGGATCCGCCTGCTGAGCGTGGCCGTGTCCATCAGGACCAGGTAGTCGATCGTCTTGAAGTCGCGGTCGATTGCCGGCCGGCTGCAGACGAGGGCGCCGTAGCGCAGGTAGGTCGCGAACAGGGGTGGTATCTCGACCTCCGGAACTTCCTCGACCATCTCGGGCGGTGCCTCGCAGCGGGCGTGCTCGAGAACCGGTACGTCGAGGTCTGGCCGGACCTTGCCCGCCGCGACGAGCTGCCCGTAGAGCCGGATGCCGGCGGCCTGGTCCTGGCTTGTGAGCGAGCAGCAGCCGAACAGGTAGCGGAGCCGGTTGTGAACCATGTAGCGGGCCAGGCCCTGCCAGAGCAGGAAGAGAACGGTCCGCTTCCGGTGCCGGCGATGGATGCACGCGCGGCCGATCTCGACCGACTGATTGAGCACGCGGCGCGGCAGGGCGCCGAGGTCGTACTCGGTGGCTGAGTAGAAGTCGTTGCCGCGGGCCGCCATGGCGGCCGTCTGCATCCGGTAGGTGCCGATCATCGTGCCGTCCGTCCGCTCGACCAGCATGTGGTGGCAGCTCGCGTCGAAGTCGTCCGTGTCGCGCCCGGTGTCGTAGGACTCGTCGAGTCCCTCGCCCAGCTCCAGGTTGAAGACCTTGAAGCGCAGGGTCAGCAGCCGGTCGATGTCCTCGGCGGTGCGCGCGAAACGCAGGCGGTAGGGACCGGCTTCGATCTGTCCGTCGGGCAGGTGTTCGGGGCTCGGGATCGCAGCGGTGGCGGCCGTCGCGGTCGTCGAGGTGCTCTCTCGGGCCGGGTCCGTCATGGGCTGCTCTCCGGTCCGCCGGAGGTCGCTCGCCGGAGAAGGTCAAGAGGCGGGGTGGACGAACCGATCGCCTTCAAGAAGTACGCGTCCATGAACAGGCGCCCATCCATGCTTCTCAGCAGGCCGGTGACTTCAACCGGTCGGCCGACGAAAGCGAGCACTTCGGCGCCGACCGGCCGGCCGAGGCTCATCAAATGCACCAGATGCCGCGCCCCGTCCTCCGTCCGCACCAGCAGGGCGGCGGGAATCCCGCCCCGAATACACAGCGAGGCGCAGTCGCGGTGTGGTTTGCCGCGGCCCGGCTTCATCGCGCCGAGGTAGCACTTCGTGTCGACGATCTCGCCGACGAGCTGGTCGGCATGCACCACGACGCGGTGCTCTCCGGTTGGCGTCGTCTCCGGGCGAACGGAAGACCCCGTGTCGGGGACGGCGGCGCCGGCTGCGTGTCCGTCGGGAAACGTCAGGGAGTGCACTTCGAGCATCGCCGCTTCCGGATTCTGGATCAGCGTGCCTGCGAGTGCGATCTTCTGTGACGGGCCGGGACGCCATGGTCGGCTCGGCGCCTCGTCCACTTCGAGTCCATGC
The DNA here is from genome assembly GCA_009837085.1 of Holophagales bacterium. Taxonomy (GTDB): domain Bacteria; phylum Acidobacteriota; class Thermoanaerobaculia; order Multivoradales; family Multivoraceae; genus Multivorans. The sequence goes on from VXUF01000162.1 coordinate 7,753, forward strand.
TTCCCGACGGCGACCAGAAGATACCCGTCGGCCGGACCGTCCGCCGTGAGCAGCCGGGGATGGGGGTCGACGAGCAGTTCGCCTTCGTAGTCTCGCACCGTGCCGTACTCGAACACGCCCTCGTCGAAGCGTTCGAGGAGCAGCGCCAGACAGAGGCCGGTCGCCGCCGCCAGGACGACCAGCCCGACGGCCAGCCGGCGCGCGAACCGGCCGATACCAGGGGGCGTTTCGTCGAGGTAGCCGACGTAGAAGTCGTCGTGGCGGCCGCCGGTCATGAAGGCTCCCCGGCGCCGGCTGCAGAGGCGACCCGCGCCGGCTCGGAGCGGGTTCCGGGCGGATTGGGCCGCGGATCGACCAGCACCCGGCCATCCTCGACACGCACGTTGAAGGTCGGAATCGTCTCGGTGAACGGCGGCGGTGAGCAGCCGTCTTCGGGACGGTACTGGTAACCGTGCCACGGGCAGGTGATGCAGCCGTCGATGACCCGGCCTTCACCCAGAGGGCCGTTCTGGTGCTGGCAGACGTTGGAGATGGCCGCGATCCGTTCGCCGCCGTTCGCGCGATAGCGGAACACCGCCACTCGTTCACCGCTGAGGACGAAGATCAGCGCCCGGTCGAGGGGAATGTCGGAAGCGGCGCAGACGTCGACCGCGGTGTCCTCCGCCGCGGCCGGTGTCGGGGCGCGTTCGCGCCAGCCGGCCGCGAGGTGCAACGAGGCGATGCCGGCGAAGCCGATGCCCAGCAGGACGGCGAGCGCCGGCGGCCGCTCCAGTGCCTGCAGGCTCCCCAGCGCAACGTGCACGAGGACCAGCGCGTACGCGATGTACACCAGCATGTGGAGCGACTTCCAGACCGGTGCGGTCAGGTTGGCGAGCCAGAAGTCGTGCGAGGTCGCCGCCAGCAGGAACAGGATGGCGAGCGCCGCGAGGCCGAGCGCCTGGAACGGGAACTGGGTCAGGCTTTCGTAGTTTCCGTTGCTCGCGAGCACGCTGACCAGTGGATTCAGGACCCCGAGGCCGTGGAACTGGACGATCGAGAATCCGCCATGGGCGAGAGCCAGCAGAAAGACGCAGACGCCGAGGTGCCGGCGGTTGTAGAGCAGGGGCAGGAACCGCGTGTCCAGCCGGCAAAGCGGTCCGATGGCGAGCACGACGTGCAGCAGCAGCAGGGCGCCGGCGCCGAAACCGCGGATCAGCAGCGTTTCGAGCGTCGTCTGAGGTCGTGTCACGACCCCGATGCCGACGAAGAGGCCGAGGAAAACGAGGATGCCCGCCGCGATGGTGAGGTCGTAGAGCTTCTTGTTGCGGTTCCAGAGGACCGCCTGATACTCGGCGCTCACGGCTCGACGGCGTCCGCCGCGACCTCACGCGCGTCGGGCAGGGCGTCCATGAGCGGCGCCTCGGAGCGAAGGAGGGCCGCCGCGGCGAGCAGGACTGCCAGGATGGGGAACAGCACCGTCCAGATCAGGCGGTGACGCCGCCGCAGACCGCGGATCACCCGGAGGCCTGCCTCGGTCGAGCGGCGACCGCATCGCGATGAGCGTTGCGCTCCGAGGGGGCCTGCCGGCCGGCAAGCCACCTCCGCAGAAGGACGGGCCAGAGCACAGCGACGCCGGGGAGGATGATGAGCCGGAAGCCCAGGCCGGTCGATCGTGCTGCGGGATCGATGCGGCCGACCCCGCGCCAGGCGAAGAAGGGAGCGAAGGCCAGCCCGCAGGCGATGTACACGGTGCAGAGCAGCACGACGACCTCGGCGGCGCGCACGATGGACATCGCGGGGAGTATACGCGCGCCATGTGCCGAATCTGCCGTAGACTCCGACCGCTTCGACAAGCAACCAGGACCCGAGGGAAGAGAACATGCCGGTCATCCATCGTTCGAACGCGTCGACACTCTTCGGTGGTCCAGGCTCGGTCCTGCTCGCCTCTCTGCTGCTCACGGCGGCGCTTCCTGCCGCCGGCCAGGAGATGACCGTGGAGGCCTACGAGCCGCGTTCGAGCCTCAAGGTGCCGGGCGGTCCGGTGACCCGAGCGAAGTTCCCCTTCGTCGACGCTCACGGCCACCTGCGCGGCAGAGATCCGGCCCGGATCGACCAGATGATCAGGGACATGGACGAGATGAACATGGCCGTGTTCGTCAACCTGAGCGGCCAAAGCGGGGAGGACCTCAAGGCGAACCTCGCCGCGACGAAGGGCCGCTACCCGAACCGGTTCGTCGTCTACGCGAACGTCGACTTCTCCGGCATCGGCGAGCCCGGCTGGGGCGAGGAGGCTGCGGCGCAGCTCGAGGCGGACTTCCATGCCGGCGCGCAGGGGCTCAAGATCTACAAGAACCTCAGCATGTTCCAGACCGACGTCGACGGCAACCGGGTGGCGGCCGACGACCGGCGCATCGACCCGGTGTGGGCAATGGCGGGCGAGCTCGGCATCCCCGTCCTGATCCACGTCGGCGAGCCGTCGCCGTTCTGGGACCCGTGGGACAAGCACAACGAGCGCTGGCTGGAACTCAAGCAGTTCCCGAACCGGCGTCGCGACGACGCGACCCGCTTCGCCCCGTTCGACCAGACGATGGAGGAGCAGCACAACCTGTTCCGCAATCACCCGAACACGACGTTCATCAACGCCCACCTCGGCTGGTTCGGCAACGACCTTGAGCGGCTCGGCAAGCTGCTCGACGAGCTGCCGAACGTCTACACGGAGCTCGGCGCGGTCCTGGCCGAACTCGGCCGGCAGCCGATCACGGGCGCCGCCTTCATGGAGAAGTACCAGGACCGCGTCCTGATGGGCAAGGACTCCTGGGATCCGATCTGGGGCTACCACGTGTACTTCCGCGTGCTGGAGACGCGGGACGAGTACTTCGACTACTACCGGAAGCGCCACGCCCACTGGAAGATGTACGGGCTCGGCCTGTCGGACGAGGTACTCGAGAAGGTCTACTTCCGCAACGCGCTGAAGATCATCCCCGGCCTCGACCGGAGCCTCTTCCCGGAGTAGAAACACTGGGTGCGCCGGCGTGTCATCCGTGCGCCCGATGACGGGCGCACGGACTGTGACGCGTGTGGCGCGGGTCCGCGCCACACGGGTTCCCGCCGGCTTCCGGACCTACGGCCCGGTCGCTTCGCTGCCCTCCATGGCTTCCGGCTCCGGCGAACCGGTGCAGTCGCCGCAGTGGACGTCGTCGACCGCTTCGCCGGCGGCGAGCGACGCGACCCAGTCGCGGATCTTCACGCCGTCCGACTCGTACGTGTAGAACTGGGGCCGCAGCATGATCGTGTGCAGCTCGCCCGCCGCGATGTAGCTCCGGTAGTTGTCCTGGCCCTCGAGCGCCGCGTCGATGTCGGCCTCGTTGGCGTCGAGCAGCGGCTGCAGGCCGCCGCTGACATCGGTGCCGGCAATCTCCAGGAACTGGATCTGGACGTCGTCTTCCGCGGTGTCGTAGCGCGTGAACATCGCCTCGGGATGGGCCTTGGCGGCCTGGATGTACAGCGCCTCGAACGAGAAGTTGTCGGTGTCGACCTCGTTCATGTTCTCGAAGTGCGAGAGCGCGGCGAGCGTTCCCCAGGACTCGTGCGGCCGGCCGTCGGAGAGGTTGCGGTAGCCGCCGGCGCCGTCGCCGAGGGCGGTCACGCGGGCGTCGGGGTAGTTCTCCGCGAAGTGGCGGGCGTAGACCGGCGACGGGATCGAGCCGGCGCTCGAACCGGTGATGAACACCGTCTCGGGACCCAGGAAGTGCTCGTAGGTCCAGTCGAGAGCCGCCCGGCCGTTCGTGTAGCCGCGGTGGTGGATCGTCACCTGGCGCGCCGGTGCCTCCTCCGTCGCCGGGACTTCGTAGACCGTGTCGCGGTCGCCGATGTGGACATCGCCGGTGCAGTAGGGCACGAACACGAAACTGTGGTCGGCGAACGGGTTCTCCGGGTGGTTGAACGCGGCGATCCCGTGAGCCGCGCCTTCCTCGGGCTCCGTGCCGCTCGGAGAGCGCATCTCCTCGATCGCGGTCATCGTGTAGGTCGGCCGGCCCTGCGGGTCGCAGGTCTCGGCGGTCCAGCAGCCGCCCCCGCCCTGAAGGTAGAACACGAGCTGCGTCGGATCGGCCTTGCGGACGAAGAACCGGAACGGCGAGCCGTCGGAGCAGGTCGTGCTCCCGCCCGGCGTGATCGTGTTCCAGCCTTCGGCGAGACCGGCGAGCGGCGCCTCGAGGTCGACCGGTTCGGGGGCTTCCTCGGCCGGGGCGCAGGCGAGTGCGGCCAGCGCCAGCAGGGCGACGGTCACGATGAGAGAGGCGGTGTGGCGGTTCTTCATGCTCGTTCTCCTTCGTTTCGATGGCTGGCGTCAGCGGCCGGGCGCGAGCTTCGCCAGGGCGTCGAGGTCCGCTCCGGGCTTGCCGTCGGGGCGGAACGCCTGGATGCAGACGTGGTCGGCGCCGGCGTCCCAGTGGGCCTGAATGCGCTCGCGGACCTCATCCTCGGTGCCCCAGGCGACGAGTGCGTCGACCAGGCGGTCGCTGGCCTGGAACTCCTGCCAGTCATCCTCGGTGTAACCCAGCTCGAGCAGGCTGTTCTGGTAGTTCGGGGCCCGCAGGTAGACGTAGAGGTTGGCGCGGCCGATCTTGCGGGCCGCCTCGGCGTCCGTGGTCAGGATGACCTTCTGCTCGGGGCACAGCAGCGGACCGTCGCCCATGATGTCGCGCGCCCTTCGCGTGTGCTCGGGTGTTACCAGGTAGGGGTGGGCTCCGTCGGCGCCGGTGGCGGCGAGCTTCAGCATGAGCGGCCGGAGCGCGGCGATCACAATCGGCGCCTCCTGTTTGGGCTCGGGACCTCGGTAGAACGCCTTGCCGACGGCCTCCAGGTACTCGCGCATCTTCGGCACCGGCGGCTTGTACTCGTGGCCGCGCAGGTGGGTAACCAGGTGCGGGTGGGAGACGCCGAGGCCGAGGACGAAGCGGCCCGGCAACATCTCGGACAGCGTCTTGTGGACCGCTTTCGTCGTCATCGCGTCGCGGGCGTAGATGTTCGCGATCCCGGTGGCGTGGGTGATGCGCTCGGTGCGGGCGCCGAGGTAGGCGACGAGGGCGAACGGGTCACGGCCGACCGCCTCGGGAGTCCACAGCGCGCCGTAGCCATGGGCTTCGATGGCGGCGGCGAACTCGGCCGCCTGGGGTGCCGCGAAGCTGTCGAGACCGGACCATACGCCCAACCTGCCGAGGATGTTTGTGGAATCCGTCATCGCTCGTGTGCTCCTCCGCCTGGAATCGAGCGCCGACCGTATCAAGAGCAACGTGCGGTGCTAACGTCCCCGCGCGATGACCACCGCCGACGCGAAGCGCGCCTGGGCCTGGGAGCACTGGTTCGGTTTGACGGGGCTCGCCGCGCTGGTCGCGGGCGTCTACATCGGGCTGTTCGTGGCGCCCACCGAGCGCTTCATGGGCGAGGTCTACCGCATCCTCTACGTCCACGTCCCGCTGCAGTGGAACGCGCTGGTCTGCTTCTTCGGCGCCGGCTTCGTGGGCGCCGCCTCGCTGTGGAAGCGCAAGGCCTGGATCGACGGCATGCTGGTGGGCGTGATCGAGGTCGGCGTCGTGCTTGAGACGGCCGGTCTGCTCTCCGGCATCGTCTGGGCCAAGCCGACCTGGGGCGTCTACTGGGCCTGGGATCCACGCCTGACCTTCACCTTCGTCATGTGGCTGACCTTCCTGGGCGTGCTGGCGCTGCGCCGCTTCGCCGAAGAGCACCGGCGCGCGCCGTGGACGGCGGCGGCGAGCATCGTCGCCTCGGTCAACGCGCCCCTCGTCTACTACTCCGTCAACTGGTGGCGGAGCATCCACCAGATGCAATCGTCGCCGGAGACGGTCCACACGACGATGATCCTTCCGCTCAGGATCAACGCGATCGCCCTGTTCCTCGTCTGCGTGTGGTTCGTGGCGCGCCGCGCCCGGATCTCCCTGGCGCGGCGGCAGGCCGAGGCAACCGCTCCGCCGCCGCGCATTCTCACCACGGGCTGATCGGGAGACCACTCATGACCGCGTCGAACTACGAGCAGATCCTGGTCGAAGACCGGGGCCGTACCCGCATCGTCACCCTGAACCGGCCGGACAAGCTGAACGCCTGGACCCGGCAGATGAACTTCGAGTTGGTGGACGCGATCGAAGCCGCGAACACGGACCCGGGGCTGGCGGCCATCGTCGTCACCGGCGCGGGTCGGGGCTTCTGTGCCGGCGCCGACATCGGAGCGCAGTTCAAGGCCCGGCTCGACGGCGGCGAGGCCGCGGAGGAAGCCGACCGCAGGCCGGCGCGCCCCTGGGTGGAACTGGTGCGGGAGTCGAAGCCGATGATCGCCGCGATCAACGGCGTCGCCGTCGGCGTCGGGATCACGCTGGCCCTGCCATTCGATGTCATCGTGCTCTCGGAACGCGCCCGCGTCGGCATGTTCTTCGTCCGGATGGGGCTGGTGCCGGAGCTCTGCTCCTCCCACTTCCTGATGCAGCGGGTCGGCTGGGCGAAGGCGAGCGAGATGTGCCTGACCGGACGTCTCTACGACGCACCGGAACTCGAGGCGATGGGGTTCGCGAACGCCGTCGTGCCGCACGACGAGACGCTGGAGCGGGCGCTCGAACTCGCCGCCCGGATCGGCGAGAACGCCGACAGTTCGCTTCGCGCCATCAAGCGGTTGTTGACGAAGAACGGCTCATCGCACGACCTGGACGAAGTCCACCGCCGCGAAATGGAAGAACTGAACGCGGCCTACGCGAGCGACGCTCACCGCGAAGCCGTCGCCGCCTTCATGGCGACGCGCTGAACTGGCACGCGCCCCCGCTCTAGCGTTGCCGATCACGGAGGGCTCGAATCGCTACTGGGGGTTGCTCCACAGTCAGGCGACAGAGAAGCGTGTTGTGCGTCTCGAGGTCGGCCGACCAGATCAGGCGCGCGTCGTTCCACCAGTCGATCGCGTCGTAGCCGCCCTTCGGCCTGACCGCCGCGGCGCTGTGCTCGACCGCTGACGGCCATTCGCTGTCGTCAAAGCCAGGCTCGCGCCAGCCCTCGGGCTCGGCCGTCGCCGTGAACTGGCAGGGGCCGACGCCGGGCTCCGGATCGGCCTCGTCCTCGCAGGCGCGGTCGAGCGGCGCCTCGTGGATCACAAGGCATCGCCAGGCGGAGTCGGTCACGGCGACGGGCCCCCCGGTGGCGGCGTCCGTGAACTGCGCGATGAGTCCGCCGTCGCCCATCTGCTGGTTGCCGCGGCCGATGTACTCCAGGCCGGTGTCGTCCTGCTTGAAGTCCTTGGCGACGAAGTTGAGTTGCAGAGGGTAGTCGGCGTTGAAGACGAACGCCTCGGCGTTGAACGACCGCTCCGTCGTGATGGGCACGGAATCCTCGATGATCAGGCGGTCGCCAACATAGAAGGCGAACCAGTTGTCGGCCCAGACCTCGCCCTTGAACGACGAGGTTCCCGGGCCGTCGACGACCGCGACGTCGGGCGTGGTGCCGCCGCCGCCGCAACCAGCCAGAACGGCGACCAGAATCGTGAAGCTGAGGGCGTTCTTCATGACTGTCAGGACGCTCCGGCGGGACGGCGTGTTTCGGGAAGCGTCAAGGCAGCGCGAACGCCATCAACTCCGGCACGCCGTCCGTCTCGCGCCTGCCGGCGACCGTCAACGCGATGTACTGCCTGCCCTCCCAGAGGTACGTCATCGGCGTGCCGAGCCCGCGCGCCGGCAGCGGCACCTCGGCGATCACGTCGCCGGTCCGCTTGTCCCGGGCGACGAGGCGGTTGCCGCCGTCGTCCTCCGGCGCGTGCTGGCCGTGGATCAGCAGCGTCTTCGTCAGCAGCGGTCCGGTGTAGGTGTCGCCGCCGAGCGGAGGCAGGTCGAGATCCTTCAGTCGAGGATGGTTGCGCAGCGTGTCGTTGTTGCCGAGCGGCTTCATCCACACGTGCTCGCCGGTGAAGAGGTCGATCGCGGTCATCCGCGTGTACGGGGGCTTGAACAGGGGCAGACCTTCCGGCATCGCGGGACGGCGGCCGCGGCCGCCGTGGGTGTAGCGGAGCGTCCCGCCTTCGAGGGGATCCGGCGTGTAGAACGTGACCATGCTGAACGCGTTCCGCGACGGCACGTAGAGCCAGCCGGTCTCGGGATCGACCGCGGCGCCGTACCAGTTCGCGCCGCCTCCGGCTGACGGACGGAAGATCGTGCCCCGCTTGCCGCCGGGTTCGGGCAGGGAGAGCGGCGTGTAGAGCGGCCCGATCCGGTAGTCCTTGATGACGTCGAGAGCCATCTGTCTGATCTCGGGCGTGAAGTCGGCCAGGTCGTCTTCCGTCACGCCCTGGTACTCGAAGGCCGCCGGCTTCGTCGGGAAGGGCTGGGTAGGAGCCGCCGTGTCGCCGGGCATCGTTGCCGGGGGTACCGGTCGGTCCTCGATCGGCCACACGGGTTCACCCGTGACGCGGTCGAAGACGTAGAGGAATCCCTGCTTGCTGACCTGGGCGACGATCTGTCGGGGGCCGGCGCCGCCGCGGCCCGGGAGGTCGATCAGGGTTGGCGCGGCGGGAAAGTCATAGTCCCAGAGGCCGTGACGGACGGCCTGGAAGTGCCAGACCTTCTCGCCCGTCTCGACATCGACCGCGACCAGGCTCTCGGAGTAGAGGTTGTCGCCCGGCCGGTGGCCGCCGTAGAAGTCGTTGGTGGCGGTGCCGATGGGCAGGTAGACGATGCCGTTCTCGTCGTCGCCCGAGAGCATGGTCCAGACGTTCGCGTTGCCCGAGTAGCGCCAGGACCCGTCCTCCCAGGTCTCGACTCCCTCGTCGCCTTCCTGGGGCACCGTGCGGAACACCCAGCGGAGCTCACCGGTGCGCGCGTCCCAGCCGCGCACCCAGCCCGGGATCGACTCCTTGGTGATCCGGCGGTCGGCGATCGAGGCGCCGGTGACGACGACGTCCCGGACCACGACCGGCGGCGACTGCATCGAGTAGAGCAGGGCGTTCAGGTAGTCCCGCTCACCGCGGTTCGCGCGTGGCAGGTTCTCCATCAGGTCGACCCGGCCGCCGTCGCCGAAGTCCTCGTTCGGGCGGCCAGTACGGGCGTCGACCGAGAGCAGGTAGCCGTCGCCCGTGCCCCAGTAGACGCGGCTGTCGGCGTCGTCGCCCTCCTCGCCGTTGCTCCAGTAGGCGACGCCGCGCTGGTTCCAGACCACGGTCATCGTCGTCGTGCCGCTCTCGTAGCTCTTCGGGTTGTACGCCCAGACCGTTCGGCCGGTGCCGGGGTCGACCGCGGCCCCGATCGAGATCGGCGTGTTCAGGAAGAGCAGCCCCTCCTGCATCAGCGGCGTCGCCTTCAGGTTGCGGATGAAGGGAGCGCGGCCGGCGCGCCAGAGCAGCGGATCGTCGTCCTTCAGCCGGCTGAAGATGACGTCGCGGTCGGCGTACCACTCGCCGCCCGCCTCGGACTTGCTGAGGAAACCGTCGACCGACCGCCAGCGCCAGGCGACCTCGAGTTCGCCGAAGTTCGCGGCGTCGATCTGCTCGAGCGGCGAGTACTTGGTCGACCCTACGTCACCGCCGTAGCTCGGCCACTCGCCGGCCGGGGCGCCGCGCTGGGCGGCGGCCGGGGCGGTCAGTAGAAGGGCGATTGCGGCGAAGCCGGCGGAGACGATGCGAGTTCCCGGCATGGTGACTGCGCATCGTATCCGCCGTCAGTCGGCGCCTCGCACGCGGCCGAGTCCAACCCCCGCCGCCGCGCCGATCAGCGCGAGGAGTCCAGCCAGCACGGCGAGCGGCGCGGTCGCCCGGCGGGCCAGGTCGGCGGAGTCCCCGTCCGCGAGGCTGAACGTCGGCACGTCGGCGAGGACGCCGGCGTTCATCTGCTCGTCGGCCATGATCGCGGGGACGAAGAACTCCCGCCACTGCTCGGCGAACTCCCGCACCTGGGACTGGAAGTCGGCGAAGCGCGCGTCTCCCGTCCCCGCGGCGTCGAGCAGCGCTTCCTGCGCCAGGAGCGCCGGCGACAGGAAGCGGTAGCGGCGCACCAGAGCCGTCTGTTCGGTGCGGCGGGCATCGTGCTCCGCCGCGACTTCCTCCAGGCGGCCGTTCACGGCGTCCGTGGCGGCCCAGGAGAGTGCGCCCAGCCCCGGCTCGTCGGCGACCACGCCTTCCGCCATCTCCGGATGATCTTCCAGGTAGCGGGCGAGTAGCTCGCTGCGCCGGTTCACGGCGTCGTTCGATGCCTCGCGCTGAGCCGTGACCATCTCGACGCGCGACGGCAGCGGGTGCAGCAGGCCGGCCGCCGCGTTGATCGCGGCCGGCAGCACGACGACGAGAACCAGCCACGCGCCCACCAGGACGGTCGCGTTCCAGGCCGAGGATCGGCCGAGCGCGTTGACCCACGCCGCGAGCGCGAACCAGAAGAGCGAGTAGGCGACGACCGTGACGCTCCAGAGGAGAATCCGGCCGGGCGAGCCGAAGCCTCCCGTTGCCAGGGCGCCGAGCAGCGAGACGCCAAGCACGATCCCCGCGACCACCAGCGCCCGGAACGCGAGCTTCATGGTCACGACGCTCCGGGCCGACACCGGCTGCGAGAGGGTCAGCGCCAGCGTGCCCTGCTCGCGCTCCTCCGACAGGACGTTGAAGCTGAGGGCCAGAACGAGCAGCGGCAGCAGGTAGACCACCGCGAAGGCGAGGTCGAACCGCCCAACCATCAGGTTGAGTGGATTCTCGATCTCGCCGTTCTGTTGAAACGACGCTTCGTTGGTGTAGATGTTGACGTCGTAGTAGTAGGGGAGGAGATCGCTCTGACCGATCGCGAGGGCGGTTAGAGGACCCGGCGCCAGCACGGCCGTGTGGCTGCCCGAAGGTCCACCCAGCACGCGGGGCGAGCGAGGGTCGGCGAAGGGCGAAGAGGGCTGGCCGCCGGCCTCGATGGCTTCCAGTTCCTGCTGCAGGGCGGCGGCGCGCTCGACGTTGCCGCTCGTCGTGGCCTCCACGGTGCGTTCCTGGAACCGCAGCCAGACGACGCCGTTCGTCAGCGCGTAGCCGAGCAGGACGACGAAGAGCCCAAGGGCGATCTTGAGCGGCCGATCGGCCATCAGCAGACGCCACTCGTTCTTCAGGACGGTTCGCGCCGTCATCTAGGCCACCTCCGCCCGCCGGACCTGAGTGGATGCGAGCAGGACGGCGCCCGCCAGCCACGCGCCGAGCACGGCAAGCGACAGGATCCGGTTGCCCAGCACCCAGCCCAGGGGCGGAGCTTCGTACTCCAGCGGAGGCACGGATTCCCAGAGCTCGGCGCCCGCGGCGTACGAGAAGTCGCCGGTCAGCGAGTTCTCGGTCATGTCGCCGTTCATCTGCCGCATGAGATCGCGGCGGTAGGTCTCCGCGGCTTCGGCGAAGTGCCTGTGCTGCTCGACATCCGTTCCCGCCAGGCCCATCGACAGCGTGCGAACCGCGATCGACGGGGCCGCCGCCGCCAACGCCTCCTGCAGGATTCCCTGGCGTCTGAAGGCGTCCCACAACGCGCCGTAGTTGCGGTCGAAGATCCGGTTGGAGAACTCCTCGCTCTCCTGCAGATAGACGCCCACCGCGTTGATGGGCAGGTCCTCGACCCGTTCCGCTCCGTATTCGGCGAGCAGCCGCTGCGTCGACTCGTCCCGGTCCGGAGGGGCGATGTCCTCGACGCCGTCGGCCATCTCGCGTTCGACGGTACGAGCGAACTCGAAGGCGGAGGGCGTCGGGTAGACCCGCTTCGACAGGTCCACGGCGACCCGCGGCGCGACGAGGCCGTTGACCACCCACACGGCCAGCAGGAACACCAGCGCGGTGCGCGACGACTTCGCCCTCGCCGACACGGCGAGAGACAGTGCCAGGAAGACGACGAAGTAGGCGAGATAGGCGCCGGCCAGGACGGCGCCCCGAGCCAGCGGCGACGCCGTCGGGCCGGGATTCGCGACGACCAGCGCCGCCGCTCCCGCTACCGCCGCCGGCACCAGCAAGAGCGCCAATGCTCCGGAAGCGCCCAGCGCCTTGCCCAGGGCCAGCTCCCTCCAGCCGACGCCGGTGGCCACCAGTTGGCGCAGCGTTCCCCGTTCGCGCTCGCTGGCGAAGGCGCCGAAGGTCAACAGGATGATCAGCAGGGGCACGAGATGCTGCAGCACCTGTGCCGCCGTCAGAGCCCCTATCCGCTGCGCTGCCGTTGAATCCTGGGCCGGGCGCATCAGGAAGTCGTTCTGCCGGTGCGCTTCCAGCCACACTGACGTGCCGGTGAAGGGATCCACGCCTTCGTCGACGAAGGACAGCGCCAGCCGGGGCTTGAAGGCGTAGACGCCGTAGTGCGCCGCCGAGTGAGGGTTCTTCTCGCCCTGCGTCTCCCAGTGCTCACGGGCCGTGGCCTGCGCGGCCGCATGTTCCTGGCTTGCCTTCCGCGCCTGGACCCAGCCGTGAGCCAGTGAGACGAGCAGCAGCGACCCCACGAGAATCGCGGACCAGCGAAAGCGGCCGTCCCGGATCATGTCGGTGAACTCCTTGCGGACGATGCGGTGGATCATCACGGTCCTCCGTTGTCGCTTACGTGTTCGAGATAGACGCGCTCGAGATCGGCATGGCCGATCTCGGCGGTGCTCAGCTCCGTGACCAGGCGTCCGTAGCGCATGATGCCCACTCGGGTGCCGGTGTCCTTTGCGCGAAACAGGTCGTGAGTCGCCATCAGCACGGCGACGCCGCGATTCCTGAGCCGCTCGACCAGCGCCGAAAACTCGCTCGAGGCCGTGGGGTCGAGACCGGAGGTCGGTTCGTCCAGCAGCAGCGCGTCGGCTTCCTTGGCGATGGCGATCGCGATGCCGACCTTCTGGCGCATGCCCTTGGAGTATGTGGAGACCCGTCTTCCGGTCGCCTCCCCGTCCAGGCCGGCCTCGACGAGAATCTCGACCAGTCGCTCCCGGCCCAGCGATCCCTGGCCGCCCAAGGCGGCGAAGTACTCGAGGTTCTCGATCCCGCTGAGGTTCCGATAGAGCATCACCTGCTCCGGGATGTAGGCGAGCCGGCGCTTGGACTCACGGTCGTGAGTGGACACGTTCAGGCCGGCTACGAGGGCCTGACCCGCCGACGGCGCCACGAAGCCGAGGAAGAGGTTGATCGTCGTGGTCTTCCCGGCGCCGTTGGGGCCCAGGAGGCAATAGACCTCTCCGGGCGCGATCGCCAGGTCCAGGGAGTCCAGGGCTCGCGTGCTGCCGTAGTCCTTGGACAGTCCGCGGGCTTCGAGAAGAGGCGCGGCCCCCGTGTTCGATTCGTGCGATTCGGTCATTCTCCTCCTCCTTCTCCGCGCCAGACGTTGTCCGTCGGCGAACGCTCGAACGACGGCCAGGCGTCGATGATCGTGAAGGGCGCTTCGGGCTCGGCGGTCGCGGGCACCGGTCCGATCCGGTGGCGCTCGTCGCTGCCGTCCTCGTAGCGCTGGGTCACGTGGATGGGCACCGTGAGCGGTTCCCAACCGCCGTCCCGCCACAGCCAGCGCTGACCCGCGATCTCCACCGTGCGCTCGGACTCCGCGACCAGCACGTCGGAGGACGCCGGCGGCCCGAGCAGCGCACGGGCGTCTTCTTCGCCGACCGCGGCCGCCAGGGCTTCGGGCAGCGCTTCACCGGCACGAACCGCGGCGATCACCGCGTCGATGGCCGCGACCGCTTCGGCCGGGCCGATGGACTCGACCCATGCCGCCGTAGCCAGGGGCGTGTAGTGACGAATCCACGGCACGTCGCCCGCGGCTTCGACGCTGATCGCGGGCGCGTCGAGCGCGCCGAACGCTTCGATGACCTGACCGCTGACCCGGGCGTGCAGCGCCAGCCAGGCGTCCCCGCCGTCCGCGCGGCGCACGCACTCCATGCCGGCCCAGCCCGACACGCCGACACGCAGCCAGTCCTCGCCGGGCTCCTTTCGCAGGCCGGCATCGTCCGCGAACTGCCGCGCCGCAAAAGCCGCGGCGAGCGTCGCGCGTCGTCGCCAGTGGCCGAAGCCGTCGGCGGCGACGTCCCATCCCTCGTGCTCCGGCAGCCACAACAGCTCGCCGTGGAGCGCGGTCGCTCCCAGTTCGCGGGGCGCCTGGAGGACGGCGCCGACGGCCGGCGCCCTTCCCAGCAGGCCGGCCACGCAGCTCCGCATCCCGGTCACGTCGTTCAGGACGACCTCGACGTCGTTGGAACGCATCGAACCGTGGTACACGGTCACGCCTCCCACGTTCGCTTTCATGGGCTTTCGCGGCCACCAGGCGGCTGCGAAGTCGAGCGGGCCGCTGACCTGACCCTCGGTCGCCGTCCGCGCCTGTTGCGATGGGTCCGCGTCGTCGGTGGCGAAGCGAACCGTCCAGCGCCATTCGCCCGCGGGGGCGACTCCCAGGGCGGCCGACAGCGCGTGGGGGTCGGCGGCGACGGGATCGTCCGGCAGCCCGTGGAGCTCGCGATCGTGCGGCGCGCGCACCAGCCGGTCGGGATCGTGACCGAGCGTCGGCAGAACGTCGGCCGCGCGCAGCCAGACGCCCGATTCGTGCAGCCACCTGCTCTCGCCGTGGTCCGCCCAACCCTCGTCGCGGACGGTCAGGTCGAGCTCCACGGTGCAGCCCTCGGCTCCGGTCCGGCCGCAGTCGCCGAGTTCGAGCGCGAACTGATCGAAGGCGACCGTCACCACCGCCTGTTCGCCGCCGACGGATGCGTACTGGATCTTCGCCCCGTCCGGAAGCGCTCCATGAAGGAGGCCTGAGGCGGAGCGAACGCCGTCCAGGCGCCACCGGGCGGTGGCCGTGCGTCCCGCGGGATCGACGTCCACGACCGCTTCGCCGCCGGCGGTCGAGAAGGGGGTCGCCGACGGCCACCACCGCTTCTCCCACTCGGCGTCTTCCGCCGTCTCGCTGGCTTCGGACTGGTAGCCGCCCAGGGTGACGAACTGCTCGTACAGCACGGCATGGGTTCCGAAGGCCAGGACGACGCCGGCCGCCGCCAGCACTCCCGCTCCACTCGGGATTCGACCGAGAGCGGTTCGCCAGCGCAGGGACACGGTCAGCGCGGTGCCTCGCGGCCACGCCAACCACGCCACGGCGAGGAGAACCACCACGATGGCCAGCTTGAACAGGTCGGCCGTAAGAATGTGGTTCATCCAGGGCCCCCAGCCGGCGAACTCGGACACCGTGGCGTGCGCCGGCACTCCGAACTCCGCCGGCGGATAGGTCGTGACGGCCAGTTCGTGGTTGACCACGATGATGAACGCGCAGATGACCGAGACGGCGTGCGCGGCTCCCGCGTGGCGGATCAGCGCGTGCGCCAGCAGCACGACCGCGGCGACTTCCAGCAGCGCGGGCGCCAGCAGCAGGGCGAAGAACGGTGCCGGATTGGCGAGGCTGAAGGCGCCGGGAAGCGCCAGTCCGGTCACGATCCACACCGCCACGAGGGGAGTCAGGGCGAAGGCGACCGTCAGGCAGAGCGACGCCAGCGCCCGTCCGACGACGCGCGTGCCAACCGGCGCCGGCGTCGCGTCGCTGATCTCGCTCCAGCCGGTGCGGTCGTCGCGGCGCGCCATGACGCCGACGAAGGCGGCCACCATGAAGACGATCACGAGGTAGAAGTACTCGATGGTCATCCGCTCGACCAACCCGGAGCGGGGCTGTAGCGGACCGTCGGCGTGAAGGACGACGTGAACGAAGGCGCCGCCGACGCCCGTCGCCACCATCATGGCGAGGGCGAGCGGCGTGCCCCAGCCCCGGAACGAGAGTTTCAGGTGCCATGCCGCCTCGGTCCAGGTCGCCCTGAGCCAGGACGGCGTGGCCGCGGGGCCTGGGGGAAGAACCGACTCCGGCGCTTTCGCTCGCGCTGCGCTCGCTTGCGACCTTCGCCGGCGCGTAGCCGGCGCCTTCTCCAGCGCCAGTTGTTCGCGGCCGACGCGGCGCAGCACGATCGCCAACAGGAGCAGCGGCGGCAGCGTCCAGATCAGGCGGTTGACGAGCAGGGGCGGCGTCAGTTCGATGACGGCGACCGCCTTCTCGCGCGGCGTCATCAGGTTCGTCTGTTCCTCGATCTCGGCGAAGCCGGAGGCGTCGAGCAGGGTCGCGACCGCCGGGCTGGCGTCGCCGCCGCGAACGACGACCATGGCCACCATCCAGACCAGCATCAGCATGGCCGCGACCGCGAAGGGCCCGGCGATGCTTCGGGTCCGGATCGCGGCGCACAGGAACAGCGCGCCGACTCCAGCCGCGGTCGGCAGGGTGAACAGCAGGAGCGAATGGGCCATCGCGAACCAGGGGTGCGGCCCAACCGCATCCGGCGGGATGATCCCCAGGGCGCCGAGCGCCGGGACCAGCCAGAAGCCGATGGCCGTCGCGACCGGAAGGAGGGTCGAGAGAGCCAGGGCGCCCAGGTAGCGGCCGAAGAGCAGGGCCGGCAGGGAGACGGGCGTCGACAGAACGACTTCGTGCAGGCTGGCGTT
>VXUF01000069.1 GCA_009837085.1 Holophagales bacterium
TCTCGATCGCGATCGAGCCCACTTCGTCGTCGTGCTCATGCTGTGCGACCCAGGTTCGCTCGACCTCGGCGGGAATCACTCCGTTGACGTGGGGAGCGCCGTTACTCGTCAGTTGCAGATCGAACTCCTCCGCGGTGTGCTGGGCGTAGAGGCCGACCCTCACCTGCGTATCGACTTCCAGGAAGAACGACTTGCGTCCCGGGGAGTCAAGCAGGAGGTTCAGGTGCTTTCCGACCGGAATCTCGTCCCCCGGACGAATGTCGTCCGCGGGTTCGGCGTACCGGCGCACACACCACTCCGCACCTTCACGAAGTGCGGAGTCATCCGTACCCTGGTCCGGCACGATGACGAGAGACATCGCCGGATCAGGTCCCTCGGCCAGGCTGAGTTCGTAGCGGCCGGTGTCGAGCGAATAGACGCCCGTCCATTCGAACGGGTACTCCGGCTCGAGAAAGGTGGGACGACGCTCGAGCGCCTGGTCCAGGTCGAAGGCGGCGAGGTTGAGCACCGTCTCGACGGACACGTCCGCCATCTCGCTGCGGATGACTCGCGCCATCCGGTTCATGTCCCGGAGCCGGACCTCGATCTTGTCGAGCGCGTCGTCGACGACGAGATCCGTCTTGTTGAGAACGAGGACGTCCGCGAACGCGACCTGTTCCGTGCTCTCGTCGCTTCGGCCGAGCTGCTGCTCGATGTGTGCAGCGTCGACGAGCGTGACGATCCCGTCCAGCTCGAACTCCGCGCGAATCTCGTCGTCCATGAAGAAGGTCTGGGCGACGGGACCGGGATCGGCGAGCCCCGTGGTCTCCACCAGCACGTAGTCGAACTTGTCCCTGCGCTTCATGAGGTTGCCAAGCACGCGAATCAGGTCTCCGCGCACCGTGCAGCAGATGCAGCCGTTCGACATCTCGAAGATCTCCTCGTCAGCGTTGATGACGAGCGCCTGGTCGATGCCGACCTCTCCGAACTCATTTTCGATCACGGCGATGCGTTTGCCGTGTTCCTCCCTCAGGATCCGGTTCAGCAGGGTCGTCTTGCCGGAGCCGAGGAAGCCGGTGAGGATCGTGACAGGGATCTTCTGGGGTGCGTTCATCTAGTCCTCCTGAAGCATCGGTGCGAGCACCGGAATCTCTACGTCGAATCCCCACGCCGTGCAGACCTCGATCAGGTCCTTGGCGTCAACGGAATCCATGGGTTTGTGCAGCTTGTGCTGAAGCTGTGGCGCATCGGGCCGAAGCAGGCCGATCGCGGTTTCGATGGGAGCGCAGTCTTCTTCGAGACAGGCCAGTTCTGTGACCGTGACCGTCATGTCATCGGAAAGCCCCAGCGCTTCGCGCAGTGCTTTCTTGATACGTCGAGCCTGTTCGAGGTTCGGTTTGCGTGGTGATGTCCTGATCAACATACGCTCTGTTCTCCTTCCAGACGGCGAGACCGGCCTGGATCAGCCACGGTTTCGACAGCCCTTCTGCCGTCGATCCGTCGAAGAGCACCCGCCGGTCGCGCAGCAGGATGACGCGCGTTGCCTGGGACGGCAGTGAGTGAAGACAGTGGGTTGCCCAGACGCACGTAGCGTTCGTTCGGCGAACGGCCTCGGCAACGAGCGTGCGCAGCTCAAGGGCCGCGACGGGATCGAGCCCGGCCGTGGGCTCGTCGAGGAGCAGTAACTCGGGCTCGAGAACGAGGAGACCGGCGAGCGCAACGCGACGCTGCTCCCCGAAACTGAGCTGATGACACGGACGCTGCAGCAGATCGTCGATGCGCAAGGCCATCGCCACCTCGCGGGATCGACATCGCGCCTCCTCTGGCGCAACGCCACGGCGAAGCAGGCCCCAGGCGATGTCCTCGGCAACCGTGCTTGCGATGAAGTGGTGCTCCGGATTCTGGCCGAGAAGGGCCACGCGTCCGTGGAGCCGGTCGCGGAGCGTCGTATCGGGCGACACTCGGTTTCCCAAGCGCGTCATCGTTCCTTGCGCGGGTCCGTCGAGCCCCGCGAGCAGGCGCAACAGGCTCGACTTTCCGGCTCCACTTGGTCCGAGCACGAGCAGCCACTCTGTTCTCTCGAGGCGAAGTTCGAGCTGCTGGAGCACGAGGTGCCCACCGCGTTCGACGTCGATGGCATCGAGGTGGACGCCGTCATGAGGCCGAGCGTCTTCACTGGAGGCACTACGCAGCAGTGCGTTCTCCTCGGAGCGTTCGAGACGCGTGAAGGCATGCAGGGCGCCTTCACCGAGCAGCGGTCCCCAGGCGGCGACAGGCAAACGCGGTGACCCCAGGCGGACACGGGCCGCGTCACGCCGCTGGACCCACTCACGCTGGGCGAGAACACCGTGCATGAGCGCGTGGTCGAGGCTGGCCACGACGCCCTCGGGAGTCCGAATCCGAAGCAGGAGTTGTCGCAGCGACGCCCAGTCGACCTGAGTGCCCAGCCAGAGGATCCAGATGGCGCCGCACAGGACTCTGGCGCCTGTTTGGACGATGACGTCCGTGTTGGCATCCAGGGCGACCCCACCGAGCAGTGCGAGCGCCACGACGGCCAGGGTCCACGCGAGGGCAGGCTTGATCCTGCGGCGTCCATGGGCATGTGCGACCAGCAGAAGCACCGCGCCGATCCCGGAGCCGGTCAGGGAGAGGGCGGTACTCTGCGCGCCTGCGTTGACGATCAGCACGCTGCCGGTCAGCGCGATACCCACTGGCGCAACCCATGGGGGCTGAGGGCGCTCAAAGAACAGGGAGTGATCAGCGTGGAAGTGCATCTCGCCGTCTTCCGAGAAGTCGTTCCCAGCTGCGCCCCGCGACGAATCCCAGCCCGAAGAGGATGAGGACGGACATCGCGAGCCCGACCTCCCCCTGGCTCAGGTCCACGATGCTCCCTGTGGGCGGTCGCCCCGCCCCTTCCGCGGTCGCACCGAACACGGTTCCGTCGACACCTTCATAGGCACATCCCGACAGGCCGAGCAGGAGCAGGAGGCCGACGGACGCAACGGGCGCGGACAGGGTGCGAGAGCCTTCTCTCAGCGAGTTCGGCAGGAGGTCTGGCCGGCGTGTGGCCAGCAGCCGTACGATGCCGACGGAGGCGACGGCTTCAAGCACCGCCAGGGGGATCTGGACCGGGGCCAACCCGATGAGCACCGCGCCGAAGGTCGTTGCAGGCGCCGCCACATCGGACAATCCCGCGGCGAGCACCACGGCGTCCGCCACGTACACGCTCAGGCCACCGACGCCGCATGCGAGACTGAGGCCGAGAGCCCCGTCGACGCCGAGCCGGCGGAGCAAGGCCCAGAGCCCAACGGTCGTCAGAGGCCCCAGCAGTCCGAGCGTGAGGAGGTTGACCCCTAGTGTCGTGAGCCCGCCGTGAGCAAAGAAGACCGCCTGCAGCAGGAGCACGAAGAACGTGGGCCACACGATACGGGGAACGCCGACGATCAGGGCGAGCACCGGCGTAAGGCAGATGTGGCTGGTTACGCCTGCGACGGGAACCGGTAGCGGCAGCAGAGTGCCGGCGAAGAGCAGGCTCGTGGCGCCCGCCATGATGACCGTGGAGGACGGTTTCTCGCGTCGCGTTCGTTGCTCGTCACGAAGGCTCCAGACCACGGCGGGTGCGGCCAGGGCACTCCAGGCCACAGCGTGGCTCAGCGGTAGCACGCCTTCCGCCAGGTGCATCAGTGCCCTCCCCGGCGTGGGCGGCCGTCATGCCGCATCGCCACACGAATCGCAGGTTCCGAGCAGGACCACTTCGTGTCCCGTCAGCTGAAACCCGTCGGGGACCAGGGACTCGAGGCCGTCGACGCAGCCGTAGAGGTCGAACGCGTGGTCGCAGGTCGAGCAAAGAAAGTAGTGGTGATGCTCGCGGTCCTTGGGCTCGTACCGAACGCCGCCGCCCAACAGCTCGACCGACTCCAGCATGCCTTCCTCAACACCCCGTTGGAGGGCGCGGTAGACCGTGGCGAGACCGACACCCGTTCCGCTCAGGCGGCTCCACAGTTCCCTGGCGGATAGGGGGCCGTCCGCCTCGGCAAGGGATCTCAGGACAGTCAGTTGCTGCTTGGCTCTCTGCATGGCGAAATGATACTCGATTCTCAGTTATCTGCAAGCCTTCTCAACGTTCACGGAAAGTGCTGCG
>VXUF01000160.1:0-19834 GCA_009837085.1 Holophagales bacterium
TCGTACGGCCGATCTCGATCGCCCGCTTCTTCTGCTCGGCGTTGATCCAGTGGCGGATCTTGCTGCGGGCCTTCGGCGTGGCGACGATGTTCAGCCAGTCCCGACTGGGCTCCCGGTTCGGGTTCGTCGTGATCTCGACGATGTCGCCGTTCTTCAGTCCGGTCCGCAGCGGCACCAGCCGGCCGTTGACCCGGGCGCCGCTGCAGTGGTGGCCGAGTTCCGTGTGGATCCGGTAGGCGAAGTCGAGCGTCGTCGCGCCGCGCGGGAAGGAGAGCACGTCGCCCTTCGGCGTGAACACGTACACCTCGTCCGGGTACAGGTCGATCTTCAGCGCGCTCATGAAGGTGCGCGGATCGGGCGTTTCCTGCTGCCACTCCAGCAGTTGCCGCAACCAGACGATGCTGGCGTCGTTCTCGTCCGTGTCGAGCTGGCCCTCCTTGTAGCGCCAGTGCGCGGCGACGCCCTCCTCGGCCAGCAGGTCCATCGCCCGGGTCCGGATCTGGACCTCGAACGGCTGCCCCCCGCGCCCCACCACCGTCGTGTGCAGCGACTGGTAGAGGTTCGGCTTCGGCATCGCGATGTAGTCCTTGAACCGGCCCGGGATCGGGTGCCAGAGCTGGTGGACGACGCCGAGAGCGGCGTAGGTGTCCTTCACATCGACCGTGATGATCCGGAAAGCCAGGAAGTCGTACAACTCGGGCAGGTCGATCTGGCGCTCCTGGAGCTTCCGGTAGACCGAGTAGTAGCCCTTCACCCGGTAGCTGATCTCGCCCTCGATGTCCGCCGCGCCCAACGCCTCGCGCAGCCGCTCGGCGACCCGCTCCATCGTCCGCCGCGCCCCCTTGAGCCGCTCGTCGAGCTGCCGGCGGATGTCCTCATACTGCTGCGGGTGAATGTGCTGGAAGGCCAGGTCCTCCAGCAGCCACTGGATCCGCGACATGCCCAGGCGGTGCGCCAGCGGCGCGTAGATCTCGAGCGTCTCCCGCGAGATGCGCCGCCGCTTCTCCGCCTCCAGGTGCCCCAGGGTCAGCATGTTGTGGAGGCGGTCGACCAGTTTGACGACGATCACCCGGAGATCTCGCGCCGAGGCGAGGATCAACTTGCGGAAGCTCTCGGCCTGCACTTCGTCGCTGTGGACGTACTCGTGGCGGCCGATCTTCGACACGCCGTCCACCAGGTCCGCGATCTCGGACCCGAACCGGGAAGCCAGGTCCTTCTTCGTCGCCCCGGTGTCCTCCAGCACGTCGTGCAGGAGCCCGACCGCGACGCTGGTCTGGTCGAACTTGAGTTCGGCCAGCATGTGGGCAACGCCCAGCGGATGGCTGATGTAGGGCTTTCCCGACCGCCGCACCTGACCCCGGTGGGCGAGTTCGGCGAAGTCGACCACGCTGCGCAGCCAGCTTTCGTCGCAGGCGCGCTCGTTCTCCTGGAGGCGGCTCAGGACGTCGCCGATCCCCACGTCCCCAGGGTCGCGCAGCGGCGCCGGTTCCCGGGGTCGTTCAGCAGCCTGAGCCATAGCCCGCTACCTACGCGGCCGCTGCCCTCTTCTCCCGTCGCGCGCGGCCGAAGGTGGTTTCCCAGATCAGGACGATCGGGCTCGCGACGTAGATCGACGAGTAGGTGCCGACGAGCACGCCGACGAGGAGCAGGAAGGAGAAGCCCCGGATCACGTCGCCGCCGAGGACGAAGAGGCAACCGACGGCGAGCAGCGTCGTGCCGGACGTCAGGGCGGTGCGCGAGAGGGTCTGGTTCAGGCTCCGGTTCAGCACGGCGACCAGAGACTCGCGACGGTTGCGGCGCAGGTTCTCGCGCACCCGGTCGAAGACGACGACGGAGTCGTTGACCGAGTAGCCGATGACAGTCAGGAAGGCGGCGATCGTCGTCAGGTTGAACTCGTAGCCTGCGAAGGCGAACAGGCCCAGGCAGACGGCGACGTCGTGAGCGAGGGCGACCAGGGCGCCGATGCCGAAGCGCAACTCGAACCGGAACCAGATGTAGGTCAGGATGCCGGCCAGTGAGAACGCGATCGCCAGCAGGCCCTTGCGCCGCAGTTCGCCGCCGATCTGCGGCAGCACGCTGTCGCTGGACTGGACCGCGAAGTGCCCGAAGGTGGCGCCGTCCGTGATCACCGCCAGGGCCTCGGGGCTGAGCGCTTCACCCGGCTGTATCTCGGACCAGTCGCGGATCAGCCCACCGGTCCGGCGCAGGGCCATGACCTCGGCCGCCGCTTCCCGGTAGTGCTCCCGGGCGCCGATGTCGTCACCGGTCGCCCGCATGCCGTCCGGATCGGCGCCGAGCAGCATCGAGGCGAGCGCCTCGGTGCCCTGCCGGTTCAGGTCGAAGCCGCTGACGTCGCTGTTGTAGCGCCGTTCCAGCACCTCCTCGACCCGCGAAGCGCTGCTTCGCTGTTCCTCGTCGTCGGCGACCGGGGTCTTCAGGATGATCGAGTTGTCCCCCTCCTCGCCGAACGCCTGGATCGAGGCGTTCTCGATCCCCGCCTCCTGCAGCAGCCCGCGGAGTTCCTGGACGTCGGGCGGCTCGTCGAACTGCACGATCATCTGGGTGCCGCCGGCGAAGTCGATGCCCAGATTCAACTGCCGGCTGAAGATGTAGCCGAGCGCCGCGATGACGGCCACCGCGGACAGGGTCAGGCACACGCGCCGCGCGCGCATGAAGTCGAAACTCGTGTTGCGGAAGAACTCCATCGACGTATCTCTAGATCGACAGGCGCTCGACCCGGCCCGAGCGAGACAGGAGCAGGTCGAACAGCAAGCGGCTGTTGAAGACGGCCGTGAACACCGAAGCCAGGATGCCCACGGTCAGGGTCACCGCGAAGCCGCGGATCGCGCCGGTGCCGAAGTTGATCAGGAAAATGGCCGCGATCAGGGTCGTGAGGTTCGCGTCGAGGATCGACGACCACGCCTTGCCGAAGCCCGAAACGACCGCAGCCTTGACCGTGCGGCCGTTGTGCAGCTCCTCGCGGATCCGCTCGAACACCAGGACGTTCGCGTCCACCGCCATGCCGATCGTCAGGATCAGCCCGGCGATGCCCGGCAGGGTCAGGGCGGCACCGAAGTAGGCGAGGACGCCGAACACGAGCACGAAGTTGAGCGCCAGCGCCACCATCGCGTTGATGCCCGAAGCTTTGTAGACGACCAGCATCGCCAGGATCACCAGCACGATCCCGAAGAGGAAGGCGCGGGTGCCCTGGTCGATGGAGTCCTGCCCGAGCGACGGGCCCACCGCCTGCTGCTGCAGGTAGTTGATGCCCGCGGGCAGGGCGCCCGAGCGCAGCACGGTCGCCAGGTCCTCGACCTCCTGCTGGGTGAACGAGCCGCGAATGACTCCGCCGGACTCCCCGATCCGGCCCTCGATGATCGGCGCCGACTGCACCTTGCCATCCAGCACGATCGCCAGTGGCCGGCCGATGTTCGCCCCGGTCCAGGTCTCGAAGATCTGGGCGCCCTCGTGAGTGAGCGAGAAGTTGACCACCGGCTCCTGGAACTGTCCGAGCCCGGCCCGCGCCGTCTTCAGGTCGCGGCCAGTGATCACGGGCCGCCGCTCGAGCGCGTAGTAGACCTGTCCGACCACGTTGCCGTTGTCGTCCCGCTGGTCCTGGGCGGCGATCTCCAGGTTCTCGGGCAGTGTGCCGCCGTAGCGATTGAGGATCTCCTCGCGGTCGAACGCCGCGCCCCCGCTCTCCGGATAGACGGCCAGCCGGAACTCGAGGAAGGCGGTGTTCTTGATCAGGTTCTTGACCCGTTCCGGATCGTCGACGCCCGGAAGCTGGACGACCAGGCGGTTGCTGCCCAGACCCTGGCGCTGGATCACCGGCTCGGCGACGCCGAACTCGTCGACCCGGTTGCGGATCGTCTGCAGGGCCTGATCGATCGCCTGCTCGCGGATCGTGTTCACCTCGTCCGGCCGGCGCTCGAAGATCACTTCCTCGCCACTGCGCCGCCAGGTCCAGTACGGGACGTTCTCCTCGATGATCGTGGGCAGCAGGCCGTCCTGGTCGGGTGGCAGGCCGGAAAGCCGGAACCGGGTCGGAGTCTCGGTGAGCGCGCTCGTGCCCTCGACCCCCTTCTCGGCGAGCTCCTGGATCAGGCTGTCGATGTCCTTTTGCGCCTCGGCCCGCAGCGCGTCATCGGTCAGCACCTCGAGCAGTAGATGGATGCCGCCGCGGAGGTCGAGACCCAGGTTGATCGAGTCGGCGAGCGGGAACGCGGAGAAGGCGCAGGCCGAGACGACGACCACCACGACCAGGCCCCGCCACAGCAGATTCCGGTTCATGACGTCGACTCCTCGGCCAGGCCGGTGATCGAAGACTTCGTGACCTTCACTCTGACCCCGTCCGCGATCTGCAGGATGACGGTGGTCGGCTCGGTCGCCACGACGTCGCCGAAGACGCCGCCCTGGGTGAGAACGCGGTCTCCCTTCTTCAGCGCCTCCACCGTCGCCTGCAGTTGCTTGCGCCGCCGGCGCTCCGGAGCGATCAGCAGGAAGTAGAAGATGGCGCCGATCAGGATGAGCGGCAGAAACTGAATGAGACCCGAGGGTGCGCCCCCCGTGGCCACAAACAGTGCGAAGTCAGGAATCATCTCTGGTGCTCCCAGCAGCGTGCTTTGTCTAGCGGCGGACCGACCTGTCACGGCCGACGCCGCAAAGGCGTACCCTATCGCCGTTCGGCCGCCGGTTCGCCCTCCGGGCCGACTCCCGGTACCCGTGCCGCCGCGAAGGCCTCCAGCGCGCCGTCGGCGATCGCCCGCCGCAGATCGGCCATGAAGTCCAGATAGAAGCACACGTTGTGCTCGGTCGCCAGCACCTTGCCGGTGATTTCGCCACAGCGGAACAGGTGGTGCAGGAAGGCCCGGCTGTGCCGGCGGCAAACTGGGCAGCCGCAGGCCGGATCCACGGGCCGCGGATCCTCCCGGTAGCGCGCCTTCTTGATCCGGACGATGCCGGTGGACGAGAACAGCGTGCCGTGGCGGGCGTTGCGCGAAGGCAGCACGCAGTCGAAGAGGTCGACGCCGAGACTCACGGCGTGGAGGATGTCCGAAGGATGGCCCAGCCCCATCAGGTAGCGAGGGCGGTCCTCCGGCAGCGCCGGCGCGACCCAGGAAAGGGCCAGCCGGCCCAGTTCGGGGGCTTCACCGACGCTGACGCCGCCGATCGCAAAGCCGTCGAAGGGCAGTTCAGCGAGGTCCTCCGTCGCGGCGAGCCGCAGATCCTCGAAGAAGCTCCCCTGCACGATGCCGAACAGGCCCGCGGCGCCGGGGCCTCGGTCCGCTCCCCAGCGGTCCAGGGAGCGCCTGGCCCAGAGGTTCGTCCGCCGCAGCGCCTCCTCCGCCGCCTCCCGGTCCACCGGCCACGGCGGGCACTCGTCGAGCACCATCGCAGCGTCCACGCCGATCTGTTCCTGGAACTCCACCACCCTCTCGGGCGTCAGCTCCACGGTGCTGCCGTCGTGCGGGCTCCGGAAGGTGACTCCCCGGTCGTCGACCCGCCGCAACCCGGCCAGGCTGAACACCTGGTAGCCGCCGCTGTCCATCGCCAGCGGACCGTCCCAGCCGATGAACTCGTGCAGGCCGCCCAGACCGGTGATCCGGTCCGGGCCCACCCGCTCCAGCAGGTGGTAGAGGTTCGTCATCAGGAGCCGCGCTCCGGCCGCCTGCAGCACGTCCTGGCTCAGGCCCTTCACGGCGCCCAACGTGCCGACCGGCATGAAGGCCGGCGTCTCGACCTCGCCGTGGGGCGTGGTCAGCCGGCCGAGACGGGCGAGCCCGTCACGGGAAACGATACGGAACCCGAACCGGCCGCTCAGTTGAGATCGATCTCGGTGACTTCGACGTCGTCGGGCAGCGCCAGGATGAACTCCGAGTCGTCGATCGGCTCGTTCAGGACCAGATCTTCGAGGGTGACGAGCCGCTCGTCGCCGCTGGCGAGGACGACATTGAACTTCCACGGCAGGAAGCTGGCCGGGTCGATCCAGAGATCGATCTCCCGCACCCGCTTCTCGACGCTCCGGTAGTCCGGCGTCAGGTGCAGGAAGTAGGAGTCCCCCTCCTCCTCGGGAAACTCCACCTGGACGGCGAAGTACTTCAACAGCGTCTCCAGGTTGCCCGCGGGTCCCATGTACTCCAGTATCTGCTCGGACAGCCGACCCACCTCGGTCACCCTGGCGGTGCCGAGATCGACGTACCAGTTGGTCGCCACGTCGTCGTGAACGGTCATGATCACCGGCTTCGGCTCGGCGATCTCCCAGCGGAGCGCGTCCGGCGGCCGGTAGCGGAGCCAGCCGCGCTCCTCCACCGGCTCCAGAAGCAGCTCGCTTTCCCGCCGCTGGATCAGGCGCGCCTGCAGAGTCACGATCAGGTTCTGCTCGTACTTCACCCGCTCGACCAGCCGGTCGAGACGCTCGCGCAGACCGAGCCCCTCGGCCGTCGGATCGGGCGGCTCGGCGGGAGGGTCCGGCGACTGGGCGGGGAGAACGCCGGCGGCAGTCAAGGCCAGCAACAGTCCTCCCAACCACGGCGCGATGCGGAGACGGTTCTTCATCGCTGTGAGCCAGCGCGGGGCAGCCGTAGAGTACCAACCGTGGCGACACTGGCGTTCCGCGACCCGATCCACGGCTTCATCGAGGCCGACGAACTCGAAGCCGCGCTCATCGGCACCCGGCCGATGCAGCGCCTTCGTTCGATCCGCCAACTCGGCCTGACCCATCTCGTATTCCCCGGCGCGGAGCACAGCCGTTTCGGTCACGCCCTGGGCACGATGCACCTGGCCGGCCGCGTCTACGACACGCTGGCCGGAGCCGAGGGGACGCCCCTCGAAGCCGGCCCGAGCGCGCGGTCCCGGCGCCTGGTTCGGGCGGCCGCCCTGCTCCATGACCTCGGGCACGCCCCCTTCAGCCACTGGGCCGAGGACTTGTTCGAGGACGGGATCGACCACGAGGACATGAGCCGGCGCCTGCTCGGCGGCCGCGAGATCGGCGCCGCGTTCGAACAACACGGCCAGGGCCTCGAGGCCCGCGACGTGATTCGGCTGCTCGGCGACGACCTCGACGGGCCCGAGCGGCTGCTGCCGCCGATCGTCTCCGGCGAACTCGACGTCGACAAGATGGACTATCTGCTGCGGGACTCCCTGTTCTGCGGCGTCCGCTACGGCAACTTCGACCTCGACCAGGTGATCGCCACCGTGCGACCGCTCACCGACGGCGCCGGCGGCGACCACCGGCTGGGGATCGACGCCGAGGGCCTGCACGCGGTCGAGGGCCTGATCCTGGCCCGCTACTACATGTTCACGCAGGTCTACTTCCACGTCACCGGCAAGGCGCTGGAACTCCACCTGAACGAGTGGTTGCACGAACAGGGCATCGCCTGGAGCAGCGACCCGGAGCGCTTCCTGGCCAACGACGACGGCGAGATGATGACGAGAATGCGGCGCTCGGACAGCCTGCACGCGCGGGCGATCACCGACCGCAGACACTTCCGGCTCGCCCACGAAACCGGCGAGCACCTGGACGCCGACGAGAAACGCGCGTTCGAAGAGCGCCTCGAACCGCTGCGCGAACGATACGGCAAGAGCGTCCTCGTCTCGAACTCGGCCAAGGACCCCCACCGCCTCGGCCGCGGCCGGGTGCCGGTCCGCCACAACGGAGGGAAGCTCGTACAGCTCGAGGACGCGAGTCACTTCGTGCGTCACCTCCGGCGCATCGACCGCTACCGGGTGTACTGCAGCGACGCCGTCTACGACGAAGTCCGGCTCGCGCTGGGCTCCTGAGCCGGGGCAGGCCCCACCAGCAGATCGTCCCGGCCGGCGGGGTGAAGCAGGCTCGCCGGTCCACCGCCTCGAAGGCGAGCCGTGAGCCGCACGATGGCCCGTCCTTCCCGCTCGAACTTCGCCTCGTAGTTCGTCCGCGGTCCTTCCGGCCAGCCGGAGTCGATCCGTTCCGCCTCCACCACCGGGTGCCGGGCAAGGGTCTCCGCCACCGCCTCGCCGTACTCCAGGTGGTCGGTGGCGAAGAACAGACTCCCCTTCGGCGGGTCGAGCAGCGACAGCACGAGGTCGACGCTGCGCGGATCGAGCAGTCGCCGGCGGTGGTGCCGGCTCTTGGGCCAGGGGTCGGGGAAGTAGATGTGGACCGCGCGCGCCATGCCGGCGGGCAGCAGGGTCGCGATCAGGTACAGGGCCTCGCCGCGGAGCAGGACGACGTTCGAGAGGCGACGCGAGGCCGCCCGCCGCGCCGCCAGCCGGAAGTACTTCGACACCATCTCGACCCCCAGGAAGGGGCGGGCAGCGGCGGCGGCGGCCGAGGAAACGAGGAAGCGCCCCTTGCCGAAGCCGAGCTCGACTTCCCAGTCCGAGCGTTCCGCGAAGGCCGCCCGCAACTCGGCCCGGCAGGAGGCGAGGTCGCCGAAGTCGGCGCCTCGAGCGGCCCGTGGACCAGTGGCGGCGCCGGGCCAGACGAGGACGGGCGGCGCGCTCAGAGCAGATCCAGCCGGCCCCGGGCCACAAGCCGCTCCACGACTTCGCGCACGTCCTGGGCCCGCTCCCGCGGCACGACCAGCACGGAGTCGCCGGTCCGCACGACGGCGAGGCCCTCCACGCCGATCACGGCCACCGAGCCCTCGTCCGCGAACAGGAGGTTGTCGCGGGCGTCGACGGCGAGCGTGTCGCCCACCGTCCGGTTGCCGTCTCCGTCCGCCGGCAGGGCCTCGGCCAGCAGTCCCCAGGATCCGATGTCGTTCCAGCCGCAGTCGGCCACCACGCAACCGATCGAGTCGAGCTGCTCCATCAGTCCGAAGTCAATCGAGATCGACTCGAGACCGGCGTAGTTCTCGCGGCGGCGGGCGGCGTCCAGACCGTCCGCCACCAGCCGCTCGATGCCGGCGGCAAGTTCCGGCAGGTGCTCGCGGTAGAGATCGAGCAGCACGGTGCCCCGAAACAGAAAGATGCCGGCGTTCCAGAAGTGGCGGCCGCCGTCGACGAAGCGCGCCGCCTTCTCCGGGTCCGGCTTCTCGGTGAACCGCAGCACGGGCTCCACGCTCAGCGGCTCGGCCGGCGCCTCGAGTTCCAGATAGCCGTACCCGGTCTCGGGCCAGGCCGGCGCGATGCCGACGGTGACGACCTCGTGGTCGCCGCGCTCCACCGCCGCCGCGCCCCGGCTGAGCGCTTCGCGGAACGCGTCCTCGTCGGCGACCCAGTGGTCGGACGGCATGACCGCGATCACCTCTCGCCGCGCCACCTCGGGCATCGTCCGCACCGCCCAGCCGATGGCCGGCGCCGTGTTCCGTCCGCTCGGCTCACCCAGGATGCGCGAGGAATCGAGGCCGGGCAGCTCGGCGGCGACCGCGGCCGCGAGTTCCTCGGTCGTGCAGACCCAGATCCGCTCCGTCCCGCACAACGGCTCGACCCGGCGCGCGGTCGCGGCCACCAGGGAACCGCCGCCCAGCAGGTCGAGGAGTTGCTTGGGGCGACGCCGCCGGCTCAGGGGCCAGAAGCGGGAACCGATGCCGCCGGCCAGGATCAGACCGATCATCCGGGCCTCAGTCGGCGTCGGCGGCCGCCCGCCCGGTACGCCCGGAGAACCAGAGGGCCACCTCGGCCAGCGACTTGCGCCGCAGGTCGGGCACCTCGCAGTCCGGGGCCGGATAGCCGATCGGGAACAGGATGTACGGCTTCTCGTTCCGCGGGCGATTCAGGATCTCGCTCAGGAACCCCATCGGGCTCGGCGTGTGGGTCAGCGTAGCGAGCCCCATCCTGTGAAGGGCCGCGATGAACAGGCCGCAGGCGATGCCGACGCTCTCCTTCACGTAGTAGTTCTTCCGTTTCGCTCCGTCCTCGTCGACGCCGTAGAGCTCGGCGAACACGACGACGATCCACGGCACGGTGGTCAGGAACGGCTTCCGCCAGTCCGTGCCCAACGGCTTGAGCGCTTCCAGCCATTCGTCCGGCATCCGCCCACCGAGGTAGCTGTGCTTCTCCTCCGCCTCTGCCGCTTCGCGGATCCGCGCCTTGACCTCCGGGTCGCTCACGGCGACGAATCGCCACGGCTGGCGATGAGCCCCCGAGGGCGCGGTCGACGCCGCCTCGATCGCTCGTTCGATCAACCGCCGCGGCACCGGCTCGTCGGTGAAGAACCGGACGCTCCGCCGGCCGTCGAACTCCTCGAAGATCCCGTCGGCCCGGCGCTCCATCTCGGCTGGCTCCAGGCGCTCGGGCCGGTAGGGAACGAAGACCGGACGTTCGGAGCCGCCGCTACCCACCCGCGCGCTCGAGCTCGTCCTCGACCACCTCGGCCAACTGTTCGTAGGCGACCGCGCCGGCAAGCGGCCGGCCGTTGACGAACAGCGCCGGCGTCCCGTTTACCCCGACCTCGATCCCCGCGCGACGGTCGGCGTCGACCCGGTCGCCGATGCCCTCCCGCTCCAGGCAGGTGGTGAACGCCTCCGCGTCGAGGCCGGCCCGCTCCGCCTTGTCCTTCAGGTCGTCGACGGTCAGGGTGTCCTGCTCGTCGAACATCAGGTCGTGCAGTTCCCAGAAAGCGCCGAGGTCCTGGGCGCACACGCCGGCCTCGGCGGCGGCCTGGGCGTTCGGATGGATCGCGTGCAGCGGGAAGTGGCGGAACACGAGCCGTACCTGCTCCGGGTACTCCTCCAGGATCCGCTCCAGCGTCGGCAGGACACTCTTGCAGTAAGGACACTCGAAGTCCGACCATTCGACGATCGTGACCGGCGCCGCTGCCGCGCCCCGCACCGGGCCGGCGGCCGGATCGACGTCGAGACGGTAGGGCTCCAGCAGGTACTCGATCTCGTGACCATCCTCGAGGGCATCGACGAAGCGCTCCTGCGCCAGGTAGGTCCGCACCTGGGGTTCGAGCTCTTCCCGCTCGCCCCGGATGCGCCCTTCGTTCTCCACGAAGAAGGCGTCGACATCCTCGTCCGTCACGCCGGCTTCGAGCCGTTCCATCTCGGCCGCCCGCCAGTCCCCGGCCTCAAGGCCCGCGATCGCCGCGCTGGCCTCGATCAGGCGTTCGCGCACCATTCCTTCGAGCGTCCGCTCGATCAGCCCATGACGCTCCGAGGCGACCTGCAGGTCGCACTGAATGCGCTGCTGCTCGAGCTGATCCAACTGCGTGGCGGCACGTTCGATCGCCTCGTCGTAGCCGATAGCCACTCCATCGAGCCGCGCCGCGACGTGATTCCTGGCCGGATCCTCCTGGGCCGAAGCGCCGGAGCCCGGCCGCAAGACCAGGAAACCGATGACCGCCAGCAGGACCGCGTAGAGAGCCAGGTGCAGCGCCCAGGTCGGCTGGTTCTTGTGCTCGGAAGTGTCTGTGCTCACGGTCGCCTCCTCGTGTGAAGGACTCTACCGGAGGGATGGGCACGAGCCGGTGTCTCAGGGCGGCCCCATCAACACGTTGACCGAACTCTCGAACCCGGTCTCCGGCCGGTCCCGTCGCAGCCTGCGAGCAGCCAGGCCCTCGATGATGCGGCGGGGTTGGATGTACCGTTCCCGTAGACGGTGCGCATCGAGCAGGTCCGTAGCGAGCGCCAGCGCTGCGGCACGGTCGCTACGGTCGTCGAGCGCGCCGGCGACGTCGACTACGGCAGCCGTGATTCTCGTCCAGCCATGGCGAGCGCGGACGTCCTCCAGGTCCTTTCCCCCCACCGCGACCAGACCATCGGCCAGACCGGAGATCCACAGCGCGAACCCGTCATTGTCGGGCCGCCGGCGCCAGTCGGCAGTCAGCTTCGCGATCAGGTCGCCGTCTGTCCCGGCGCTCTGGCCGCCGAGATAGACCGTCAGCGACCGGCTCCGCAGCGTGGGCAGTAGTTCCTGGGCTGAATGGGTCAGGAGGAGAAAGTGCCTGGGCGTGGTGCCGACCGGTTCTTCCAGGGTCTTGAGGAGGACGTTGGAACCGTACGGATTGAGCGTGTCCGCTTCGTGGATGACGTACACCTGCCCCCGAGCCTCGAAAGGCGACATCTGGGCCGAGCGCACCACCGGCCTTACGAGGTCGACGCCGATATCGCGCGCGCCGGGCGGACGTTCCAACAACATGAAGTCCGGATGTGATTGCCGAACTCCTACGTCACTCCCGTCTCCGGCCTTGCGACGCCTCTTCTCGAACTTCTCCTTCGCCCGCGCCTCGCTGGCATACCGG
Organism: Holophagales bacterium; assembly: GCA_009837085.1. Classification (GTDB taxonomy): domain Bacteria; phylum Acidobacteriota; class Thermoanaerobaculia; order Multivoradales; family Multivoraceae; genus Multivorans. Next base: position 12,170 of record VXUF01000160.1, read on the forward strand.
TCCGGATCGACCCGCCGGCAATGCCGGCATTGGCCGCATGGCCGCTCCTCCTGCACCCGCTCGCAGAGCAATGCACGGCCGATCTCAAACGCGTAGTTCCGCCTTTCGGCCGGCGTCCCGCCGGAGACGATCACCGACGGGTAGAGACGGCCGGCGGCGGCCAGTGGCAGCAACCGGTCCGCGGCACGGTTCATGCGCCGGCCGCCTGGCTTAGCGGCCGCAGCAGGTCGCTGAGCTCGGTCTCGACCGCCCGCGCCACGTCGTCGATGGACGCCGTCGCGGCGATCACGCGGAAGCGCTCCGGCTCGGCGGCGATCCGCCGTCCGTACGCCTCGTGGACCCGGCGGTAGAAGGCCAGACTCTCCCGGTCGATGCGGTCGGCGTCCCCTTCGCGCCGCCGTCGCTGCGCCTCCTCCGGGGACAGCTCGAAGAACAGGGTGCGATCAGGCGCCCGGCAGCCCGTGGCCAGCCGGTCCGCTTCTGCGATCGCCTCCCGCGGCACTCCGCGGCCGCCGCCCTGGTAGGCGTAGGTCGAGTCAGTGAAGCGGTCACAGAGCACGACGGCGCCGGCCGCGACCGCCGGTTCGATCACCTCGATCAGGTGCTGCCGCCGGCTTGCGAACACCAGCATCAGCTCCACGACGCCGTCGACCTGGGCCGCTTCCCGGCGCAGAAACAGCTCCCGCAGGAGATCGGCGAAGGGCGTGCCGCCGGGCTCGCGGGTGACCACGTGAGCGACGCCGCGGCGTTCGAGATCCGCCGCCACGCGCTTGAGTTGGGTCGACTTGCCGCTGCCGTCCAGACCCTCGAACGTGATGAAGACGCCTCCCATTCGGGGTCATGCTAGCGCCGCACTGAGGCGATCCGGACTCCGCAGTCGCGGCAATCGGCGGCGCAGCTCGGCCGCATCGAGCCCAAGACCCGCGGCGACCTGGACCGCCCGCCGTTCCATGTCCTCAAGGTCGACGGGGTAGGTGTTGCTACGACGCGGGTCCATGAGCCCGATCAGGTTCCAGCGCTCGATCGCGGGCCCAACCCACTCAGCCAGCGACCGGCCCTCGCCTTCCGCCGCTGACCGCTCGTCGAGTTCCTCGAACAGCCTGCGGCGGCCGTCTTCCGCGCCGAGGAACCCTTGCCAGCACCAACCGTCGCTCGGCGAGTCGAGGAGGCGCTGTCGCAGCTCATCGAATGAGGCAGCCGCGAAGTAGACCATTGCCGGGGCGGCGAACCGCTCCATGTCGGGCATCGATCGATAGGCCGCGACGAGCAGCCGGTCGATGTGGTCCGCCTCGGCGGCCAGGAGACGCCCGTAGCGCGCCAGGAGGCCATCCGCGGGCAGCCCCTTCCGGCAGAGGTCGGCCACCCGCTCCACCGCGAGCAGGCTCCAGGCGATGCCGGTCGAGAACATCGGGTCGGCGAAGGCGTAGCTGTGCGGCAGGAGCAGCCAGCCGTGGCCGGCGGCGCGGTCGCGGCGGTAGGCGACACCCGACCGCGAAGCCATCGGCCGCAGCGGCTCGCTGTCCGCGAACTGGCGCGCCAGCGACGGGTAGCGGCCCAGTAACGAAGCGAACACGGTCTCAGCGGCGCCCCCGTGGTCCTCAGCCAGCAGGAAGCCAGCGCTCATCGATCCATCGTCGAACCGGAGCTGGTACATCCAGCCCTCCTCCAGCAGGTGGTGCGAGGCGCTCCAGCGCTCGGGAAACGGCGAGTCCGGCCAGCCCTCGGCACGCTCGAAGGGCTCGACGCCGGCGAAGTGCGAGTAGACCAGGTTCGTCCGCAACCGCGGCGACGCCTCCCCCGCGACCAGGCTGGCCGCCAGCGGCGAGCCGCCCGTCGCGTCGACCAGCAGGTCGGCCTCGACGATCCGGTCGTCCGCCCTGAGCCGGACCGGACCGCCGTCCGCGTCACCGGGAACCGAGATCACTTCGACGGCGGTCTCTTCCCGGCACTCCACGCCCTCGGCCCGGGCGCGCTCGAACAGGAAGCGATCCACGTCGGCGCGCAGCCACTGGTTGTCCGCCGCGTCGTCGTCGGGCGAGGCGGCTACGACCAGCCGCCGACTGCTCGACGGCCCGGGCGAAAAGACCTCGCCCGGCTCGTGCTCGTAGAAGCAGAAGCCCCGCTTGAGTCCCCGGCCCACATCCGGCAGCCGGCGGCGCCAGCGGCCGTGGGCGGCAAGGTCCCACAGGTCGTCGAAGCCGTAGCGCACCGCCAGCCGCTCGAGGGCGAGGTTGGCGAGCGGGGTCGACGATTCGCCGAGCGCGAACCGCGGATGGCGGCCCCGCTCCAGCAGGAGCACGTCCCGGCCTTCGGCATGAAGCGCCCGCGCGAGGATGGAACCCGCGAAACCGCCGCCCGCGATCACTATCTCGCGTCGCTCAGCCGCAATCACCGCACACCGTCCGCCGCGGCACACCGGTTCGATTCATCTTCCGGATCGCCGCGACCCGGACATCCCGGCACGACTCGCAACCCGACGCGACCTGATCGAGATCCCACGGATCGACCTGCACCGCCACGGAACCCTCGGCGGCATGCAGGCTCAGCGCCAGGGACTCCTCCAACAGCCTCAGGCTAGGAGGTGCGAACTCTCCGACCTCCCGCAGCCGCTCCAGCTCCCCGTTGCCGCCCCGCACCGGAATCAGGGCCACCGACCGGGCCCCCGCGCGCGACGCGTGACGCACGCTCTCCGAGACCCACTTCGCCTGCTCCGCCGCCTGGACGAAGGGTACGCCGACCAGTACGAACACCCGCAGATCCACGCCGTCCCCGCGCAGGCGCTCCGCGGCCCGGTCGAACTGCTCCAGAGTCAACTGCTTGCCCAGACGGGACAGCGCCTCCGGGTGCGCCGTCTCCAGGCCCATCGCCACCTCCAGCCGACCCGGCAAGCGGTCAGCGAAGCGACGCACCCGTTCGTCGACCAGCCGCGGATGGCATTCGACCACCACCCGCCGGAACCCGCGAGCCAGACGGGCGATCGGTTCCAGGTCCGCCTCCGGCACCGCGTGCCGGTCGAAGAAGTTGCTCGCGTTGTACAGCTTGAGCTGGTCGCAGCGATCGAGCCCCGCCTCCCGGAGCAGGCCGGGGAGCCGCTTCAGCGCCGCCGACAACTGCGCCGGCAGCGCGCCGGCAGGCGTCGGCCCGTCGATCGTGTAACGCCAGAGGTCGCAGAAGACGCAGGTGAAGGGGCATTCCGCGCCGGTCAGGAACACGGTGGCCGAGGGAGTGAACTCACCCCCGGGGCCGCGCTCCAGTTCGACCGTCACTCCCTGTGTCCGCCACGGGTCGTGAACCGGCCTGGACGGGCGGAGCGCCCGAACCGCGGCCGCCTGCGACACAGTGCTCACATTCAGTCTGGGAGCGCGTGCCCTCAGACGTAGAGCGACTGGAAGTGCCGGCGATACTGCTCCGGCGGCCGCTCGAAGGCGGCCGCGAACACGTCCTTCGAAGCCGCCCCCTCCTGGAAGCGGCGCTTCGGGAAGACGGGGAAGTCGACGCCGAGAACCCGCTTCATCCCACGGCGCAGAACTTCGCCCTTCAGGTCGTAGAGCGCCTGGTGGGAGCCGCCGACCAGGGTCGCGAAGGGAATCGCCTCGGCCACCGCGATGACCGCCGGCCGGGTGAAGGGGCTGAAGCCCTCGAAGCCGAGCAGACGCGCCGGGGCGTGGGTGCGGACGGTGGCCCGGCCAAGGCCGCCCGAGTAGGTCTGGGAGTGCTTGATCGCGTCGACGCCCCAGCCCTCCTGGTAGAGCATCGAGTTGTTGACCACGCTGGTGATCGTCAGCTCGTGGTTCTCCTCCAGCGGGTAGTCCTTCAGGTTCTCGTCGCCGCCGTCGCCGTCGACCAGCAAGCGCCAGTCGGGGTAGCGGGTCCGGATCCCCCGCAGCAGGGCGAGGCCGACCGCGGCGCACTCGACGTCGAGCGGCTTGTAGTCCTCGATCACCTCGACCGCGCCCAGGGGATCGACGGCCGCCGCGCCGGCCTCGATCTCCTCGCCCAGCATCTCGAGGTCCAGGCGCCGCAGGAACTCCCGCGCCTGCGCGGCGTCGACGGCGCCCGCGCCGACCCGGAGGGTGAACGCCTTGAGCCGCGCGGCGCTCCGGCCCGACTCGAGCAGCGCGCGGTTGAGCGCCACCAGCACCGCACCGCTGTCGATGCCGCCCGAGAAGCACACCCCGATCGGCTCCCGGGCGCGGCCGTCCGGTAGCGCCGCGAGCCAGCCGCGGAGTTCGAACACCAGCGCCTCGACGTAGCGCTCCCCGATCAGGTCGAGATCGGGCGGCAGCGTACCCCGGGGCGGATCGAAGAAGCGCTCGTGAGTCGGGTTCGGGTCCGGGCAGCCGACCAGACGCAGCGTCGTCGCGTGGTGCGCTGGGACCATCCTCGTGTAGGTCGGGTGGAACTGGTCGAGATAGCCCTCGGCGTCGAGGCAGTCCCTGAGCTCGTCGATGCGCTGGGCGATGACCAGCATCGGCCCGGACGACTCCTTGGCCAGGAAGTAGCGCATCGGCCGGTCCAGGCTGCGGGCCATCACGACCTCGACGCCGCGGCGGGCGGCCAGGGCGAACGAGCCGTCGATCCCGAGCACCGCCTCGGGCCCGTCGAGCAGGCGCCGCCGCGCCTCGTCCGGGGTCAGCGTCCAGAGGCGTTGTTCACTGTCGTCGATCAGGTTGAGTACACGCGCGATGGGCTTGTCCACGGTCATTCCCTCCAAGGGCAACAGCAGGTCCGCCGACACGATCCGGCCACGATCGGCGGTGACCTGCATGGTACTGTCCCGGCAATGTCCAGGCACAGTGGGAACAGGCTCCGGACGGCGCTCTTCGTCTTGGTCGGTACAGGTGTCTCGATCGCCCACATCGGCTGCCAGGCAGCGCCGGAAGAAGCCGGCCCGACCCGCATCGACCTTGAAGTACAGGGGCTCGGACTCGTGGACCTGCCGGACGGCTGCACGCGGGTTGAACCCAGCGCCCATGCCCTGGAGCTCGCCTGCGAACTCATCGAGACGACGGAAACCCCGGCCGGTCCGGTGGGCTCGATCTATCTCGAACTCGGCGAGCCCACAGAGAGCCACATCGAACTCGCGGACGTCTCCGCGATCGACGTCATCAGGGAGGAGCAGCAGCCGCTCTTCGAAGCGCTCCCCGGAGGCGAGTTCCTGGGCGTCGGCGGCACGCTCTTCTACGGCCCCTTCGGAGCCGCGCGGTACGCGCGCGGCCGCTTCCAGGCTGAAGACGGCGCCACGCTCCAGCGGATCCGGCTGTTCATGGTCCATCCGATGGAGAACCGGCTCGTCAACCTCGTCTACGACCATCCGCCCGGCGACAACGCGGATACGGCAGCGCGGGTCAACAACCACCTCCTCGTTCTCCTGGAACACCTCAGGAGCTGGGAAGAGATGCCCGCCGCCGGGGACGACCCGACGGCGGACGAGCCGGCGACGTACTGATCACGGCCTCGGGCACACCGGCCTTCAGGGGGGCCGCTGAGCGTGTTCCGCGTGCCATGGCTCGCCGACGAGGACGAGCTGCTCGCACCGGAGCCGGACAAGCCCGATGCACCGCGGCCATGGCGGCCGCGCTGGTTCCGCCCCGGCCGCCGCGTCGGACCGAAGACCCTGGCCGTCTTCAGCCGCCAGTTGGCCGTCCTGCTGGACGCGGGCCTGCCGCTGCTTCAGGGCCTGGACATACTGAGCATCCAGGGCCAGCACGCGGGGCTCCGCGCCATCCTGCTGGAGGTCCGCTCCGAGGTTGAAGCGGGGGCCGCCTTGGCCGAAGCGATGAAGCGCCGGCCCCGGGCCTTCAACGATCTCTACGTGAACCTGGTCGCCGCGGGCGAGGCCAGCGGCGCTCTCCATCCGGTCATGGACCGTCTCGCCACGCACATCGAGAAGGTGGCGAAGCTCCGCAACCAGGTCCGGTCCGCCCTCACCTATCCTGCCGCCATCCTGGCCGTCGCCTCCGCGGTCGTGTTCCTCATCCTGTGGAAGGTGATCCCCGTGTTCCGCCACTTGTTCGCCGACCTCGGCGGCGACCTTCCCTTCCTGACGCGTCTTGTGGTCGGCGTCAGCGAGTTCATCGGCGCCTACGCGCTCGTGCTGCTGGGAGGCGCCGCCGCGGCGTTGTTCGCGGCGAGCCGCCTGCTCCGCACCCGGCAGGGCCGCCAATGGGCCGACAGGCTGATGCTGCGGTTGCCGCTGGTCGGAAAGCTGCTGCAGAGGATCGTCGTGGGACGAGCCTGCCGCACGCTCTCCGTCCTGCTGGCCTCGGGCATACCGATCCTCGACGCGCTGACGACCGCCGCCGGCGCGGCCGGCAACACGGTCGTCACCGATGCCCTCGAAACCGTCCGTGACGAAGTCGAGCAGGGCAGCTCGATTCACGCCGCGCTGCTCGGGACGAACGTCTTCCCGACGATGCTGTGCCAGATCGTCTACGTCGGCGAACAGACAGGCAAGCTCAGTCCGATGCTCAACCGTGTCGCCGACTTCTACGAGGAGGAGGTCGACACGGACGTCGACAGCCTGATGAAACTGCTCGAGCCGGCGCTCATCACGATCCTGGGAGTCGTCATCGGCGGCATCGTCATCTCGATGTACCTGCCGATGTACTCGGCGCTGACCCGGATTGGATAGCAGAGAACCAATCAGCCGCCGGGTGCCGGTCTACAGCGGCAGCACCTCGCAGGACTCCCCCACTGCGGCCGGGGCGCTGAACTTCGGCACGCGCACCAGGCCGGCGCCGGCTCCGTAGGCGACGAGGTCATGGGAGCCCAGGGGCGGCCGCGGGTCGACCAGCACTTCGCCGGACGAGAACTCGAGCCGGCAGGGCAGGAACCGGTCCCGGCCCTTGGCGAACGGCAGGCCTCCCTTGAGCCTCCCGCGGAGCGCTCCCTGCCAGAAGCCGTCGGCAAGGCCCGTCATCCGACGGAGCAACGGCCGCACCAGGAGCCAGTAGGTGACCATCGCCGAGGCCGGGTTGCCGGGAAGACCGAACACCCATCCGCGATCGTGGCGAGCCGCTACCAGAGGCTTCCCCGGCTGGATCGCGACCGCGTCGAAGAGAAAGCGGCAACCCAGGCCGGTGTCGCCGAGGACCTGCTCGACGAAGTCGAACTCGCCCATGGAAACGCCGCCGGAGATCAGGAGCACGTCGGAGTCCAGCCCGCGCTCGACCTTCGCGCGCAGTTCGACGGGATCGTCGCGGGCGATGCCCAGGGAACGGGCCTCGATGCCAAGCTGCGACAGGGCGGCACGGAGGAAGTCGCGGTGGGAGTCGCGGAGTTGACCCGGACCGGGTTCGGCCTCGGCGGGGACGATCTCGTCGCCGGTGGAGAGCGTGGCGACGGTCGGGCGGCGGTAGACCGGCGCTTCGTGGATGCCGTGGGTCGCCAGCACGCCGGCGCCGCCGGGGGTCAGCAGTTCACCCACCGCGAGCAGCGGCCCGCCGGCAGCGGTGACCTCGGCCTGGCGACGGATGTGGCTTCCCGCGGGCACCGTTTCCACGATGCGGACGGTGCCGGTGCCGGCGGCCGCGGCCCCGAACTCGGTCTGTTCTATCGGGATCACGCGGTCGGGGGCGGGGGGGGGCGGGGCCGCCGGGGGGGGTGGCGGTGGCGCCGCCGGGGGGGGGTGCGGGGCGGGGGGGGGGGCGGCGGCGCCGGGGG
>VXUF01000160.1:19844-21757 GCA_009837085.1 Holophagales bacterium
GCGCCGGCTGGTGCCGGCGCCCCGGTCATGATTCGCAATGCCGCGCCGGGACGGAGTTCCGCTCCGGGCGGGTCGCCGGCGGCGACGATGCCGTCGACCGGCAGGACGGTGCCCGCATCGACATCGCCGCCAAGAGCGAAGCCGTCCATCGCCGAGACGTCGTGGGCGGGCACGTCGACGGTCGCGGTCAGGTCCTCGGCGAGGACCCGGCCGACCGCGGCGGCACGAGACACCTGTTCGATGCCGAGCGTTTCCGCCTCCGTCGCGATGGCAGACCAGGCGTCTTCGGGGGAGAGCATGGCGGGTTGTTACCTGAGCGATCGGCCCGCCGTCAACGTATCGACTCCCGCAACGCCGGCCGCAGCGATTAGCAGTCCCCGCCGGAGACTGCCAACCAACTGCTACAATCCCGCGCCGCGATGCCCCTGTACGAGTACCAGTGCACCGAATGCGAGGCGACCCTGGAAGCCATCCAGGCGTTCTCGGCGCCGCCGCTCGAGGACTGCCCCGAGTGCGGCCGGTCCAGCCTGAAGAAGCTGCTCTCGGCGCCCGCCTTCCAGTTCAAGGGCAGCGGCTGGTACGTGAACGACTACGCTCGCAAGGACAAGAACGGGTCGGCGGAAGCTTCCTCGAACGGCTCCTCCGCGAACGGCAACGGCTCCGAGAGCAAGGGTAAGGCCGCAGCCGGCGAGTCGTCGTCGACTGAGTCGTCCGCCAAAACCGAGACCTCAGGCCCCGCTACCACCCCGTAGCGCCAGCGGTTTCCCAAACTCCTACAAGCGGGGTGCGCTACGGACCCTCAGCAGCCTTCCACGAGTTCTGGTGACTACGGCGGCCGCGGTTCCCACCAGCCAGTGATTGCGCCGATGACCATCGTCAAGCGGCGAAGACGATACTGACGATGTCGACCGCGAACGGAATCAGGGTCACGACATCGGTGCGGCTACGGAAGAGCAGACTCAGGAGCGCTAACAGGGGCAGGATCGAGGACACAATCACCGCTCTGACGACTCCGACTCCCTGGACGACACGGAGACCGAACCCGAACAGTACGGCGGTGTAGACGGTGCTCGCGACGTCGCCCGCGAACGGAACGATGGACAGCAGGCTGGCGCCGTTCGCATAGCACAGCACGACCCAGGTCCCGCGGAATCCCCGTGGCCTCGGTGTGCGGGTTACGACCAAGAGAAGGTGCACGAGGCCGCCGAACAACAGCATGACGAACAACGTCAAGACAAAGACGACCGGCAGGAAGAGCAGGAGAGCCTGGATGGCGATGAGCGCGGCCAGCCTGGGGGCAACCGATTGTTCGCTCCAGTCCCTCCAGTTGGCGAGCTGAGACGGGTCCATCGAGAACTCCGTCCGGTACAGGAGTTCGCTTGCGTGTTCCGGAAGCGTCAAGGTGAGGATCGTGAGAATCACGCCGTTGAGGAAGAGGCCGACGATGGTGACGAGAACCACGAACAGGAGTGGGCCCCACATGCCGGCCTCCGCGCGGGCTCCCTCGAAGAACCTCCGGGGAGAGGTAGCCAAGAGAGCCAGAGAGGCGACGAACGCAGACACCCTGCCGCGGTCCTTCCGCTCCTCCCACGGGTTGCTGACCGCAGTACCGGCCGGACCCGTATCGGCGTTGTGGTTGCCGGAGGTCAACCGGTCGGCAGGGTAGCCGGCGTCTCGTTCTCGGCCGGCGTGCCGGTGATCTCGCCGAATCCCAGGTCCATCAACAGGGAGCCGTCCTCCTGGACCGTTCCCTCGATCTTCCTGGGCTGCCCGGGGATTTCGGCCGTGGCCGTGACGTGGTTGCCGTCCCAAACGATGTCGACGATCGGGGCCGGCAAGGCAAGGGTGCCGAGCTGCACGTACCAGCCGCCCGAGCTGCCATCGCGCGGCAGCAGAATGGCGGTGGGCTCGAT
>VXUF01000160.1:21767-23877 GCA_009837085.1 Holophagales bacterium
GGGCTCGATTCCCCTTCCCGGCATCGGAGTGAAGTCGATGCGCCACGCTTGCCCCGGATGAGTCTTGGCCAACTCGGCCAGCTTGGTGAGCACGGCGCCGGCCGGCTTCGGCCTGAGGCCTTCGGCGGCCACGTAGTCCACGAAGCCGATCAGCATCTCGTCGGTCGATTCGCCGCCCCAGGTGACGTCGACTGTCGGGTCCGGGTTGTGCGGGTTCTCCGCCGAGTTGTCCCAGTGGGCGGTCACCTCGATCCGGGTCCCCGCCGGCAACTCGACCGGCTCCTGGAACTCGTAGGCCGTCTGCCAATTGAAGTCGTAGCGGCTGACGCTGAGCAGTTCCCGCTCCTCGCCGTCGGGGAGGTGCGCGGTGTACTTCATGTCCTTTCCGCGATAGTGCATGTGCGGGGCCAGGGAGCGCACGACGACACCCTGGGAGAAAACGTGGCTGGCTCGGGCCTCGTAGTTTGGGTCGCCGGCCGGGATTCTGAAGGCGGCGTTCATCACCCAGAGGTTGACGAGTTCCTTCTCGACCTCTTCGGGCTCGGCGAACCAAACCCCGATCCGGGTTCTATCGGTCGAGGCCGTGCCGTTCGGGTGGTAGTGGAAGTCGCCGAGCAGTCCGCGCCCCTTGGGCAGGAAGCGCGCGGTGCCGGCGGGGAGCTCGGTCGCTCCAACGCCGGCCGCCCAAGCGTCGATCCAAGCGTCCTGGACCTCGGTGCTGGCCTCGGATGCTCGCCACAGAATGAAGTGGTGGAGTACCTCGCGGTCGCCGGGCTGAACTTCGACGGCGCGGATCCAACGGTCCTCCTCGAAGCCTGGCGCGATCGGGATCATCGCGAACTGATCCGGACCGTCGGCGGCGACGTCAAACGAGTCGAACTCGTACACCCAGTCGGGTTCGCCAAAGGCCCACTCGGCCTGCTCGGCGGGGCGTTCGTAGACTGGTGCCTCGCCCTCGCCCCGCGGTGCGCCTGAGGCGACCCACCGCGTGATCACTGTGATCTCGTCCTCGCTCAGGCTGATGTCGTTCGCCCACGGACCGTAGCCCGGGTCGGCGTCCCACGGAGGCATCTCGCGGTTCTCAACGGCCCGGGCGATCGAACGCGCCCAGGGGCGTACCTCGCCATAGGTACGCAGCGACATCGGCGCGATTTCCTCCGGCTGGTGGCAGGAGGCGCAGTTCTCATGGAGGATCGGAGCGATGTCGTCGACGAAGGTGGGCTGATCCAGGTTCAGGGCGAAGCCCGACGCAGACAGGAGGAGCAATCCGAGAGCGGTGGTCGTTGCAGCCAAGCCGCGAGAAGGAACGAGATTCATCAACATGCGACTGTATACGCCGCCTCACCACCTGGGTTTCCCTACCGCACGACGTCGGTAAGCGCGGCGATCAGTGCGGCGTGGTGCCGGCTGTACGCCGGGTTGCATACAGGCGAGCTAAGTGCCTGGGGCGAATGGGAGCCCGAAGCGGAGCTTGTCGCCGAGCCAATTGGCGGAAGCGCATGGGAATCGAACCCACCCCCGGCGACGCATGACGCCCCGGACAACGGTTTTGAAGACCGCAGGAGGCACCAGCCCCCGAGCGCTTCCGCGGTCAGCATATCCTCGGCCTTCCGACCCGGAACCAGACGAGGAACACAGCCATGAACATCGAAACCGCCGGCCCGAGGGGCCGGGCACCCGCTCTTGGCCTCACGCTCCTGCTGCTGGCGTGCGGCGCCGACGCGCCGGCCGAAGGAGGCGCCGCCCAGGAGGCCACCGCGCCCGTGGAACTCTCGGAACCGATCAGCGCCAGCGGACTGTCGATCGCGCTTCCGGCAGCGTGGAACCGCCTCGAGCCGAGGTCGGCGATGCGCATGCTCGAAGCCGGGATCCCGGGTTCCGGTGGTCCGGGAGAGATCTCGGCGTACTACTTCGGGCCCGGCGGAGGAGGCGGCGCGGCCGCGAACGTGGAGCGCTGGAAGAGCCAGGTCGTCCTCCCGCCGGGGGCTCCGGAGCCCACCACGCAGAGCCGGGAGAGCGGCGGCGTCCGCCGTACCTGGATCGAGGTGGAGGGAACGGGCAAGGCGAGCACCAAAAGCAGCTTTACGACGACCCAACAGCACGACGGGGC
>VXUF01000118.1 GCA_009837085.1 Holophagales bacterium
GATGGGCCCCCGAGCAACTGCTCGCAGCGTTCGTCTCGGAGTACGTACGGCCGCTTCTTGAGGAATGACGAGATGGCAGGAGGAATAGCCCCGTTTCGCTCGATTCGGCCCCACGCTCATCCGATTTGTCGCTTCCCGACCAACAGCCAGTCCCCTAAAGTAACATCAACAATGAGACCGGAACCGAAGGGAGACGAGCGATGAAAAAGATGCTTACACTGGCTGCGGTCTGTGGTGTGATGCTCCTGTTCACCGGTGACGGTGCCGGCCCGCCGATGCTCCGTGGCCAATGGGCAGGGGGATTCTCAGGTCTGTGTCATGGATCGAATCCTCAGTTTCTTCCCCCCGATCGGCTTCTCGGCATCAGTTCGGCCTGCTCGGTCTGCGGATACGGTCCGGTACCGCTCCGCCCGGCGTTCGTTAAGTGTGACGGAAGCCGCTACGACTCCTGCAATCATCCACGGTGGAGCACCAACTGGAACGGGGACCCCATCGGCACCTGGTTCAGCCACGGGGCTCAGGGTACCTGGGCCTGCGGCATGTGTCCGATTTGCCCACCGAGGCCAGGAGCTGGTGGCGGCGAGGGAGAGTGCGACGATGGTATGGACGTATGCTAAGCTGATGGACAACCATAGCGAACCTGCCTCGCGAGACGCAGAATCTGGGAGGATAGGTGCGATGAAGCGGAGTGGATCACGCAGTCCACAGCGCGTGCATCTCTTATGGTCGGTTGTCGCAGCGGTCGTGTTCACGTCATGCTCGGCCGACGAAGACTTCAGCCAGGGTGTCACCCGGATCCGTGATGCCGCCCAGGCAGAGCTGGGCTCGCTGATCGAGATCCCATTTGTCGCCTGTGTAAAGGATCGCGCGACGACGGACCGCCTGATTCGCAGTGCACTACTGAGTCCGATCTCCGCGGAGCATCTTCTTTCCTCCGATAGCGGTAGCTCCTGGGGACCGATGCACTTGAGCAGCCTTACGGAGTTCTCCGGCGGGTACATCGCAACGGATCTAATGGGCGGCGAAGTGTTTTTTCTGTCAGAAGACCTCAGTCAGACAGAACTCGTCGCGTCCCGGGGCGATGGACCCGGAGAAGTTCGCCGCCCCGTGACCGCGGCGGTCCATCCGCTCGGTGATTCCCTGTACGTCCTGGATGATCGTGAAAATATCACCGTTCACGTATTCGACAGAGATCGGCGGCATGTGAGGCAGCTTACCATCAACGGACGGGCAGCCGATATTGCCGTAGATGACAAAGGCAACATCATTCTCGGCGCAGATGCCAACATCTCTCGCCTGGCCGGACTTCCAGGCCAGAGTGCAATCGTGGCCGCCGCATTCTCGCCCGATGGTGAACGTCTGCAGGTGCTGCGTACCGTAACGGCGGACAGCGCGTTCAGCCGCCGTTTCCCGATGCCGAGCCGATCACCCGTGCGGGTGGCTGCAACGGGGACGTGGACCGCGGTCTACTACCCCGTGGGCGGGATAGTCGACGTATTCGCACGGCGCCAATCTGATGAATGGGACTTCAGTCATACCGCAGCGGTCTGTATGCCAGCCAAGCTCGATGCGGGATACCGGGAGCAGTTCGAGGCTGTCGAACGGGGAGTCACGAACGTGGAGAGTTGGTTCTCCCTTGTATCCGATGTTCAACTCACGGCGACTGGTGGCGTACGGACCCTTACCCTGATGCCATCGCCGGATGGAGCGATTCACGTGGAGCGTTTTTCGGCAGCTGGAACGCGACTGGCTTCCCACGAGTTTCTGCTCGATACCGAGGATATCGAGAACCACAGCGACCACGGGATACTGGGATCCGATTGGCCAGTCCGCAGTGTCGTTCTATTCAACGCATCTGATGGAGGAACAATACGACGCTTGGCCGTGGCCCGATGATCAATGTAGTGAGACAGCGGCGGTGGAGTGTTCGGGTGCGATGGCGACTCTGGTGCGGCGGTGTGTGTGTCACAGGTCTGCTGATCGCGGCCGCGGCATGCGACAAAGCAGTGCCGCAGCTCTCAGTCGTTGAGATACGATGGCCACGCGCCGAATCTGTCACCGAGGGAACCGTGACACTTTTGGAGATTGGTTCAGCTGGCTGTACAGTCTGTCAGGAGTTTGCGGTTCACACACTACCCATCCTGGATTCCGCATATGTTAGTCGAGGCATCTTGAGTTTCGAGTATGTGGAACTTCCTCTCTCAGACACAGCCTTTGCTTACAGCGTGACGGCGTTGCATCGGTGCGCGGGCGGGATGAAAACCACCGCTACCGTGCATAGCGAACTGATTCGCAAGCTACAGGAGCAATCGCCTTCGAGTGTCTTGAAGAATTTGGATCGGGAAACGCAGGACTGTTTCGCGGACGATTTTCGAGGCGAAGCGACTTCGGGGCGGTCCTCGGCAGTGGCGAATCTTGGAGTACAGGCGACGCCATCATTCGTTCTTGGACGACACCACAAGGATGGTCGCATGGTTGGGTGGCTGGTGACGGGTCTTCCGCGATTCCGGTTTCTGCAGGATCTGATTGCGCGAGCGGACTCTGCTGTTGCGAAGTCCGAGTGACGTGCTCCGTCTTCCCCTCGCCAACACCGAACGCGACGGGGTCGCCGATCCGGACCAGCGAGTGGCGAACCCTGACGTCGAGGATCCCGATCGTTTTCTGCTGAGAGCCGTCGAGTCGGAGGAGTCTGGTCGGTACCCCGAGACGAATATCGGATCGATGGCATCACGGAGGACTCCGCGGGCCGCATATGGGTACTTGTTGGCGTGCCGTCCGAACGGTGGGCGGACTGCTTCGTAGCGACGCCGCCAGACGCGCATCCCGAGGCGGGTGACTACACGATCCGCGAGAAATGCATGCTCTACGACCGCCGGATCGAAGTGTTGGACCCTGGGAGGGCTCGCCTCCTGGCGACCGCCGAGGTGCCGCGAGGCTTGACTGCCACGAGGAGGTGGAGAATGCGGAGTCTGAAGTGGTTCGCGTCGGCGGCAGCGCCCGCCGTACTACTCGGAGCGTGACATTTGACTGCGGAGACGGGAACCTCCGCCCCGACGGTTTTTGGTGGGAGGTGGGTGGCCGTCGGGACGGGAACTCTCGGGGAGTCGAGAGCGGTCCTCCGTCAACTGCGGTGAGGCTCTTCGTTCAGGACGTCAGTAGCGCCGGATCACTCCGATCACGACGCCCTGGATCGTGACCTGCGATGGGTGCAGGTAGATCGGCGCGAGCGCCGGGTTCGCGGGCTGAAGCCTGATCCGGCCCTGCTCCAGGTAGATCTTCTTCATGGTGGCGTTCTCGCCATCGACGAGGGCGATCACCATTTCGCCGTTGTGGGCGGTCTCTCGCGACTGGACGATGACGTAGTCGCCGTCGCGGATCTGTTCGTCGATCATCGAATCGCCGCGCACCCGGAGCACATAGTGTTCGCTCAGGGAACCCGCGATCATGTCTTCGGGAACGGAGACCGTCTCCTGCTCCTGGATGACTTCTATCGGTTGGCCGGCCGCCACGTTGCCGTACAGCGGAAGTTCGACCGCGGCGACCTGGAGTTTCCCCTCCACCAGTTCGACCGACCGACTTTCATTGTAGTTCTTTCGTATGTACCCCTTCGCCTGCAGGTTCTGGAGATGTTCGTGCACCGTCGCGAGCGAGCGGTAGCCGAACTCCTCCGCGATCTCCTCGAAGCTCGGAGAATACCCGCGGAACCGTATGAAGCCCTCGAGAAAGTCCAGCATCTCGCGCTGTCGCCTTGTAAGCGCCATCGTTTCCCGCTCCGCTCGCAGCTTCCGCACCGTGCCCGCCCCGGATGCTTGCGGCGGGCCGAAGGATTACCGAACATACCCGAACATGCACCGAAGCGCAACCTTCCACGCGAACCGACGCGGCCGCCGGGGTTTTGCGGCGGGGTAGCGGCGGTCGCAGCTTGGCGCCCATGGCACACGACACGATTCTCGAAGAGATCCTCGCGGCGAAGCGGGAAGAGGTCGCGCGGCTCCAGCTGTTCCGGAGCGCGATTCGCACGCAGGCGGAGGA
>VXUF01000009.1:0-10197 GCA_009837085.1 Holophagales bacterium
CACCGCTTCGCGGCGTCGCCCGAAAGCCGGCGGGGACGCCGGCGCACCCAGTGGGGGGCGCTACCGGTGTGGCCAGCGGCTAGGCTTGGGCCACCGCAGACAGCCTGTGAAGGAGAGAGCGATGACCACTCGTAAGCGCGGCTCGGAACGGCCCAGCCGACGCGCCTTCATCGGACTCGCCGGGGCCGCCGCGGCGGGTTCGCTCCATCCCGCGGCCCGCGCGCAGACGACGGACGCCATCCGCGATCTCGGCGAAACCCCCAGCGACTACGGCCGGCCCTCGCCGTTCGAGGACTCGAAGCGCTGGAGCCGGGCTCCCGACGCGACGGCATCCTCCTCGAACACGCCGCTCGCCGACCTGGAGGGCATCGTCACGCCGTCCGGGCTCCACTTCGAGCGCCACCACACGGGGGTGCCGGCGATCGACCCGGATACCCACCGGCTCACGATCCACGGGCTCGTCGACCGTCCGCTCGTCTTCACGATGGACGACCTGGTGCGGATGCCGTCGGTGTCGCGTTTCCACTTCATCGAGTGCTCGGGCAACAGCGCCCGCGAGTGGTCGCCGGCCGGGGCGCCGAACGTGCAGTTGAGCCACGGCCTGGCGAGCTGCAGCGAGTGGACCGGCGTGCTGCTGGCCGACCTGCTGGACGAGGTCGGGGTCAGGCGGGAGGCGAGCTGGGTCGTCGCGGAGGGCGCCGACGCCGGGCTGATGAGCCGCAGCGTGCCGCTGGAACGGGCGCTCGACGACGTGATGATCGCCTACGGCCAGAACGGCGAGGCGGTCCGGCCCGAACAGGGCTACCCCTTGCGGCTCCTGGTGCCGGGCTGCGAAGGGAGCATCAGCGTCAAGTGGCTGCGCCGGATCGAGGTCGCCCACATGCCGTCGATGGCTCGCGACGAGACCTCGAAGTACACCGACCTGCTGCCCGACGGCAGGGCCCGCCAGTTCACGCTGGTCATGGACGCGAAGTCCGTCATCACGCGGCCCTCGGGCGAGCAGAAGCTGGACCGGCCCGGCTTCTGCGAGATCCGCGGCCTGGCCTGGTCGGGCCGCGGCACGATCTCCCGGGTAGAGGTGTCGACGGACGGCGGCGGCTCCTGGACCGACGCGGAGATCGACGGTCCGCGCCACGCGAAGGCGTTCACCCGCTTCCGCTCGCCCTGGCGCTGGGACGGCGGCCGCCACGTCCTGATGTCCCGGGCGACGGACGACTCGGGTTACGTCCAGCCGACCCTGGCGGCGCTGCTCGAGGCGAGAGGCCGGTCGACGATCTACCACAACAACCGGATCAAGGCCTGGGAGGTGCAGGAGTCAGGGGAGGTGACGAATGCGGAGGCGTAGTCACACAGCAGTTGGTACGAGGTCCCCCACTGGGTGCGCCGGCGTCCCCGCCGGCCTTCCGAAGGAAACGCGCGAGGCCGCAGGCCTCGCTCCTGTCTCTCTGCGGCGCTTCAACAAGGAGAGGCCTTCGGCCTCGCGAGTTGTCTCGGTCACCACCGCTTCGCGGCGTCGCCCGAAAGCCGGCGAGGACGCCGGCGCACCCAGTGGGGGACCTCCTCTTGTGGCTCTCCTTCTCTTTGTGGCCGGCGCCGCCGTCGCTGGCGCGTCCGAACAGACCGGCCTGGGCAGCGAGCCGACGGCCGAAGAGCTCGCCGTCGCCGGGTACACGGTGTTCCCCGACGGCAAGGGCCTGCCCGCGGGCCGCGGCACCGTCAGCGAGGGCAAGGCGGTCTACCAGCAGTTCTGCGCCGCCTGCCACGGCCGGAACGCCGAAGGCGACGAGGCCGCGGCGCTCGTCGGCGGCCGCGACAGCCTGACGTCCGGGCGGCCCCGAAAGACGGTCGAGAGCTACTGGCCCCATGCCACGACGCTCTGGGACTACGTCCGCCGCTCCATGCCCTACGAGTCGCCGGGCTTGCTCAGCGACGACGAGATCTACGCCGTCGTCGCGCATCTGCTGCACCTGGGCGGAATCGTCGCCGAGGACGCCGTGCTCGACCAGGAGAGCCTGCCCAAGGTCGAGATGCCGAACCGCGACGGTTTCGTCCCGGACGACCGGCCGGACACGCAGTAGCTGAGTCCACACACTGGGTGCGCCGGCGTCCCCGCCGGCTCAGTAGGAGGCCGCACACTGGGTGCGCCGGCGTCCCCGCCGGCCTTCTGAAGGAAACGCGCGAGGCCGCAGGCCTCGCTCCTCGAAGGAGAGGCCTTCGGCCTCGCGATTAATCTTCGGTCGCCACCGCTCCGCGGCGTCGCCCGAAAGCCGGCGGGGACGCCGGCGCACCCAGTGGGTTCCGGCGTCGCCTGGTGTTGCGTCGTCACCCGGTGTGTTGGACGCCGTCCTGGTGGCTGCCGTACCTCTTGGATATGGCAACGAATCCCGCGGAGATCATCCACCCGAAGACACCCCTCGGTTGGCACTCCCGCGGCTACCATCCGCACTTCGACAGTCCGTTGGCGCTCCAGAGCATCGGCTTCCGTCTCGCCGACAGCGTGCCGGCGTCGCTGCTCAGGCGATGGCGCGACGAACTGGACGAGCCGACCGACGGAGAAGGGCCGGCCGCCGGCCCGAACAAGCTGCGGGCCGCCCGACTTGCGCGCCTCGTCAGCCGCTTCGAGGACGCCGGGCATGGCGCCTGCCACCTGAGGCGGCCGGAGGTCGCGGAACTCGTGCAGGCCGCGTTGCTCTACGGCGACGGCGACCGCTATCGGCTGATCGACTGGTGCGTCATGCCGAATCACGTGCACGTCGTAGTCGAACCGTTGCGAAGTTCGCTCCCTGAGATCGTGCAGGGCTGGAAGTCGGTGACCGCGAGGCGCGCGAACCGGCTGCTGGGCAGAACCGGGCCCTTCTGGATGCGGGACTACTACGACCGCTACATCCGGGACTCCCGCCACCTGTACAGAGTGCGCCGGTACATCTGGCTGAATCCGGTCTCCGCCGGGTTGTGCCGGGAGCCGGCCGAGTGGCCGTGGTCGTCGGCGCGGCTGCGGAGTGAGGAGGCCGCAGGCCTCGCTCCTCTAAGGAGAGGCCTTCGGCCTCGCGACTCAACTTCGGTCGCCACCGCTCCGCGGCGTCGCCCGAAAGCCGGCGGGGACGCCGGCGCACCCAGTGTGTTCCGGCGTCGCCCGAAAGCCGGCGTACCCAGTGTGGTTAGGCCTCGCCGACGGGGCAGGCCAACTGGCAGCTTTGGCAGCCGGTGTATGCCCCCTGTCGTTGCACGGTCAGGTTGTAGAAGATCTGTTGCGTCACCGGGCTCCGGGCGGTGTCGGTCGCCTCGGCGGCGGACTTCGAGGCGAACAGGTCCTCGAGGTGCTCGACCATGCGATCAGGACCGAACGGCTGGCAGGCCCGGGCGCAGGCCTCGGCGTCCAGGCCGCGGACTTCGGCCAGCGGCGTGTCCGGTGGCGCGGAGTTCGGGATCGCCGCGACGGGGCAGGCTTCGGCGCAGCGGCCGCACTCCTCGAGGCCGGGGCAGAGTTCCTCGGCGAGCGGCTGCCCGCACTCGACATCCGCGTCGGTCAGGACGCCGGCCAGGAACACGCGCGGGCCGTACTCCGGCGTCAGGATCATCTCGTTGAGGCCGAGCGTGCCCAGGCCCGACGCGGCCGCGGCCTGCCTCAGGAGCAGGGAGCCCTGCCCGCCCGGTCCGGCGTAGGCCATGGGCTGGCGCCGCAGGTCGGGGATGGCCGCCGAGAGGATGCAGGCGATCGCGTCACGCTGCTCGAGCCAGTAGGCGAGCCCGCCCGCGGCCTCCTCGAGATGGCGCGCCACCCGGCCGTTGGCGTACTGGCGGAACGCGGCGTCGGGCGAGCGGGCGACACCGGTGGGATAACGCTTGGCGAGCACGATCAGCCGCGTGAGGTAGGTCGAGAGCTGCGACGGCTTGTCGTAGTCCGGGGCTTCCGCCTCGAGATCCGGCCAGGAACAGAAGCCGACGAGGTCGATACCCAGGGCCTTCGCCTGCGCCCTGATCGCCTCGCCGTCGATGGCCGGGCCGCTCATCCGCCGATGTGGACGAGATGGTCGAAGTCACGGTCGCGGATGTACTCGGGGTCGCGCTCGCCCGGCGGGCCGCGGAAGACGAGTTCGTGTTCCTCGTCGCCGCGGATGTGCACCACGCTGCCGGGCGGCAGGTCCTGCCGGCGGTAGGGGATGCGCATGATCTTGCGGATGTCCTGGGACCCGACCGGACAGATGTACATGCACTCGAAGCAGGCGGCGAAGGCGCCGCGCTTGCTGTTCGTGGCAAGGAAGAAGTCGCGCCAGTAGCGGTTGTCGAGCACCTGGGAGACGTCGAGATCGACGTCGGCGTTCAGCAGCTTGCGCAGCACGACGTACAGCGAGCGGATGCTGATCCGCATCGCCGCCTGCGAGCAGCCCCGCTGGTCGAGGTCGCGGATGTCGTTGACGCTCTCTTCCTTCGCTGCCTTGAGCGGAATCGCCTTCGGCGGGCAGATCACGGCGCAACGGCCGCAGCGAAGCCCCGGGCAGAGGTCGCGGTCGAGCGGTGCGTCCGGCTCGAGTTCGGCGTCGGTGATCAGCGCCCCGAGGTAGACGCGCGAGCCGTACTCGGGGGTCAGGAAGTTCAGGTTGAGGCCGACGTGGCCGAGGCCGGCGAACTCGGCCGTCCACTTGAGATCGAGCAGGCCCGCCCCGGTCCACTTGAGGTCCAGGTCGGCGTACTCGCCGGAGACCGGCAGCGCGCAGTGGCCGCGGTCCTCGAGCCACTCGGCGATCTCCCAGGTCGTCTCTTCGGCCGAATCGAGCGCCAGGTGCGAGTTCGTCGACTGGGTCGCCACGTCCTGGAGCGCCATCGCGCCGGTCAGCAGGTGCTTGGTGACCACGACGATGCTCTTCATTCCCTCGCACAGGTAGTCCGGCACCTGGCCGCTTTCGGTGACGGCGGAGTAAGCGGCGACGTCGGCGACGCCGACCGAGTCGGCGCCCCGCTCGAAGGCGTAGCGGGCGAGGTCCTGCTTCAGGTTCCCGCTCACCGGCGCTCCTGCTCCCAGGTCGTGCGGCGGCGGATCTGCGGCCCGAGATTCTCGATCTCGACGAAACCGTCCGCCTCGCTGCGCGGCAGGCGGTCGGGCAGGTCGTGGCGGCGGTGAACGGACGAGCGGAGCCGCTCGTAGTCGCGGCCGACCGGGCAGACCTGGACGCACTCGCTGCAGCCGGTGAGCGCGGCCTCCTTCATCATCGCCATCTCGGACCAGATCTCGCCCGACTTGCGGCCGCGCATCCGTTGCCACATGTCGTCGCCGGTGCGCGCCTCGAAGATCGACGCGAGGTGGTCGCTGAAGGCGTCGAAACCGAAGGGCTGGCAGCTCCGGGCGCAGGCACCCTCGTCGAGGCCGCGGATCGCCGGGAGCCGGGCGTCCCGGGGCGCTCGCCGCGGGATCGCGTCGGCCGGGCAGATCGCGGCGCAGCGGCCGCACTCCTCGAGGCCCAGGCAGAGCTCTTCCGGGAGTTCGGTTCCCGGCTCGATCTCCGCCGAGGTCAGAACGCCGGCGAAGAAGACGCGCGGCCCGTACTCCGGCGTCAGCACCATCCGGTTCAGGCCGAGCGTGCCGAGCCCGGCGAGCACGGCGCCCGCGCGCAGCAGCGGCGAGCCCTGGCCCGCGGGCAGCAGGTCGCCCGGCGTCCTCTTCTCGAAGTCGAGCGATGCCGGGGACACGGGCAGTGCGAGCCCGCCATGGCGTTCGAGGTCGAAGGCGATCCGTTCGGCCGCGAACTCGAGGGCCCGCAGGGTCCGCCCGCCGGCGAGCTGCTTGCTGGGCAGGTGCTTCGCCCAGAGTACGCCGCGCAACGTGCGCTTGCCGAGGACGATGAGGGTGCGGGCCTCGGCGCTCAGCGTGGAGGGGCGGTGGCGCTCGTCGAGGCGTTGCTCGAGGACGGCCGTCGAGGCGTAGCCGACGAGGTCGATGGCGAGGTCCTTCGCCATCGATCGTACGGAACCCTCCAGTGTCTCCCGTCGTTGTTGGCTCAAGCGACGTCAGTGTAGATCACACCGGGTGCGCCGGTGTGAAGCAGCAGGAGGCCACACACTGGGTGCGCCGGCGTCCTCGCCGGCTGCCGCCGCAGGCGGCCAGGAGAACGCGCGAGGCCGAAGGCCTCGCTCCTTGAAGGAGAGGCCTTCGGCCTCGCTTGTCTCTCCGGTCGCCACCGCTTCGCGGCGCCGCCCGGAAGCCGGCGGGGACGCCGGCGCACCCAGTGTGGAGCGTCGCCCGGAAGCCGGCGGGGACGCCGGCGCACCCAGTGCGTGGCCTCAAGGTAGCGGCATCTGCTCGCTTTCGACCTCGCGGGCCTGGTCGAAGGCGGCGACCGGTTCGTCGGTGCGGACCTGTTCGAGCCAGAAGACGCCGTCGAACTCGGCGCTGTTGCCGCGGGTACCGACGAAGTCGGCGTCGCCGTCGCCGTCCATGTCGCGGGCGACGAAGCTGTCGAACATGCCGCGCTTGCGGCGCGAGATGTCGTGCCGGGTCCACTCGCCGTCGATGTCCCCGGGGTTCTCGAACCAGGCGAGCCGCCCGAGCGGCGTGTCGGGCTGGACTTCCTGGTCGGCGGCCCGGCCGCTGCGGCTGTAGGCGCCCGACATGGCGTCGAGGTCGCCGTCGCCGTCGATGTCGGCGAAGGCGAAGCCGACCAGGTTGTCCGGCGTCAGGCGGCCGATCGGCCGTAGTTTCCAGGTATCCGCCGGATCGGCCGGCCGTTCCAGCCACACGAGGACGCCGCCGAACTCGACCGTCGCGAGGTCGAGCCGGCCGTCGCCCGAGAGGTCGACGAAGGCCATGTTGAAGCCGTTGAGCAGGGCGCCGGTGGTCGGAGCGTTCGGGGGCCGCACGGTATCGGCGGTGGTCGTCGTCCCTTCGATGTTGATCGGGTGCTCCACGAGCGCGACGTCGCCGTCGCCCGCGCTCCGGTTCTCGAACCAGAAGATGCGGCCTTCACCGGTCGAGCCGCCGACGACGTCGATGTCGCCGTCGCCGTCGAGGTCGACCGTCTGGGAGTTGATCGGCCAGACCACACGGACGATCTCGTGCTCGGCCCAGTCGCCGGAGAGCGGGTCGGCCGTCGTGTCGAACCAGGAGATCGCGTGCTTCTCGGTGGTCTGGCGATCCGGGTTCTGCGCGCCCTTGTTCGGGGCGACGACCTCGGGCCGGCCGTCGCCGTCGAGGTCGCCGGCGAACACCCGGATGTAGGAGCCGCGGTCCTTCGTGACGGACGGAATCACGCGCGGCCAGTCGCCGCTGCGTAGAGCGGCGGCCGCCTCTTCCGTTGCCGTGCCGGGGTTCTCGAAGTAGATGAGGTGAGCCAACTCGCAGGCGGCCACGACGTCGAGATCGCCGTCGCCGTCGAAGTCGGCGATGGCGACGTCTTCCGCGGCCGCGGCCTCGTTCCCTTCGGCGAGAGTGGCCAGGTGCCATGTTTCGGGATCGCCGGTGCCGAACGCGAGCCGGACGTGGCCCTGGCCGACGTTGCCGTACTCGGTGTCCGACTCGTGGACCGAGACGACGTCGAGGTGGCCGTCGCCGTCGAGGTCGGCCATTTCGAGTCCGTCGCCGCCGCGGATCGGCACGCCGCCGACGGCGACGTCGTCGATGATGTGCTCGCGCCAGGAGATCCACTGGCCGTCGGCGGACTGGGCGTGGCTGGGCGTGTCGGCGACGAGGTTGGAGGCGGGGGCGGAGTCGCTGGGTTGACAGGCGCCGAGTGTCAGAGTGAGCGCCGCGGCAAGGAACGAGGCCCCACACTGGGTGCGGCGACATCGGTGTTCGGGCGTACCCAGTGGGTCACGGCCGGTACCAGATCGGCGACGACCAGGCCCGTTCCTGGATCGTCGTCGGCACGCCGGGACGCGGGTCGACGCCGGCGCGGATCGCGTCCCAGGTCGACCAGCGGCAGGTCGGATTCTCGAGCACCCGCAGGTAGTAGACCGCCCTCTGGCCCGGGTCGAACTCCGGATCCTCGAACACGGCGCGGAGCTCGGCCGCGCCCAGGTCCTCGGAGAAGCTGCAGTCCGACAGGTCGACCGCGGCGCCGTTGTCGGGGCAGCGCGGCGGGTCGCCGGTGGGCGTGCCGCCGTCGGAGCACGCGACGTCGATGACGGCTTCGTGCGCCTCGCCGCCGTCGACCCAGCCCTTGACGACCTGGAGTCGCTGCAGACCCGCGCTCTCCGGATCGCCGGACGCCCAGAGCAGCAGCTTCGGCGCGCGATCGCCGTCCGCGAGCAGGTCGCCGCCCATCGCCACGCCCTGCTCGTACGCCTTGGCGATCATCTCGGGGTCGTCCGCGAGATCCGCGTCGAAGTCGTAGCCGCCGAAGAAGCGGACCTGGATCCGCGGTCCGGTTGTGGCGAACGTCTCCTTGCGCCGGAACGCGTTGTAGATCGAGTCGCGGGTGTTCTCTTCGGCCCAGACGCCGGTCAGGCCGGAAGCGCCCCACATCTGGAAGTAGGTCTGGGCGTAGGCCGGGGAACCGTCCGGGTTCGGTTCGTCGAGCGGCACGGAGCCGCGAAGCTGCGGCGTGCCGTCGCGCCTGCCGACCTTGCTGTGGTAGTCGTCCTCGTCAGGGGTGCCGCCGGCGTTGTGAGTGTCGGTGGCGGCGACGAGACCGAAACGGAAGGGATTGAAGCCCTGGGTCTCCTCGAGCAGCAGTCCGTCGAGGTAGGCGGTGCGCACGTAGCTCCCTTGGGGTTCGCTCGGCAGGGTGCTGCTGACCCGGTAGGGCATGATCTCGAAGTCGGCCCACTCGTCGTTCGGAGACAGCATCG
This sequence comes from Holophagales bacterium, assembly GCA_009837085.1. GTDB lineage: Bacteria > Acidobacteriota > Thermoanaerobaculia > Multivoradales > Multivoraceae > Multivorans. The sequence continues at coordinate 8,782 of VXUF01000009.1, forward strand.
GATGGACCTCCGACGTGCCCTTGACCTGGGTCACCTCGACGATCGGTTCGTTGCGCATCCGCGTCTCGGCGTACTCGGCGTCCAGCGGATCGCCGCCGAAGGTCAGCGGGCTGAACATGTTGCCGTTGCTGCCGTTCGAGTTGTGGGGGATGGCGAGCGCCTCGACGCCGTCGTCGCGGAGGTTGTCGAGCCAGGCCCACAGGTCTTCGGGGTTGTTCGAGTCCATTGCGGTGAAGGGCACCTCGGGCGCCTCACTGCCGCGGAAGATCACGTTGCGGTGCAGGTTGCCGGTGTCGGCGGCGGTGGTCGTGTACTCGTAGCCGATGAAGGTGGTGAAGGCGCCCGGGTCGTTGTGACGCTCCGCGGACTCGACGATGCGCTGCCAGGCGTCGCGGTTCGCCTTGCTGCCGTCGATCTTGTGGAACTCGCCGGCCTGGTAGGCCTGGAGCCCGCGCTGGAAGCCCTCGGAGGGCCCCAGCTCGCGCAGTTCCCTGGCGAGCGGGACCTGGTAAAGCGGATCGTCCGGGTCGTCCATCGCCGGCAGGACTCCGAGCAGGATGCCGTGGTCGGTGACCGCCTGGAAGTCGAGCGGCCGCCGGAGCTGCATCGTGTGGCCGGCGGGGTGAACGAGCGGCGCGCCGCGGGCGAAGCGATAGGCGTCGTCCGGCGTGGCCCGGACGTCGAAGATGTAGGCGTCCATCGAGAAGCGGGTGTGGACGTGCAGGTCGCCGTAGTAGGCGTTGCGCAGCGGATTCGGCTGCGGCGCGGTCGCCTGGTCGGTCGCGTCCGGGCCGTCGCCGGCGTCGCCGGCCGGCGCCCCGCAGCCGGCGAGCAGGGCCGGAACGAGAAGCGCGCCGGCCGCGAGACCTTTCCATCTCATAGAGCGATCCCTCGAACGTGGTTGGGAGTAGGATTGCTCAGTGTAGCGCCAGGACAGGAGGAGTGAGCGATACCCGGAGCAACAAGGTGATCTGTCTGGTGCCGCCGGGTCCGCGCGACCGGATCGCCCGTTTCCCGGCGCACTGGGAGGCTTGCTTCGTCCACCGCAACGAGGACCTGACCGTCCAGGTCACGGACGGCGCCCGCGCGCTCCTCACCACGCATCCGTACCTGGTGGGCCGGGCCGAACTGGAACTCCTGAACGGCGCGGAACTCGTGCAGCAGGTCGGCGTCGGCGTCGACAACATCGACATCGAGGCGGCCCGGGAGCTCGGGATTCCGGTCTGCAACGTGCCGCAGGCCAACGCCGTGTCGGTCGCTGAGTACGTGATCATGGCGTGCATCTTCCTGCTGCGCCGGATGGAGGATGCGACGGCGGCGCTGCGCCGGCTGGAGAACCCGTACCCGGCGCTGTTCGCCAGGGGCAGCCACGAGGTGCGTGGCAAGAAGCTCGGGCTGGTCGGCTACGGGGCGATC
>VXUF01000009.1:10207-21689 GCA_009837085.1 Holophagales bacterium
CCACGAAGTGGCGAAACGCGCCCGGGCGCTCGAGATGGAGCTGCTCTCGGCAAGCGCTCCGGAGCGCGAACGCGGGCGCGGGCTGGCGCCGGGCGCCGCCGAACGCGAACTCGGTGTCGTGCGGCTCCCCTTCGAGCAGTTGCTGCGGGAGTCCGACGTGATCAGCGTCCACGTGCCGTTGACCGCGCCGACGCGAAACATGATCGCCGCACCGGAGCTCGCGCTGATGAAGCCGTCGGCGTTCCTGGTCAACACCTCGCGCGGCGGCATCGTCGACGAGGCCGACCTCGCCGACGCGCTGGCGAAGGGCACGATCGCCGGCGCCGCCGTCGACGTCTTCAGCGTCGAGCCGGTCCGCGCCGACAACCCGCTGCTCGGCGCGCCGAACGCCTTCCTTTCTCCCCACAGCGGCGGCAGCACGAACGAGTGCGTGATAGACGCGATCCGGGAGAGCATCGCCAACGTCGACCGCGTGCTGCGCGGAGAGGAGCCGCATCATCGTGTCTGCTGAGACCGCACCAGCGAGCAACGACGGCGCTTCCGGCCACCTGATCGAGGCGAAGGAGGTGCCGCGCCCGGACGTCCAGCGCGGCTACATCGAGATCTTCGAGCAGCTCTGCAAGGGCTGCGATCTCTGCATCCCGGCGTGTCCGGTGCGCATCATCGAGCCGGGACGCGGCGCCAACATGATGGGCTGGCGGCCGGTCGTGGTCGAGCCGGACCTGATGAAGTACTGCATCGGCTGCAACCTCTGCGCGATGGTCTGCCCCGACCAGGCGATCGAGGTCTTCCGCTTCGACGAGCCGGTCCCGCACGAGGAGCTGCCATGAGCGAGCAGCCCTTCGTGCCGCCGATCGGCAAGCCGACGATGGGCGCCCACGCGATGGGAATCGGCGCGATGGTCGCCGGCCTCGACTACTTCGCCGGCTATCCGATCACTCCGCAGACCGAGCTGCTCGAGTACGTCGCCGAGGCCCTGCCCGAGCACGGCGGCGTGTTCCAGCAGCTCGGCGACGAGATCTCGAGCGTCATGGCGGTGTTCGGCGCCGCGGCGTGCGGGAAGCGGGCGATGACCGCGTCGGTCGGCCCGGGGTTGACGCTCATGATCGACGGCCTGACCAACGCCGCCGGCGCCGAGACGCCGATGGTGCTGGGGGCGCTCACCCGCGCCCACGTCGGCGTCTCGGGCGGGCTCTATCCGGCGCAGTCGGACATCCGCATGCTCCGCGGCCTCGGCAACGGCGACTACCAGTTGCCGCTGTTTGCGCCGTCGACCATCACCGAGACGGTGCAGCTCACGGCGGAGGCCTTCGATGTCGCCGACCTCTACAGCATCCCGGCCGTGGTCTGCATCGACGGCAAGATGGCGAACATGATCGAGACGCTGCAGCCGTTCGAGGTGCCGGAGCGCGACCTGCCGGACAAGACCTGGGCGCTCGACCGCTCACTCCGGGAGAAGCGCCGTGTGGTCGGCGCCGCGCGCACGCCCGAACTCGACACGATGGTCTGTTACGAGATCCAGCACAAGCTGGAGCGGATGCGCGCGGAGGAGACGCGTTGGGACAGCTTCCGGTGCGACGACGCGGAGTTCGTCGTCGTGGCGTACGGGATCATGGCCCGGATCGCGAAGGAAGCGGTCAGGAACGCTCGCGAGGAAGGGATCAAGGTCGGGCTGTTCCGACCGATCACGCTCTTCCCGTTCCCGGAGGCGCCGCTCGCGGAACTCGCCTCCAGCGTCCGCGAGGTGCTGACGGTCGAGATCAACTTCGGGCAGGTCCTGACCGACGTGCGTCTGGCGGTCGCCGGCCGCTGCCCTGTCCAGTTCTTTGGACAACCGGCCCTGGCGATCCCGGCGCGGGCCGTGCTCGAGGCGATCCGCCAGATGGCCGGCGGCCAGCCGGTTGAGCCCCGGGGCTTCCACGACGTCCATCCCACCGCCTTCCATCTCGCCGACACCCATCCGCCGGCGCGGAAACAGATGCTCGATCAGCTCGCCGCCCGGCGGGGACAGGAGGGGGCCCAGGCCATGCTCGACAACCTGCTCGGCATCCGCAAGAACACCGTGATCCCGGAGGTCGGACGTGACTGAACCAGCAGCCCGTGCACCGGCGCGCTACACGCCTCCAGAGGGCGTCGAAGCGCGCAAAATCTCGCCTCAACTCGACGTCCACACCGGACTGCCGTCGTCCTGGTGTCCCGGTTGCGGGCATGGCTCGGTGAGCCAGATCCTCTGCGACCTGGTGACCGAGCTCGATCTGGCGGAGAAGACGATCCTGGCGCTCGGCGTCGGCTGCGGCTCGACGATCGCGGCGCAGATGGAGGTGAACACGGTGCTCTCGCCGCACGGCCGCGCCAGCGACACGGCGACCGGCGTTTCCCGCATGGCCCCCGAGCGGATCGTCGTCCAGTACTCCGGCGACGGCGACGCCTGCGGCATCGGTCTGGCCGGCCTGATGCACGCCTGCAACCGGCGCGAGAACTTCATCGTCGTCATCTACAACAACAACGCCTACGGCATGACGGGCGGCCAGATGGGCCCGACGACGACGAAGGAAGTGCCAACGACCACCTTCCAGGGCGGCCGCGACGAGGAGGTCATGGGTTATCCCATGGACATCATCAAGACGCTGGAGCACTTCCCAGGCGTCGTGTATGCGGGGCGCTGCGCCCTGACTTCGGGCGTCCGCTACCGCGAGGCGAGCCGGATGATCCGGCGCGCGTTCGAGATCCACCTCGCCGGGATCAAGGGGATGAAGGTCATCGACTGCCTCGGCAACTGCAACGTGAACTGGAAGGGCGGCGGCGTCACCTTCACGCCGGAGAGTTCGAACCAGTTCATCGAAGACCAGATCATGAAGTACTTCCAGATGGGCGAGGCGACGGTGCCCGAGGGCTACCCGCCGATCCGGGTGCGATGAGCGGTGTTGTGGAGCGCGTCGGCGGCGCCGGCACGGGCGGCGCCGGCCTGCTGACCTGCCTCAAGACTCTCGGCTACGCGGCGGCAGCCAAGGGCTGGCACATGGCCTACACCTCCGACTACAACCCGGAGACCCGCGGCGGCCTGGTCGAGGGCACGGTCGTCCTCTCGAGCGAGGAGCCGATCGACAACCCGGTGATCGAGACCTACACCGCGGTGCTGGCGTTCGACCACGCCGGCTACCTCTCGTACGGCCCGGGCGTCGAACCGGGCGGGCTCATCCTGTGGGACAGCTCCCGGGTCCGGAACCCGCCGGCGCTCGAGGGCGTCCGTTCGTACGGCGTTCCCGTCTTCCAGTTGGCCCGCGACGGCGGCGCGCCCGGCCTGGCCAACATGGGCATGCTCGGGCTCTACAACCTGATCGCTGGCCACTTCACCATCGACGAGCTGCTCGCCGGCATGGAGGACTACCTGCCGGTGTGGCGCCACAAGCTGCTGCCGGGCAACCGGGCGGTGCTGGAAGCCGTGTCGCAGATCGACCCGGAGGAGTACCGTGTTGCGTGAACAGTTCACACTGGGTGCGCCGGCGTCCCCGCCGGCTGCCGCCGCAGGCGGCCATGAAACCGCGCCGGCCGCCAGGCCGGCTCCGCTCTGCCGCCTTCTGATCCTCTCGGCAGCCCTCGCCGCACCGTTCGCCTGCGCATCCGCGCCGGAGGCGCGCCCACCCAACGTCGTCTTCATCCTCGCCGACGACCTCGGCTACGGCGACGTCGGCATCTACGGCAGCGAGATCATCGACACCCCGAACATCGACGAACTCGCCCGCGGCGGCGTCCGGTTCGAGGCCGGCTACGTCACCGCGGCCGTCTGCAGCCCGTCCCGGGCCGGCCTGATGACGGGACGCTACCCGCAGCGGCAGGGCTACGAATTCAACCCCTCGGGCCGGGACTACGGCCTGAACCCGGACGAGGCGACCCTGGCCGAGGTCATGCGCTCCGCCGGCTACGCGACCGGCGCCGTCGGCAAGTGGCAGCTCGGCTGGGGCGACGGCAAGCACCCCCTCGACCGCGGCTTCGACGAGTTCTTCGGCATGCAGAGCGGCACGATCTACATCGAGCCGTCCGCCGAAGGGGTCGAGAACTGGAGCCCGCTGCCGCTCGCCGAGGTGCGGGAGCGACCCATCTTCCGCGGCCGGGAGGTCGTGGAGGAGAGTGAGTACCTGACGGAGGTCCTCACCCGCGAGGCGCTCGATTTCATCGACCGGCATCACGATCGGCCCTTCTTTCTCTACCTCGCCCACTACGCGCCGCATACGCCGCTGCAGGCGACCGCGAAGTACCTCGACCGCTACCGCCACATCGAGGATCCGAGAGTGCGCATCTTCGCTGCCATGGTCTCGGCCGTCGACGACAGCGTCGGCGAGGTCAGGGCCCGGCTGCGGGAGCACGGTCTCGAGGACGACACCCTGATCGTCTTCCTCTCCGACAACGGCTGCGCCTTCTACCTCCAGGGCGGGTGCACCAACGGTCCGCTCAGCGGCGGCAAGCGCTGGTTCTTCGAGGGCGGCATTCGCGTGCCCTTCCTGCTGAATTGGCCGGGAGAGGTGGAGCCGGGGCAGGTCTACCGGCCGGCGGTGTCGTCGCTCGATCTGCTGCCAACGTTTGCCGCCGCTGCCGGCGCGCCGCTGCCCGAGAAGCCTCTCGACGGCGTCGACCTCCTTCCCTACCTGCGCGGCGAGGTCGACGGCGTTCCCCACGAGACCCTGTTCTGGCGGGCCGGCCCGAACCGGGCCGTCCGCCGCGGCGACTGGAAGCTCTGGCAGGTCAACCGCGCCTCGGAGGAACAGGTCGCTTCGCTCCAGCTGCTCGGCGCTCTGTTCCCGGACTGGGAAGCGCCCCACGGGTCGCCGCTTGGCCAGTTGAACCGGCTGCACGACCTGGAGAACGACGTCGGCGAGCGGCTCCCCCTCGCCGACGACGAGCAGGCGGTGCTCGAAGAGCTCAAGCGCGCCCTCGACGCCTGGGAGAGCGAACTCGTCGAGCCGCGGTGGTGGAGCAACCGGGGCACCGTCGGCACGGTCGACGACGAGGCGATCGAACTCATCTTCTGACACTGGGTTCAGAGAGTGAGAGGCCTTCGGCCTCGCTGGTCAACCTCGGTCGGCACCGCTCCGCGGCGCCGCCCGAGAGCCGGCGGGGACGCCGGCGTACCCAGTGTGCGGGCGCTCTGCCGGGGACGCCAGCGTGCCCAGTACGGTCGACGGAGTTACACACCGGGTGCGCCGGCGTCCCCGCCGGCTGCCGCCGAAGGCGGCCAGAAAACGCGCGAGGCGTCAGCCTCGCTCCGCTGTCACGAACTCGATCCGCTCGACGTCGACCCAGCGTACGTACTCGGCGCTTTCGCCGCCGCCCGGGAAGACCAGCATGCCGGCGTTCCCCTCGGCGAGGTCGCCTGCGCACTCCAGTTCCAGGGTCTCGCTGCTGTGAAGCGTCACGCCGGCGTGCCGGCCATCGCCGCACCCCTCCTGGTCCGGGAGCGCGATGGACGCGACCAAGCCGAACGGGATCGTGTAGTCGATGCCACCCGCCGGTGCGTCGAGTGTCTCGGTCGTTTCGCTTTCGTCCAGGTCGAAGACCAGCCGGCCGGCGAGCCTGCTGCCCATCCGGGTGGTGACGGCGCCTGAGAGCGGCTGTCCCGGCGGAAAGTCGTCGTAGGCGGGGCCGCTGCCGCCGGTGGCGCTGAAGTCGAGGCGCTCGAACGCCTCCCACGAGACGAGTACGCGGCCGTAGCGCCGGTCGTCGACGTAGACGCCGCGATTGCCGCGGCCGACGGCGCGGGTGCCGGAGAGGAGGACCTCGCCGCCGGCGCGCAGGGTCACGCGGGCGCTGTCGGCCGAATCGCGCGCGATGGTGCGGATGGCGTCGAACCGCAGGCTGACTTCGCCGTCGGCGGTTCGGCCCTGAAGCTCGTCGGAGCCGAGGCTGGACTGCCGGTCCCACTGGACGAAGCCGGTGAAGCTCCCCTGGGACGTGCGTACGGTTCCGTGCAGCCGGTCCGCGACGCCGTCCAATTCGGCGGTCGGAAGAAGCTCGATGCTGCGGATTCTGCGCTCGGAGAGGTCGACGACGCCGTGCTCGTCGTCCCACACCCGCACACCGTCGGCGAAGTCGTCGGCATCGAAGCGGTTGAGAACGAACCGGGTTCCGCTCTTGAGCGTCACCAGCAGCTCGCGGCCGCTCGGTTCGACGCGCCGGATGTCGCCGAAGCGCGCCATGAACGGCCGGCCCAGGTTGGGTTTCCACTCCCGCCGGGTGATCTCGACGCCGAGAACGGTGACAGGCCGGCTCTCCGTCAGCCGCTCGGGCGGTACCTCCGCGGCCCAGGGGTTCTCCTCCTTGAAGCCGTTGAAGTAGTCGCCCCAGAACGCTTCCTCGTCGCCGCCGAAGCGCAGCCGCCCTTCGTGGGCTGCGCCGCTCCTGGTCGTGACGCGGCCGTAGAGGAAGCCCTTGTGGGCCGCCGCCGACGTCGCGGGCGAGCGGGCAATCGCCGGCGAGGCGGCGACATCAGGGTCGACGTGCAGCTCTCGGAGCAGAGGGACCGCGACGAGTCCGAGCGCCACGACAAGGGCGACCAGCAGGAGCGCGGCCGCGCCTCCGGCGATTCCGGCTCTCCTCATTGGCTGTACATTGCTCTTCGAACTGACGGGAACGCCTTGCTCCGGCCGCCTCGTCCTCCGAACCGCGCATGAACCTCGACCAGGCCAACGCCCTCCGATGGACAGCCGCCGCCCGCGGCTGTTACGAGGTCTACTACCTGACCCTCAACGACCTGGCGAGCGAGACGGGCTACTGGATTCGATACGTCGTCCAGGCGCCCGAGATTACAGAGCGCTCCGCCGAGCTGGAACTCTGGTTCGCCTTCCTCGATCGCCGGAATCCCGAGCGGAGCTTCGGCGTGTTCGAGCGCCGTCCCCTGGCGACGCTCGAGTCTCGGGCCGCGCCCTTTCGTCTGGGCTTCGGCGGCGGCCCGGTCGGGGGGCGCCGTTTCGAGCCGGCGGAGTTGCGCCACGGCCTGGCCCGGGGCGAAGTCGGTCACGGCGGCCGGCGAGTCCGATGGCATCTGGAGTGGCCGGCCGCCTCCGAACCGGTCCTGCCGTTCCCCGAGGCGCTCTACAGCTCGGGCGATCTCCCGGGAGCGATGATCTACCCGTACCCGGCGACGGAGTTCACCGGGACGATCGAGATCGGGGACCGCCGGCTCGTGATCGAGGGCGCGCCGGGTGAGCAGAGCCACATCTGGGGCCGGAAGCACCCGCCGCACTGGCTCTGGGCTCATTGCAACCGCTTCGACGACGATCCGGCGGGCTACCTGGAGGTCTCGTGCGTTCCGGCCTCCGCGGACGGCCCACCGCCGGTCCACATGCTGATCGCGCGCGTTCATGGCCGTGAAGTGCGGTTGATCGCGCCGCTGGACGGTTCCGCGGCCACGAGCGAATCGGTTCCCGGACGGTGGTCCTTCGCGGCCGAATCGGAACGCGAACGGATCGAGCTGGAGGTGAACTGTCCCCTGGAGTTGATCCTCGAAGCGCCGTACACGGACCCGGACGGGTCCAGTTGCTTCTGCCTGCACAGCGATCTGGCGAGTTGCCGGCTGCGGCTCCTCGAACGTGTTGCCGCGGGGGGAGCCGGCCGAGAGCCGGAGTGGGAGAATGTCGGGGAAGTGAGCAGCGAGGGCTGTTGCCACGTGGAGTGGGGAGACTGGCATGAGCATCCCGAGGTCGAGGGACGGATCGAGCGTGTCGGCCCGGGCTGAGCGAAAGCGGGTCGCGCGACTCGCTGCCGGTGCGCCGGCGCCGGTACTGGCGGTTCTCGTCGCCTGCGCGCCCGCTGAGCCGGCCTCGACCGACATGCCGCTCACGGTCGCCGAGACACCCTCCACCGCACGGACCGCTGGCGGCCAGTTCATCTCCTGGCGCGAGCACCGCATCGACGACGAGGAACTCTCCGGCGGCGTCCCGATGCGCGGCGCCGACGGCCTGAAGATGGCCGACCTCGACGGCGATGGTCACCTGGACATCGTCACCGTCCACGAGGACAGCGACCACGTCCGGCTCCACTTCGGCAGCGGCGATCCGAACCGCTGGACCAGCGTCACCGTGGCGGAAGGCAGGGAGGCTGCCGCGGCCGAGGACATAGCTATCGGCGACGTGAACGGCGACGGCGCGCTCGACGTGCTGGTCGCGTGCGAGCTCGACCACCTGACCTACTTCCAGAACCCTGGACCGGATGTCCGGGAAGGCCGTTGGCCGCGGCTGATTCCGTCCGTGACAGCGGGGCGGGGATCCTGGATCCGCGTCTACCTGGCTGATCTCGACCAGGACGGCCGGCTCGAAGCGATCGCGCCGAACAAGGGCGCGCAGCAGCCGGAGGGCGAGCCGGTGCCGGACACGTTCCCGCTCGAGGAGATCTCCCTGTTCAGGATCGACGGCGATCCTCTGGTCGATTCGAGCTGGACGGAGACGGTGCTGGCCACCGTCACCGTGCCGATGAACTCACGGCCCGTCGACCTGGACGGCGACGGTGACCTGGACATCCTCGCCGGCAGTCGGTCGGAAGCGAGGATCTTCTGGCTGGAGAACCTGCTCGAAGCGGGCTGGGGACTGGTGTTCGAGGAGCATCCGATCGAGGTCACGGGCAGGACGGTGCCGTGGGAGCGCGGCCCGCGCCGGCTTACCGGCATGAACGTCGAGTTCGCGGACCTGAACCACGACAACCGGCTCGACATGGTCCTCCAGGAGACGCCCGTGCTCAACGTCTGGCTCGAACAGCCGGCCGATCCGGTCGACGAACCGTGGATCATCCACGTGATCGGAGACACGGCGCCGGACAATCCGACCGGTCTCGCGCTCTTCGATGTCGACGACGATGGCGACCTGGACCTCTGGAGCGGTGGCTACAGCTCGCGGCCACGTGACCGCGACGGCGAGGACAAGACCGCCGCCAGTGTGGCCGGCCGTCTGGGCTGGTTCGAGAACCCGGGGAATTCCGCCGGCGAGTGGACCCGGCATGACGTCTCCCGCCGGGTGCGTGGCATGTTCGACGAGTTCGTCGTCGTCGACATGGACGACGACGGAGACGACGACCTGGTCGCGACGCGCGGCAACAGCGGCCACTACGACGGCGTCTTCTGGCTCGAACAGGTCCGCACGGCCGAGCCATGGCGCGCCTTCTTCCCGGCCCGCGACTCCGAGAGCCGTCACCTGCCGCTGCCGCCGGACGACTAGGCGTCGCTTCGCGCCGGATGCCGGCGGGGACGCCGGCGCACCCAGTCTTCTGCCGCGCAAGCTCCTGTTAGGCGCGGCCGTCGTAGAAGCGTTCGCCGAAGCGCTTCAGTTTGTCCTCGTCGATCACGATGCCCAGACCGGGGCGCTGCGGCAGGTGGACGAAACCGTCCTCGTCGATCTCGGTGGTCTCGGCCAGCAGCGCGTCGCGGCCCTCGGTGGTCCAGCCCGGCGGTTCGTAGGGGAACTCGCACCACTCGCAGTTGGGGCTGGCGGCCATGAGATGCAGGTTGGCGAGCAGGGCGAAGCCGTTGTTCCAGGTGTGGGCGGCGAAAGCGAGGCCGTTCGCTTCGGCGAGGGCGGCCACCTTCCGGCATCCCGCGATGCCGCCGAAGAACATGGCGTCGGCCTGAAGGATGTCGAGGCACTGCTTCTCGACCAGCAGCCCGTACTCGTTGAACCGCCAGTTCAACTCGCCGCCGGCGAGCGGGATCGAGGTTCGCTGGCGGAGTTCGGCGAGCGCCGCGTAGTCGTTGCGGTCGAGCGGCTCCTCGATCCAGGTCATGTCGCAGGGTTCGATGGCGGTTGCGAACGCGGCGGCGATGTCCACGTCCCACTTCGGCGGGGCGCCGGGCAGGAGCGAGAAGTGGAAGCCCTGATTCGCGTCGACCATCAGCGCCAGGTCGGGGCCGACCGCCTCGCGCGCCCGCTCGATGACCGCCACGTCGTCGCGCCAGTCCGGGTAGTGGGCGCGGAGCTTGACGGCGGCAAACCCCATCTCCTGCAGTTCGAGCAGGTTCTCGGCGCGCTCGTCCGGCGATCGAAGCTCGGAGGTCGACGCGTAGGCCCTGAGCTTGTCCCTGCCGCCGCCCAGCAGCTCGTACACGGGCTGGCCCTTGACCTTGCCGGCGATGTCCCACAGCGCCGGTTCGAGCCAGGCCAGTCGGATGCCGAGCGCCTCTCCGGCGTCGAGGACGCTGCCGAAGCCCTCGATGTCGAGCGGGTCGCGGCCGAGAATGAACGGTCCCAGGGCGTCGCCGAGGCCGGCATGAAACCGGCTCAGGGTCATTCCCGCCGACTCGCCGACGACGCCATCGTCCGTCGTCATGCGGACGAAGGTCAGTTCGTTGTGCGTCTGCCCGTGACCTGGCTGCGCGGCCACGTGGAGCGGCGCCGGCAGCGGCGACCTGACGTGGTACAGCTCGAGGCGATCGATCCTCAAGGCGGCGGGCTGCGGAAGTCGACGGTCTCGAAGTCGAGCTGGTTGGGAACCCGCGGCGCGTAGCGGCCGCTCTCCTTCGCCCTGGCCAGGTGGTTCTCGGCCTGCGGGTCGGGTCCCTGGGGACGCAGCGCGCGCTGGAAGAAGGCGAGCACGTTCGTGATCCGCCGCGGGATCGAGCGTCCGGTGTGGGCGCCCCCCTGGACCAGGTGGTACTCGTGCGGAATCGCGGCGTCGAAGAGCAGCCGATGGAGCAGTTCGGCGCTGAGGTAGGTCAGGTTGGCGTCCTCGTCGCCGGCCTCGACCAGGAGCTTCAGTCCGGAGGCGCGGAGCCGGTCGGCGTTGTCGATGACGATCGTCGGAGGGTGACGGGCCCGCCAGTACTCGACGTCGAAGGGGTCGCCGAAACGCTCCTGGAGGAACCGCATCGCGCCGGGACCGTAGGGCGTGAGGTCGAGGTCGGCGAAGGAGGCCACGGGCGGGAATCCCGGTTCCAGGGCCGCCGCGGCCGCGAACATCTCGGGGTTGCGGAGGCCGATCCGTAGCGTGCCCTGGCCGCCCGCGGAGCCGCCGCCGAGCACGGTGCCGGCCCGGTCCTGCGCCACGTTGTACTCACTGCGAACGTGGGGCAGCAGTTCCTGGAGGATGAAGGTCTCCCAGCTCCTCCCTCCGCCCTTCCAGTCGATGTAGTAGGAGCCGCCCGTGATCGGAGCGACGACCACGATGTGCTCGATCGTCTCCTCGTCCCAGGCGCGTTCGAGATGGGGGCGAAGACGACGCTCCAGGTTGCCTTCGCCGCTGGAGCCGCCGTGAAGCCAGAGCAGGAGCGGGTAGGGCTCGGACCGGTCCGGGTCGTAGGCAGGCGGCAGCAGGAGGTCGAACCGCGGCTCGCCGGGCACCAGGTCGCTGGCGAGCGGGTGGTTCGTCAGGCTGGACTCCTGGGCGTGGCTCGCTGCGGCGACCAGGAAGACGGCGAGCAGGGGAAGAGCCGTGGCTCCCGGAACTCGGTGCATGACCAGACCTCCTTTGGACGTAGGCTCTCCAGTCTACGCCTCGAACCCGCAAG
>VXUF01000009.1:21699-23341 GCA_009837085.1 Holophagales bacterium
AAGAAGGCCCGTCCCGGATGAACGCAGCACAACTCGCCATCGACAGCCTCGCCTGCTTCGGTGTCTACGACGCCGTGCGCTTCGAGGGCAGCACGAGGACGAACGAGGAGCAGGAGCTGGTGGCCCGCAAACTGGCCGCCGTGCTCCAGGCGCGCGGCGTCGGCCCCGGCGACCGGGTCGTCGTCATGATGCCGAACTGCCCCGAGATCTTCTGCGCCTTTCAGGCGGTGTGGAAGATCGGCGCGGTCATCCTGCCGGTCATGCCGCAACTCGGCGAGCGCGAGGTCGGCTACCTGCTCGAGGACTCGGGGGCGAGGGTCGCTCTGGTGGCGCCGCTGCTCGCGCCCGTCGTCGACGCGGCCCGGAGCGGCGCGCCGGGCTGCGAGACGCTCCTCAGCCTGGGTCCGACCGAAGTCGCCGGCGCGACCGACATCGCGGCCGAGATCGCGGCGGCGGAACCCGTCGACTCCCTGGTCGACCGGGCCGGCGACGATCTGGCCCTGCTGCTCTACACCTCGGGCACCACCGGCCGGCCCAAGGGCGTCATGCTCACCCACGACAACATCCTGTGGTCGTCGCAGCAGGTCGGCGGCATGGCCGAGATGCCGGAGGGGATGCCGATCCTGCACGTCATGCCGATGGCCCACTCGTTCGGCGTCCTGATGATGTGCGTGGGTTTCGTCAAGGGCTTCAGGGCGACGGTCATGGTGCGCTGGGACACCCGTGAGGTGTTCGAGAACATCGAGCGGCACCGGATCGAGCGCATGGGCATGGTGCCGACGATGCTCACCTACCTGCTCGACTTCCCCGAGCGGGAACGATTCGACATCGGTTCACTGAACTGGGTGTGGTCGGGCGGCGCCGCGCTCGCCAACGAGGTCCGCGTCGACTTCGAGCGCGAGTTCGGCTGCACCGTCCGCGACGGCTACGGACTGACCGAGTCCACCGCGGTCGCCACCGCCTACTCGGACAGCGACGGGTACCGCTCGGGCTCCTGCGGCCGCGCCGTCGACGGCGTGGAGGTTGCGGTGATGGACGATGATCACAACCGGATGCCGGCGGGGTCGCCGGGCGAGGTGTGCATCCGCGGCCGCAACGTGATGAAGGGCTACTGGGGCAGTGCCGAGGCCACCGCCGAAGTCGTTCGCGACGGCTGGCTGCACTCCGGCGACATCGGTGTCATGGACGCCGACGGCTTCCTGCGGATCACGGACCGCAAGAAGGACCTGATCATCAAAGGCGGCGAGAACATTTCGCCGCGCGAGATCGAGGAGGCGCTCTACGAGCACCCGGCGATCTCGGAGATCGCCGTCGTCGCGGTGCCCCACGAGACCTGGGGCGACGACATCTGGGCGGCGGTGGTGTTCAAGCCCGGCGCCGACGCCAGCGAAGAGGAGCTTCGCGCCCACACCGCGGACTTCGTGACCCGGTTCAAGATCCCGAGCCGCTTCGTCGTTCAGGCGGAGCTGCCGAAGAACGCGGTGGGGAAGATCATGAAGAGGGAAGTGCGGGCAAGTTTGCTCACTGGCTCTTGATCTGCCCCACACTGGGTGCGCCGGCGTCCCCGCCGGCTTCTGAAGAAAACGCGCGAGGCCGGAGGCCTCGCTCCTTCAAGGAGAGGCCTTCGGCCTCACGATTCAAC
>VXUF01000143.1 GCA_009837085.1 Holophagales bacterium
GTCCGAACACCTGGGGCAGGAAGAAGGGCGCCACCATGGGTGACAGGCCGAGAATCGTCGTGACGGCCGTCATCAGGATGGGCCGCAGGCGATTCTTGCCGCCGAGAACGATCGCCTTGTCGCGGGCGATGCCTTCGCGCCGCAACCGGTTGATGTGATCGATCAGGACGATCGCGTTGTTCACCACGATCCCGGCCAGGATGAGGAGTCCCATGTTCGAGGAGTCGGACCGCGGCTGGCCGGCCAGGTACATGATCAGGCCGACGCCGATGAAAGCGAAGGGAATCGACAGCATGATCGTGAACGGCTGGAGAAAGTCCTCGAACAGGGCCGCCATGATCATGTAGATCAGCACGACGGCCAGGATCATCGCCAGGACGGCGCGCGATGCGTCCTCCTCGGCCTCCATGAACCTCCTGCCGAGAGACAACTCGTAGCCAGGAGGAAGCGGAACATCCCCGAGGGCCATCTGGACCGGCCGCCGCAGCATGAAGCCTGGCGTGCCGCCCGCGGCCGTGATGTCGATCTCCACCTTGGAGCGGCGATTCTCCCGTTCGACCTCGGACGGCCCGCTCTGAACCTGGAACGAGGCGAGACTCGAGATCGGCAAGGTCACCGCTCCCGACTCCTCGTTCGGGTCCGACACGAGCACCGGCATCTTCTTCAACTGATCCAGCGTCTCCCGGTCCTCCTCCCGGTACTGCATGACCATGCCGATCTCGCGCTCCGCGGTCTTGAAGTACGCCAGCGAGCGGCTCGACAGCGCGCCGTTCACCGTCATCGCCACGGCCTGGCTCGACAGGCCGCCCTGGAGGGCGCGCTCACGGTTCACGGACACCCGGATCTCGTCGTCGCCGCTCTCGAACGAGTTGTCGATGTCGCCGACGATGGGGATCTGACGCAGCCGGTCGGTGATCCGCGGCACCAGGAGTTCGAGGGTGCCCATGTCGTCGCCGATCAGTTCCACGTCCATCCCGGATCTCCCGGAACCCGGAGGCCCGAACTCGGTTCGGGCGAGCTTGAAGAGCACGCCGACCTTCTGCGGCATCGCCTCCCGGATGAGCTCCGTTACCTCGTCCGTGGACATCTCCGAAACCTCCTCCGGCTTGAGATAGACCTCGAAGCGGTTACCGCCGCCGTACCCCCGGCTGCGGCCGCCGCCCCGCCGGACCTGGTGGGCGATGTCGGCAATCTCCCACTCGTTGCGCTTCGAGTCGAGCAACCCGTAGACCTCGTCATAGAGAGCCAGACGATCATCCATTCCCATCTGCCGCGGCGTTTCGACGAAGATGGTCAACGCTCGGCCCTGAGACGGCTGGTTGAAGCTCCGTTCGATGCTGTTGTAGAGCTGCCAGGAACCGTAGAGCAACGCGCCGATGACCATCGTGAAGATGAAGCGGTGGCGGAGGGTGAAGGCCAGCGTTGCCCCGTAGAGGTCGTTCATCCGGTCGAGCAGCTTGAACCGGCGCTTGCTCTCCGACTTGAGCAGGATCGCCGCGATCATCGGCACGACGGTCAGGGAGATGACCAGGGAGCCGAGCATGACCACGCAGACCGTGGTCCCGATGTCCCCCATGAAGCGCGAGAAGCTGCCCGGTCCGCCGCCGCCGCTGCCGAAGAAGATGAGCGGCACGAACACGCACATCGTGGTCATGGTCGAGCAGATGATCGGCATCGCCACGTCGCTGGCGCCGCCCAGGGCGGCGTACTTCGCACTCGCGCCGAGGTCCTGGCGGTGCCGGAAGATCGATTCGATGACGACGATCGAGTTGTCGAGCAGCATCCCGATCGCGAGCATCAACCCCATCAGACTCATCACGTTCAGCGTGATCTCGGTGACGCCCGCCTGGCGGCCGAGGTACATCATCACGAACGTCATGACCAGCGACAGCGGTACCGCCAGGGCCACCAGCAGCGTCGTCCGGAACTTGCGCAGGAACAGGAACATGAAGACGATCGCCAGGCCTCCGCCGATCAGCCCGCTGCGGCCCAGCTCGGTCAGGCCCTGGCGCACGTCGACCGAGGTGTCGTGGAAGTGGCGGAACTCGAGACCTTCGCCCTCGGGCGTCTGCTGGATGGCCTGGAGCTCGGCCTTGACCCGGCCGACGACCTCCAGCAGATTCGCGTCGGAAGCCTTGTTCACGCTCAGGCTGATCGCCTCCGACCCGTTCAGGAAGCTGTACTCGTACTTGTCGGGGTAGCCGAATTTCACGTCGGCGACATCGCCCACGCGCAGGCCGTCACCGCGGATCGGCAGGTCGCGGATTTCGTCCGGCGTCCGAAACTCGCCGACGGTGCGTACCAGCAGGCGGCGGCTGCCTTCTCGCAGGTAGCCGCCCGAGACGTTCACATGGTTGCTCTGCAGAACCTGCCGTAGCTCGCGAACATCCACGCCGTGGGCGGCCATGCGGTCGGGCAGCAGCTCGATCCGCAACTCCCGGCTCAGCATGCCCCAGACTTCCGCCTGCGCTACGCCCTCCAGTCGCTCGATCCGGGGCAGGAGCACGTCCTCGACGAAGTCGTTCAGCTCGTCCTGGGTCCAGGGCGCACTGAGACTGCTCCGGAGGACCGGAATGTCCGTGCTCTCGAAACGGCGGACGTAGATCTGCTCCACATCGCTCGGCAGTTCATTGCGCACCCGGTCGATCCGGTCGCGCACGTCGACGGCCGCCAGCTCCATGTCCGTCCCGTCCTGGAACTCGATGTCCACCGAAGCGGAGCTGCCGCTCGCACGCGAGCGGAGCAGCCGGACGCCGTTGATCGTTCCAAGGCTGTCCTCCAGCGGCCAGATGATCGACCGCGCTATCTCCTCCGGAGAGGAGGACTGGTAAGGCACCCGGACCGAGATGTTGGACGACTGGAAGAGAGGCAGGAACTCCAGTGGCAGGCGCGTGAGGGACAGCCAGCCGAGCACCAGCACGCCCAGCGTCGCCATGAACATGGTCACTCGGCGCTCGACCGCGAAGCGGATCAGCGGGTGGACGGGGACGTGTGCCGCCGCCTCCTGCAGCGCCGCTTCCTGCTCTTCCGGTCCGGCACGCAGGCCGGTTCCCTGCTGCTCCATCGTGACCTTCTTCTCCTCGGCGCTCACTGGCACTCACCCGGCGAGCCGCCGTCACCGCGGCGGCCGCGCCCGCGGCCGTTGTGGTCGCGATCTCCGTGCCGCCGGCTTCCTTCCCACAGGTCGCGACGCATCTCGTCGAAGCGAACCGCCTGCTCCGGACGCAGAAGCTCTCCCACCTGCCGGTGGAAGTCCCTCTCCATGGCGCAGAACTCGTCGCGGGCCCCGGTCCAGTAGTCGCGTCCACGGATCATCGCCTCCCCGACGATCGGTTCGAGCGCGGCGATCTGCTCCGGATCGAGCTCCAGGCGCCGCGCCATGCGCCGGGTCATCTTCGACCTGTGCTCGTCGAAGGCCTCGGAGCGCGCCGCGTCGGCCCGTGATTCCGGCGCCGGGCTCGCCGCCGTTTCATCGTCTTCCTCCGAACCGCGGCAGTCGAAATGGAACATCGACGCCGGGGGAGGATGTGCTCCCGTTCGGGTTTCCTGCTTCTTCACGGCGGCACGACGTTCCGGCAGAAGCCGGTCCGCCACCAGGCCAGCCGACAGGCCCACGACCAGCACGGAACCCAGCGCGACACTCATCCACAACTTCGTGGGGCCGTTCGACATCATCGTGTCCCCATCGGCTCGTAGAGGACGGCCAGGAGTTCGTAGCCGGCGTCGTCGTCGCTCATCGCCACGGTCGCCACGCCGGCCTCTTCGAGCCCGGCCACGAACGGGTCCGGGTACTCCGCGGTCACGGGATCTTCCTGAACCGTCTCCGGCGCCATGGGCTGGGTGCCGGAAACGAGCGTCATGACCAGCGCGGCCCCGGCCGCGAGCGCACCGACCGGCGACAGGCGGAGGGCGAGCAACCGCCACGGCGCAGCCTGGTCCTGGCGCTCCAGCCAGGCATCACGACGGCCCCTGAAACCCGC
>VXUF01000147.1 GCA_009837085.1 Holophagales bacterium
GCCGGCAGGTGTCCGACGCCGTGGCGCTGCGCGCCGCCGTCAGCACCGGCTTCCGGGCGCCGACGCCCGGCCAGCAGAACGCGTTCAACGTGACGACGGCCTTCGATCCGGAGACCGGGGGTTTGTCCAACAGCGGCACCGTGCCCTCCAACTCCGCTCCCGCGGCGCTGCGGGGCGGCGAGGACCTCCAGCCCGAAGACGCGGTGAACTTCTCGGCCGGTCTGGTCGTCGACAGGGGCGCGTTCACCCTGACGGCCGACGTCTTCAACATCGACGTGGACGACCGGATCGCCCTGTCCGAGACCTTCCGTCAGTGCAACATCCTCAGCACTCCGGAACCGGGCTGCGTGACGGACGCGGAGATCGAGCAATTGCTCTCCGGCGGCTTCGTCGAGGCACGGAACCTGAAGAACTTCCGGTTCTTCGTCAACGACTTCGCCACCCAGACGCAGGGTCTGGACGTGGTCGGCACCTGGACGCCGCCGGAGCTCGGTGGCGACACGAGCTTCAGCCTCGTCTTCAACTACACGAAGACCGAGGTCACGGACCACAACCCCGACACGGTAGGCCCCTTCCGCATCGCCACGATCGAGAAGGGCCTGCCGGAGTTCCGCTGGAACCTGGGGATGAACCACAGCGCCGACAACTGGAACCTGATGGCCCGCGTGAACTACTACGACGGCTGGTGGGACAGCGAGGACGCGCAGAACCTCCTCGGCCGGAACAACGCGCCGATGTTCGCGGACTACAACGGCGAGTTCCTGCTCGATGTCGAACTCGGCTTCCCGCTGCCGAACGACACGTCCATCGCCATCGGCGTGCAGAACCTGCTGAACACCTATCCGGAGGACAACCCCGGCGCCGCCGACGGAGTCGGCAACCGGTATGGCCAGTTCTCACCGTTCGGGTTCAACGGGGCCTACTACTACGTCCGCTTCAACTACGCCTGGGGCCAGCGCTTCTAGCCTCGTCCCAGCGTTCGACCTGCCTCAGCCGCCCGCCGCCGACTGGATCGGCGCGGGCGGCTGTTGCCTTTCCAGGCTCTGGAGCAACCAGTAGCGGCGGTACAGCTCGTTCGCCGCGTACAGTTCCTCGTGGCTGCCGGCGGCCACGAGCCGGCCCTGATCCAGGACGTGGATCCGCCCCGCCCGTCGCGCCGTAGCCAGGCGGTGGGCGATGACGATCGTCGTCCTGCCCTCGAGCAACTGCTCGATCGCCCGCTGGACCGTCGCCTCCGAGTCCGGATCGAGAGAGCTCGTCGCCTCGTCCAGCAGGAGGATCTGCGGATCGCGCAGAAAGGCCCGCGCGATCGCGACCCGCTGCCGCTGGCCGGCGGAGAGCCGCACGCCACGTTCGCCGACCTCCGTTTCGAAGCCCTCGTCCAGGCGTTCGATGAACGAGGCGGCGCCCGCCGCTTCGGCGGCCGCCCGCACGTCGTCGTCGCCCGCGTCCGGCCTGGCCAGCCGAATGTTCTCGGCCACCGAACCGGAGAACAGGAAGATGTCCTGGGGCACCAGGGCCATCCGGCGCCGCAGATCGGCCAGCGCGACATCGCGCAGTGGTCGGCCGTCGAGGAGAATCTCCCCCTCCTGCGCTTCGTAGAAGCGAAGGAGCAGGGCGAAGAGCGTGCTCTTGCCCGAACCCGAGGGCCCGACCAGCGCCGCCAGTTCCCCCGGCTCGACTTCCAGAGAAACGTCGGCAAGAGCTGGCTCTTCAGCGCCCTCGTAGCGGAAGCCGACCGAACGGAGGCTCAGGGCGGCGGCATCCTCCGCCAGCCGGACGGGCGAGGCCGAGTCGACGATCGCCGAACGCTCGTCCAGTAGCTGGAAGACGCGTTCGCTCGATCCCCGCAGTCTCCGGTAGCCCGCGTAGAGCGATCCCAACTGACCCACCGATGTCGCGATCGCGAACGTGTAGAGGAGGAACGAAGTCAACTGACCCGCCGTCATCTCCCCGCCGAGCATCAGGTTTCCGCCGTATCCGAGCACGAGGGCGAAGGCGGTGAAACCGAAGAACGTGATCAGACCGCTGAACGCACCGTAGAGGCGGACGTTGCGAAACTGGATGCCGAGCAGGTCGGCCAGCCGTTCTCCGTAGCGGCCCCGCGCCTGTTCTTCGGCGGAGAACGCTTGCACGGTGCGAACGCCGGCCAGCGCCTCCTCGGCCCATGCGGAGGTCTCCGCGACCGCGTCGCGCTCTTCGACGGCCACCCTCTCGAGTCGACGGCCGAAGACCATCGCGAACAACACGACCGGCGGCACCACCAGCAGGGCGACCACGGTCAGTCGCGTCTGCATGACGAGCAGGATCGCCAGCACGCCGACGAAACGCGCCGCAGCCTGGAGTCCGGCCGGGATCTGCTCGGTCAGGGCGGTCTGTACGACCGTGAGGTCCGAGTTCATCCGGGACAGCAACTCGCCGACCCGACGCCGGTCGAAGAAGTCAATCGACAGGCCGACCAGGTGATCGAAGAGGCGCCGGCGCAGATCGCGCAGCAAGCGGGCGCCCGCCGTGCCGAGAAACCAGGCCTGGAAGTAGCCGAGCAGGCCCAGGACCGCGAACAGGCCGATCAACCAGATGACGACCTGCCGAAGCTCCTGCACGGAACTGGACTCAAGCGCGCTGTCGACGAACTGCCCTGCTCGCATCGGTACCAGCAGGAAGACGCCGCTGCCGGCGAGTAGAAGGACAGTGCCCCAGAACAGCGGCTGCAGGTACGGCCGGGCCAGCCCGAACAGCCGGCGAAACGGCACCGGCGCGGCGGACCGCTCGTCCCCTTCGCGCCCTGTCGAACTCACCTGCCGACCGTCAGCGTGATGATGAGTTCCGGCCGCTCCGCGTCCGCGACCATCTCGTCGAAGGCAGCGGCGTCCATCGACAGCGGCAGCTCGAACGCCACTGAACCGTGTTCGATCTGCTCGGGGATGTTGCGGCCGACCCGACCCTCTGCGGAGCCCGAGGCGACCGCGCCGTCGGCTCCCGGGCGACCAACCCGCCGAAGGTCGACATCGATACGGACCCGCCGCGCGGCCCGGCTGCCATGCACGGCCAACTCGACGTCGAGCTCGACACGGCCGCGGCGCGCTCGGCGTTCGACCTGCACACCCTGGATCGTCACTCCCTCGCACAGGTAGGGTGCGGTGTCGCGGGTGATCCAGCCGTACCCTTCGGGAAGCGACTCGACCGCCCCGAGGGGCACGCGGAGCACCATGGGCGAGGCCATGGCGATGCGTTCGATCGCCGCGGCATCGAGGGCGCGGGCGGAACCGGGCGTCACGTCGCCCGCCGCCGGAGCGGCCGCCGCCGGTGCCGGCGGAGGTGGGGGCGTAGGCGGTTCGACCGCCACCGGGGAGGGCGGTTCAACAGGCGCAGTCGGCTTGGCGGCGGTTTCGACCGAACGGGCGGGCCGCGGCGTGGAGCGGCCGACGGGCACGTAGTGTCCCTCGAACGGCACCGTCGAAGGGCCGTCGCCGCGGCCGGCGCGCCTCGAGCTGCCGGCGGTCCGGGCGATCCTCCCGTCTGCTTCGAGGCTCAGCCGTTCCCGCCAGTTCGAACTCCGTCCATCCGCGGCAACGTACTCACCGTCGAAGACCAGCTCCCCGCCGTCTACCTTGCCACTCGAGCGTACGATGACGCCGCGGTTCGAGACGCTGAACCGCCGCCACGAATTGGCAGCCGAATCGAAGGAACTGTAGGTGCGGCCCGACCTGCCATCGACGAAGGACCAGGTCTCCGCGATCAGGCAGCCGTCCTCCAGCTTCTCCACCTGGCTGCGGCCCACCGTCTCGCCGGCCGACACCAGGCGCCACTCACCGAGCAAGAAGTCCAGAGTCCGGTAGCTGTCGTCCGCTTCGCACCGGCCGGACGCCTGCGCGGACAGCGGCCAGGGCGCCACCGGACCAGAACCACAAAGCAGCAGGAGCGCCAGACGCCAGTTCCTCGACCGTTCCATGCC
>VXUF01000005.1:0-15146 GCA_009837085.1 Holophagales bacterium
CTCCGTACGAGAAGGGGTTCCGGGAGGGGCGGATCATCCACGGGCGCGGCATCGGTGTGCAGCGGCAAATCGTTCGGACGGTGCTGGAGCGGGATCCGCGGGTCGTCTCGTTCAGGAGTGGCGGGCCGGGCGGAGGCGGTTGGGGCGCCACGGTGGCTCGGCTGCGCTAGCGCCCAGACTCGGGGGCGGCGATGAAGAAGGCGATCGCGGCGGCGGTCCTGGTCGGCTTGCTCGTGGTTCTGACGACCACGCGATTCGGCATCTTCATCGTCTTCGACGTTCTGGGCGATATCGGCTCCGACAATCTGCCGACCGACCCCACCGCAGGACCCCTGGTCCTCTCCGGCGCCCTGAGAGCGAAGGAGCGGATCCCGTTGCCGGAGTCGCTGGAGCAGGCTTCCGGGCTCCACGTCGACGGTCAACACATCTACGTCAGTACGGATCAGGCGGAGCTGTTCACGCTGTCGCATACGGGCGTCGAGGCTCGACCGGCAAGCCGCCTGCTGGGCGGCCCGTTGATCCTGCGGCAGGGGCGTCTGGAGGGCATTGCCGTGGACCGGAACCGGCTCGCCGGCATCGGCGAGTTGGGAGCACTCAGGTCGTGGCGGTACGACGAGGAGCGGTGGCGACCCGCCGAACCAACGGCGTTGCCGGACGGGCTCGAGGACCTGGAGTTCACCGGAATCACCCGGCTCGGCGACGACTTCCTCGCCACGGCGGACGATGGTCTCGACATCCGGAATCTCCGCACCGGCGATCGGCACGAACTCGCCATCGGCCCTCACTTGCGCCCCGGACGCAGCGCCGACGAACTGCTGGTGTCCGGGATCGCCGCCGACGCCTCTTCCGTCTACGTCGTAACCGAGAACTACGACTCAATCCTGCGGGTCGATCCCATCACCTGGCGAGTCATGGACGTCTGGGGAATCGACGCCGGGGAGCCGTCGGACATCGCCGTGCTGGACGGTTCCGCCTACGTCACCGTCGATCACAACTACTTCGATCCGCGGCCGCCCCTCCTGGTCTACGAGTTGCCCCGCTAGCCGGATCGACCAGCCTGGTAGCGCGCCCACAGCATGCCGAGGCCGAAGGCGAGCAGCGGCGTCGCGATCAGCAGATCGGAAGGACTCAGCGTGTACACAGGCTCGGCCGCGAGAGCCTCCGTCAGGGTCTGGTCCGGGGACGGTACTGCCGGTGTCTCGCCGCCAAGAACCCGGGTGACCGCCGCGCCCGCTTCGGGGCGCTCGGAGCGCAACTGGTAGGCGAGCCAGCCGCCAAGGGTCACGCCGGCGAGAAGAAACTGGGCGCTGGCCCGTCGCAACTGGGACTCGGCCTCGCGGTGAGCGTGTTCCCGTTCGCCAGACGTAAGGTCCGAGTCGTCCACGCGCTGCCAGCGTTCGGCGTCGATCTCGGCCCGACGCCGGGCCGCCGCGATGCCGGACACGAAGCCGACCGCCGCCACCAGCACGTGCAGGGCCCAGACCAGGCCGGGAATCTCGCGGGGAACGAGTTGGACCCCGACGATCGTCAGGATCGCCAGCCCCAGAAAGACCGCCGACCAGACGACGGCGATGCTCTGCAGTCGTTTCCAGTTCATTGACGCACTCCTGGCTCCATCAGGTTCTCCCCAGCAGGTCGAGAAGACCCAGGGTGAGCCCCGGGACGTAGGTGATCAGCAGGACGCCGACACCGAGGATGACCAGTGCCGGAACGGCGGCCCGATAGACCGCGAGCAGCGGGCGTTCGAAGCGGTAGGACGCCAGGAACAGGTTGAGGCCCACCGGCGGCGTCAGGTAGCCGAGCTCGAGGTTGGCGACGAAGATGATCCCGAGGTGGATCGGATCGACGCCGAAGGCCAGACCGAGCGGGATGATCAGCGGCACGACGACCACGGTGGCCGAGAAGATGTCCATCAGGCAGCCCACCAGCAGCAGAAAGACGTTGAGCGCGAGCAGGAAGACGATCTTCGACTCGATGTTGTTCTGCACCAGCTCGACGAGAGCCTGAGCTGCTTGCGCGTCCACCAGCCAGCTCGTCAGACCCATGGCCGCCACCAGGATGATCAGCACACCGCCGACCAAGACGGCGCACTGCCGGAAGACAACCATCAGCGGTCTACCCAGCTTCACGTCGCGGTGCACCAGGCACTGGATGACGAAGGCATAGAGAGCCGCCAGCGCCGCCGTTTCGACCAGGGTGGCATACCCGCTGAAGAACGCACCCAGGACGACGACCGGAAGGAACAGCTCCCACTTGCCTGCCCAGAGTGCACGTCCCAACTCCGCCTCCGAGAAGACGAACCGCCGGGCGCCGCCGCGCAGGCCCTCCCGGACACCCCAGGCCGCGATCAGCGCCACCAGAAGCAGCCCTGGCACCAGCCCCCCGATGAACAGGTCCTCGATCGGCACCTCCGCGACGATGCCGTAGAGGATCAACGGCAGAGCCGGCGGCAGCAGCAGGCCCAGCGACCCGGATGACGTCAACAGGCCGAGCGAGAAGCGCTCACGGTAGCCATCGGCCGACAGCGCCGCGAAGAGAACGCCGCCGAGCGCCAGGATGGTGACGCCGGAGCCACCCGTGAAGACGGTGAAGAACGCGCAGACGACGGCGCACACCACCGGGGTGCTGCCCGGCACCCAGCCGAACAGGGCGCGAAACACCCTGAGCAGCCTCTCCGACGCCCCGCCCTCGGCGAGCAGGAATCCGGTCAGCGTGAACAGCGGGATCGCCGCCAGGGTCGGCGACACCGCCAGCCGGTAGCTCTCCGCCGGAATCGCCGCGAGCGGCACGAAGTCGGAAAGGAACAGGAACACCGCCGCGCCGCCCAGTGCAGCGAAGATGGGGCCGCCCAGGAGAGTCGAAGCCAGGATCAGCACCAGCCACGGTGTGGCCGCTCGATCGGCAAAGGAGTCGGCGCTGGCGCCGATCCACAGGCCGAGCACGATGCCGAACCCGGCAATCGCTCTGCCCGTCCACAGATCCGACGACTTCCAGACCAGGCGCAACGCCAGGATCGCGAAACCGACCGGCATGACCGCTTGGCCCACCCAGACCGGTACGCCGGCCGCCATCTCGATGCCGCCCTCGCGTTCGATCTGGACCAGGTCGAGACTGGCCCTGCCCAGGAGGGTCGCGACCATCGCGCTGATACCGCCGGTAAACACCGCGGCAACGGCCCGAAACCTGCCTTCCGGCAGGAAGTTGCCGGTAGCCAGGGCGAGCAGGCGCCCCTCTCTCGCCGCCAGGGCCGCTCCCAGGAACGCGACCCACAGGGTCAGGTGCTGCTCGAACGGAAGCGCGCCCGGGATGCCGGTGCCGAGCTGCCGGACGACGATTTCCGCCAGCGGCAGGAGCACCATCGCACCAAGCAGGACGATCGATACGCCGTCCTCCAGCCGGTGGAGGACACGCACCGGGGCCCTGGGGCGGACCGCGGCGTCGCTCTCAGTCAACCGAAGACTGCCGGCGGTAGGCGTCTCGAACCGCCGTGGCCCGGTCGAAGATCGCTTCCGGAACGGTGTTCCCCCTCATGCTGGCCGCGAAGTCGTTGGCGATCTCCACCCAGTCGTCCTCGACCTCGGTGCCCACGATCGGTACGACTTCAAGGCCCTGACCGCCCATCAACCCGACCGCCGTTTGTTCCAGGGTCGGAATCGTCTCGAAGATCCGGTCCTCGGCCCGTTGACCAGCCTTGATCATCACCTTCCGGTCCGCTTCCGAGATCCGGTTCCATGCCCGCTTGGTGACGAGGATCGCCCCCATCATCGGAATCAGCGGAATGTCGGCGAAGTACTTGGCCTGCTTGAAGAACTGGACCTGCATCGCGTAGATCGGCGGCACGGCGAGCGCGTCGATCATGCCGGTCTGGAGCCCGGTCACGATGTCGGTGGCCGCCAGCGCCACCGGCTTGAAACCGCCCTCGCGCCACCAGCTCGTCATCGCCTCGTCACCGGCCCAGGTGAAGATCTTGAGCCGCTGCATCTCCTCGACCGTGCGCGCCAGCTCGTTCGTGAAGAAGTGGACCTGGCCGACGTAGCCCCAGCCGAGAAGAACGAAGCCCTCCTTGTCCAGCGTCTCGCGCAGGCCGGGCGTCAGCTCCCGGAGCACGTGGAACATCTCCTGTTCGTCGTGGAAGAACAGGGGGATCTCGAAGACGGTGAAGTCCTTCGAGATGTCGGCCAGGCCGCTGACCGAGAGAGCGGCCGCGTGGTACTGGCCTATCTTCATCTTGCGCAGGATGTCCGGTTCGTCGCCCGCGACGCCGCCGGGATAGATCGTGAGAGTGACCCGGCCGTCGGTACCGGTCTCCCAGTCCCTGCCCATCGTCTCGAAGAAGCCGTCCCAGGGCGAGCCGTCGGGCGAGAGTGTCGCCATCTTGACCGCGAAGCCAGCGCCGGCGACGGGCTGTGCAGCCAGCGCCGCGACCAGGATCAGCGGCAGGAACCGGACGAATGGCCTGGCAGTGTCCACCAGACGGCACTGTATCAACGGCCGATCTCGCGTTTCCTCACTACGCGGCGCTCGACACCCCACGCCCGCCAACGGGCTTCCGGCGGCGGCGCCGTGCCGGCGTCATCCCGGCCATCCCCAGCAACCAGGAGGAAACGCAACCGGTCGACCAGCCTGGCTGCCCTCCGATCCCGACCCCCGCTCCGTTCCACCACTGCCGCGGCTAGCGACCGCTCCTGCTCCCCGTCCACGAACATGGTCGTAGGCCGGCACCACAGCACCGAACCGACCAGGGCGCGGCGGCTCGGCTCGAGCGCAAGCACCGCGAGATTCGCGCAACACCAGTCGAGCCACAAGCGCGCGAGACGATCGCCCGACGTCGGCGCCGGCGTTTCGACGGGCGGAGCGACGACGACGATCTCCCGCATTGAAGCGTCGCGCTCGAGCAGACGGTCGAACGCGGCGATCGCCTCTCCACAATCGCCGGCCGACGCCGCAACGTAAAAGCAGAGAGCCTCCGGAGAAGACTCGGGGGCCGGAGTAGCGCCGCCAGCCGGTCCCTCGCCCCGCTCCAGCACTGCCCGCCAACGCTCGACTTCGGTCCATCCCCGCTCGAAGGACCACCACCGCCAGCGACCGTCCCGCGGGTAGAACAGCCACGGCTCATGACCGCGACGGCTACGGGCCGCGGCCGCCAGCGCCTCCCGCGCCTGTGACGCCGCCACGGGGGTATCCTATGGCGTTGCGGAACCCGGGTGGCGCGTTGCGCGCCACACGCGTCCCAGCCCGAGCGGCCGTCATCGGACGCTCGGGTGGAATCTCCGAAGCTCCGCGCCCGTTGGTCCCCGCATGAAGCGCGTACACGAATCGTCCCGAACCGGCCGTGTCTCCCGACCCGGAAGGGTGACGCGGTCCGCGATCGCCATCGCGCTGACCGTGGTCCTGACCGCGACGAACGCGGTGCCGGCAGTCGAGATCGCGAATCCCGCCCTGTTCGAGAGGAGCGTGGCGGCCGCGGCGGAGGCTGTGAAGCAGTACGGTCTCCTGGACGATCCGGAAGTGCAGGAGCGCGTCAACCGGATCGGTTACGAGGTGGCATATCACACCAACTTCGACCGCTATCCCTTCACCTTCGCTGTCGTCGACACGCCGATTCCCAATGCCTTTGCACTTCCGGCCGGACAGATCTTCGTGACCAAAGGCATGCTCGACTTGGGCCTGTCCGACGACATGCTCGCCACCCTGCTCGGTCACGAGATCGCGCACGTCACCTCCGAGCACTTCCTGAAGCAGAAGAAGCGAGCGTCGAGACTCAACCTGTGGAGTTCGCTTCTCGGACTGGGCCTGCTCGCGGCCAGCGCCTCCGACCGCGACGACGGGTACGTCGGCCCCTATGGCTACACGCGCGACCAGAGTCCGACCGAGGCGGCGGCCCAGGCCGCGCTGGTTGGCGGTATGGCCATCACCGAACTCGTCATGCGCAGTTACTCGCGCGAGCACGAGGACGAAAGCGACGAAGAGGGCCAGCGCTACGCCGCGGCCGCCGGCTACGATCCGAACGCGCTCAGCATGCTGATGGCCAAGATGGGCGAACGCATCCCGCAGTCGAAAGCGTACGGCTACTGGCAGACCCACCCCTTCTTCGACTCCCGCGTCCAGGCTGCCAGGGCCCGAGGCCGCTATCTGGCGACACTCGAAGCGGCGCCCGGCGAGGAAATCGAGGCCTACCGTCAGGCGACCCAGCAGAGCCTGCTCGACTTCGCGGCGAACCCTTCGAAGCGGCTCAACCGAGCCGGTCCACCGGAGTCGACCGGTGTGCCGCCGGCGCTGCGGTTCCTGAACACCATGGCGCTCAACGCCTGGCCCGCGGGGCCGGCCGCCGAGTCGCTACGGCTGGAGAGGCTGCACGAACTGCGCGGCCTGGAACTCGAGCGGCTGGCAACGTCGAGGGACTACGGCAGCCTGACGGCCGCCTACCGCAGGGAGATGGAGTCCGTCCGCACCCTGGAGCCCGATTCGCCTTTCCTTGCGGTGCTTAGCCAGGAACTCGCGGAACTCCGGCTCCAGAGCGAAGAACTCTACGGCCAGTCGATCGGGATTCTCGACCGCGGTGTATTCGAGACCCCGTTCCTCGAGGCCTTCCTCTCGAACTACCCCGACTCCCCGCGTGCACCCAAGGTGGCGCTGTTGCTCGGAACTGCCTACAGCCGGCTCGGCCGTGAAACCGACGCCGTGGAGAACTTCCTCAAGGCCTGGGAATCGGAGCCTGCCGGCGAGATCGCGGAAGACGGTGACAGTCCCGCCGCCGCGGCCCAGCGGGGACTGCACAACCTGACGCCGGTGCTCACCCGCCTCGGCTCTCTCCAACACCTGGCTCTCCAGCAGCGCGATCCGGAACTCGGCAAGCGGGCCGAGGATCGCCTGCGCAAGCTGGCCGGTAGCTACGAAGA
Source organism: Holophagales bacterium (assembly GCA_009837085.1). GTDB lineage: Bacteria > Acidobacteriota > Thermoanaerobaculia > Multivoradales > Multivoraceae > Multivorans. The sequence goes on from VXUF01000005.1 coordinate 6,900, forward strand.
CATCACGAGCGGTTCGGAGTATCTCGAGCGCTTCCCCGAAGGGCCCCACGCCGAAGAGGTCGAGGAGCGGCTGAACCAGCTGGCGGACCTGCTGTACAAGGAGATGGTGATCTACCAGGACCTGGGCGACGCGGCGAAGGCGATTGCGCGCGCCAGTCAGATCCTCACCCACGCCCCCCTCTCGCCAACCGCCCGACGGCTCAGTGACGAGCGGCTCGAAGAGGAACTCGACGCGTAGGCGCTGCGGGGCGGGGGCCGCCGTCGGCCTGACCCTGTTCGCGGCGACCCTGCCGGCGCAGGACGAAGCGACCGAACGGGAAGCAACGGCACTCGTCGAAGCCGCCCTTGCGGCTGCCCGTGACGCGGCGAGCGTCGACGATCTCGCGCGGGCGCGCGAGCGCTTCCTGGAGGTCCCGCGGCGTTTCCCGCGGAGCGAACATCCCGGACTCCGGCTTCGCGGCCGGGCGCTGGTCGAAGCCGCCGCGCTAGGCCGCCGGACCGGCGTCGAACGGGAAGCCGCGGGCGAACTCCTGCGGGTGCTGGAGCGCGAGGCCCGGAGCGAGTGGACGCCGCGAGCTCACTTCGAGCTCGGCGACCTGCTGCTGATGCGCGGCGACTGGCAAAACGCGGCCCGGCACCTGCGACTGGCCCGGGAAGCCGCGCTCGACGGGGCCGGTGGAGGCAACTACGTCGCCGGCGACGCCCTCGAACGGATGACCCTGATCCATCGCCTGATCCTGCGGCCACTCGCCGGCCAGGAGCGCTGGCTCGACTCCCGCGGCTACCTGCCGACGCGGGCCGGCATCGAGCGGCCGCGCGGCGTCGCCGCCGGTGCCGACGGCCGCCTCGTCGTCACGGACACGAACCGGGCGGCGATCTTCGACGCCGACGGAGCACCGGCGGCCGCCCGCGACCTTCGCGGCGCCGTCCGGCCGAGCCACGCCGCGTCGGGCGCCCCCGGCGTCATCACCACGAACGGCGTGACCGGGATCGAGGACCCGCAATCCACCTCCTTCGGCCGGATCGGCGGAGGGGAGCTGGATCGCATCGTCGCCGCCCACCGCGACGACTTCGGCAACTGGACCGTGCTTTCGCGACGTTCCACAGAAGTGCTCCGCTACGACCCCCAGGGCCGGCCACTCGAAACCCTGCGCGTCGCTACGCTGACCCAGCCCATCGACGTAGCGGTGGGCCGGGACGGCGCCATCCACGTGCTCGATGCCGGTGCTCGCTCGACACCGCCTTCGGTACTGAGGTTCGCCGCCGACGGGCGTTTCGAGGAGGCCTTCCGGGTCGACTGGAGGCGACCTGTCGCGCTCGATGTCGACGCGTTCGGCAACCGCTACGTGCTTGACGCCGGCACGCTGCAGGTCCTTGTGTACGACCCGTTCGCCACGCCGCTGGCCGTCCTCGGGCCCGTCATGCCAGGCGGCCAGGAACTCCGAACCCCTGAGGATGTCGCGGTCGACGGTCAGGCGCGGATCTTCGTCGCCGACAGCCGGCTCGGCCAGGTTCTGGTCCTGGAGTAGTTGAGGATGTCCAGGGACCTGCTCGTCGTCGCGGCTGTTCTGACGGTCCTGGCCGGTTTCCCCGGCGCTGCCGCCGGGCAGCGAATCGGGGTGCAGGAGATCGGTCGAAGCGACCTCGAGATCGAGCGATCCACACGGTTGCCTCCCCAGACGGCAGCCGCTCTCAGCGAGGCCGGCGACATCTATGCCGAAGGCGACTCGGAGGGAGCCGTTCCGCTACTGCAGGAGGTGATCGACACCCTCGAACCGCTCGCCGCCGACGCCGGAGGAGGACGGAAGCTCGCCAACGACGACCCACGGCTCTTCGAGACCCTGCGCACTGCCTGGCTCTACCTCGCAGCCGCGCGCTGGACGCTGGACGACCGGGAAGGTGCCGATCAGGCCCTCGACCGGATCATCCGGCTCGACCCATTGTTCGAACTGGACGCCGAAACCGCCGGCAGGCAATTGACGGACCGGCTGCAGGGTCGGAGGGAGGAACTCGTCGGGACGGTCTCCTTCCTGGTGACGCCGTTGGACGCGGAGATCCGCGTCGGCGACCTGGCGTTCGAAAACGCCGCGCCGCCGCCCGAGCCGCCGCTCGTCGAGGGAGAACCGTCGGGCGAAACCGACGACTCCGGCGAGTCCGAAGACTCCGTTCCCGAGGAGGAGGCCGAGCCCGAACCCGAGCCGTTCGTTCCGCCGGAGCCCACCGCGATGCTGGTCGGCAGCTACCTGGCACAGGTATCCCGGCCCGGCTACTTGCCCACCACCGCCGCCTTCGCCATCGCCGGGGGACGGGACCTGGAGGTCGAGGTCGAGCTGGAGCGCGACAGCGCGGTCGTCCGACTGCGCACCGCTCCGACCGGTGCGGCCGTGCTGGTCGACGGGATCGAACGCGGACTGACCGAGGGCCAGGCGGAGCCCTGGTTCCGGCCGGAGGGAGTGGCCGCGAACCACCCGCCTGAGGACTTTTCGCGCGAACTGTGGCTCGACGATCTGCCGGCCGGCCGCTACCGGATCGACATCGAGAAGGACGGCTTCCGGAGCTTCCGCACCAGTCTTCAGATTCCCAACCTGGTCGACTACGAACTGCCACCGATCGTCCTGGAGCGCGAGGAAGCCGTGGTCGGCCTGGTCGGCCTGACCGAAGGCGCAAGTGTCCTCGGCAATGGTCGGGTGCTCAGGCCCGACTGGTCGAAGTCCCCGCCCCAGGTTCGCCTGCCGCCGGGTGCGTACGACCTGTCGGTGACCCACGGCACGCTCGGCTACTTCGAAACGTCGGTGGTCGCCGAGGACCGGCGCCGGGTCGACATCGAGATACAGCTCCGGCCCGCGCTGGTCTACCTCGGCGTGCTCGGCGACGACCCCGCCGGCGTTCGCGCCGTCGAGCTCGCGCTCGACGCCCTTCGCGGCGCCGGCACATACACCGTCCTCGATCGGGGCGCCGAGGGTACGGGCCTGCTCGCCGAACTCGGCGTCGACGCCGACACGCTGCGTGCGCGGAGCACGGCTCAACGAGAACTGGACTGGATCTCGATCCAGGAACAGGTCCAGGCGGGGTTGCCGGCGGCGCTCTACGTCGCCGCCGTCCTGAACGACGACCTCGTCGCCGACGCTGTCGACCTGTGGTGGTGGCCGGCCGTCCCCGGACCGCCGTCTCCCGACGTCCGGACTCTGCGGATCGAGAACCGGCGGCTCGAGCAGGGCGCGCTCCAGCGGCTGGCGGCGGCCCTCGATCCGGACCTCGGGCGACTGACGCCCCGATTCGGCGCCACATTCATCGACTCCGGAATCGGCATCGACTCCCGGGCCGGAGGCGTGCCGATCGTGGCCACTGTCGAGCCGAGCGGTCCGGCCGCGGCGGCGGGGCTCGCGCCCGGCATGGAAGTCGTCACGATCGCCGGCGAACCGGCATCCTCCACGCTCCAGTTGACGAACGCCGTTGAGCGCCTCGAGGCCGGCGATCAGATTGAACTTGTCACACGCGGCGAGGGCGGAGTGACCGTCCGAAGCGTCGAACCGGAATGGGGGTGGACCCTGCTCGACGCGTTCGATCCCGACCTGCTGCCTTCGGCCGTCGCTGCCCGGCTGCACCAGGAGCTGGAGCGCACCGGAGACATCCCGCGGTGGCTGCTGGAACTCGATCTGGCAAACCTGCTGCTGGCCGGCGGCGACCCGGCGGAGGCGGTCCGCCAGCTGCGGACGATCGAGGCCCCAGGCCGCAGCGGACTCGGCCGCGACACGGTCCAGTACATGCTGGGACTGGCCCTGACCATCCTCGCGGAGGAGGGACGGGACGAGTACCGACCGCGGGCCCGGGACGTCTTCGAGACACTCGCCTCGATCGAACGCGGGCGGCTCGGGGCCGACGCCGGACCGGAGATCGCGCCGCGGGCCCGGTTGCACGCGGACGCGCTGGCCGACAACTGATGGCGCGGCGGAATGCCTCGAGCCCGGGGCCGCGGCCCGATGTCCTCGTGGTCGGCGGCGGCCTGATCGGGCTGCTGATCGCTCGCGAACTCGCCCTCGCGGGCGCCCGGGTCGAGGTCGTCGACGACCGGCAGGAGGGCGCGGCGTCGCCCAACGCGGCCGGCATGATCGCGCCGATCGCGGAGAGCATCGCCGATCAGACGTTCGCCAGAATCTCCATTCGCTCGCGCGACTTCTGGCGCGATCTGGCGCCAGAGCTCGAACACGAGAGCGGGATGTCGATCGACTACGACGACTCCGGCTCGCTCCTGCCGGTCCTCGATCCTGCCGGTGGCAAGGTACTCGACCGGATCAAGGCGCGGGCCCTGGATCTCGGAGAAGCGGCCCGAGACGTCGACCGGGCCGAGCTGCGCGACCTGGTGCCCGATCTGCGCCCCGGGATCGACGAAGCGCTGCTGCTGCCGGGCGAGCACCGGGTCGACAACCGCCTGGCCACGTCCGCGGCGGCGGCGGCGCTGCGCCACCGGAACGTCGTCCTCCACCGTGCCACGATTGAGCGCGTCGCCGAGGCGCCCGGCCAGGTCGTCGTGTCGGGTGATGGCTTCGAACGCACTGCCGGTGCCGTTGTCGTCTGCGGCGGCGCCTGGACGCCGCGGGTCCAGGGGTTGCCCGCCCTCCCCATCGTTCCTGTCAAGGGCCAGATGATCGCCTTTGACGGGATCGACTGGCCGTTCACCGGCGCCATCCGTACGCCTGCCTTCTATGCCGTGCGCCGGGCGGGCAGTCGCCTCCTGATCGGCGCCTCCGTCGAGCACGCCGGCTTCGATCTCAGCCTGAGCGCCGAGGTCGGCGCGGATCTGGCGGCGGGGGCCGCCGCCGTGCTGCCGGCCCTGAGGGACCGCGAGCCGGTCGAGCACTGGGCCGGCCTGCGGCCCGGCACGCCCGACCCCTGGCCCATCGTCGGCCGATTGAGCGAGAGACTGCACGTCGCAACCGGCCATTTCCGCAACGGGATCCTGCTGGCGCCGCTCACCGCCAGGATGATCGCGCCGCTGGTACTCGATCAGCAGCCTGACGACCCCTGGCTGACCATTCCGAAAGTCATGCTCCCGTACCGCTTTACCGCCGCCGAGCGTCTTTCCTCCTGAGGGCGACTCTGTTACTGTCTGCCGCGTTTCAACGCCGTCAGGGCAAGAGCCCCGGGCGGCGCGCGGCCCGCGAGGAAGAGTCCGATGACCCACATCATCTTCGAACCCTGCATCGGCGTGAAGGACACGTCGTGCGTCGATGTCTGTCCCGTCGACTGCATCTACGACGATGACGACTGGGAACTGCTCCTGATTCACCCGGAGGAGTGCATCGACTGCGGCCTGTGCGTCGATGCCTGCCCGGTGCAGGCGATCCTGCCCCTGGAGGAGGTTCCCGACGGCCAGGAGAAGTACATCGCGCTGAACTACACGGCGTTCGGCTTCGACCCGCCGTGACGGACTGAGCCGATCCAGACGTGTTCCGAAGGGCGCGACCCAGGTCGCGCCCTTCGTGCGTCTAGACTGAGTGCGCTTCCAAAGTTGAGTGAGTTAGACTAAACTATCTGTCGAAGTTGGGTCGAAATCGCTCAGGCCCACGCTCAGAACAGGGACCAACGTGGAGTACAGGGACTACTACCAGACGCTCGGCGTCGACAAGGAAGCGACGGCCGCCGACATCCAGAGGGCCTACCGCAAGCTGGCGCGCCAGTTCCACCCGGACGTCAACAAGGACCCGGGCGCCGAGGCCCGCTTCAAGGACATCGGCGAGGCCTACGAGGTGCTGAAGGATCCGGACAAGCGCGGAAAGTACGACCAGTACGGCGCCGCCTGGAAACAGGTTCAGACCGGAGGCGCGCCGCCGCCCGGCTGGGAGGGCTTCCGTTTCGACTTCGGTGGCGGCGACAGTCGATTCGAGTTCCGAAGTGCCGGCGGCGGCTCCGGCTTCAGCTCGTTCTTCGACATGCTCTTCGGCGGCGCGGGACCCCAGGGCTTCCCCGGCGGCGGCCGGCAGTCGACCTGGTCGCCTCCTCGCCGGGGCCGGGACCACGAGGTCTCTCTGCCGCTCAGCCTCGAGAACCTGGCCGAAGGTGGCCCGCAGACGATCGAGTTCCTCGACCGTTCCAGCGGCCGGACGCGGAGACTCGAAGTCCGGATACCGCAGGGCGTGCTGCCGGGCCAATCGATCAGGCTCGGCGGCCAGGGCGGAAAGGGTGCGGGCGGAGCGGACGGCGACCTGCTGCTCCGGGTCGAAGCCCTGCCACATCCCGTCTTCCGGCGCCGCGATCGCGACCTCCACTGCGACGTGCCGGTCTCACCGTGGACGGCGGCACTCGGCGGCAAGGTTCGGATTCCGACGCTCACGGGAACCGCCGAGGCGCTGCTCCCCGCCGGTTCTTCCACCGGACGGAAGATGCGACTGCGGGGCCGCGGTCTGCCCAACCCGAAGGGACCAGACGGCGATCTGCTCGCCGAAATCCAGGTCGTCGTTCCCACGCAGTTGACCGACGAGGAGAGAGCCTTGTTCGAGCAGTTGGCCGAAACCTCCGCGTTCGAGCCGGCCTACGACGCCTCCGACCCCACCAGCAACGACACTTGAGTTCGCCAGGCAGGAGAACCTGAAACGATATGGACCCGAACAAGCTGACCATCAAGTCGCAGGAAGCGCTCACCGAGGCCCAGGATCGGGCGCGGCGCCTCGGCCACCAGCAGGTGGACGCGAACCATCTCCTGCTGGCTCTGCTCGAGCAGCAGGACGGTCTGGCGCCGCGGATCCTGAATCGCCTCGAAGTCGACGTCGACGCACTGCGAACCAGAATCCAGGGAGACCTCGAACGCCGGCCCAAGGTCTCGAGCGGCGGCGGCGAAGCCGGCAAGATCTACATCACGGCCGACCTGGAGCAACTCCTCGCGCAGGCCGAAGACGAAGCGAGGGCCTTCGGCGACGAGTACGTCTCCGTCGAGCACCTGCTGCTGGCGGCCCTCGAGGGCAAGAACGGCGCCGCCCAGACGCTCGCTGAAGCCGGCCTGTCCCGGCAGCCGCTGCTGGACGCTCTCAAGGCCGTGCGCGGATCGCATCGGGTGACGAGCAACCACCCGGAGACGGCCTACGAGGCGCTCGAGAAGTACGGCGTCGATCTGGTCGCCCAGGCGGGCAGCGGCAAGACGGACCCGGTCATCGGCCGCGATTCGGAGATCCGCCGGGCCATCCGGATCCTGTCCCGAAAGACCAAGAACAACCCGGTCCTGATCGGCGAACCCGGAGTCGGCAAGACGGCGATCGTCGAGGGACTGGCCCAGCGCATCGTCCGCGGCGACGTGCCGGAGTGGCTCAAGGACCGGAGCGTGTTCTCGCTCGACCTGGGATCGCTGCTCGCCGGCGCCAAGTACCGCGGCGAGTTCGAAGAGCGGCTGAAGGCCGTACTGAACGAGATCGCCCAAAGCGAGGGCAGGATCCTGCTGTTCATCGACGAGGTCCACAACATCGTCGGCGCCGGCCGCACGGAGGGTTCCACCGACGCCGGCAACCTGCTCAAACCGATGCTCGCGCGGGGCGAACTCCACTGCATCGGCGCCACCACGCTCGACGAGTACCGCAAGTACATCGAGAAGGACGCCGCACTCGAGCGGCGCTTCCAGCCGATCGTCGTCGACGCGCCCTCGGTCGAGGACACGGTGTCCATCCTGCGCGGCCTGCGCGAACGGTTCGAGGTGCACCACGGCGTCCGCATCCAGGACAACGCCCTGGTCGCCGCGGCCACCCTCTCGGACCGTTACGTCTCGGACCGGTTCCTGCCCGACAAGGCGATCGACCTCGTCGACGAGGCCTGCGCCCTCATCCGCACCGAGATCGACTCTCTCCCCGCCGAGCTCGACGAAGCGACGCGGCGCGTCATGCGGCTCGAGATCGAGGAGGCGGCGCTCAACAAGGAGACCGACAAGTCGAGCCGGAAGCGCCTGCAGACGCTGCGGCGGGAACTCGCCGACCTGCGCACCAAGGCCGCCGCCATGCGCAGCCAGTGGGAGAGCGAGAAGGCCGCGATCGACGACGAGCGGAAGGTGCGCGAGCAGGTCGAACAGGCGCGACACGAGATCGAGGTGGCCGAGCGGCAGTACGACCTGAACCGGGCCGCCGAGCTCCGCCACGGGGTGCTGCCGGGCCTGATGGCGAAGCTCGAAACCCAGGAGCAGGCCGCCGGCGAAACGGACGGAGCGGGACGCCTGCTGCGAGAAGAGGTGACCGACAACGAGATCGCGGAGATCGTGTCCAAGTGGACGGG
>VXUF01000005.1:15156-23040 GCA_009837085.1 Holophagales bacterium
GCCCGCGCGACCGGTGTAGCCGTAACCGGCGCTGGCCACGGCCGAGCTGCTTCCGCGCGAGGGTCACAATGACCCGCGCCGCCCGATCGGCTCCTTCCTGTTCCTCGGCCCCACCGGCGTCGGCAAGACGGAACTCGCAAAGACCCTCGCGGAGGCCCTGTTCGACACCGAGGACAACATCGTCCGCATCGACATGAGCGAGTACATGGAGCGGCACACCGTGTCGCGGCTGGTCGGCGCGCCGCCGGGCTACGTCGGCCACGAGGACGGCGGCCAGTTGACCGAAGCCGTACGGCGCAAGCCCTACGCGGTCGTCCTCTTCGACGAGATCGAGAAGGCGCACCGGGACGTGTTCAACGTGCTGCTCCAGGTCCTCGACGACGGCCGGATCACCGACTCCCAGGGGCGGACGGTCGACTTCAAGAACACGGTCGTCATCATGACCTCGAACCTGGGCTCGCCCGTCCTGCTCGAAGGGGTGACGCCGGCCGGCGAGATCACGGACGCCGCCCGGGACGCCGTGATGACCGAGCTGCGCCGCTCCATGCGGCCCGAGTTCCTTAACCGGATCGACGAGGTCGTGCTGTTCTCGCCGCTCACCGTCTCCGAGATCGAGCAGATCGTCGACCTCTTGACCGCCGACCTGGCGAAGCGGCTCGGCGAGCAGGGCATCGGCCTCGAGCTGAGCCCGGCGGCGCGCGAGTTCACCGCCCGCGCCGGCTACGACCCGGTCTACGGCGCGCGGCCGCTCAAGCGCTACCTGCAGCGCGAGGTCGAGACCCGCGTCGGCCGCGCCCTGGTCGGCGGCGACATCGGCCCCGGCGACCGCGTGCTGATCGACGTGGAGGACGGTAGCCTCGCGATCCGAAGCGAGTCCGCTTCCGGCTCGGCCGAAGCGACCAGCGACGGCAACCGCGCCGCCTGAAACAGCACGCCTTCACGCCCGTACTCCAGGAACCGACATGAAGCTCTACGCCTTCCAGGGCTACCGCTACAACTCCGCGGTGGTCGATGCCGCCGCGCAAGCGGCGCCTCCCTTCGACCAGATCGACGAGACCCTGCGCGACCGCCTGCACGCGCAGTCGTCGAACCAGTTCGCCCGTGTGACGAAGCCGGCCGGCGATGACGGCAGGACGCCGCACGAGCAGTCGGCGGCGCTCCACCGCGAGTGGCTCGAGCAGGGCGTCGTCGCCAGGGACGAAACGCCGTCGGTCTACCCGTACGCGATCACCGAGCCCGACGGCGCGAGCCGTCTCGGCCTGTGCGCGCTGGTCGGCGTCGAGCCCGGACGCGAAGGAGACCTCTGGCCCCACGAGCAGACCGTCGCCAAGTCGATCGCCGAGCGCCTTGACCTGCTGCGGCTCAGCCGGATCGACATCGAACCCGTGTTCTACCTCGCCGAAGACGACGGCACCCTGGAGCGCCTGCTCGCCGAGGACTGCGGCGGCGGCGCGGGAGACGCCCTGGTCAACCACACGGATCGGTGGACCGGCGATGTCCACACGCTCTACCGGATCACCGACCCGGAGCGGATCGCCGCCTACGCCGGCGCCCTGGCAGGCGCCCGCGCCGCCATCGCCGACGGCCACCACCGCACCCAGGTGGCGCAGACCTACGCCGCCGAGGAGGGCGCCGCAAGCGGCACCGCCGCGGCGTGCAAGATGGTCGTGCTGACCAGCCTGGCCTCCGCGAACCTGCGGATCGACCCGGTCCATCGTGGCGTCCGCGTACCCGTCGACCGCGAGGCGATGTCCGCCCTGCCGCTGGTCAGAGAGCCGCTGGAGGCGACGGCGGGCTCCGAGATCGCCGCACGCGTCGCCGCTGCCCCCCAGCCGGCGCTCGCCGTCTGGTTCCAGGGCGACGAGGCCCCCGAGCTCTGGACCCTCGACCCGGACGCCGCCCCGGCCGACACTCCCGGCCGCAAGGCGAACCTGCCCGCCGTCCTGCTCCACCATCACCTGCTGAAGACCACCGGCGTGCCGATCGAGTCCGCCACCGACGGCAGCATCGCCTACGAGGCCGATCCCGACGAGATCGTTTTCCTGCTGGAGAGTTCCGAGATCACCGCCGGCGTCTTCCTGCCGCCGATGACCCCGAAGCAGTTCGCGCTGGCCACCGAAGACGGCGACCTGCTGCCGCCCAAGTCGACGCGGTTTCTACCGAAGCTCGTGTCAGGCCTGGTGTGGTGCGGACATGATGCGGAGATCGTGGCCGGTGACCCTCCACAAACATGACAGCGAACACCTGCCGCCCCGCTAGAGCACTCTGGCTCGTGCTGCTATGGCCGGCGGCCGGCGCCAGTGCCCAGACAACCGAACCGGGGCCCTTCCACGAACTGGCAGGCGCGTACCGTGGAACGGTAAAGCGAACCCAGATGGCTCTTTGGGTTGCACCCATGGCCGCTTCCGGGAGGGGTGACGCCGTTGCCCTGTTGCTGTTTCCGGAGTCTCAGCGACAGGATCTCGTGGCTCGTCTCCAGGTACTGGCGGGCGAGCAGGAAGCCCTCTACCGCCGCGCCTGCGAAAGCGCGCGCGTCACCTCAGTCCAGGAACCGGTGACTGCCGTCGCAGTGCGGCATCCTGTCGCTGCGCTTGCACTGACAAAGAGCGACCCGCCGATCGGCCTCCAGGGTGAGACGCATCGGCTCGAACTCGGTGCCGCGATGAGAGCCGTCGCAGAAGGGCTGGTTCTCTGACCGGCCACAGCGGCACCACCAGTACGTGCCGGCCTCGAGTTCGATCTTTGCGGGTTCGCGGGCGGCTACTCGGGCTTCGCTCATGTGGTCCTCTCCAGGTAACCCGCCGGCTACTCGACGGCGGCGAGCGCCGCCAGACGGGCGGCTTCGAACTCGTCGCCGGGGTTCCAGGACGGGAGTTCGGGGTTCTCGGATATCGCACGGGCACAGGCCAGGCCGAGTTCGACGTCGTCGACCATGCCGTCGAAGTTCCAGCCCTCGCCTTCCTCGTTCATCGGCTGGTACTCGTCGGACACCTGGTGGTAGATGTTCTCGGTCCAGGCCTGCAGCACCTCGCGGCCCCAGTCCGGCGGCCGGTCGATGAAGTCGGTGCCGTTGTCGAGGTAGATGGCGGGCACGCCCATGCGGGCGAAGTTCAACTGGTCCGAACGGTAGAAGTAGCCGTTGGCGGGGAACTGGTCGGGCAGGACGGTGCGGCCCTGCTCAGCCGCGGCGGTCTCGACGACGGCGTCAAGGCTCGACTTGCCGTAGCCGATGTAGGTCACGTCGCGGGTCCGGCCCCACTGGTTGCCGCCGTCGTAGTTGATGTTGGCGGCCATCTTGCCGGGGGGCACGGTCGGGTGGGCCGCGTAGTACTCGGACCCGAGCAGGCCCTGCTCCTCGGCGCCGACGAGGGCGAACAGCATGGAGCGGCTCGGACCGGGGCTTTGCGACGCCAGCTTGCTGGCGATCGCGAGCACCTGGGCGACCCCGGCCGCGTTGTCCAGGGCGCCGTTGTAGATGCGGTCTTCCAGGCTCTCGTCCGGCGAAACGCCGAGGTGGTCGTGGTGGGCAGTGAAGACGATCCACTCGTTGGCGAGCTCCGGGTCGCTGCCTGGCAGGGCGCCGAGCACGTTGGCCGTCCGTTCGCTGGTGACCGTGTTGGTGAGCGCCAGGCTCGTCGACAGGCCGAGGGGGACGGGACGGAAGTCGGCGCTCCGTGCCGACTCCAGGGTCTCGTCGTAGTCGACGCCGGCCAGGTCGAACAGGCGGCGCGACGCGTCTTCCGTCAACCAGGCGTTGATCTGGGCGCGGGGCTCGCCCTCCGCGGGGAGCTCGAACTGCGGGCCGGTCCAGGAGGTCTGCACGACCTGGAACGGATAGCCGGCCGAGGGGGTCGTGTGGATGATGATCGCGCCCGCCGCGCCCTGGGCCGCGGCGCTCTCGTACTTGTAGGTCCAGCGACCGTAGTAGAGCCGGCGGTCGCCCTCGAACAGGTCCGGATCCCAGTCCGGGTCGTTGTTCAGCATCACCAGCACCTTGCCGGTGAGGTCCGCGTCGCCGTAGTCGTCCCAGTCGTACTCGGGCGCCTGGATGCCGTAGCCGACGAACACGACCTCGGCGTCCTTGATCGTGGCCTGCTCCGACTGTACGCCGCTGTGCGCGATGAACTCGTCCCAGAAGGCGAACTCCACGCTGGCGCCGCTGCCCGAACGGAAGGTCCAGGTTTCGGGCACGGTGGCGTCGATGCTGACGATGTCGAACGGCTGCTCCCAACCGCCGTCCGCGGCGGCGGGCTCGAGGCCCATCCCGGCCATCACGTCGGCGATGTACTGCCGCGCCATCACGTCACCTGCGGTGCCCGGGCCGCGGCCTTCCATCGCGTCGTCGGAGAGGTCGGCGATCCAGGTGGCAAGTTGGGTCGCGGTATCGGGAGCCGGCTGTGCACAAGCGAGGAGGAAGAGAAGGGAAAGCGGGCAAAGGGCCGGGGCGATGGTTCGTCTGGTCATTCGGGAATCGTAGCGCGACGCAGTTCGGGCTCGCCGCTACGCGGCATCGCGCTTGATGCCGGCGGGGACGCCGGCGCACCCAGTGTTTGACTGATAGATTGTTGGCTATAGGAATGGCCGCTACGAAGACGCTGAGCAGGCCCGCCAGGGTGTCCGAGAGCGAGCGGACGCTGGACCGCTATCTCGACGGACTGCTGGTGGAGCGCGGCCTTTCGCAGCACACGGTCGACGCCTACCGGCGCGACCTGGTGCGGCTGGCGGGCAACCTGGAGGACGCCGGCGCCGACCTGCTGACGGCGTCCGTCGATCAGCTCGGCCGGCACCTGCGGCGCCTGCGCCGGGACGGGTTGTCGCCCAGCTCGGTGAGCCGCGCCCTGGTCTCGATGCGCCGGTTCTACGCGTTCCTGGTGAACGAGGGCGACCGGGGCGACAATCCGGCGGTCAACCTCTACCCGCCCAGGCTGCCGCGCCGGCTACCCAAGGTGCTGCGGGAGGACCAGGTCGAAGCCCTGCTCGAAGCCCCGGACACGAGCCGTCCGGCGGGGATCCGCGACCGCACGATGATCGAGCTGCTCTACGCCACCGGCCTGCGCGTCAGTGAGATGGTCGGACTCGAACGTACGCAACTCCAGCTCGACGCCGGCTACCTCATCGCGTTCGGCAAGGGGGCCAAGGAACGGGTGGTACCGGTCGGAGAATCGGCCGAGAACTGGCTTCACCGCTATCTGAAGAAAGTACGGCCCGTGATGGCGAAAGGCCGTCACGACGTCGTGTTCGTGAGTTACCGCGGCCAGGGCCTGACGCGGCAGGGTTTCTGGAAGCTCCTCAGGAACCACGGCCGTGGGGCCGGGATACGCGATCTCTCCCCCCATGTCCTGCGGCACAGCTTCGCCACCCATCTGCTGGAACACGGCGCCGATCTGCGCGCCGTCCAGGTGATGCTCGGACACGCGAACATCACGACGACGCAGATCTACACACACATCCACGAGCACCGCCTGCGGACGCTGTACGACCAGTACCACCCGCGAGCACGGTAAGGGCGCGCAGTAGATCGGGCTCGCCGCTTCGCGGCGTCGCGCCTGATGCCGGCGGGGACGCCGGCGCACCCAGTGTGCGACTACCGACTGGCGGCGTTACAGGCCGAGGAAACCGTAGACGCGGCCGATGAAGGTCACCGTCTCGCGGTACGGCGGAACGCCGTCATGGGCGTCGACGGCGCCTTCGCCGGCGTTGTAACCGGCGAGCACGCGCGGCAGATCGTCCTCGAAGCGGAGGCGGAGCCAGGTCAGGTAGCGGGCCGCCGCCAGGACGTTCCGGGCCGGGTCGTGAAGCTCGCGCGGCGACACGCCGAACCGTTCGGCGGTCGCCGGCATCAACTGGAGCAGACCGCGGGCGCCCTTGGAGGACACGGCGCCCGGGTCGTAGTTCGACTCGGCCCGCGCCAGCGCCGCCAGAAGATCGGGATTCAGTTCATGCTCGCGGCCGACCTGGAGGAAGAGCTCCCCGTACGGCGTCGCCGGCGCCGTCTGCCCGGGTCGGTAGTCGAACGTGAAGCCGGGCTCGGCCGGTGACTCCGGCGGCGGCTCCTCGACGATCTCGTCATCGACGATGCGCTCGACCTGGATCAGCGGCAGGGTCACCGTGCCGCCGCCCTCGAGGATCAGCCGGATCCGCTCGGCGCCCAAGACCTCGCCACGGTGCTGGACCTCCCAGTCAGTCACCTTGTAGCGATGGCCGTTGGTGAGAATCGCGAGTTCGGCGCCGGCCGCCGCCGCACCGGCAAGCAGAACCGAGGCCGCCACGGCGACCCGGACGACGACGCGCACCGCTTCTCCTCAGCCGCCGGCCGCCCGCAGCAGCTCCTGGCCGACTGGCGTTTCGGAGGTCGCCGCCTCCGGCTGGTAACGCATCACGACCAGAGTGAGATCATCCTCGGCGCCGACGCCTTCAGTGTAGCGGCGGATGTCGCCGAGAATGCGGTCCCGCACTTCCATGGCGCTGTCGGCCGAACCCTTGAGGGAGTCGATCGTCCGCTCGTAGCCGAAGACCTCGCCGTCGGCGTCCGCGGCCTCGATGAAGCCGTCCGAGAGCCAGACCATGACGTCGCCCGGCCTGAGTTCGAACCGCCGGAAGCCGTAGTCCGCGCCGAGCGCGCCGAGCGGAGACCCGGCCAGCAGGATCTCCTCGATCTCGCCGTTCCGCAGCAGGTAGGCGGGAGGGTGGCCGGCGTTCGTCATCTCGACCACGCCGGTCGACACGTCGATCACGGAGAGACTCGCGGTGACGAACACACGGTCGCTCGCCTTGCGCACCAGGCCGTCCAGAGCGGGAAGCAGTTGCCGCGCCGGCTTGCCCTCCTCCACCAGGGTCAGCAGGCCGGCCTTGAGCATCGCCATGCGGAGGCCGGCCGAGAGGCCGTGGCCGGCCACATCCGCGATGACCACGCCAAGCCGGCCCCTGTCCCCTTCCCACTCACCGGGAAGTTCGAGGATGTCGAAGTAGTCGCCGCCGATCGCTGCCGAGGGCTCGAAGAAGGTGGCGAACTCGACCCCCTCCACCTGCAGCCCCTGGCCCGGAATCAGGTTCTTCTGGACCTCGCGGGCGAACTCGAGTTCCTGCTCCAGGGCCCGCCGGGCCGTGCGCTCGGCGATCAGGCGCTCGAGGCCCGTCGCCATCTCGTTGAATGACCGCTGGAGAGCACCGAGCTGATCCTTGCGCCGCACTGGAATGCGGGCCGAGAAGTCTCCCCCCTGCACAGCCCCGGTGGCGGCGCTCAACCGGTTGACGGCCCGGCTGAGCCCGAGGATCATGAACATGGCCATGATCGTCGCCGCGATGAAGACGTCGAAGAGCAGGAAGGCGGGGACGACGAAGGCGATCCAGCCCAGCGTGTCCACCTGGCCCGAGGCTGAGAAGAGATGGCGGAAGACGATCCGCTGGGTCGCCGCCAGGGACGCCGAGACTGGCGGCGAGACGGGCGCGCCGTCTGCGAACGCACGGAGCGGTCCCGCCATCTC
The DNA here is from genome assembly GCA_009837085.1 of Holophagales bacterium. Taxonomy (GTDB): domain Bacteria; phylum Acidobacteriota; class Thermoanaerobaculia; order Multivoradales; family Multivoraceae; genus Multivorans. The sequence continues at coordinate 22,641 of VXUF01000005.1, forward strand.
AACACTGACGATGCTGAGCGGAGAACTGGCGTTCAGGGACTCGAAGAACGCCGCCCGCTCCTCGCCGCCGCCGGTCCGTAGCAACGGCTGCAGCACGAATTGCGCGCCCCCGCCGATCTGGACCGTCCAGCCCCCGCCATCCGTCTCGCCCGGGCCGCGGAGCTGGGTCCAGACATCGCTTCGCCGGCTCAGTTCCCGTTCCAGCAACCCCCTGGCCGCCGGATCGTAGAACGCAACGACCGCCGAGGTTCCTCGGCGAAAGACCGCTGCAAGGGTGGCCGCGCCGTCGGGCAGTACGACGAGCGGCGGAATCCTGCTCCGCCGCCGTTGCCCATCGGTTGCTTCGTCCGTCTCCAGCCACGCCGGAAAGGACGCTGGCGCCCGCGGGTCCCCGCCCGCC
>VXUF01000019.1:0-18992 GCA_009837085.1 Holophagales bacterium
GGAGTGCCGCGCCGGCGAAGGCTGCGGCGCCGGTCCTGAGGAAGGTGCGGCGGGACGTGGCGTGTGGGCTCATGGATCGGATCTGCTTTGCGACGTTACCACTGAGTCGTGGTGACCACCGGCCAGGTGCGGAACGGCCGCTGGCGATTGTCCCCTTCAGACCCAGCCCAGGCGAGTGCGGCGCCGCCGACGCGCCGCTACCGCACGGCGTCGGCGAGCGCCGCGACCAGGGCCGCGCGGTGGCGGCTGTACTCCGGGTTCGTCGCGTAAGGCCAGGCGCTGTGGGTGACGATGACGACGTTGGAAGACGGGTCCATCCACAGGTACTGGCCGAAGATGCCGATGCCGGCGAAGACGCCGTCGCCGGCCAGCCACCAGAGGTAGCCGTAACCGTCATAGCCGTCGCTGGGAGTCGTCGACTCCTCCATCCAGCCTTCGGGCAGCACGCGCGTACCGTCGCGCAGGACGCCCCCGTTCATCGCGAAGATGCCGATCCGGGCGTAGTCGCGGAGCGTCGCGTTGATGCAGCAGCCCCCCAGTTCGCCACCCCCGGGCTCGTGGAGCAGCCAGTTGGCGTCGGCCTCCATGCCGAACGGGCCCCAGATCTTGTGCTCGAGGTAGGTCGAGAGGTTGTTGCCGATCGCCGCCCTCAGCACGGCGCCGGCCATGTTCGTCTCGCCGGTGTTGTAGTTGAAGACCTCGCCCGGAGGATGAAGTTCCTCAAGCCCCGCCATGTACTTCGTCTGCTGGACGATCGGCCCCGGCAGCGTCGCCACGTCGGACTCGGGGTCCGCATAGTCCTCGTTCCAGCCGACGCCTGAAGCCATCTGCAGCACGTCCCTGATCGATACTTCGTCGTAGCCGCCGCCCGAAAGCAACGGCAGGTACTTCGTCACCGGATCGTCGACGCTGCCGATGTAGCCGTCGGCGATCGCGGCGCCGTAGAGCATCGAGACGACGGACTTCGCGATCGAGAACGAGATCCAGCGGCTGTTCTCGTCGTTGCCCAGGCCGTATCGCTCGAACACGACCTGGTCATCCTTGACGACCAGGAGGCCGGCGATCCGGCGATCCTGGATGTAGTCCTCGACGGTGAATGTCTCGCCCTCGACCTCGTAGCTCACTGCCGACAGGTCCCGCGGCGCCGGCACCAGCGGGTACGGATCGTCGGAGGCCTTGAACCAGCGGGCAGCACCGACGAGGTCCGCGTTCCGGTAGCCCGCGATCTGCTGCTCCGGTGTCCAGAACAGCACCTGGTCCCGAGGGCCCAGGTTCTCGAGATCGGGATTCACCGGCTCGACCGCGCCGGCAGCCTCGGTGTCCGCGACAGGTGCCGCGCAGGCGGCGAACGTCAGCATCATCGCGACTGCGGCGACCAACCACGAATTGCTCCACCCTCGCGTACTCAGCATCCGCTCTCCCAGTCTTGCAGCCATCTCATCGTCCTCCTCTGGTCGGAACGCCTGATCGTACCCCCCACTAGCCCTCGAGAGGCCGACCCCGCTAGGCTGACTCCCGGTTGCCATGAACGACGAACGATCCGCCGTCCAACCAGCGGCCGCCGCTCTCGCCTCGGTTCACTCCGCCCGCGACGACGATGGCGTCCGCGAACTGTTCGAGGCCCGCGGCTGGACCGACGGGCTACCGATCGTGCCGCCGACGCCGGAACGGGTGGCCGCGGCACTCGACGCGGCGGTCATGGAACCGGGCCAGGTGCTGGGCGTGGAGACGGTCCGCGGCCGGGCGATCACGGCCCAGAAGGCGGCGATCAACGCAGTGATGGCCGGCTGCCGTCCCCGCGACCTCGCCGTCGTCGCCGCGGCAGTCGAGGCGATGTGCGACCCGGCGTTCCTCCTGCACGGCGCCACTTCGAGCACGGGCGGTTGCGCGGTGCTGATCATCGTGAACGGACCGATCCGCCGTGAACTTGGCATGACCGGGACGTTCAACGCGCTGGGCGGCGCCGACCGGGCCTCGCTGGCCATCGGCCGGGCCGTGCGGCTCATCCTCCGCAATCTGCTCGGCGTCCGGCCAGGAGAACTCGACCGCTCCACGCTGGGGCATCCCGGCAAGCTCAGCTACTGCTTGGCCGAGGACGAAGAGGGCTCGCCGTGGCCGTCGCTGGGGACCGACCGCGGCGAACCCGGCGGCGCCTCGACGGTGACCGTGTTCGCGGCCGGTTCGCCGCGTCAGCTCATGAACGAGTGGACGACGGAACCGGAGGCGATCCTGGACACGATCGCGGCCGAGATGCGGGCGAATCTCCTCCACTACTCGATCTGGGCCGGTAACCACTGCCTCGTCCTTCCGCCGCAGTTGCGGGACCGCTTCGCCTCCGCCGGCTGGAGCAAGGCGGACATCCGGGACTACCTGCACCGGCACGCCCGGGTGCGGCGCGGCGACTGGGAACGCGTCGGCAAGGCGTCAGTGGTCAGCGACGCCAACCGGAACCGGGAGTACGCGGCGCTCCAGTCACCCGACGATCTGCTGGTCGTCGCCGCCGGCGGTCCGGCCGGAGGCTTCGCGGCGGTCATTCCACCGTGGTTCGGCAACAAGTCCCGGGCGGTGACGGCCGGAGTCGGCTTCTGCCTGGAATGTTGAGGGTTCAACTAGCAGGAAGCGCTCAGCAGGTCGGCCAGCACTGCGCCTGAGGCCAAACCGCGGTAGCGGGCGCAGATTCCGCCGTCTTCCAGCCGGACCACGAACACCGCCTCCGCCTGATTCTCGTCTTCGCCGTCCGAGCCGGCAAGCTCCCGCCACGCGTCCGCACCTTCCTCGACGACCAGAAACGAGTCCTGGCGCGCGGCGGGCACGTCGCCCCGGAGCGCCCGCACCACCATCCGGCGCACGAACCCGGGCGCTCCTTCGAGCACGACGACGGTGTAGACCGACCAGCCATCGACCCGCGGGTCGTCGTCGAGAAGGCGCCGCCACTCCCGCGCTCCGCCGTTCGCGACGCGGTGGAAGCTGACGATGAGCAGCGAGCGTGTACCCAGATCGTTCGTCGCCTCGATCTCGTTCCCGGCCAGCGTCACCGCTCGCGGGCGCTCGCTTGACGCGCCGACGCCGGCGGCGTTCAGCACCAGGCACAGGCCCAGCGCGGCCACGCTCCGCCAACACACCACGCTAGGGCGCGCTTCGGAAGCGCATCACGCGGTAGCGCCTGGTGCGGGCAAAGGCCTCCGGATCCAGCAACCGCTCTAGCCGGTCCAGCCGGCGGGTCACCGGTCCCGCGATGCGCCAGACGGCACCCCCCAGACGGGGGAAACGCGACGTCGAGGCGTCGCGCAGCAGGCTCACGATGCCGTGGCCGAAGCGATCCACGATCGCCTGTCCGAGACGGAGCGTCGGCAGCACGGAAGGAGTGACGTCCTCGTCCACCTCCAGCACCAGGCCAGCGGCCGCAGCCCGGGCCAGGAACTCGTCCAGCGGGTGTCCGCTCCTCGGCCTCCCCTGGTCGGATTCCACGGTGAAGTAGTCGCAGAGCAGGACGCTGCCTCCCGGCGCGAGAGATCGCTCGGCCGCTTCGAAGAACTCCTCGAGCCAGACGTACTGCGCCGACTCGCACAGGAACAGGAGGTCGTAGCGGCGGTCCGGCTCGAACTCCTGGAACCGGCCCAGGTGGAAACGTCGCTGCGGCAGCCGCTCAGCGAACAGCTTGCCGTGATACGGATCGGGCGACAGGCCCTCGACATCGTAGCCGAGGGCGGTCAGCCGCTCGCTGATCACGCCGGTACCGCAGCCCACATCGAGCACGGAGGAGACGCCGGGCGGCAGCAACTCGAGGAGCCGCGCCACGAGGCGTTCCTGGGCCCGGCGCAAGCCGGCCACGTCAACCGGATCGTCCTCGCTCCAGATCCCGAAGTTCAGGTACTCCAGGCCGACGATCCGGTGCAGAAACTGTAGCGCGAAGCTCGTCTTCACCTGGCGCGGACTGCTTCCGTCCGTGGCCTGCCGGAAAAGCTGCCGGCCCTGCGGCCCCGGCCAGCGACGCGGAGCCGCCGGAGCCGGCGCGGGGGCAGAAGCCACGCTCGAGCGCGGAGGTGGCAGGACGATGCGCAAACTCACCGGGAGGAGAGTGTACCGCCCACGGCGCCCGGGATAGGGTCCCCTCATCGACCGGAAGAGTCACCGCGCCGGCCGGCGCATCCACCCGGCCGCGCGGTACGAGGAGCCGCCATGAGAAAACTGCCGCTGATCGTCCTCTTCGCCGCTGCCCTGAGCCCCGGACTCCCTGCCCTGGCGGCGGATCATCCACTGGATCCCCTGAGCCATCAGGAAGTCTGGCGCACGCTGGTTCTCCTCCGTGATGCCGGCCATCTGGACAGGGACACGAAGTTCTCCCAATTGACCCTCCAGGAGCCGGCCAAGCCGGACGTCCTCGCCTGGAAGGCTGGCGATCCGATGCCCCGCAGGGCCTACGCGCTGGTGCGCAGGGACAAGGACTCCTTCGAGGCGATCGTCGACCTGACCGCCGAGGAGGTCGTGTCCTGGGATCAGCTCGAAGGAGTCGAGCCGAACTGGCACGGGGGCGAGTTCGAGGCGCTCACCGACAAGGTGCTGGAGCACCCCGAGTTCCTCGCCGGGCTCGAGGCGCGCGGGATCACGGATCTCACCTTCGTCGACTGCGGCGCCGGACCGCGCGGCTACTTCGGGTCGGAAGAGGAACAGGGCCGCCGCATCGCCCATGTGAGTTGCAGCGAGCCCGACGGCGTCAGCCAGCATGCGATCGAAGGCCTGGTCGCGGTGGTGGACCTCGAATCCGAGGAGGTGCTCCGCGTCGTCGACGAGGGCCCCGGCCCGATTCGCGCGGTCCCTACGGACTTCCGAGACATGCTCGACGGGGAGCGCGAGATCGCCGGACCGATCGAGGTCCGCCAGCCGCTCGGACATGGCTTCGAGATCGACGGCTACGAGGTCGCTTGGCAGAACTGGAGCTTCCACGTCCGGCCGGATCAGCGCACCGGTCTCGTCGTCTCTCTGGTGGACTACCGCGAGAGTCCCGATGCCACGCCGCGGCGGGTGCTCTACCAGGGGTACCTGTCCGAGATCTTCGTGCCCTACATGGACCCCAGGTTCGACTGGTACACGATGAACTTCATCGATGCCGGCGAGTTCGTCGCCGGCGGCCTCGGCAAGCCGCTGATGCGGGGAGACGACTGTCCCGACCACGCCGCCTACGTCGACACGACGAAGACCGGCGCCAACGGCCATCCCCGCACCGTTCCCGGCACGATCTGCCTCTACGAGCGCGAGACCGGCGACCCCTCCTGGCGGCACTTTTCCTCCGAGCGGCCCGAGAGCCGCAGGAGCCGCGACCTGGTCGTGCGGGTCGGCGGCGTCGTCGGTAACTACGACTATCTGCTCGACTGGATCTTCCGGCAGGACGGGTCGATCGAGGTCCGGGTCGGCGCCACCGGCATTCTCGCCTACGAGACCACCGTCGCCGGCTCGGCAGACAGGCCCACGCCGGCCGCCGGAGCGGTGAACGCCGGGGCGGCGGATGCCCTGCTGCAGAACGCCTCCGCCGACGCCTACGGACGCTTCGTGCAGGAGAACGTGGTCGCGATCAACCACGATCACTACTTCAGCTTCCGGCTCGACATCGATGTCGACGGCACGGACAACCGTTTCGTCGCCGACCGCCTCGTCGCCCGCAGTCTTCCCGACGGGCATCCCCGGCGCAGCCTGTGGGTCCAGGAACCGCGGGTCGCTTCGAGCGAACACGAAGCCAGGCTCAACATCGACCTGAACCGGCCCACGTTGTGGCGGGTACAGAGCACGAGCCGCAGGAACGCGGTCGGCTATCCCACCAGCTTCCAGGTGATGCCCGGGAGGAACACGAACACGCTGCTGTCGGCTGACGACTATCCGCGGCGTCGCGCAGGCTTCATCGACCACCACCTCTGGGTCACGCCGCAGCGCGACGGCGAGAGGTTCGCCGCCGGCGACCACCCGACGCTCAGCGAGCCGGGCATGGGATTGCCGGAATGGACGGAGGCCGACCGGCCGATCCAGGACACGGACATCGTCCTGTGGCACACCGTGGGCATGCACCACGTGCCGCGGGCCGAAGACTGGCCCGTGATGCCGACGCTCTGGCACGGCTTCGAGCTCCGGCCGTTCGATTTCTTCGACCGCAACCCGGCGCTCGACCTGCCCTGACCAGTACACTGCGGGGACCCGCAGCCACCGACCAGGCCTCACTGTCCGAGACCTCAAGGGGAGCCACCATGCGCAAGCCGAACCTCCGCCTGATTCTCTGCCTGCTCGCGGCGGCAGCGATCCCCGCCGCCGCGGCGGACCATCCGCTCGATCAGCTCAGCTACCAGGAAGTCTGGCGCGCGCTGGAGATCCTCCGCGACGCCGGGGAACTCGACAGCGAGACGACCTTCTCTCAGCTCACGCTGAGCGAGCCGGCCAAGGACGTCGTCCGCGCCTGGAGAGAGGGCGACGAGATCCCGAGAGCCGCCTGGGCCCTCGTTCGCCAGGGCGAGGACTCGTTCGAGGCGACGATTGACCTGAACGCCGGCGAGGTCTCTTCCTGGACGCCGCTCACCGGCGTCCAGCCGAACTGGAGTCTCGGTGAGTTCGGCGCGGTGGTGGGCAAGGTGCTCGAACATCCCGAGTTCATCGCGGGGCTCGAGAAGCGGGGCATCACCGACACGAGCTTCCTCGACTGCTCGACGATTCCGCCCGGCTACTTCGGCACCGAGGAGGAGAAGGGGCGGCGGCTCGGACATGTCCGCTGCTCCGAGGCCCGCGGCGCCCGGAACACCTGGGCGCGCCAGGTCGAGGGCCTGACCGCCGTGGTCGACCTGACGGCCGGCCAGGTGCTCAGGGTCGTCGACGACGGCGTGGCGCCGATCCCGGACGTGAACGCCGACTACGACCGGACCACGCTCGACCATCCGCGCGAGATCGCCGGCCCCTTCAGGATCGACCAGCCCGAGGGCGTCGGCTTCGACCTGAACGGCTACCAGGTGAGCTGGCAGAACTGGAGCTTCCACTTGCGGCCGGACCAGCGCACCGGACTGGTGGTGTCCCTCGTCGACTACCGCGAGGGCCCGGACACGAGTCCGCGCTCGGTCATGTACCAGGGCCAGCTCTCCGAGATCTACGTGCCCTACATGGACCCGGCCTTCGCCTGGTACGCCCGCAACTTCATCGACGCCGGCGAGTTTCCGGCAGGCGGACTGGCCAAGCCGCTGCTGCGCGGCCGGGACTGCCCGGACCACGCTGTCTACATCGACTCGATCAACACGAACGCTCAGGGCCGGCCGCGCACGGTGCCCCGGACCACGTGCATCTACGAGCGCGAAACCGGAGACCCGTCCTGGAGGCACTACGAGGACGAGCAGCCGGACAGCCGTGCGAGCCGCGACCTCGTCGTGCGCACCGCCGCCGTGGTCGGCAACTATGACTACCTGCTCGACTGGATCTTCCGCCAGGACGGCTCGATCGAAGCGCGGGTAGGCGCCACCGGCCTCCTCGAGGTCAAGGCGACGAGCGCCGTATCGGCCATCCAGCCGGCCCCGGCGGCCGGCCCGGTGAACGCCGCCGCCGTGGACGCCCTTGAGATAGGGACGGCCGCCGACGCCTACGGGCGTTTCCTCGACCGCAACGTCATCGGCGTGAACCACGACCACTACTTCAGCTACCGCCTCGACCTCGACGTCGACGGTGCGGACAACCGGTTCGTGGCGGACCGCCTGGTCACGCAGGAGCTGCCAGCCGACCATCCCCGGCGCAGCCTCTGGGTTCGGGAGCCCCACGCCGCGCAGACCGAGCAGGACGCCCAGCTCGACATCGACCTCGCGAAGCCCGCGCTGTGGCGGATTCTGAGCACGAGCCGCCAGAACGCGGTCGGCTACCCGACGAGCTACCAGTTGATGCCGGGCCGCAACGCCAACCACCTGTTCGTGCCCGACGACTACTCGCTCCGGCGCGCCGGATTCATCGACCATCACCTCTGGGTGACGCCGTACGACCCGGACGAACGTTTCGCCGCCGGTGACCATCCCACCCTGAGCGAGCCGGGAATGGGCCTGCCGGCCTGGACCGAAGCGAACCGATCGATCAGCGACGAGGATCTCGTGCTGTGGCACACCGTCGGCATGCACCACCTGCCCCGCGCCGAGGACTGGCCGGTGATGCCGGTCATGTGGCACGGCTTCGAACTGCGGCCGTTCGACTTCTTCGACCGCAACCCGGCTCTCGACCTCCCCTGAATCCGGGCGGGTAGCACGCGAGACAAATCTGTCGCATCCAAGTGCCAGCCGCACATTCCTGTGCGACAGACGCAGGCCGAGCGCCCCGCAGCGTCGGTCGCTGAGCCTGTTCAGGGTTCGCTCGGGCACTCACTCGTTCGAGCCTAAGCCCTGTTGAACCGGGGCTTTCCGGTTCGTCGCCCGACCACCGTTCGGACCAGCGACCGCGGCTGGCCGCGACCCGCGCGGTTGGCACGATTCTCGTAACTCCCCGAAGAGCCCGCCGCGGGCACGCCCGGCCGACGCTCGGCCGGGCCAACCGACTACGAGGAGGTACTCGAATGAGCTTCAGAACGCGAGGCCGGACGTTTCGTCTGGGTCCGGCCCTGGGACTGGCGTTGCTCCTGGCCCTGCTGGCCGCTTCACCGGCAGCAGCCCAGGACGGCGTAGACACCGGCGACACGGCATGGATGCTGACCGCCAGCGCCCTGGTGCTGCTGATGACGCCGGGACTGGCCTTCTTCTACGGCGGCCTCGTCCGCCGCAAGAACGTCCTCTCGATCCTCATGCAGTGCTTCCTGTGCATGGGCGTCATGACCGTGCTGTGGGTCGTCGTCGGCTTCAGTCTCGCCTTCGGTTCCGATGCCCTGGGCGGCGTGATCGGCGGCGGTGACTACTTCCTGCTGAGCGGTCTCGGCTATGACGCCTGGGACGGCACCGGCATCCCGGCGCCCCTGTTCATGATCTTCCAGGGCATGTTCGCGATCATCACGCCCGCTCTCATGATCGGGGCCTTCGCCGAACGGATGAAGTTCAGCGCGATCTGCCTGTTCATGAGCGCCTGGCTGCTGGTCGTCTACGCTCCGGTCTGTCATTGGGTCTGGGGCGGCTCGGAGGGCTTCTTCGGCCTCGGCGGTGACGGCGCTCTCGACTTCGCGGGCGGCACCGTCGTCCACATCAACGCGGGCGTGTCCGCGCTGGTCGCGGCGATGGTCCTCGGCCGGCGGCGCGACTATCCCGTCCATACCTCCCCGCCCCACAACCTGCCCTTTGCCGTCCTCGGCACCGGGCTGCTCTGGTTCGGATGGTTCGGCTTCAACGCCGGCAGCGCCGTAGCGGCCAACGGCTCGGCCGCCAACGCCTTCGTCGTCACCCAGGTCGCCACCGCCACCGCTGCCGCCGCCTGGGGTCTGATCGACTGGATCCGCGACTCGAAGCCAACGCTTCTCGGCGTCATCACCGGCGCCGTCGCCGGACTCGTTGCGATCACACCGGCCTGCGGCTCGGTCAGTGCCATCGGCGCGATCGGCGTCGGCGCGGGAGCTTCCGTGTTCGCCTACCTCGCTGTCACCTGGCTCAAGGCCAAGCTCGGCTACGACGACTCGCTGGACGTCTTCGGCGTCCACGGTGTCGCCGGCATGTGGGGCGCGGTTGCCGCCGGCCTCTGGGCCACCGACGTGGTGCCCGGCAACGACGCGAACGGCCTGTTCTACGGCAACGCCGGACAGGTCCTGATTCAGCTCAAGGCCGTCGCCTACACCATTGTCTGGGCCGCCGTCGTGTCCTTCATCCTGCTCAAGATCGTCGACCTGATCGTTGGCCTCCGTGTCAGCGACGACGAGGAGCGGATCGGTCTCGACCTCACCGACCACCGCGAAAACGCCTACACCCTGGTTGACTAGGGCCGAAGGAGGAATGACATGAAGTACATCGTGGCAATCGTTCAGCCCGACCGGATGCAGGAGGTCCTCGACCTCCTGGAACAGAAGGAGGTTCACCTCCTGACCGTGTCCAACGTGATGGGGCGAGGCCGCCAGCGGGGCGTCTCCGAGATTTATCGCGGACACAAGGAAGCCGGCGCCTTGCTGCGCAAGCTCAAGATCGAGATCGCCGTGAACGATGACTACGTCGACATCGTGATCGACGCGATCACGAGGGGCGCCAAGACCGGTCGGGTCGGCGACGGCAAGATCTTCGTGATGCCGCTCGACGAGACGATCCGCATCCGCACCGGCGAGACGGGGAACGTCGCGATCGGCTAGTCCCGGCCATCGCGAAGACCAGGAACGCGCGTCGCGGGAGCTTGCCGCTCCCCGGCGCGCTTTTCCTTGTGGCGCCCCGGACTCGCCGGCCCGGGAACTCAGTCCGACAGCCCGTCGAACAGACGCTCGAGCGACCGCATGTGCTCGGCGATCCGCTCCCAGGCACCCTCCTCGTCCGGCAGCTGTCCGAGGCTGTGCAGCCGCCGTGCCAGGAAGCGGAACTCCCTCGTATCCGCCGGGGGAATGACGAGGTCCTTGCTGTGGCCGCGGACGATGCGTAGGCAATTGATCACCGCGCGCAGGAGACGGTAACCGTCGCTGATCTGCTCGAACTCGTCAGCCGACAGGTGGCCGCGCTCGTGGAGCGCGTGAACCGCGTCGAGGGTGTTCGTCTGCCGCACCTCCGGGTCGCCGGCGCCGGACGCGATCTGCCGCACCTGGACGAAGTACTCTGCGTCGAGCAGGCCGCCGGCGCTGAACTTGGCGTTCGTCGTGCCGCGCGTTGTGAGTTCCGACCGCTGCCGGTTCCTGAGATGCCGGATCCGGGCGACATCGTGCGGACGCGGATCGAAGACGAACTGCTGCCTGTGCGCCTCGACGCGGGCGGCCAGGTCAGGGTTGCCGGCAACGGTGCGAAGCCGCACCAGCGCCTGACGTTCATACGGATCGGCTTCGCCGTCGAAGCTGTAGTACGAGACGAACCGCTGAAACGAGGCCGCACGCGGCGACGCAGCACCGCCCGGCCGCAGCCGCCAGTCGAGCTCGAAGATCCCGTCGCGCTTGGCGCGGATCAGCCGCGACAGCCGTTGCGCCGCCCGCTCGTAGAACTCACCCGCCGGAGCGAGCAGCGACCGTTCGGCGTCCCAGACGAACATCAACTCGATGTCCGACGCGTACCCCAGATCGCGTCCGCCCCACTTCCCGAGCGCGCACAGGCACCAGACTCCAGGCTCCGCTCCGTCGCCGGCCGTCTCCCCGACGGCTTCGGCCGCCGCCCGCGCGAGCACGACATCGGAGAGCGTGGACAGCTCCTCGCCGAAGTCGCTGAAGCGCTCGATCCGTCGCGTCAGGTGACGCATGTCGATACGCCCGATCTCGTCGTCCTTGAAGCGGTTGAGAGCCTCGTCGGGCGCCTCCCGTCCTTCGAGCGCGGCATCGAGGCGGCGCTCCAGGTCCTTCCGGCCGGCGCCCAGGTCGAGGTCGGCCATGCCCTCGAGCAGCGGCATCAGGTTCTCGTGCTGGCGGCGCAGGAACTCCTCCCACAGATACGTGCCGGCCCCCAGCACGCGCGCCAGTTCGTCGAGTGACGACGCCAGGGCCTGCGTCGGATCGGCCACCTGCTTGCAGGCCGCGTCGATCAAGGCCCCGAACTGCCTCAGGGCAAGTTGGGGGTTCGGCGCCACCGCCAGCCGCCGTGCGAACTGCTTCATCAGCGTCACCGTGAGTCGGAGATGGTCGACGCCGAGGCGGTCCTCGATCTTCCCGCCGCTCCGCGTGGTGACGAACAGGCGGTCGCGGACCTCGCCTTCAACCGTGTCGAACTCCACCTTGTCGATCCAGTAGTCGCGGGTCGAGAGGACGTTGGCGAACTCGAACAGGAACATGAAGCTGTCAGGGCTTCGGATCTCGAGGATCGTGCAGTGCTCGTCGGACTCGTTGTCGACCGAAATCGAGATGGGAGGCATGACCTGTTCCGCATCGACGCCCGGATCGGTCACGCGGGCCGCCTCCATCACGCGCAGGGTCAGTTCCTCGTTGGCGCGCTGCGCGTCACCCTCGGCCAACAGGCCCAGAAGCCGGTTCAGGTCCCGCTCGAAGTCCGTCCACGAGAAGACGCGGGAAGCGTGGGCCGGCGCCGGCTGGACCTCCGCGGAGTACACGATGCGCGTGGGCCCAGGAGTCGATGGCCGCGACTTCTGGTCCTTGCGGAGACGCTGGCGGCCACGCCGACCGCGCGTCCGCGGCGAAGGACGCCGCTCCGCCCTCCCGGGCCGCCGGTAGAACTCCATGTCGCCCGTGTCCTGGTAGGTGTAAGAGCTGCCGCTCAGGATCGACTGACCGTAGGCCGCCAGCAGGCCGCAGATCTTGGCGAACTCTCCCTGGTAGTCGTTGGCGACCACCGTCACGCGGCGCGTCGAACCGACGTGCCGCACGTCGACCCGGCACAGACGCTCGCCGTCGAGTTCGTGGATCAGCTTCACGTGGCGCGCAACCTCCTCCACCGGGTGAGCGAGAAAGTAGGCACTCTCGAGGCGCTGGAAGTGCTCGTCGATGAGCTCCCCCGGAAGGTCGGGGCAGCGTTCCCGCACCTGGTGCTTGCGCTCCAGGAAGTCGATCGTCTCGTCGAAGAACTCGCCGAAGATGCGCCGCACTTCGGCCGCCGTTTCTTCGTAGCGGCCGCCCAGATCGAGGGTGTCGAGCGGCTGGCGCAGCGCGAAGGCCACCCGCCACTGAAACGTTGCCCATTGTTTCGGCTCGCGTGGAAGCTGGCGCACCGGCAGGTCGCGCTCCAGTTGCAGCACGTGCTCGACGACCCGCAGGAAGATGTAGGCCTCGCGCAACCGGTCGTACTCCTCCTTCGTGATGACGCGGTGCGCCCGCAGCCGCGACATGGCCCGCAGCGTGTTCGGCGAGCGCAGGCTCTTGTTGGAAGCGCCGTGGTAGAGTTGCAGCAGCTGGACGATGAACTCGATGTCGCGGATGCTGCCGGCGCCGAGCTTCACGTTGCCGACCTCGGTGCCCTTGGACCGGAGCGACTTCTCGATCATCTGCTTCATCTCGAAGACCTCCCGCAGCAAGGCCTCGGGCGATCTGTTCGGGTCGAAGACGAAACGCCGCGTACCGTCGATCAGCGCCTTGGCGGCGGCCGCGTCGCCACCGGCGAAGCGCGCCTTGATCAGCGCCTGGAACGTCCAGTTCATGCCGTAGCGCTCGTAGAAGCGGAGGTACTGCCCCACCGTCCGCACCAGCGGACCCATCTTCCCTTCCGGCCGCAACCGCATGTCCACGCGGAAAACGAAACCGTCGCCCGTGTTGTCGGAGATGAGGCGAATGAACTGGGGCGCCTGCCTCTGCAACCGGTGCAGAGCCTCCTGGTCGACCTCGTCCGAGGCCACGAACAGGGCGTCGATGTCCGAGCTGTAGTTGACCTCCAGCCCGCCCCACTTGCCCATCGCGATCACGGCGAACGGTTCCTTGTCCAGGCCGGTCGCATCGAGCGCCCGCTGGACGCAGACGTCCGCCACCTGGGAGATCTTCTGCGTCGTCGCCGCGAAGTCGTCGAGACCGCTGAAGTCGGCGACCGCGACCCGGATCAGCTCGCGATACCGAAGGACGCGAAGCCAGCGGCGGATGTCCTCGTCCGGCTCCGGCCGGAGCGCGGCCATGCGCTCGCGCTGCTCGTCCACCGACTCCTGCTCGACGGGAAAGAGCCCTTCATCCGCCTCCGGGTGCGCGTCGAGCCAGCGGGCGTAGGCCGGCGCGTACTCGCGCAGGATGTCGCGCTGCGAGAGCGCGAGGGTCTCCCGCGGGTCCTCGGCGTCCTCGATGTCCATGGCCGCGAAGGCCTCGATGGCTTGCTCAAGGCGCGAGTTCACGGCAACTCCTCCTCGTCGCTGGCCCGCCGACAGCGGCGGAGGCAAGATGCTAGCGAACGGTGCGATCGCAAGTTTCGCCATCCCCGGTATGGTTTACCAGGTCCTGACGCAGGAGTTCGCCATGAGATCAGCTGTCGCCATCGCCTACTCGCTACTCGCTTTCACCTTCATCGACGCGGCCGCGGCACAGTCGCACCCTGGCTCCGCAGGCGGCTATCTCACACCGCCGCAGGAGATCGTCGACATCCTGGACGCGCCGCCGACTCCAGGCGTGCTCGTGAGCCCGAACCGGGACGTCATCGTGCTGACCGAGCGACGGAGCATGCCGCCGATCTCCTGGCAGGCGCGGCCGCTGGAGCGTCTGGCGGGATACCGTATCGACCCGCGCAACAGCGGGCCCTGGCGGGCGCCTGAAACCTCGGCGCTGACGATTCGACGAGTCGACGGCGAACCCGTCGACGCCGGCGTCCGGATCGACGCGCCCCACGGCACGACGCTCGGCTGGCCACAGTTCTCGCCCGACGGCTCGCACCTCTCCTACGCCGTCCTCCGCGACACGGGCATCGAGCTCTGGACCGTCGACATCGGGAGCGGCAAACGCAGAGCGCTGACCTCGGCTTCGCTCAATGCGACGTGGGGGAATCCGTGCCAGTGGCTGTTCGACTCGAGCGGCGTGCTCTGCCGCTTCCGGGTTCCCGGAAGGGGCGCGCCACCTTCGCCGCCGCGCCAACCCGGCGGACCGAACATCCAGGAACACGACGGTCGCCTGTCGCCAGTACGCACCTACCAGGACCTGCTCGCCAACCCCTACGACGAGGCGTTGTTCGAGTACCACTTCACGAGCCGGATCGAGACCGTCGACCTGGCCACCGGGAAGCGGACCCCGATCGGCGAACCCGGGCTCTTCATGCGCGTCTCCGGCGCTCCGAACAGCCGGCACCTGCTCGTGGAGCGGCTCGAGCATCCCTTCTCCTGGCTGCACCCGGCGAGCCGCTTCCCGCGTTCGGTCGAGGTGTGGACCCGGGACGACGGCGAGGTCGCGACCGTGGCGACCCTGTCCCTGGCCGACGCCGTGCCGATCGGCGGCGTTCCGACGGGGCCGCGAGGTCACCGCTGGAATCCCACGGCGCCGGCCACGCTCGTCTGGAGCGAGGCCCAGGACGGCGGCGACCCGAAGGCCGAGGTGCCGCACCGTGACCATCTGTTCGCGCTTGACGCGCCGTTCGACGGCGAACCGCGGGAGCTGACCCGCACGGAGTACCGCTTCACGGGGATCGGCTGGACTGACGACGGCACCGCCCTGGTCAACGAGTACGACCGCGAGACGCGGTGGTTCCGCACGTCGCTGCTCGATGTCGGCGGCGACGAGTCGCGGACGCTGTTCGACCGCAGCGCCGAGGACCGCTACGGCGATCCGGGCTTCCCGTGGCAGCGGCCCGGAGGCGGCACCGCCAGCTCCGTGGTACTGCAGGACGGCGACAGCATCTACCTCGTGGGCCGCGGCGCCTCACCCGAGGGCGACCTGCCCTTCGTCGACCGTCTGAATCTCGACACCCTGGCCACCGAGCGCCTGTTCCGCAGCGAATCCGGGACCTACGAAACGGCGGTCGCCGTGCTTCCGGCGGACGGCGGCTCGCTCCTGACCCGCCGCGAGAGCGCGACCGAGCCGCCCAACTACTTCGCGACGAACCTCTCGACAGGCGACCGGCGTGCTCTGACCGACTTCAGCGACCCGGCGCCGATCCTCCGGCAGGTCGAGAAGCGGCTGCTGACCTACGAGCGGGAGGACGGCGTCGGCCTGTCGGCGACTCTCTACCTGCCGCCGGGCTACCAGGAGGGCGACCGGCCGCCCATGCTGCTCTGGGCCTATCCCCGCGAGTTCACGAACGTCAACGCGGCGAGCCAGGTGACGGGCTCGCCACACCGTTTCACCACCCTGCGCGGCGCCTCGCATCTGCTGCTACTGACCCAGGGTTACGCGATCCTGGACGGACCGGCGATGCCGATCGTCGGCGAGGGCGAGACGGCGAACGACAACTACGTCGAGCAACTCGTCTCGAGCGCGAAGGCGGCGATCGACAAGGTCATCGAACTCGGCGTCGCCGACGCCGACCGGATCGCCATCGGCGGCCACAGCTACGGCGCCTTCATGACCGCCAACCTGCTCGCCCACTCCGACCTGTTCGCGGCCGGCATCGCCCGCAGCGGCGCCTACAACCGGTCACTCACGCCGTTCGGCTTCCAGAACGAACGCCGCACCTTCTGGGAAGCCCAGCACATCTACGCAGCCATGTCGCCGTTCTTTCACGCCGAGAAGGTGAACGAGCCGATCCTGCTCACCCACGGCGAGATCGACAACAACTCCGGCACGTTCCCGATCCAGTCCGAGCGCTTCTACCAGGCCCTGAAAGGCCACGGCGCCACGGTGCGCTACGTCACGATGCCCCACGAGTCCCACGGCTACGCCGCGCGGGAGTCGGTGCTACATGTCGTAGCCGAAATGCTGAACTGGTGCGACCGCTACCTGCGTAAGGGGCAGTGACGCAGGAGTGGGGAGCAGGGCCGCGTCGGCGGATTCCTCGATGACCCGGTCGAGCTCCAGTTCGACACTCCCGGCGTCGGGCGGCGTCTCGACGTCGCCCGTCGTCACGAGGTCGAGCAACCGGCCCTCCTCGTCGAAGGCGCGGAAGATCGATCCCTCGCCGGACAGCTCGGCCATCCAGAAGTGCGGCTCGCTCGCCGAGCGCGCGATGTACCAGCGTTCCTCGGCGTCGACGGTCCGCGCGTCCATGCCCATGCAGCCGTCGCCGAGGTAGAGCACACCCTCGCCCTCCCCAACGACTTCGCCGAGCCGGATCGGATGGCTGCGTTTCAAGACGTGGTCGTGGTTCTCCAGCGCCACCGTCAACCGGCCCTGATGGAAGACCTCCTCCCACGCCTCGCGACCCTCGGCCGAACCCTCGTACGACCGGTGAGCCGGATAGAGAGGAACGTGGTAGAGCGCGAGCCTGTTCGGCAGGTCCGTGTCGGCCTCCATGTGCGCCGCCAGCCACGCTGCCTGGTGCTGATAAGACACCAGGTGACCGCTGTCGAGCACGTACAGGGCCCCCACCGAGCCCAGATCCCGCCGGAAGTACGTTGCTCCGCCGTCGTCCGGCGCGCCTCCGACGCCCTGGTTCTGGGCGAACAGCCCGAAGAAGAACGGCGCCTTCTGCTCCGCCGGCGCCGACGCGGGAACCCCGCCCTCGCGGCCGACGTTCACCTCGTGGTTGCCGATCGCCAGCACCATGGGAACCGTGTGGCCTTCCGGCGTGATCAGTGCTTCGGTGACGTACTCGAGCCAGGTCCGCCAGAGCGGCCATCTCGAAACGAGCCCGTTCGCGTAGGCCAGGTCGCCGCCGATGACGAGCATGTGCGGCGACCGCCGCGACGCCTCAGCCAGAAGCGCCAGCGAAAGCGGTTCCGTGCCAACGTCGCCGCCCGCCGCCATACGGACCGGACCATCGCGCGGCACGGTACGGAAGCTGCGCACGTTGCCCAGGGGCCGGCCCTCGGCCGTTGTCGTGAAGTCGTAGCTGGCGCCGGGTTCCAGGTCGCGCAGTTCGAAGTGGAACACGCGAACGCCCGGGACGCCTTCGATCTCGGCGGCTGTCCCCGCGACCGACGAGGCCTGACCCTCCGTCCCCGACGGACGCCATTCGACGCTGGCCGCCCCTGGCAGTCTCTGGTCCGAGCCGTCCGCCTCGACGACCAGGTTGACGGTCATCGTCGTCGACGTGTCGCCCTGCCAGGTCAGGTGGACCGAGTGCCAGGGCGGCTCGCCGCCGGGGGCGGAACATCCCGCAACGAGGAGCGCCGCGAGAAGGACGGTCGATGGCGTTGAGAGTCGCAGACCTCGAACACTAGCGCGAAAGAAGCTACGGTGCGGCTTCACGGAGTTGCTCCATCACGGCCTGCGCGTTCTCCGGCCGCCCGAGGTGCAGTCCCATCCCGGGCATCGGCGCCACGGGCACGAGAACGCGAGCGACGCCCAGCTCGGCCAGCGAACGCAGACTCGACAGGTCCTCGCCGATGCCCGTGGTGATCTCGAGCGCGTCCGGGTCGCGGCCGTGCTCGGCAGCGACCCTCCGCGCGAGGCCGATCAGTTCGGCCGAGGCGCCGCGCGCGGGGAAGAACCCGTCTCCCAGCCGGCCGGCGCGCCGCGCCGCCGGCTTCGAGTGGCCGCCGACGATGATCGGAACGCTGCCGCCCACCGGCTGCGGACGGCAGTAGGCGGCGTCGAAGTGGACGAAGTCACCGTGGTAGGTCGGCCGCTCCGCGCCCCAGAGCTCGCGCATCGCCTCGATGTACTCGTCCGTGCGCCGTCCGCGATCGGCGAAGGAGGCGCCAATCGCGTCGAACTCCTCCTTCAACCAGCCGACGCCGATGCCCAGCAGCAGACGTCCGCCGGTCATGTGGTCGAACGTAGCGATCTGCTTGGCCGCAACGACCGGGTTGTGCTGGGGCACGATCAGGATCCCCGTCGCGAGCCGGATCCGCCGCGTCCGCGAGGCGACGAACGCCATCCAGATCAACGGATCGGGCAGGTCGAAGTCGTCGCGCCCGCCTGCCATCTTGCCGTCTGGAGAGTAGGGATAGGCCGACTCGTAGCCGCCGGGAACGACCGTGTGCTCGACCGTCCAGATCGACTCGAAGCCCGCCTCGTCCGCGGCAACCGCCAACTCCACCGCCAGGCCCGGGTCGACGAAGCGGCCGGTGTTGCAGTACCGAAGTCCGAACTTCATAGGCAGGGCAGTCTAGCCCGCTCCTCCGCTACGATGCCGGCGGTGCGCGAAGCCGCGGGCAAGACGAAGGTCGCCGACATCGATTGGCGATCGTGGCGCGCCGTCGACAAGGCGACTCTGACGTTCGTCCTCGAAGGCAGCCGGGTGCTCCTGATTCGCAAGAAGCGGGGTCTGGGCGCCGGCAAGGTCAACGGCCCCGGCGGCCGCCTCGAACCCGGCGAAGAACCGATCCTCTGCGCGGTCCGAGAAGTCGAGGAAGAGGTCGGCATCACGCCAATCGGCCTCGAGTACCGGGGCGAGAACCTGTTCCAGTTCGTCGACGGCTACTCGACGTTCGTCAGGGTGTACCGCGCGGCGGCC
>VXUF01000019.1:19002-22845 GCA_009837085.1 Holophagales bacterium
GCTACTCCATCCACGGCTACGCCTTTACCGCCACCGGGTACGAGGGCGACCTTCGGGAAACCGACGAAGCCGCGCCCATGTGGACGGACCTGGACTCCATCCCGTACGACGAGATGTGGGAGGACGACCGGCTCTGGTTACCCCACTCCCTGGGCGGCTTGACACCCCAAGGCCGGTACATCTTCGACGGCGACCGAATGCTGGACTGGGAACTCGAAGTCGACGGCAAGCTCCACAAGCCCGAACAGCCGCCCGGTTGAGTCGCAAGCTTCGTCGCGCACCTGGGCCGGAACAAAACGGCGCTGGTGCGGGTTGCCGGCAGGAATGAAGTTGAGCACGACGGTGGCCGAAGTCGCTGGAGCGGCCCCGGGCGCGGAGAGTTCAGGAGAGGCGGCTCACCCGTGATCTCGTTCTCCAAACTCTGGTCGCTCGCCCGGGCGGAGATGCGGACAATCCGCCGGCTGTTCCGCTTCTGGCTGTTCTCCGCCGTCGCGCTCGTCCTGTGCCTCTTCCAGTACGGCTACTTCTGGGTCATCCACGGCCTGTTCTCCGGCATCTCGGCAACCATCGGCGCCATGAGCCCCAAGTTCCTCCTCGGTCAGACGGCCCTGTTCCAAACGATGGTCCTTGGCCTGGGCGTCGTCTTCCTCGCGTTCGACCTGCGCGCCCGCGACCGCCGCGACCGAGTGATCGAAGTGCTCGACAGCCGCCCCTACTCGAACGCCGAACTCGTGCTGGGGCGCTTCTTCGGCGCCCTGTTCATGGTCTGGGGCGTTGCATTCGTGGCCATGGTCATCATCCAGTCGATCGGACACGCGGGTATCACGTTCGGCTGGTTCTTCGGCGAACCGGCGATCTGGGGTTCCGTGTGGGCCTACCTCCTGCTCGAGGCGCTGCCCGCACTTGCCGTGTACGTCGCCTTCGTGCAGGTCGTCTCCCTGGTCACCAACAACCGTTTGCTCGCCGCCCTGGCGGGAATCGGCCTGGCGGTCGGAAGCGCGTTCCTGAGTTTCCGCGTGCCGGTACACATCCTGCCGTCGGTGGCTCTCAACGGCGGCTTCGTCAGCAGCATCTCGGACGTGGCGCCCCAGATCTGGACTGGCCCCAACCTAGTGAACCGGGGCAGCTTCGTCCTGCTCGCCATGGGTCTCCTGGCGATTGCCGTCGCCGTTCATCCTCGGCTCGACGACGTGAAACGACAGCTGTGGGGCGCCGCTGGCGGCGCCGGGCTGGTGGCGGGAGCCGCCCTGATTCTCACGACAGTCATGTGGAACACCAGCCAGCTCGGCGAGCGAGAAGTCTGGCGCGCCGCCCACGAGCAACGTCGAGCGGATCCCGTCGTCGACCTCCAGGCGATCCGCGGCACGGTCGACCTCAAGCGCGGCGCGCGCCTGACCCTTGACGTCGAGTTGCACTTCTTGCCCGGAAACGGGTCAGCGGCCACCTTCAGCCTGAATCCGGGTCTCGAAGTGGACGGCGTCTGGGACGCGAGCGGCGCGGCGCTCCCGTTCAGCCACGACAACGGTCTGCTCGACATCGACCTCGGGCCGACGACGCCCTCCGGTCAGGCCACGGGCGTCCAGGTGCGCGCCCACGGCCGGCCCGATCTCCGCTTCGCCTACCTCGACTCGGCAGTCGACTTCAACACGATCGAGTGGCAGGACGCCCAGATCGCCATCCTGGGCAATCTGAACGGCTTCGTCGAGCGCGACTACGTCGCCCTCCCCTCCTCCATCGCGTGGCTTCCCCGCCCCGGTGTATCGGTCGGCACGGACGACCCACGCAAGCGTCCGCGGGACTTCTTCGAACTCGATCTGAACGTCCGAACCCCCTCCGGCTGGACGGTCGCTGGGCCCGGAAAGACGAAGCCGACCGGCGACGGACAGCGCTTCGCGCCGGCCGGTCCGGTGCCCGAAGTCGTGCTGGTCGCCGGCAGGTTCAACCGCCGAATGACGGAAGTCGAGGGCATCGAGGTCGAAGTCCTGTTCCATCCCGACCACTTGCGGAACCTGGACTTCTTCGCCGACGCCCGGGAGGAGATCGAGACGGTTGCCGCCGAGCGCTTCAGCACTGCCCGCGAACTGGGCATGCCGTATCCCTACCGGCAACTAACCCTCGTCGAAGTCCCGTGGACGCTGCGAGCCTACGGCGGCGGATGGCGGATGGACACCGAGCGCGCGCCGCCCGGCATGCTGCTCGTCAGCGAGGGCAGTCTGCCGACCTCCCGCTTCGAGTTCCGGTTCCGCAACCCGGAACGGTACGAGGACCAGGAGGGCGGCCTCGCGCGCGCCAAGGCGTACGGTCTCCAGCAGTTCTTCCGCAACGACTACTCCGGCGGCAACCTGGAGGCGGGCGGCGTCCGCAATCTGTTCCTCTACCAGACCGGCGCCCGCGGGCCGGAGGCTCTGGCGATCGAAGCCCTCTGCCACAACCTCGTCAACCGGCTGGTGAATGGCGGCGAGACGTACTTCTCCGCCCACCTGTTCGACCGCGAGTTCGGCTGGACGATTGCCCGCGTGATGTCGAACGGGTTCATCTGGGAAACCCTGGACAACGCGCTCTTCTCGGGCCAGTTCGCGAGCGGCGGCTCGATGGCCAGCGGCATCGTCAGGAGCATCACGGACCGTCCCGGCGTGTGGGACGCGGTGCTAGGCAGTTCCCTTACCGACATGGACGTCGAGGAGGATCCGAAGCGCGCGGTAAACGCGCTCTACCTGAAGACCTCCGCCCTGGTCACTGCCATTCTCGACGGCGCCGGCCGGGAGCGCGCAGCCGCCATGATCGCCAACCTCCTCCGCGACCATCGGGGGGCGACCTTCACCGCGGCCGATCTCGACCGTGCCGCCCAGGAGGCGGGCGTGGACCTGGCCGCCCTGGTGGGTGACTTCCTGCACGAGACCGATCTGCCGGGTTTCATCGTCTCTCCCGCCGAACTCGAGCGCCTGCCCGACGATGACCGGGGAACACCGCAGTACCAGACCCGGCTGTTCGTCCGCAACGGCGAGGCGGCGCCCGGTCTGTTCCGGCTCCGCTATACCGTGCGGGGCCCCGGCGGCGAGCGCTGGGATTCAAGCGAGCCGGTCCTGATCTCCGGCAACACGAGCGTCGAATTCGGCCTCGTCACCTCCCGGCCGCCCGGAACGATGCTCGCGTCACCGTACCTGTCCCTGAACCGGCGCGAGTTCCCCGTCGAGCTGCCACCCGTCGACGACGAGTCCATGTCGGACGCCGAACCGTTGCGCGGCACACGACCCGCGGACTGGCTGCCGGCCTTCCTCGACGCCGGCGCGGACACGATCGTCGTCGACGACCTGGATTCCGGCTTCTCCGTCGTGACGGACGAAACAGAGACCTCCGGCATCCGGCTCCAGGGCGGTCTCGCCGGGTTCTTCCAGCCAGCCGAAGAGACCGACCAGGGGCTTCCCGTCTACAACCTCTTCTCCGGCATTCCACGCACCTGGTCACGGTACGAACAGCCGTTGAGCTGGGGACGCTACCGCCGAACCACCGCGCTCGTCCCCAAGGGCGACGGGAACCGCCGTGTCACCTACGCGGCGGAGCTGCCTGCGGCCGGCCGATGGCGGGTCGAGATCCACGTACCGTCGCTGTTGCCCTTGCCCGCGGGAGACGACACTCGCGACGGCCAGGTCAGCGTCAGTTTCGGCCTGAACCTCGGCACCTATGACCTGGAACTCAGAAACGGCGACAGCTCGCGACCGATCGACTTCGACGCCGAGGGGGCAGGCATCGGCTGGGCGGTGCTTGGAGACTTCGAGCTGGCCCAGGGAACGGTGGAACTCGAACTGAGCAACGACACGACCGGCAACGTCGTGGCCGCCGACG
>VXUF01000117.1 GCA_009837085.1 Holophagales bacterium
GTGCTCGCCGCAGTGGCCGATGGCGAGGGCAACTCCAACTCCGGAAGCCCGTAGACGGAGCGAGCGGCAGAACCGTCAGAGGAGAGAGAGCAACGAACTCATGGCCCTGCTTCAGCAACCCAAGGGAAACGTAGCCACCAGGCGCCGGCGCCGGATCAGCCGCCCGCAGATCGCGGGGCTGGCTGTCGCGGCCCTCGTGCTCGTTGCGGCCGCCGTGTTCGCATTCGGCCTCGGATCCCAGGCGCGCGCCGGCGGTCAGGCGGGCGACTCGCAGATGGCGCAGGCCGTTCCCGTGCGGGCCGTCGCCGCGCGCCGCGGACACCTCTCAGTGCGCACCGCCTACTCAGGCGAGCTCGTCGGCGAGGTGTCCGACATCTCGCCCCAGGTTTCGGGGCTACTCGTCGAGGTGCCGGCACGAATCGGCCAGCGAGTCGCCGCCGGTACCGTGCTCGCCGTGATCGCGGACGTCGAAGTGAGGAACCAGCTCCAGGAGGCGCGCGGCCAGCTCGGAGTCGCCGAGGCGAACCGCGATCGCGCCGCCGCCGAACTCGTCGGCGTCGAAGCCGACTACCAGCGGGCGATGGAACTCTACGACCAGGGTCTCCTATCCGAGCAGGAGCAGCAGCAGGTCACTTCCCAGTACGCGACGACGAAGGCGAACCTGGCCGCAGGCGAGGCCCAGGTCCGGCAGTCGGCGGCCCGGGAGGCACTGCTTGCCGAGCAGTTCGCGAACACCCGGGTGCGAGCGCCGTTCGACGCCGTCGTCTCGGACCGCTACCTGGACCGCGGCGCCCTGGTCCAGCCGGGCACGCCGATTCTGCGCCTGGTCGAGGAGGCGCCGTTGCTGGTCCAGTTCCGGGTGCCCGAACGCGATCTCTCGGCGGTCCAGACCGGCGCCGACTTCGACGTAGCCACCGAGGCAACGGGCGACCGGACCTTCTCCGGCACCGTGCGCCGGGTTGCCGGCGAGGTGCGTCGGAACGACCGCACCGTCCTCGTCGAGGGCGAGTTGGCCGAGACGGACGAACTGCTCCTGCCGGGCATGTACGCCGACGTCTCCGTCAGCCTGCGCGACCTCGACAACGCCCTGATCGTGCCGGGCACCGCCCTGCTGGAACGAGTGGCGATGGACGGCGCCCGTTCCACGGGCGTCATGGTGCCCGTCGACGGCCTCGCCCAGTGGCGGGCGGTCACCGTCGCGGGCCGCTCCGGGGAGTACAGCGCGATCGCCGGCCCGATCGAAGCCGGCGAACTCGTCCTGACGATGGGCCACAACCAGCTCGGACACGGAGCGCCCGTGCGAGTGGTCCGCAACGAGCCCCAACCATCGGACGCACAGCCCTCCCCCACCGGTGCCGCCGGATTCTGAGGCGAACCATGAACCTTCCCCGTCTTTCCGCCAACCGCCCGGTGGGCGTGACCATGCTCTACGTCTGCGTCGTCGTGCTCGGCCTGGTCGCTATGCGCCAGCTCGCCGTGGACCTCATGCCCGAAGTCGACATGCCCAGGATCTCGATCACCACGACCTACGAGGGCGTGGCGCCGGAGGAGATGGAGAGCCTGATCACCCGACCGGTCGAGCAGGCCCTCTCCACCGTCACCGGCCTCGACCAGTTGAACTCCATGTCCGCGGAGGGCATGAGCAGCATCCAGGCTCAGTTCGACTGGGGCGTCGATCTGAACGAAGTCGTGAACGACATCCGCGAGCAGCTCGACTTCGTGCGCGGCATGCTGCCCGAAGACGCGTCCGAACCGACCCTGTTCAAGTTCAATCTCTCCGACATGCCGGTCGTCTTCCTGGGCCTGTCGGGCACGGGCGACGCGCGCCAGGTCCGCCACATGGCCGAACAGACGATCAGCCGGCGGCTGGAGCGCCTGCCCGGCGTGGCCTCGGTGGACATCCAGGGCGGCCGCGTGCGGGAGCTCCAGGTCCAGCTCGCCGCCGACCGGATGGCCGCGCTCGGGATCACGCCGAGCGAGGTCACGATGGCCCTGTCCCGCGAGAACCGCAACGTCTCCGCCGGCGACATGCTCGAGACCGGACGCGAGGTCCTGATCCGTGCGATCGGCGAGTTCGAGCGCAAGATGGACGTCGAGAACACGATCGTCGCCATCCGCGACGGCCGGCCGATCCTGGTCCGGGACGTCGGCCGGGTCGACGACGGCATCCGCGAACTGACGAACGAGCTGTGGATCAACGGCGATCCGGGCATGCGGATGTACGTGATGAAGCAGTCCGGCTCGAACACGGTCGAGGTCGTGGACCGGTTGAAGCGCGAGATCGACGCGATCAACCGCGACTACGCCGGCCGCGCCGAGATCACGATCCTCATGGACGGCGCGGAGTTCATCCGCCAGGCGGTCAACAACGTCCAGTTGGGGGCCCTGTTCGGGGCCGCGCTGGCGGTGCTCGTGCTGATGTTCTTCCTGCGCGACATGCGGGCGACCCTGATCGTCGGCGCCGCGATTCCGATTTCGGTGCTGGCGACGGTCGCCCTGATGTACTTCAACGGCTTCACGCTGAACGTGATCTCCCTGGCCGGCATCGCGCTCGGCGTCGGCATGCTGGTCGACGGCTCGATCGTCGTGCTCGAGAGCATCTACCGCCGGCTCCACGAGGGCGAACGTCCCACCGCGGCCGCGGTCGCCGGCACGAACGAGGTGGCGATGGCGATCGCCGCCGGAACGCTGACCACCGTGGCCGTCTTCCTGCCGGTGGTCTTCATTTCCGGGTTCGCCGGCATCTTCTTCAACCAGTTGGCGATCACGGTCAGCTTCGCCCTGCTCTGCGCGCTGTTCGTCGCCCTCACGCTGATTCCGGCCGCCGCCGCCCGCTGGCTGCGGGAGGTTCCGAAGAGCCGCCAGGTGACGGACGAGTGCGTCGCCGCCCTCGGGCCGGTCGACATGGCCTACGGCAGGATGATCGAGTGGGCCCTCGGCAGGCCCGGCCTGGTCATGGCCACGGCCGTCGTGCTCCTGCTCGGGTCCTTCGCCCTAGTGCCCATCATCGGTCTCGAGCTGATGCCCGAGAGCGACGAGGGCCAGCTCAACATGCGGGTCGAGATGCCCGTTGGCGCCCCCCTCGACGCGACCACCGGAACGATGAAGGAGATCGAGGACCGGGTCCGCGGCACGCTCAGGCCCGGCGAACTCGACAGCCTGATCACCACCGCCGGTCCCGAGAGCTGGTGGCGGCCCGCCCAGTCCAACCAGGGCACGATGGAGATCATGCTCACCCCGCTGACCGATCGAAGTCGCGGCCAGGAGGAGATCCTGGCGTCGATCCGCCATGCCGTCGACGATGTGCCGGCGGCCCAGATCCAGCTATTCGCGTCGTCGAGCAACATGATGATGCGGATGATGCGCGGCGGCCAGGACGCCCGCCTCGTCGTCGAGATCCGCGGCCACGACCTGGACCAGGGGGATGAACTCGCCCAGCGCGTGATCAACGCGATGGCCTCGGTACCGGGGGTCGTCCACCCCCGGATCGACCGCGAATCCGGCCAACTCGAGCGAACCCTGCGGGTCGATCGCGCCCGCCTCGCCGAACTGGGCCTCAACGGCAGCCAGGTCGCCGACGCCGTCGAGCACTACGTCCTCGGACGGGTGGCCACCAAGTTCCGCGAACAGGGCGACGAGTTCGACATCCGGGTCCAGCTCCAGCCCGAGGACCGGTTGCGCATCGAGCAGTTGCCCCAGCTTCCCATCGTCACTCCGCGCGGCGACATCGTGCCCCTGGGCTCGGTCGCCAGCATCAATCCCGGCGAGGGGCCCCTGTCCATCAACCGCGAGAACCAGGAGCGCTACATGCAGGTCCTCGCCGGCATTGACGGGCGG
>VXUF01000028.1 GCA_009837085.1 Holophagales bacterium
GTGAGCGGGTCGACCAGCTTGCCTTCCTGGTCGTAGCGGTAGAGGTGCTGGAAAACGGTCCGTTCGCTGAGCCAGAGGAAGCCGCCATCCTCGAGGAAACGTGGCGGACCGAGCACGTTGACCCAGGCGTGGGACTCCTCGCGCAGGATCCGCTCCGACTTGCCGGTATCGGTGTCGGCCCGGTGCAGATCGAGGAAGGTCTGCCGGCGATCCTGCACCTGGTACCAGACATCGCCGTCGGGCGAGAACGTGACGTTGACGATCAGGATCTCGGCGTGTCCGTAGAGGCCCGGATCGATCCAGGTGATGTCCCCGCCGCTGGCCCT
The DNA here is from genome assembly GCA_009837085.1 of Holophagales bacterium. Taxonomy (GTDB): domain Bacteria; phylum Acidobacteriota; class Thermoanaerobaculia; order Multivoradales; family Multivoraceae; genus Multivorans. The sequence goes on from VXUF01000028.1 coordinate 327, forward strand.
GGCGACTCCCAGGCGGACGCGCGGATTCGGATCGCCGGCCTTGGGGTAGGGGTAGACCTCGAGCGGCGGCCGGAACGGGACGTGATCGACCACCGTGAAGCGCGGCACGTCCCGCTCGTCGCTCCGCAGGAACGCGATCCGACGACTGTCTGGACTCCACCAGTGGGCCTGGTAGTTGCCGCGGCCGTAGATCTCCTCCTGGTAGACCCAGTCGAGCTTGCCGTTCAGGGTGTTCTCGCCGCCGTCGGTGGTCAGCCGGACTTCGTTGCCCGAGACGTCGACGACGTAGAGGTCCGCGTCGCGCACGAAGGCGACACTGCGGCTGTCGGGCGAGAAGCGGGCCAGTTCCTCGTCCTCGGGTCCGTGGGTGAGACGTGTCAGCGTCTCGGCTGAGAAGTCCCAGACGAACAGGTCCGAGGCAAGTTGAAGCAGAAGCCGGTCGGTGTCCGGCGCGAAGCGCAGGGAACCTGGCCGCGCCTTGGCGGCAGCGTCCTCACCGTCCAGCCGAAGTTGCCCCTCCAGGGCCTCAGCCAGAGGCCGCGGATCGTAGAACGGCTCCGCGTCTCCGGTCGCCGCGTCGACGAACATCCAGCTCGTGCCGTCGCCGTCCTCGTTGTCCTTTGCCTGCAGATAGTCCTGGCCGCCGGGCAACCAGCGGATCCGCGGCAGGTCGGGCGAGAAGTCGAGCGCGTCCGGCCCGTAGATGTGGTGAAGCTCCAGGCGCTCCTTCTGCGCCGTTGCCGGCTGAAGGACCGTAGCGGCCAGGATGACTCCGGGAACACAGGCAAGTGCGAGTCGTCTGCTGATCGTCGGCATGGCGGAACAGTAGCGGAGGATCGCCTGCCGGCGGGCGGCTACCCGCGGGCCCGATGCGTTGGCGCGATCGCTAGAACTCGAACTCCAGCAGCACGTCCACGCTCTGGCCTTCCGCCGTGACGGTGAACCGGTTCATTCCAAGGCGGAAGTGTTCGGCCAGCTCCTGAAAGTCGACCTCGCCCATTCCGTCGACGATGTAGACCTCGATCCGTCGGATCTTCTGGCCGTTGACCGCGGTGACGTGGGCCTCGTCGGTATCCGCCGCCAGTCCCGTGAACAGGAGCGGCAGGCTGGCGAGCCGGACCTCGGGGTCGATGCTGTCGTACGGGATGCTGACTTCGAATCCGGGGATGTCGGCGCGGAGAACCGGGAGATCCCGGGGCGTCACGACCTCTACCTCCGCGGGAGCGGCGGTCTGCGCGTCGAAGATGACGCCGCGGCTCAGGTGTGCCTGCTTGCCCTTGATCAGGATGAACGGCCAGGCGATGACCTTGGCCAGGACAGCGGCGGTTACGAAGCGGCCCCTGCCGGAGCGGTCATAGCCGCCTGCCAGGCGGATCGAGGTCTCGTCCACCGCCGCGACGGTGTTGGCTTCGACCTCAAGCCTGCCCCGGATGCCGGCGATCTTGGCCCGCCGGGCCCTGCTGACTTCGGACCAGACCACGGTACCCGCTTCGATGACGACGCGGCCGTCGATCACGACATCCTCGGCGACCTTCGCGCGGACCCGGTCTCCCAGCCGGACGAAGTTGCTTGACTTCTTCTTCGTGGAGAGGTCCTCGTCGAGGACGCAGTAGACGGTCGTTCCTGCTGGAATGCGGACCCTCTCGGCCATCAGGGCGGTCGGCAGGGTGAGGAACAGCAGGCCGGCGACGGCGGCCCGGAACGTGGTGGCGTGGCGCATGAAGAGGCCCTCTGGGTTGTGGTCTTCGTAGTACCAGTACGGCAAGAGGCGTCTTCCGGTTTCGCCGCGCGGCGGGTGATACGGTGACGCCTTCGCGCATGAACTTGATCGTCTGGTCCTGGCTGTTCCTGGTCGTCTATCTGGGCGGCATGCTGGCGTTCGGAGTCATCGGCCGGAACCGGGTTCAGGGCGCCGACGACTTTGCAACGGCCCGGGCGGCCTACGGGCCGTTCTTCCTTGCCCTCGCCTTCGCGGCAACGACCGCGAGCGGCGCGACGTTCCTCGGCTTCCCGGGGCTCGCCTACGAGCACGGCACGGCGGCGCTGCTGTCGGCGGTCCTCTACCCGGCGGGCGTCTATCTGGGCGTGCTGATCTGCATGCGGCTGGTGGCCAACGTGGGAGACCGGTTCGGGTCACGCTCGATCCCGGAGTTTCTGGGCGACCGCTACCAGTCGGACGGCATCCGCGTGATCGTCACCGTGGCGTCCCTGCTGCTGTTCTTCTACCTTGCCGGCCAGCTCCTGTCGGGCCTCGTCATGTTCGAGACGATGCTCGGCCTGTCGCCGGCCTGGGCGCTCGGGATCACGGCCGTCGTGCTGATGATCTACGTGTCGCTCGGCGGTGCCCACGCGGACATCCTCACCGACGGCGTGCAGGGTTTCCTCATGCTGCTGATCGGCGTGCTCGTCATCCTCCTGTTCCTCTTCGGCGCCGGCCTCGATGGCGGCTTCGGCTCGGTCATCTCCAGCATCCGGGGCCAGGATCCGAACCAGGTCGGCTGGATCAACCGCTCGACACCGCTCTACCACTCCTGGTGGTCGCAGATGGCCGTGCTCCTCGCCCACATTCCGCTGGGGCTGCTACCGCACATCGGCAACAAGATCTGGGCGCTCAAGACCGGCAAGTCGCGTTTCACGTTTCTTCGCTTCGCTTCCGTCTTCGGCGTCACGCTGGGCATGCTCGGCCTGGGCGGCGCCCTGGCCCGTGCCGTGCTCGGCGGCCGCCTGTACGAGGAAGGTTCGACGCCGAATGAGGCCTTGCCGGCGCTGTTCATCGAGCTCTTCCCGGCCTGGCTGGCGGCCCTGATCGGCGTCGGCATCCTGTCGGCGGTCATGTCGACAGCCGACGGGCTCGTGGTGTCGTCGTCGCAGATCGTGGCGAACGACCTCTACCGGCGGACGATCGCGCCACGGTTCCATTCGCACCTGAGCGACGAACAGCTCGACCGCCGCGTGCTGCTCATCAGCCGCTGGGCGACGGTGGGCGTCATGGTCGTCTGCGTGACGATGGCCTGGATGCTGATGGACATGAACATCGCCATCCTGGTCTGGACGGGGAACGGCGGCATGATGGCGGCGTTCGCGGGTCCGCTCGTGCTCGGCGCGCTCTGGAGCGGTGTGACCCGCACCGGTGCGTACACCGGATTGATCGTCGGCTTGACCTCCTTCCTGATCCTGCACACCGGCGTCATCGATCCGGCCTGGTTCGAGGGCAGTTTCCTGCACCCGGTGTTCTCCTGGCTGCACGGGGAAGCGCCGAACCCGACCTCCTGCGCGGCGCTGGCCGGACTGTTCGCGATGGGTTGCACGGCGGCCGTGTCGTTGGCGACGAAGCCGCTTCCGGAGGCCCATGTCGGGTCGCTGTTCCGGCGCGTCCCGGCGACGGACTAGGCCATGGCGAGGATTCCAGAGGACGCGATGGACGTCCTGTTCCGGGACGCCCGCAGCCAGAACAGGTGGTTGCCGCGCGAGGTGCCGCGGGAAACCCTGCGGGAGCTCCACGACCTGATGAAGTGGGGACCGACGAGCGCGAACTGCTGGCCGCAGCGGGTCGTTTTCACCGTGAGCGATGAAGCGAAGGAGCGGCTGGCGTCGATCGCGATGCCGGGCAACCAGGACAAGATCCGGCAGGCGCCGGCGACCGCGATCCTCGGCTACGACCTGGCGTTCTTCGACAGGATGGACGTGCTCTTCGCCCACAACCCGGGCATGGCCGAGATGTTCCGCAACAACGCGGAGCTTGCCGAGGTGACGGCCTTCCGCAATGCGACCCTCCAGGGGGCCTACTTCATGCTGGCCGCCCGCTCGCTCGGCCTCGACTGCGGCCCGATGTCGGGGTTCGACAACGCGAAGTGCGACGAGCTCTTCTTCCCCGGCACGACGGTGCGCTCGAACTTCCTCTGCTCGATCGGCTACGGCGATTCCGAGGGCCTGTTCGGGCGCCTGCCGCGGCCGGAGTTCGATGACGTCTGCCGCGTGGAGTAGCTGATCAGCGGCGCCAGAAGGCGGGCAGGAGAAGCGCGGTCACGGCCACGATCTCCAGGCGGCCGAGCCACATCAGGACGATCAGCAGCAGCTTCTCCCAGCCGGCGAAGAAGGCGTAGTCGAGTGACGGACCGGCGGCTCCCATCGCCGGGCCCACGTTCGACAGGCAGGCGAGGGAAGTCGACAGGGAGGTCACCATGTCGTTGCCCGCGATTGCGAGGGTGGCGGCGACGCCCAGCCACAGGAAGGCGAAGAGCGTCATGAAGCCGCCGAGGCTGCGGGCCACCTGGTCGCTGATCGTCCGCTTGCCGACCCAGAGGGCCAGGACCCGGCGCGGGTTGAACATGAGATGGACCTCGCGCAGCGCCATCTTCAGCGTCATGACGAGCCGGCCGACCTTGATGCCGCCCGCGGTCGAACCGGCGCAGCCCCCGACGAACATGGCCAGCAGCAGCAGGGTGCGCGACGTGTCGCTCCACGAGTCGTAGTCCCTGGTGGTGTAGCCGGTCGTCGTCATCAGGGAAACGGAGTTGAACGCGGCCTCCCGGAGCGCCTCCAGCAGCGGCAGGTCCGTGCTGCGCCAGCGGTCCAGGGTGACGAGCGCCACGAGCACGGCGGCGATCGAGGCATAGGCGCGAAACTCGACGTCCTTGTAGAGCTGGCTGGGTCGTGAACGGACCGCAAAGATCAGGGAGAAGTTGATGCCCGCGATCAGCATGAAGACGATGATCGTCCACTCGATGAAGGCGGAGTCGAAGGCGGCGACGCTTGCGTTGTAAGGGGCGAAGCCGCCGATCGAGACGGTCGTGAAGGCGTAGCAGAAGGCCTCGTACTGGGTGGCGCCGCCGGCGAGCAGCAGCAGGATGAGGACGATGGTCAGGCCGACGTAGATGCGCCACAGCACGGTCGCCGTCTTCTGCACCTGGGGCTGGAACATGTCCTGGGTCGGCCCCGGCACCTCCAGGCGGTAGAGCAGGCGGGCGCCCGGTCCCAGGCTGGGGAAAAGGGCGACGAACAGGAGCAGGATGCCCATGCCGCCCAGCCACTGGGTGAGGCCGCGCCAGAGCAGGATGCTGGGGCTCAGCAGCTCGATGTCGGTCAGGATCGAGGCGCCCGTGGTCGTGAACCCGGAGGCGGACTCGAACAGGGCGGAGGCCGGGTCCGCGATCTCGCCGCTCAACAGGTACGGGAGGGCGCCGAAGAAGGAGGCCAGGATGTAGGCGCCGACGACCACCAGGGTCGCCTCGCGCCGGTAGATCTTCTCGTGCGGCTTGCCCCACCAGTGGGCGGCCGCACCGGCGGCCGCGCAGACGATCAGTGAACCTCCCAGGGCCGCCGCGGGCCGCTCCTCGCCGTGCCAGAGGGCGAACAGGAAAGGGATCAACTGCGCGCCAGCCAGCAGCAGGAGGAGCCGCCCGACGAGACCGGAGACGGCGCGCAGGTTCATCCGGTGTTCTTGGGCTGTTGCCGAGTCAGGGAGCCGCGGCGGCAGCCGGCGCCTCCGGCAACGCCAGCGCCAGAAGTTCGCCCTCGAAGTCCATGCCGCTGAGCGCCATCACGATGTACTGGCGTCCTTCGTGCAGGTAGGTCATCGGTGCGCCGCTGACGCCGGCCGGCAGCTCCGTTTCCCAGACGACCTCGCCGGTTCCCTTGTCGTAGGCCCTGAACTTGCGGCTGCCCGCGCCCTCGGGCTGGACGATCATGGCATCCGAGCCATCGGCCAGGAACACCAGGGTCTTGGTGACCAGCGCCGACACGCGGCCCTGTTGCCCCAGCGGTGGCAGGTCGAGGTGGGCGAGCGCGGGGTGATCGCGCGGTCCATCCCCGTTCGGGACCATCCACAGGTGTTCGCCCGTGTCGAGGTCGATCGCGGTCAGGCGGCCGTAGGGCGGCTTGGTGATCGGCAGGCCGTTGGGCAGGGTCGCCCACTCGTAGCCGTCGGCCTCGCTCAGGTCGACCCGGTAACGCAGGTTGGAGCGCGCGGGGTCGGGGGGCGGACGCAGGCCCAGGATCGCCGGCACGGTGACCGACGGCAGATAGAGCACGTTGGTCTCCGGATCGAGTGCGGCGCCGTTCCAGTTGGTGCCGCCGACTGCCCCGGGCACCTGGATGGTGGGCAGGGCGTCGGAGTCGTCCATCAGGGTGGGCGGCTGGAAGATCGGGCCGATCCGGTACTGCGAGACGTACTCGATCGCCATGGCGCGCAGTTCCGGCGTGAAGTCGATCAGATCGTCGATGGCCAGTCCCTGGAGGTCGTAGGGGAGAGGCCAGGTCGGGTGCGGCTGGGTCGGCCAGGCCTGCTCGCCGGGAACCTCGGAAGCGGGCACCGGTAGCTCGACGATCGGCCAGACCGGCTCGCCGGTCTCCCGATCGAAGACGTAGAGGAACGCCTGCTTGGAGGGCTGCGCCAGCGCCCTGATTGGCTTGCCGTCGACGACGATGTCCGCGAGCACGGGCGCCGCCGGGAAGTCGTAGTCCCAGAGACCGTGATGCACGGCCTGGAAGTGCCAGCGCCGCTCGCCGGTCCGGGCGTCGAGAGCGAGGATGGACTCGGCGAACAGGCCCTTTCCCGGGCGGTGGCCGCCGTACCAGTCGTTGCTCGGCGTGCTCGTCGCCGCGTAGGCGATACCCAGTTCCTGGTCGCAACTGATCCAGGTCCAGACATTGGCGGCGCCGGCCTCGGCCGCTTCGGGGCTGTCCCAGGTGTCGAATCCGAACTCACCCGGTTCGGGGATGATGTTGAACCGCCAGCGCAGGGCTCCGGAGCGCGAGTCGTAGCCCCGGATCATCCCCGGCGGGTTCCTCCGTCGCGACCAGGAATCGGCCGTCGACTCGCCGACCACGATCACATCGCCGCAGACAACGGGCGCCGAGGTCCAGAAGTACTGGCGGCGCGTCACGCCGCTCCCGACATCGAGCATGTCGGCGCGTCCGCCATCGCCGAAGTCAGGGTCGAGGGCGCCCGTGTCCGCGTCGAGGGCGGTCAGGCGGCCGTTGCCGGTGAAGAAGAGTCGGCGTCTCTCTCCGTCGTTCCAGGTCACGCCGCCGCGGACGGAGCCGCGGCCCATGTTTCGTGGCTCTTCGTCCTCGAACGGATCGTAGGTCCACAGGATCTCGCCGCTGGCCGGGTCGAGGGCGGCCGCGCCCAGGCCGGTCGCGACCAGCACCCGCCCGTCGCGCATCATCGGTGTGTTCTGGAACACGAAGGGCGGAATGACGCCCTCGTGGCGGGCGGCGATCCCGTAGTCGATCGATTTCCAGCGCCAGGCGACCTCGAGCTGGTGGACGTTGGTTCGGTCGATCTGGTCGAGTGGCGAGTACTTGCTGCTCCGGCTGTCCGCGGCGTAGTTGTGCCATTCGCCGTCGGGCCGCGCCCCCGTTGTGTTGTCGGAAGCCGGTCGCGGTGAGCCGGCGGTCTGGCCGTAGGCGCCGGCGACTGCCGCGACGGCCAGGGCGGCGCCCGGAAGGAACGCCTTGGAACGTCGGGTCATCCCTCCTCGCTGCCGTCGGGACGCGACTGGCCGGGTGCCGGCGGCTCCGCATTCTCTTCGTCGTCCGTCGCACGCGGGAGCGCGGTTCCTCCCGGGGGCGGTTTCAGCGCATCGCCGAGTACGTCTTCCCAGGTGCGGCGCTTCCTGGGTGTGCCGTCCGGATTCGGTTTCGGGTCGAGCCATTCGAGGGAGTAGAGGAAGCCGTCCATCCGGTAGACGGTGTCCTCGTACATCCTGTTCCTCTCGTCGCCCTCGCCGCGGCCGAAGTTGAAGAAGCCGTGACCGGCGCCGTTGTAGCTCACGAGATCGCATCGGGTTTCGTGCGCCCGCAGACCGTCGCAGAACCTGACGGCGGTGCTGTGAGCGACGGTCTCGTCGGCGGTGCCGTGGAAGACGATGGTCGGAGGCAGACCGTCCCCGACGTGGTGGTAGGGGGACATGGACTCGGGTGGCGCTCCGAAGCGCTGGGTGAGCCCGTCGAACCGCTCGCGCTGCTCCTCCGTCGGCAGCGGATCGCCGTCGACCGGCGCCAGGACGGTTGCCGGGTTGAACAGGACCAGCGCGTTGGGCTTGGCGCTTGGGCCTTCAGGATCGGGGTCGTGGCCCGGCAGTGTTGCGGTCGCGGCCGCAAGGTGACCGCCGGCCGAGCCCCCGCCGGCGGCAATGCGGTTGGGGTCGATGCCGAGCCGGTCCGCGTTCGAGCGCAGCCAGCGGACCGCGCTCTTGGCGTCCTTGACGCATTCATCCGCCGTCACGCCGTGCCGGCTGGCCACGCGGTAGTCGGCGACCGCGGCGACCATGCCCCGTTTCGCGAGGTACTGGCAGTGCGGGAGGAACTGCTGCGGCGAACCCGCGCGCCAGCCGCCGCCGAAGAAGAAGACGATCGCGGGCCGCTGGTCGTCCGCCGTGTGACCCTCGGGGTTGCAGAGATACATCTTGAGATCGACGTCGCCGACCGCGCGGTAGACCTCCGAGATCGTTCCCGCCATTTCCGGGGGATACGACCGCTGCGCTTCGAGTGTGTCGGCGCCGGCAGCCAGCAGCAGGACGGTGGCTGCCGCCAGGGGCATGCTGCCGGGCAGGAGTCGGTTGGGATGGATGATGGTCGAACGGGTCATCGGCACCTCTGAAGATAGAGCTTGGAGGGGAGTCTACTTCCGCTAGCGGGCCGTTTCGCGGACGCTTTCCGGCGCCTCTCCGTCGTCGACGCTCTCGTCCGGACCGCCGCGCACCCAGACCAGGCGGTACACGTCGAGGGGCCGCAGTTCGGTCTCCAGGACCTGCCGGACCAGGTTCGAAGAGCCTGGACGGGCAAGGAAGGCGTCGCGCTCGAGGAAGGCGAAGACGCGCTCGCGGTCCTTGCAGGCGTCGTCCTGCTCGTCGCAGCCGAAGTCGTTGCCGTCCGTGTCGAGCAGGAAGAGGAGCGGGTCCGGCGACACGAACCGGCCGTCGAGTGTGCGGTAGGCGCGCCAGAGATCGAGGGAGGGGATCGTCCAGCCGTCTCCCGACTCCGCGAATCCAACCGCCTCGACGACCGGGCCGTCCGGCACGGCGGTGATGACGGCGGGGAACGGATCGAAGACCCGGCGCGAGAGTTCCTGCAGAGTGAAGGCGTCGTCGTCGGGGACCTCGAAGATCTCAAGCAGCGGCGCGCCGGCGTCCACGATCCGCTCGATGAGCTCGATCTCGAGGTCGCGGAGAACAGGCTGGCCCGCCGCCGGTTGCTCCGGGGGCGTGGGCGGCGCCGTGGACGGAGCCAGTTCCCGGGGCGGCGCAGCAAGCCTCGATTCGGGAAGCTCATCGCCGCGGGCGGCGCCAAACAGAGCCCGCAGGCACTCGAAGCGGCGGCCGGGGTTCTCGTCCATGTAGCGCCACAGCGCCGCCACCCGTCTCTGGTACCGGGCGGCATCAGCGGCGAAACCGCGCAGGCCCCGCTCCACCGTGTCGGACTCGCCTGCCGTGGCCTGCGTTCCGCCGTCGAACACGAACTCCAGAGAGACAGTTTGCGGCGGCGGCCGCTGCTGGTCGGGCAGGCGCCGCTCGTTGTCCCAGACGGCGAGAGATGGACGGATCGGCGTGTTGGCGAAGAACTCCTGAAGTTCGGCATCCGGGTTCCCGACCAGCGCCCAGCGGCGGTAGCTGGTCAACTCTCTGCCTGCCCGCTCCCACTCGGCGCCGTCGGCCAGTGGCTCGTACAGGCGGTCGAACCGCAGATGCCAGGCGTCGTAGCCGCTCATTAACGCCTCGGTCCGGTCGTTCAAACGGCGCTCGATCAGTGCGTTTCCATCGGGGACCTTGTGGCGGCGGATCGAGACCTCAGCCTCCACCTTCACGTAACCGCCGGTATCGGGCGGCTCGACCACATCGTCCTCGGAGGGCTCCAGATCGTCCGCCGACGGCGGGAAGAACTCGAGGTGCAGGGTCTCGGCGACCGGGTCGTCGGTGCAGCCGGCGAGGATCGCCGCCACTACGGCGAGAGCAGGTGTCAGCGTGCCGTAACGCCGGGAACGGCCGTGGTCGAGCACCGTCATTGAAGTCCGTTCTGGATCTAGGGATCCCGGATCCACCTTAGCCGGTACTCGCCGAGGGGCGAGAGTGCCTGTTCGAGGGCTTCCGCGACTTCCGGGGCTCCAGCCGGCCGGACGACGAAGGGGAGGGCGAGTACTTCGTCGAGTTGGCAGTCACGGTCGCAATCTCCTGCGTCCTCAACCTTCGCGACCTGGGAGCCGCGAAAGAAGCCCTCCCAGTCGAAACGCTTCCAGAAGTCGGTGAAGTTGGGCGACACGATGTCCTCGAGCGTGCTGGCAACGGCCCAGGAGATGTCGCCCGCCGACGCGACGTAGGCGTCTTCCGCCTCCAGGAAGCCGACCGCCTCGATCACTTCTCCGTCGGGCCTCACGGAGACTCTTGCCGGGAAGTCGTCGAAGGCCCGGCGAAGCGGCTCGTAGACGGCCAGCGCTTCGCCATCGATGGCGTCCTCAGGCCACAGGGCAGCGAATGTGTCCTCGAGAAGACGCATCCAGAGCTCTTCCTCTTCCTGGGAGAGGTTGGTCTCCAGTTCGTTCAACGCCTCCTCGTCGGCGAAGGCCAGGAATCCGATCCAACTGCGGCGCTTCTGCGGGTTCTCCTCCAGATACGACCACACTTCGTCGACGGTGCCCGCAAGCCGGACGATGAGATCCGCAACCTCGAGCAAGTCGCGCCGCGCGCCGGCGAGTTCGTCGCTCGATGGACCGGCATCGCCTGCTGCCCTGAAGCTCAGCGTTACCGTTACGGGAACGGAGCTTGTGCCGGCGCCGGGACCGGCGTCCTCGCTCACCCCGTAGGCAGGCGCGATCCGCGTGTCGGCGAAGAAGTCAGCAAGCGCCGCGCCGGGGTCGGTCATCACGGCCCAACGCTCGAAACGTGAGACCTCGCCCTGGTCCTTCCTCAGATCGACACCGTCGGACAGGGGGACTCCGAGCCGGTTGAAGCGCTCGTGCCAGGGGCTCGTTCCGGCCTCGAGTTCCGCGGCGACGGTGTCGATCCGCTTCTGCAGGGATTCGTCTCCCCTGTCGGCGGCGTCCCGGTTCAGCCTGACTTCGGCCCGGATTTCCACCGAGCCGTCGGTCTCGGAGTTGCGAAGGAACTCGATGCTCAGGCTCTCTTCAACCGGCTGAGGCCCGCAGCCGCCCAGCACTCCGGCGAGTGCGGCCACCGTGGCGACCGCGAGCGAGTGACGAGTGGGCCTGGCCGGGTGGCGCCGGCGGGGATTGGGCGTGCGGGCTGGGAGCATCTCGGACTGCAACACGCGTAGGATCAGCGATCTTCCGGCCACGGACAGAATCCCGGCGATGAACCTGTACGCCCTACTCTACGAGCGCTTCGCGGCTGCTTTCGATCGTCCGGCGTTGGCGTTGCATGGCGGCGGGGACGGTAGTGGGTCTGTCACCTGGACCTACGGCGACCTCGATCGCGCGTCCGCCGGGTTCGCAACGGCGCTGCGCCGCCGTGGCGTCGCACCTGGAGATCGCGTGCTGGTTCAGGTTCCGAAGTCCCCGGAAGCAGTGGCGCTCTATCTGGGTGTGCTGCGTTGCGGCGGGGTGTACGTGCCGTTGAACACGGCGTACACGGAGCGGGAGGTCGCGTTCTTCAGCGGCGACGCGTCGCCGCGGGTCGTCGTCGGTGCCGAGGTCGACGGACCACTGGGGGTGGACATCGACGCGCTTCGGTCGGAAGCCCCGGCGCAAGACGCCGAACCGACGATCGAACCCCGTGACGACGACGACCTGGCGGCCATCTGCTACACGTCCGGCACGACCGGGCGTTCCAAGGGCGCGACGATCACGCACCACAACCTGACCTCGAACGCGCTGGCGCTGCACCGGATCTGGGGCTTCGAGCCTGGTGACGTACTGCTGCACGCACTGCCGATCTTCCATGTCCACGGGCTGTTCGTGGCGCTCCACACGGCGTTTCTGAACGCCTCGAAGGTGCTCTTCCTGCCGAAGTTCGACGCCGCAGAGGTGCGCCGGCTGCTGCCGGAGGCGACGGTGCTGATGGGCGTGCCGACGTTCTACTCGCGTCTGCTGGCGGAGCCTGGCTTCGGCAGCGCGGACTGCGAGAGCATCCGCTTGTTCGTTTCCGGGTCGGCGCCACTGACCGAGGCTGTCTTCGGTGACTTCCGGGCACGCACCGGGCACCGGATCCTGGAGCGCTACGGCATGACGGAGGCCGGGATGATCACCTCGAACCCTCTGAATGGGGAACGCGTGGCCGGGACGGTCGGTTTTCCGCTGCCCGACGTCGAGGTCCGGGCCGTGGGTGAGGACGGCGCCGAGGTACCGGCAGGCGAGGTCGGCACCCTGGAGATCCGCGGTCCGAACCTGTTCGCCGGTTACTGGGGCTTGCCGGACAAGACGGCAGCGGAGATGCGCGGCGATGGCTTCTTCGTCACCGGCGACCTCGCGAGTGTCGACGGCGAGGGGCGGGTGACCCTGGTTGGCCGCGACAAGGACCTGATCATCGCCGGGGGCTTCAACGTCTATCCCAAGGAGGTCGAGGACCGGCTCGACGAGATAGCGGGCGTAGCGGAGTCGGCCGTGATCGGCGCGCCGCACGCCGACCTGGGCGAAGGCGTGGTCGCCGTGCTCGTCGCCGAAGGGAAGCCGCTCGAAGACGATACGCTCCGCGCCGCGCTCGATGCGGGGCTCGCGCGCTACAAGCATCCCCGCCGGTGCTTCTGGGTCGACGAACTACCACGCAACGCGATGGGGAAGGTGCAAAAGAACGTGCTGCGAGAGCGGTACCGCGACGCATACGATGGATGAAGGAGAGGGCTCAATGACGCAGACAGACAGGAAGCTCGAAGGCAACGTCGCCCTGGTCACCGGAGCGAGCCGCGGCATCGGCAAGGCGGTCGCCGAGCTGTTCGCCGAGCACGGCGCGCGGGTCGCCTGCACGGCGCGGACGCTGTCCGAGGGCGGGCACTACCTGGGCGGCTCGCTCGAGACGACGATCGAGGAGATCCGGGCCGCCGGCGGCGACGCCACTGCGTTCGCCTGTGACGTCTCCGAGTACGAGAACTGCGAGCGCCTGGTGAACGAGGTGCGCGACGCCCTCGGACCGATCGACGTGCTGATCAACAACGCCGCCCTGACCTACTTCATCCCGGTCGTCGACTTCCCGATCAACAAGTGGCACCGCTCGACCGCGGTCAACTTCCACGCGCCGTTCTATCTCTCGAAGCTCGTGCTGCCCGAGATGATCGAGCGTGGCGCGGGCAGCATCGTCAACGTCTCCTCGGGCGCGGCGATCGGCCCCGGCCGCGGTCCCTACAAGGGCCCGCAGTTCGCGGGCGGCTCGCTGTACGGCGCCGAGAAGGCGGCCCTGGAGCGCTTCACCCAGGGTCTGGCCTCCGAGGTGTACGAGCACGGCGTCTCGGTGACCTGCTACAGCCCGTCCCAGATCGTCCCCACGCCGGGCGTCGTCCACCACCGGCTGATGGAGGGACGCGACCCGAACGAGGCGGAAACCGTCGAGATCATGGCCCAGGCGGCCCTGCTGCTCGCCACCGAGCCGCTCGACCGGGTCACCGGCCGGGTCACCTACAGCCAGGCGATCCTGGAGGAGTTCGGCTGGATCGAGAAGGGGCGGGGACTCGGCACGGAGCGCCAGGGCTCCGGCTACAGCATGATCTGACTGGTGGAGCGAGGCCCTTGGCCTCGCGCGTTTCGTTCCGAAAGCCGACGAGGACGTCGGCGCACCCAGTTGGCCGGCGTTACTCCGCGTCTTTCACCGGCTTGCCCGCGGCGATCCACTCCTTCTCGAGCTGGCGCGCCCCCCTGAGCTGCCCCAGCATCGAGTAGTTGCCCTCGTGGCAGGCGTACTCGTAGTTGTACTGGTCGGTCTTCGGCCAGGGCATCTCGCCGCCGTAGGACTCCGTGTACTCCTCGTCCTCGACCTCGAACTGGTACAGCAGCGACTGGCCGTCGATCGGGCTGAAGCGCTCCGTGACCTTCATCGCGCCGCGCGGCACGCCGGCCGACTCTCGACCGTGCAGCATCTGGGGGGCCGCTTCACGGCGGAAGTTCGTCGTCTCCACGACCAGGGTGTCGCCCTCCCAACGTCCGATCGAGTCGCCGGAGTAGGACCGGTACGGCGCGGGCGAGTGCTCCGCGTCGATCCTCACGACCCGCGTCCAGTGCATCCACTCGATGTGGATCATCAGGTAGTGGTCGGTCTGCACCAGGGTCTTCAGGTTGTTGTAGGAGATCGTGCGGATCGGGATCGAGGCGCCGGGCTGGTAGATGCAACGCACGCCGAGGACCATCGTCTCCGGGCTATCGAAGGGCGTGTCGCCCGACTCCAGCCACCAGGCCGTGCCGTCGTCGTTCATCCAGATGAATCGGGGCAGGGCGCCGCGGCTCTTCCGGGCTCCTTCTGTCAGCGGCGGCATCCGTCCGTTCGGGGGGTTCGTCAGGATCGACGTGCGGTACTTCCCGTCGATCTGGAACATCGTGTGGCCCGGGTCGAACCAGGCGTAGTTGTAGCTCTGCCGGTCGATGAACGCGCCCTTCTCCGGCGGCGGCCGATCCGGCGCACTGGCGGCGTCGCCGTCCAGGACGCGCTGACGCTGGTTGGCTTCGACCTCGGCCGCCTCCTCGGGACTGAGCACGAGTGCTTCGCCGCGCTCCGGCCGGCGCTCGAAGGGAGTCAGCGAGCGGATGTCGTAGCGGCCCGTGAAATCGGGCTTGCCGCTCGGGGTCCGGGGAATGTCGTCCGCGGCCGCCGCAGCGGCGCCGGCCCCCCAAAAGAGCAGCGCGCAGATGAGAGCGAGGGTCTTCCGCATCTCCGTTCTCCTTGTTCGTTTCCCTGAGCCTACCGCGCCACCCACTGGGTGCGCCGGCGTCCCCGCCGGCATCCGGCGCGAAGCGCCGGCTCTGCCTCTAGTCCGAACTCTCCCCCACCCAGAACGGGCTCGACCAGGCCATGCTGCCGTCGATCTGACGCACCCGCAGGTAGTAGTAGTCGCCGGACTGGACCTCGCCCTGGTCGGTGAACGTGAACTCCTGGTCGAGGGCCCGGCCCTCGGTCACGATCTGCGCGGAGAGCGCGTCGGTGTGCTCCAGCACCTGGTACTCGCGGCGGTCGACCTGGCCCTTCAGGTCGCCGAGCCGGAAGCGGACCGTGTTCGGGGGCAGTTCCTGGGGCACGCGGACATAACCGCCCGAGCCGCGGGACTCGGTCGTGGCCTCCATCTCGACGATGATCACGGTCTCCGGGCCCGCGCCTCGCAGCTCCAGAAGCAGAGACTTCGGGCGGCCGCGGGTGGGGAAGTCGAAGTCGATCCGGTCGCGGTCTTCCGCGTTGCGGCTCGTCTGATAGGTCGCGGGCTGCGTGAACCACGGATCCTCGTAGTCAACCAGTGTCGCTCCGGAGACTTGGATCGCTCCCTTCCAGGGTCGCCCGCCGCGGGGAGGCGTGCGTTCGCCATGGATCTCGGTCGACGACTCGAAGGTGATCTGCACGCGCGCGTCTCCGGAGAGTGCGCTCTCCAGGTATCTCCGCGTGTAGACGATCGCGCCGTTCTTGATCACGTCGATCGCGTCGATCGGCGCCGTGCCGTGGACCCGGCAGTCGATCCGCCGGACCGTGGCGTCCCCCTGGCGGGTTCCCATCCTGGCGCCGTTGAGAGTCGCTTCGAGGATGATGCGTTCGCCGGTCGTCGAGTAGGCCGCCCGGTCGCGGAGCGCGCTGAAGATCGCGTCCGCGTTGTTCTCGGGCGCGTACACGGCCGCCAGACCCCCCAGTTGCCGGTTGCCGGCCCCGGAGTACCCGGGATGGCCGTTGTGGTTGTCGGAGGCGCCGATGAAGCCGACCTCGAAGCCGTTCTGCAGGTACTTGTTGCCGAACCAGTCGAAGGTGCCGTGGCCGGACTGGATCTCGACCAGCCGCCCCAGGTCGGGGTCGCTGTTCGTCCAGTCGCCGGGCTGGTGGGCGTGGGGGATGACCAGCACGTCGTCGGCGCTGTTCTGATCGCGCAGGCCGGCGTAGAGCTCGTCGAGGAGGGGCGCCTTCTGGTTCGGCACGCGGCTGCGGCCGGGTGTATCGCGGAAGAACACGTTGTGGTGGCCGCCGAGCGGCGAGCGCGAGGTCCATTCGAAGCCGAGGATCGTTGTGAACTCGCCTTCGATCCGGTACTCCTCGACCAGCTCCTGCAGCTTCCTCCACTCGCTGTCGTCCATCCAGATGTCGTGCTCGGACAGGCTCAGGAAGTCCAGCCGGGCCACGTCGCGGCCGAAGCGGTAGTAGCCATCCGGCGAGCCCTGGCCCTCGGCGAAGGCGGTGTGGCCGTGCGTCTCGCCCCAGTAGGCGCGGGCTTCGGGTTCGTCCTCGACGCGGACGGGATTGCTGGTCGCCCGGATGGAGCCGTCCTCGTTCCGAACGGAGAAACGGTAGACGCCGGGTTCGTCGAGGCTCACGTTCTCGAGCAGCGAGATCGCCGGGCTGCCGGCAGCGATGGACCGGAACGGCTCGCCGTCAAGCAGCACGTCGAGCGCGGGCATGACGCCGGACGACAGGTTCTTCATCCGGTCCTCGGCGCGGACGGCGAGGGTGAAGGGCTCGCCCGGCGCCACGATGGACGGGGCCACGGCGTTGACGTAGCGGACCTCCTCGCGCCCCAGGACCTCGAACGAAGGCCAGGCCGGCCGGAACAGGTCGCCCGTTCCCTCGATGTCGGCGTAGACGTGCAGGATCACCTGATCGTTGGAGGTTTCCTGCAGGGTGTATCCGGGTCCCCCGCCCGACGTGTCGCCGTAGGTGATGGTGATCGTGTCGCCTTCTGCGAGAGCCGTGCCGCCGAGGCGAAACTGCAGCACGGTCCGCGGCACGCCGGGGCTGACCTGGCCGCGTCCGGCGCTGAAGTGCATGCCGAACCATTCGCCCCAGGGTTCGCCGGAGGTGAGCGTCGCGTCCGGATTCGAACTCGCCACCGTGACGTAGTTCGGGCCAGCCGGATCCTCGGCCTGAATCCCTCCCCGCCGTGCAGCCCGCACCAGGATGCCGCCGCCCTCCGCCATGCCCAGCGAGCCCACCGTGTAGGTCTGCCGGATCGTGACCTGGTCGCCCGCGCGGAACGGACCCGGCGGGTTGAGCGTCAGGGAACCGCCCGCCCCCGGGTGCTCGTCCTTGATCTGGAACTCCCGGGTGTAGAGCCGGATGAACTCCGAGACGCGCGGGACTGGAATCACCGCTCCGCCTCCGAGTCCCCGGAGCGAACGGTTCGCGTTGGCGAGAAGCTGCGGGAAGACGTCGGGTACCGGCCCGCCGGTGAGGGAGTAGGCGTTCGCCCACTGCCAGAGGGTGTCGAGTCGCTCGCTCAGAACGGCGACGTCCTCGGTGCTCTCGGGCGCCTCCAGCTTGAGCGCCTCGACGCGTTGCCGAAGCTCGGGGGTCAGGTAGTCGTCCGAGTCGTCGGTGGTGCAGCCTTGGGCGACCAGCGCCAGGGCGAGCGCAGCGAGGAGCGCGGGGCGGGTTGCGAAGCGGCGTCGATTCAACATGGCAAACCCTCGCGGTTTGGCTGCCGGTCTCTCAGATTGGCGGGACTCTCCCCAGTACCATAGCGGGCCGAGATTCCTGGGAGGTCCGCATGACGAAACTTGCCTCAGTGTTCACGACCGTAGCCGTCCTCGTGGCCGGTGTCGCTGGTTCTGTGCCGGCAGCGGCTCAGTCAGACGCGGCTCCGTACGATCCGCCGCTCGACATCGGCGTCGTCCTGTACGACGGCGCCGAGCCGCTCGACGTCTTCGGACCGGTTGAGATGTGGCTCAACGCCGGGCCGGGCCTGATCCGTGTGCACCTGATCGCGGACTCCGCCCGTCCGGTCGCGCTGACCACGACGACCTATCCGGCCGAGATGGCTCCGAAGGTCCAGGCCCAATACGGCTACGACGACGCTCCGCCGCTCGACGTGATCATGGTGCCGGGCGGTATCGGCACCCTCCGGGAAGTCGAGAACCGGCAACTGCTGGATTTCATCGCTGAACGCGCCGCCGAAGTCCAGCTCACCACGTCCGTCTGCACCGGCTCCGCCATCCTCGCGAAGGCCGGCGTCCTCGACGGCCTGCCGGCGACAGGGAACAAGGCCTTCTTCAGCTACATCGCCGGCTTCGGCCCCGAGACCGAGTGGGTGAAGGAAGCCCGCTGGGTCGACGCCGGCCACGTGATGACCTCCTCCGGCGTTTCCGCCGGTATCGACATGAGTCTGGCCGTCGTCGCCCGCTTTTTCGGTCAGGACGCCGCGCGGATGCTGGCCCAGGCCACCGAGTACGAGTGGAACGAGGACGCGGGCCGGGATCCGTTCGTCGGCAACCTGGACTCGGCCATGCCGTACCTGGAACGCCTGGAGGCGGCGGTCGGAGAGTCGTCCGGTTCGGGCTTCTGAACCCGGGCCCTGAACGGGGGAGTCGCGTCAGTTCTCGCCGTCGCCGCGCGTCATCGCGTCGACCGTGGTCGCGGCGCCCATGTGGCAGACGACGTTGGCCGCGGAGCGGAAGACGTCGGGCACGCGGTCGATCCCCAGCAGAATGGCGAGTCCGGCCAGTGGCACGCCCACGACGTCCAGGGCCGGCGCCAGCGACACGATGCTGGCGCTGG
Source organism: Holophagales bacterium (assembly GCA_009837085.1). GTDB lineage: Bacteria > Acidobacteriota > Thermoanaerobaculia > Multivoradales > Multivoraceae > Multivorans. The sequence goes on from VXUF01000028.1 coordinate 18,941, forward strand.
GCACCGGGGCGACCGTCATCGCGGCGAGGAAGATCGCCAGCACCGCCGCGGCGATCATCCCCGCGTCGAGCGGCACACCGTACATGGCGGCCAGGAAGACGAGTGACGCGCTCTGGAACAGCGCGCTGCCGGGCCGGTTGATCGACGCCGCCAGCGGCAGGATCAGCGTGTACTTGCGCTCGGAGAGGCCGAGCTTTTTCGCCTCCTGGAGCATCATCGGCAGCGTCCCCACGGACGTCGTCGTGGTGAAGCCCACGGTGTACGTGCCGACGGTTGCCGGGATGAACCGCCAGGGCGGTACGCCGCCCAGGAACCAGACCAGGGGCAGGAGAACGAGGCCTTTCAGAATGAAGAGGCCCACCACGACGGCGACGATGAAGACGGCGAGGTTCTGCAGCATCGCCGTCCCGGTCTTCGCGATGACGGGCGCCGCGAGGCCGAAGACGCCCACCGGGGCCGTCCACAGGATCCAGCTCATCAGCTTCGTCAGAGCGTCGCCGAGGGCCTCCGCGAAGGACGTGAGCGTCCGCTGTTTCTCGGTGGGCAGGGCCGTCGTCGCCGCCGCCAGGAGTACGACGAAGATGAGCAGGGAGAGCAGCGCGCCGTCGGCGGCGACCTGGACCGGATTTCGCGGGACCAGGTTGACCAGGAAGTCGACGATACCCACACTCGCGGTGTCCAGATCGGCCGTGGGCGTAGGCGGCGCCACGGGTGCCGTGAAGGTGAGGGCGAAGCCCATCACCCCCATCCCGATCAGGATCGCCGGCAGGGTCGTCGCCCAGAAGAAACCCACCGCCAGTCCCCCCAGCCGGCCGAGCTTCCGCAGGTCGCCGATCCGCCCGACCCCGACGAAGACGACCGCCGCCACCAGCGGAATGACGACCATCTGGATCGCGCGCAGGAAGACCTGGCCGAGCGGCTCGACGGCATCGGCGGCCCAGAGCAACGCGGGCGAACCCGTCGCCGACGCGGCGATTCCGAGGCCCAGGCCGAGCGCCAGCCCGATGAGAATGGCGCGGGTGTTCACGCTCTCACGGGACCGCGGCCTGACCGGCCAGTCGGAACGCCACCACGTGGTCGCCCCGTCCTTCGCCAGCAGCCAGACTGCCGCCCGCCGTCACGACTACGTAGTCCCTGCCATCGTGCCGGTATCCCATGGGGGTCGAATGCGCGCCGGCCGGCAGCTCTTCGATCCATAGCTCGTCGCCCGCGGCGGCGTCGTAGGCGCGCAGCGTCGTGTCGGCGGACGCGAGAAACACGACGCCGCCCTCGGTGACCATCGGGCCGCCACTTGTGATGTAACCCCAATTCGAGGCGGGCTCGGGAAGCGTCCAGGGCGGGGCGCCCGCAGGGCGCTCCCACAGAATCTCGCCCGCATCCAGGTCGAGAGCCACGAGCGTAGCCCAGGGGCCTTCGAGGCATGGCAGATCGTCGTAAACCAGGTCTGTGCGCGCCATTCCGTAGGGCGCGCCAAGCTGTGGGGTGTGCTCCGCCCGTGCCCCGTTCAGCGTTCCTTCAAGAAAGGCCGCAAGGAACTGCTGACGCGGGATCAGCTTGACGATGGTTGGCCAACGGGTCACGACCGCGTAGGCGATGCGCGAACCGCGATCGTAGGCCATCGAACCCCAATTCGTGCCGCCCGGATTGCCCGGATAGAGCATCGTGCCCTCGAGGCTTGGCGGCGTGAAAATGCCCTCGTAGCGCACGCCGTCGATGAGTCTCCGGCACGCCGCGCGGTGTTCTTCCGAATGGTCCCAGAACCGTAGCGGTCGCGCATCGGTTGCGTGCAAGCGCAGCTTCGGGAACCGTTGCGTCGGGGCTGCCTGCTCCCCCGGGACATCGCTCTTCGGCACGGCGCGCTCCTCAACCGGATGAAGCGGTTCGCCACTCGCGCGGTCCAGCACGAAGACGAAACCCGTCTTGGTTGCCTGGGCGACGGCAGGGCGCCGCGTGCCGTCCGCCGAGGCGTGCTCGAACAGGAGCGGCTGGGAGGCGAGGTCGTAGTCCCACAGGTCATGCCGGACGGTCTGGTAGCCCCACACGAACTCGCCGGTGGATGCCCTGAGGGCGACCACCGAGTTCGCGAAGGCGTTGTCGCCCAGGCGCTCGCCGCCGTAGAAGTCCGGCGATGACGACGTCGTGGGCAGGAAGACCAGGTCGCGCCCGGGGTCGGCGGACATCACGCTCCACACGTTCGCTCCGCCGGTCCGGTTGTCCTGGACGTTCGTCCAGCTCTCCGCGCCCGGATGATCGTCCGAACGAGGCAGGGGGTCCCAGGCCCAAACGAGCCCGCCATCGCGCACGTCGTAGGCGCGGACAACGCCGGGCTCAAGCGCTGTCGCGCCGTTGTCGCCGATGGCGGAGCCCACGATGACGAGGTCGCCGACCACCGTGGCTGGCGACGTGACCGAGTAGTCGCGCTCGCGGAACCGCGGGATGCCCACGGAAAGGTCGACTTCGCCGTCCTTGCCGAAGTCGGCGCACGGAACGCCCGCGTCGGCATCGAGCGCGAAGAGCCGGGCGTCGAGCGTGCCCAGAAACACCCGGGCGCGGCACGGTCCCTGACCCGGAGCCGCATCCTGCCAGGCCGAGACGCCTCGCGACGCGAACGGCTCGCTGTACGACTTCGAGAAGTCCACCTTGGGGTCGAACGTCCAGATCTCCGTGCCCGTGGCCGGATCCAGGGCGAATGCCCGGTTGAAGCCCGTGGAGGCGATCAGCTTGCCGCCGACGAGAATCGGGGTTGCCTGGAACCTCGACGGATTCCCGCCGAAACCGTTGCCGTCTGTCGTGTCGCCGGTTCGGTACACCCAGGCGACCGAGAGACGATCGATGCTCTGGGGAGTGATCGCCGAAGGGGCGGCGTAGCGGTCGCCCGCGAGCGAACCGCCGTAGTGGGGCCAGTCGTCGGATGGCTGGGCTGCAGCGCCGCTCCCCGCACCGAGCCACGCACCAAGCAGTGTTGCCAGCCCCACCGAGGCAGTGATGGAAGCGCTTACGCCCACAGACCCCGAATCACCTCGCCCTTCACCAGCTCTCTCGGCTGGTCCAGGTGATTCAGGATCTCCATCGCCGGATCGATCCCCAGTGTGTAGTACACGGTCGCCAGCAGGTCGTTCGGGTGGACCGGCTTCTCGCGGGGGGCGGACCCGGTCTCGTCGGACTCGCCGTAGAGCTGGCCGCGGGAGACGCCGGCGCCGGCGACCATGGCGGTGTAGCAGTAGGGCCAGTGATCGCGGCCGTCCGGGGAGTTGCTGTTGCCGGAGGTGCTGACGCCGAGGCGCGGTGAGCGGCCGAACTCGCCGACGGCGACGACGAGGGTCTCGTCGAGCAGGCCGCGGTCGTCCATGTCGGACAGCAGGGCCGAGAGCGCGCGGTCGAGGACGGGGCAGTGCAGGTTCTTGAGCGGGCCGAAGTTGGCGGCGTGGGTGTCCCAGGAGTCGACTTCGGGGTTGCCGTTGGCGACCGCTGGCCAGTTGAGCTGGACGAAACGGGTGCCGGCTTCGATCAGCCGCCGCGCCATCAACGCGCCCTGGCCGAACGTGTTCTTGCCGTAGCGCTCGCGCATTTCGTCGCTCTCGTTCGAGAGGTCGAACGCCTGGCGCGCCTTGCCGGAGAGGACGAGGT
>VXUF01000134.1 GCA_009837085.1 Holophagales bacterium
CTGTTCAGCCGGCTCGGGTTCGGCCGCGGGTCGGTCAAGCCGGTGCTGCGCGCGGTGCTGCCCCCCGAGCGACTGCGTCACCGCGACCAGGAGCCCGGCCGCCTGCGCCGCGCGGTGAGCAAGGTGATGCCGCGCGACCAGGCGAAGCTGGTCGTCAAGGGCGAGGACGACATGCTCGCCTTCTTCGCCGGTTGCTGCAGCCCGTTGCCGGGCGAGGACATCATCGGCTTCGTGACCCGCGGGCGCGGCGTGTCGGTCCACTCGGTCGACTGCCCCAACGTGCGCAACCTGCTGTACCACCCGGAACGCGAGATCCGGGTCGAGTGGGCGCGCCGCCACGACTCGATGTTCGCGGTCACCCTGGTCATCGAGACGCGGGATCGTCCCGGCGTCCTGGCCCGGGTGACCGAGGCGATCGCCAAGCAGGGCAGCAACATCCGCCACATCGAGAGCCGCAGCCGCGGCGCCGGCGAGGCGGCCATCGACGTCGTCGTCGACGTCCGCAACCGCAAGCACCTCAACCGCCTCCAGGAGTCCCTCGAGAACCTGTCCGCCGTGCGCGCCGTGAAACGCCGCCAGGGACCGTCGTCGTCGGCTTCTTCGTCTTCGGCTACGGCGTAGGTGTCTGCCCGCCCGGAGAGGTCCGGGGAGGGGTCCCCAGCGGCCGCGGCATCCGCGCGTCCGCAAGCGGACGCACGGACTGCGACGCATGTGGCGCGGGACGCGCCACATGGGTGCACGCTTGTTTGGTGGATGGGGAGTGGGCGTTCGCTTCGGTCGGCTGCCCTTCACATCGGCGGTGGTGGGCGTAGCGTCGCCGGGAGTCGGTTGCCTCCAGCCCGCTGGGGACCCCTCCCCGGACCTCTCCGGGCTGGACGTCGGTGGCCGACGCTGAGACGGTACAGACTGGGTGCGCCGGCGTCCCCGCCGGCTGCCGCCGGAGGCGGCCTGGAAACGTGCCGGCCGCAAGGCCGGCTCCATGTTGGCGGCGGTAGACGCGAGACCACGGGCCTCCGTAGAGATCCTTGACGGTCGGAAACGAGCTCAAGGAGGGAAGAAGATGATCGGAAGCCGTCGAATACACATTGTTCTGGTGGCGATTGCGGGCGCGGTGCTGCTTGCCGTTGCCGCGGGGCCGGTGCTTGCCCAAAGCGTGGAAGCTGCGGCCGGGTCGGTGACGGTCCAGGTGACGCCCAGCAGCGTGCCGGAGAGCGGTGGACAGGTCGAGCTGTTCGCCCTCGTGCGCGACGATCGCGGGCGGCCGCTGGAGAACGCGAGGGTGAACTTCCTCACCCAGACCGGCTCGCTCGGCTCAGGCGGCCGCCTGGTCACGACCGGACCCGACGGTGGCGTCACCGATCGGCTCACCGTGACCGCCGCTGAACTTGCCGCGGTGGAGGAGAACAGGTTCTGGTTGACGGCGGCGGTCGGCTCCGGCGGCAGACAACTGGTGACGGAGAATGTCGCCGTCCGCATCCAGCACCAGCCGGACGCGGCCTTCAAGTACAGCCCCGGCGGTCTGCTGGTCGCCTTCAGGGATGTTTCCGCGGGTCAGGTGACAAGCAGACAGTGGGACTTCGGAGACGGTGCCACGAGCACGCGCCAGAGCCCGGCCCACACCTTCCCCGAGCCGGGCTACTACGCAGTCACGCTGCGGGCCGGCAACTCGGTGGGATCTGACGAAGTGACCAGACTCATCTGGGTCGGCGCCGGACGGGACCAGAGCGAGTAGACGCTCTTCCGACAGCGTTCGTATACTGATTCGAGAGATGGAAACACGGCGCCGATTCCTGCCAGCCGCCATGGCCGCCAGCCTGTTGCTGGCGGTCTTCGCGGCGTGCGACAAGACGAGTCCGGTTGCCCCGTCGGGGACGCTGATCACGATCAGTGCGAATCCGGACCGCATCCCCTCGGACGGGAGCGCCGAGATCCGGGTCGTGGCGCTCAGGCCGAACGGAACGCCGGTCAGCCGCGGCACGTTGATCCGTCTCACGACGACGCTCGGCACGATTCCGCCCAGCGTCGGCGTCGACGACCGCGGAGAAGCGCTGGCCATGCTGGAGGCCGACGGCCAGTTCGGCGTCGCCACGGTGTCGGCCAGCACCGGCGGGTCCGAGACCGCGACGACCGACGTGCAGCTCGGTCTGTCGCCGGCTTCGGTGACCGTGCAGGTGACACCGAACAGCGTGCCCGAAACCGGCGGCGAGGCCGAACTGCTGGCGATCGTGCGTGACGACCGCGGCCAGCCGCTCGAGAAGGCGGAGGTCAACTTCCGGACGGAGATCGGCACGCTGGATTCGGGCGGGACCCTGATCCCGACTGCTGTGGACGGAACGGCGTCGGACCGGCTCGTCGTCACTACGGGCGATCTCGACACGGTGTCGGGGGACAGTTTCCAGGTCGGTGTGGACGTGGGCAGCGGCGGTGGCGGGCTCGTGACGACGAACGTAAGCGTCGCGATTCAGCGCTTGCCGCGGGCCGACTTCACCTTCAACACGCGCAACCTGCTGGTCGCCTTCGAGGACACGACGGACGGCCGCACGACGAGCTGGCTGTGGACCTTCGGCGACGGCAACACAAGCACGCGCCAGAACCCGACACACACGTATGACGAGCCGGGCACCTACGCGGTCACCTTCCGGGCCACCAACTCGCTTGGTTCCGACGAGGTGACGAAGTTCGTCCAGGTCACGGGCCAGTAGGCCGCCGGGACGTGGCCGCCGGGGAGCGCCCGACCTCGCCGAAGCCGACGGTGACGATCGGCGAGTTGTACCTGGCTCAGGGCCACCGCAGGGAGGCGATCGCGATCTTCCAGCGCGTGCTTTCGGCCGACCCGGCCAGCCGGCGGGCTCGCGAGGCACTCGAGCGTCTGGGAGTGGTTCCGCCGCGGGCTACAATCCGCGCCCGGGAGGTGCCGGACCGTGCTGAGCAATGAGGAAATCCAGGCTCTGATTCGCTTCGTGGCCGAGGAGCGCCGGGGCGGCTCGGATCTCTCGGTCGAGTACCAGGTCGATGGCCTCTATCTCCGTGTGGGGGGCGATCGGGGCGGCGCCGCGGCGCCGCCGCGGCCCGCGCCCGCAGCGGCGGTGGCAACGCAGGTGGCAACACAGGCGACGGCGTCGTCACCGGCCCTGGAAGATGTATCGACAGCCGAGGAGCCGGCGTTCGACGGCCACGTGCTGACGTCGCCGATCGTGGGGACGTTCTACGCGGCGCCGAGCCCGGACTCCCCGCCCTACGTCGAGGTCGGCGGCCGGGTCGAGCAGGGCCAGGTCGTGTGCATCGTCGAGGCCATGAAGCTGATGAACGAGATCGAGGCCGACGTCTCGGGCACGGTCTCTTCCGTGGTGCCGGAGAACGGCGACCCGGTCGAGTTCGGCGCGCCCCTGTTCGTGATTCAGACTTGAACGCCGCGTCGGCGGGAGCGGCGGAGGCCACGCGGCCGTTCCGGAAGGTCCTGGTCGCGAACCGCGGCGAGATCGCGGTCCGCGTCATCCGCGCCTGCCGCGATCTCGACATCGAAACGGTCGCGGTCTTCAGTACCGCCGACCGGGATGCGCTGCACGTGCGCCTGGCCGACACGGCCGTCTGTGTCGGTCCGCCGCCACCCGCGGCGAGCTACCTTCACCAGCAGAACCTGCTCGCCGCGGCGATCATCACCGGCGCCCAGGCGGTTCATCCGGGGTACGGGTTTCTGGCCGAGAACGCGGACTTCGCCGATGCCGTCGGGCGTTGCGGCCTGACCTGGATCGGCCCGTCGCCGTCCGCGATTCGAACGCTGGGTGACAAGCGAAGGGCGCGTGAGGCCGCGATCGCGGCCGACGTCCCGGTACTGCCGGGCGGCCCGGCGCCGGCAACGGTCGAGGAGACAGTGGCGCTGGCCAGGGACATTGGTTTCCCGCTCATGCTGAAGGCCGCGGCGGGTGGCGGCGGCCGCGGCATGAGGGCGGTTGGCGACCAGACCGGCCTCGAAGCAGCCCTGGACGCCGCCGCGAGCGAAGCCCGGGCCGCCTTCGGCAGCGGCGAACTCATGCTGGAGCGCCTCGTGGAGAGGCCGCGTCACATCGAGGTGCAGGTCTTCGGCGATTCGTTCGGCCGCGCGTTGCAGTTCGGCGAACGCGACTGTTCGATCCAGCGCCGGCACCAGAAGCTGCTGGAGGAAGCGCCGGCACCCTCGATCGGTTCCGAACTCCGCCGGTCGCTGGCCGAGGCAGCGCTGCGGCTTGCCAGGCGGGTCGGCTACTCCAACGCCGGAACGGTCGAGTTCCTCGTCGATGGCGACCGCTTCTACTTCCTGGAGATGAACACCCGCATCCAGGTCGAGCATCCGGTCACCGAGGCGGTGACGGGAGTCGACCTGGTCAAGCTTCAGATCGTCGCCGCGGCCGGCGAGCCGCTGGGACTTCCGGACGGCATCGAGGCTTCGGGCCACGCGATCGAGTGCCGGATCAACGCCGAGGATCCGGAGACGTTCGCGCCGTCGCCGGGTACGCTGCGGCGGTTCCGGCCGCCCGCGGGCCCCGGCGTCCGGGTCGACAGTCACGGTTTCGAAGGGGGCGCGATGCCGCCGCACTACGACTCGCTGCTCGCAAAGGTGGTCGCGTACGGCAAGGATCGCGCGGAGGCGGTATCGAGGATGGCCCGGGCGCTTCGGGAGTTCGAGGTCGACGGCATCCGCACGACGCTGCCGCTCATGCGCAGGATCGTCGAGTCTCAGGCGTTCCTGGACGCCGAGCTGGACACCGGGTTCCTCGATCGGCCGGAGCAGCAGGTAGAGGGATGAACGCTCGCCGACCGGTGTTGCGTGCTCCGGCGAACCGCCTCTACGCGATCGTCGACACGGGCTTCTTCGGCTCCGAACCGGCGGCCGTGACCGGTGCGGTCCGCACCCTCCTCGACTGCGGCGTCCGCTGGATCCAGCTTCGGGCCAAGGGGGTGCCGGACCTCGCTGCGTGGCGGCTGGCCGAGGCGGTGGGACCGATGTTCGAGGAGGCGTCGGGCGCGGACAGCGAAGAGGACGCGCCGTTGCTGTGGATCAACGACAACGCCGCGATCGCGGCGGCACTCCTGGCGAGCGGCCCGCGCGCCGGTCTCCGCGTTGGTCTCCATCTCGGCCAGGACGACCTGCCGCCCGCCGCGGCGCGGCGGGCGGTTCCTCCTGCATGTCCGATCGGCCGCTCGACCCACGGCCGCGAACAGGCAGAGGAGGCCGAGAGTGACCCGGCGGTCGACGCGCTGGCGATCGGACCGGTGTTCGGGACGACGACGAAGGAACGTCCCGATCCGGTGGTCGGGCTCGTCGGCGTCGCCGAAGCCAGGGAGGTCACTTCGAAACCCTTGATCGGGATCGGCGGCATCGATGCGGAAGGCGCCCCGCGGGTGGTCGAGGCCGGGGCCGACGCGGTGGCGGTCGTCTCGGCCCTCGATCCGGCGGGCCTCGCCGCCTCTTGCCGGCTGCTGCTGCGGGCCCTCGCCTGAGGGTCGAGTCCATACGGGCACTGAAACAGCGGGTCACGTATAGTCCTGCCCGATGTCCCCGCTCGCCATCCTCGTCCTGGTTCTGATCGGCGGCTTTGTGTGGGGCGGCTTCACGTTCTTCCTCGTGCGGGCGTTGAAGAGCGAGCGGGCGCAGAAGCACGGCGACTGACCGTTTCGGCTTTGCCATGCGCGTCTTCCTCGTCGGCTTCATGGCGGCCGGCAAGAGCCGGATCGGCCGGCGGCTGGCCCGGTCACTGGGCTGGACCTTCCTGGATCTCGACACGGAGATCGCCGAACACGAGGGACAGCCGGTGGCCGACCTGATCGTCGAACGCGGCGAGAGCTACTTCCGGGAACGCGAAACGGCGGCCCTCGAGCGCTGCGCCGCGATCGACCAGGCAGTGATCGCAACCGGCGGCGGCGTGTTCGCCCTGGAGCGGAATCGCCGGCTGATCGCGGAACTGGGCACCAGCGTCTGGCTCGACCCGCCGTGGGAAGCTCTTTGCCGCCGCGCCCAGCAGTCCCACAAGCGCCGGCCCCTGTTCGAGTCTCCGGACCAGGCGCGGGCACTGTACGAGAGCCGCCTGGAGTCGTACCGCCAGGCGGAGCTGAGAATCAGGACCCGGGGAACGGAGCGGAAGCGGGACGTGGCGGCGGAGATTGTCCGGCGGCTCGGGTTGGTCGAGGAAACTCCCAGCTAGCGGAACACACTGGCTCCGCCGGCATCAAGCCTGCGCGATAAGGAGCCGGCCTTCGGCCGGCGCGTGTTTCCGGCCGCCTTCGGCGGCAGCCGGCGAGGACGCCGGCGCACCCAGTATGCGACACAGCGCGACGACGTCCTTCCAGTGTGCGGCTCCGTGCGACAACGTCCAGCCCGGAGGGGGCGAGGGGAGGGGCCCAGGTGGCTGTCGGCAAGCGACTCCCGAGGTCGCTGCCTCAACTCACCCCGCAACGCAGCGCAGCCGACCGCAGCGAGCCCGTACTTCCCAACCACCAAGCGAGGGCGAGCGTCATCCTGGGACCCCCTCCCCTCGCCCCCTCCGGGCGGGTATTCAGTCGCCGCCGTCGCGCTGCCGGTCAGAGCGGGTTGTTGACGATCTCGTCGAAGGTCCTGCCTTCGCGGGCCATGGCGGTGACCTGTTCCAGGCGGGGACTGGAGCGGGCGGCGTTGGCGCTCTCCCAGGTCGCGATGGCGCCGTCGCGGTCGCCGAGTTGCAACAGGAGCAGACCCCGCATCAGGGCCGCCTGCTCGTGGCCGGGATCGCTTCGGAGCGACCGGTCCAGGGAGTCGAGGGCGACCTGGGTCTGGCCCATCTGGAGGCGCACGATGCCTGAGACGAAGTGCGCGTCGGGGTCCTCGGGGGCGACCTGCAGCGCGAGCTGGGCGGTCTGGAAGGCATCGAAGGCTCGGCCGTTGGCGAGCAGGAGCTGCATCAGGGCGCGCATCGCTTCGAGGTCCGAGGGATCGGCATCGATCTGCCGCCGCAGCTCCTCGGCTCGCCCCGCCAGCTCGGGCGGGAGCGGCGTCTGGCCGCGAAAGTCCGTTTCGCCGCCGCCCTGCGCCATCGCCTGTTCGGCCTGCGGATCGGGCTGGGCGTCGGACTGCGCCCAGATGACCAGTGCGGCGACGAGTCCGACCACGCCGCCGCCGAGCAGGACGCCGGATAGCAGGGGGTGCGCCTGGACGAAGGCGCGGCCTGCCGGCGCTGCTTCCTGCGGTTTGGCGCCCCCTTCCGGAGCGATGTCGTCCGGGGCGATGCCGGCGATCGCCTCCTCGACTTCGTCGAGTTCCTTCAGCACACGCGCCGTCGAAACCTGGAGTCGCCGCCGGTCGGCAGCCTCGAGGCCTTCCTGCTTCAGCCGGGCGAGCAGGTCCTCGCGCCGGTTCAGGAGGTCGGCGCGCTGCAGTTCGAGCGCGGCCGCGCGCGCCGCCGCCTCCCGGGGCAGGAAGGCAAACCCGACTCCCAGGCCGGCGAGGACGGCGGCGACGAGGGCGATCGTCGCGACGAGAGTCAGGTCGCGGTCTCCTGCTCCACCTGCCGCAGGTAGGCGTCCAGCCCCTCGTCGGCGCTTCGCCGGCGTTGCCGCACGCGAAGGGCGACTAGCAGGCCACCGAGCAGGACGATCCCGGCCGGGGCCGCCCAGACGACCAGGTTGAGCCCGCGCGCCCGCGGCTCGAGCAGCACGAACTCGCCGTAGCGCTGCTCGAAGTAGCCGACGACCTGCTCGCGGGTGTAGCCCTGGGACAGCAGGGACCGCGCCTCCGCCCGCATCGCCTGGGCCGACGCCGCGCCGGAGTCGGCGATCGACAGGGCCTGGCACTTGGGGCAGCGGATGTCGGCCGCGACCTCGGCTACCGCGCGGTCGAGCTCCTCGCCGGAGAGGGGACGGCCGAGCGGGTCGCCCAGTTCGTGGGAGGTCTCGACTCCCAGGCCGGGCCGGACCTCGCCTTCGGCCGGGGGCAGGGCGACTCGCGGCGGCGGGTCGGGTTCCTGGGCCGATGCCGGCACCGCGAAGGCCAGGGCGGCCAGCAGCCCCAGGAGGGCGGTCGCGCGTCGCATGTCAGCCGGTGGCCGCGGCGGGCTGCGCGAGCATGCGGTTGGCGACGTCCAGGAGCTGGTCCGGCGACAGCAAGCCGATCGCCTTGTCGACGATCACGCCGTCGCGGTCGATGAAGAAGGTCTCCGGCGGTCCGTAGACCCCATAGGCGATGGCGACCCGGCCGCCCTCGTCGACCAGCGACGGGCCCCAGCTTCCATAGTCGCTGTTGAACTCCGCGATCGTCTCCGGGTCGTCCTGGAAGATCACGCCGAGGAACTGGATCTCGCCCTGCCAGCGCCGTGAGCCCTCCATGAACAGCGGGTGCTCGTACAGGCAGGGCACGCAGTAGGTGGCCCAGAAGTTGATGACCACCGGCTTGCCGCGCAACTCCGCCAGGTCGACGACGTTGCCGTCGAGGTCGGCGAGCCGGAAGTTGGGCGCCGGCTTGCCGACGAGCGGCGACTCGACGATCTGCGGGTCGTGCCGGAAGGCGAACCCGAGCACGAGCAGGAGCGGCAGCGAAGTGCCGACACCCACGAGCAGGACCCTGCGGTTCATCGACCGCCTCCCGCGGGCGAGGCGGCGAGGTCGGGAACCGCCCGCGGCGTGGTCGCCCGCCGTTCGGCGGCGGTCGGGATCAGGCACAGCGCGGTGCCCAGGACCATGACGACGACACCGATCCAGATCCACAGAACAAGCGGCGTCGTGATCGCCCGCAGCCCGATCGATCCGTCGCTGCCGACGTTCATCAGGGTGAGGTAGAGGTCGTGGCCCGCGCTGGTGCGGACCGCCGGCGTGCCGATCGGTTCCCGCTGGTTCGGGTAGATGTTGAGCGACGGGTACAGCACGCCGCGGCTCCTGCCGTTGGTCGAGACTTCGACCTCCGCCTGGTGGCGGATCAGGTGCGGCTCCTGGACCCGTTCGGCGCCGCGGAAAGTCATCTCGTACCCGCCCACGCGCAGGGTGTCGCCGGCGCGAAGGGTCGACTCCGCCTCACGCTGGAAGGTGGACGACACGGCGACCGCGACGAACGTGATCAGCACGCCGAGGTGGACCACGTACGCGCCGAGCCTGTCCGGCGCCACCAGCACGGCGGCCAGCGGACCTTTGCCGCTCTGGCGCCGAGGCCGCGAACGCACGGGTCGCAGGCCCTGGTCGGCGGTGACCCAGAGCGCGAAGCCGGCGAAGGCGGAGACGATGAGGACCGGCGCGGAGCGGGCGCCGAGCAGGAGCGCCACGACGAGTCCGACGGCGGCCGCGGGTAGCGGACGCACCAAAGCCCGGCGGACCAGCTTCGGGTCGCTGCCGCCCCAGGGGAGAGCGGGGCCCACTCCCATCAGCAGGAGCAGCGCGGCGAACAGCGGCACTGCCATCCGGTTGAAGTAGGGCTCGCCGACGCTGACCTTCACGCCGCGCAGCGACTCGGCGACGATCGGGTACAGGGTGCCCTCGAGCACCGTGAAGATCAGGCTGACGAAGAGCAGGTTGTTTAGCAGGAAGGCGCCTTCGCGGCTGACCAGGCGCTCGTTCGAGGGTTCGGAGACCAGGGTGTCGATCCGGAGCGCGAGCAGCACGACGACGGCGGCGGCGCAGAGGGCGAGGAATCCCAGGAACACCGGGCCGATCGGACTCTGCGTGAACGAGTGGACCGAATTCACGACCCCCGAGCGGGTGAGAAAGGTGCCGAGGATGGTCAGCAGGAAGGTGATCATGATGAGGATCACGGTCCAGGCCTTGAGAGTCCCTCGGCGCTGCTGGACGATCCCCGAGTGGAGCGCCGCGATGCCGGTCAGCCAGGGCAGGAAGGAGGCGTTCTCGACCGGGTCCCAGGCCCAGTAGCCGCCCCAGCCGAGGACCTCGTACGACCACCAGCCGCCGAGCATGATGCCGGCGGTGAGGAAGGAGGTCGGCACCAGCAGCCAGCGGCGCATCGGCCGCAGCCAGGTGGCGCCCAGATGACCGCGGAGCAGCGCCGCGACCGCCATGGCAAACGGCACCGACATGCCGACGTAGCCGAGATAGAGCATCGGCGGGTGGATCGCCATCAGCAAGTGGTTCTGGAGCAGCGGGTTGGGTCCGGGGCCGTCGACCGGCACGGGCGGCGGGGTGGGAGCGAACGGATCGGCGACGCTGGCGATGAGGAAGGTGAAGAAGGTGCCGATGCCGAGCAGGGTGGCCAGGGTGTAGGCGAGGTAGTCCTCGTGCCCACGGCGCTGGAAGGTGGCCGCGGCGGCGATGTAGAGGCCCAGGATCAACCCCCAGAAGAGGATCGATCCTTCGAGGGAAGACCACAGGGAGAAGATCGTGATGTGAAGCGGGGTCGCCAGCGACCCGACCTGGGCGACGTACGAGACGGAGAAGTCGTGGCTCAGCAGCGCGTACCACATGACCGCGCACGCCCCGACCATGGCGACGGCGAACAGCAGCGCCAGCCGCCTCGTCAGGCGGAGGCCGGCGGCCGAGCGCCTGACGCCCGCGATGTAGCCGAAGGCGGTGCCGAAGCCGGCAGCGATCAGGCCCAGGAGGACGAACCCCTGGCCCAGGGCCGAGGTCACGTGTCGAACTGCATGGACTCGATCAACTCCTCCATGCTGCGCTGGTCGTTGACGTCGGGCGCCTGGTACTCGTTGTCGTGTTTCACCATCAGGCGCGCGGTGTCGAACCGGCCGTCCTCGCGCATCGTCCCTTCGAGGACGACGCCGATGCCCTCCCGGAACATGGCCGGGGGAACGGCGGTCGTGCGCACGTCAACCTGCGACTGCCCGTCAGAGACCCTGAACTCGAGGGTCAGGCCGTCGGCGCTGCGGTTCACGGAGCCCTTCTCGACGAGCCCGCCGAGGCGGATGCTGGCGCCGACCGCTTCCGGGCCGGCCTCGTGGAGTTCCGACGGACTCCAGTAGTAGACGAGGTTCTCGCCGACGTCGCCGAAGGCCAGCACCGAGAGTGCCACGGCCACGGCGCCGCCCGCGGCCAGCAGGAGAAGCCGCCGGGTCCTGGGAGCGGGTCCGGCGTCAGGCGTTGGTGTCGTGGGTTCCGTGCTCATTGCTGTGGTCCTGTGGAGAAGCACTCGCCTCGACCCGCCGCCGGCGGACGAAGAGGCTGTAGACGTAGAAGGCGAGAGCCACGCCCGCCGATGCATAGGCGGCGATGACCCATCCCCAACCGCCGACTATAACGCCGTCCACGTTTCGTTTGCTCCCTCTCGGGCCCTTGTGCGAAGGCCCTATTCCTCCATCGCGACCCTTGCCAGTACGCCTCCGAGCGCCCAGTAGATTACATCGAAGGCGGCCAGCAACAGGAGCCAGCTCGGGGCCTGATTCATCGGATCTCCGTGGAGCAGCAGCTCCGCGCTCCTGACCGACGCGATCAGCACCGGAATGACCAGGGGGAACAGAAGCAGGGGCAGCAGGACGTCCTGGCTCGCGGCCCGGCTGGTCATCGCGGCGTACAGGGTGCCGGGGGCGGCGAGGGCCGCGGCGGCCAGCAGCCAGACGGCGATCACGCCGAGGAAGCCGGCCGGACCGGTTTCGACGCTGTAGAGGATGATCGCCGAGGGCACGAGCACCGGCGCCAGCATCGCGAGGAAGACGAAGTTGCCCAGCGCCTTCGCGTAGAACAGGACCGCCGGCTCGACCGGCAGCAGCAGCAGGCCCTCGAGAGAGCGGTTCTCGCGCTCCACGCGGAAGGACTCGGACAGGCCCAGGGTGGAACTGAGCAGCAGTGCCAGGGTGAGAAAGCCGGGCGCCATCGTCGCCGCCATGTCGCCGTCGGCGTCGATCGCGAAGGAGAACAGGACCAGGGTGATGCCGCCGAACAGGACGATGGACAGGAAACGGACCCGTCCGCGCCACTCGACCCGCAGGTCCTTCAGCAGCAGCACGAGCACCGGACGGACCAGCTTCACTGTCCCAGCCTCCGGCGCCAGGCCGCATCGAGTCCGGCGGCCTCGCCGTGCCAGGCGGCCTGACCCTGCTCCAGCAGGAGCGCCTGCCGGCACAGCCGGGAGGCCCGCTCGATCGCGTGGGACGCGACGATCAGGGAGCCGCCGCCGTCCGCGAAGCGCTCGATCCAGCGCTCGACCAGGGTTTGGCCCTCCGGATCGAGCGCCGCGAACGGTTCGTCGAGAAGCAGGAGGCGCGGGTTCTCAAGACGGCAGCGGGCGAGGATCAGCCGCTTCCTCATGCCGGCGGAGAAGCCGCCCACCTGGCGATCGGCCGCGGCTTCGAGCCCCACCTCCTCGAGCAGATCGGCGAGCCGCCCGCGGTCGGGGCCGGCGTCACTCAGTTCGTTCCAGAGCCGCAACGTCTCCATCGCGGTCAGCCGGTCGTAGAGATAGTCGTGGTGGGAGACCAGGGCCAGTTCGCGCCGGGCGCCGGCGCGATCCTCGAAGGGCCGCCTGGCGGCAACGGTGAGTTCACCCGCCGTCGGCCGCCTGAGTCCCGCGATCAGTCTCAGCAGCGTCGTCTTGCCGGAACCGTTGGCGCCGGCCAGCAGCAGCCGCCCCCCGGACTCGAAGTCGAGGTCGACGTGGGCCAGCGCCCAGTGCAGTCCGAACCGGATGCCCAGCCCGCGTGCGTGGATCAGGTTTGCCAAGGGTGACCCGGTTACTCTCTGCGGCGCGGTGGAGGGCGGCGGCCGCCCGTGCCGCGGGCGGAAAGGCTACAGCAGCCGTGATCACGGGGCGGTCGGCCGGTTCCCCTGCTCTCGCGCCGCCGCGCAACAATCGGAAGCGGGCGACGTAGGTGAAGGCTGTGGAGGCAACTCGGGCGACCGACGAAGAGTTGGTGGCTGCGATTCTGGACGGCGAGGCCGCCCTGTACACCGATCTCGTGGAGAGGTATCGGGGCCGGCTGATCAACTACCTGAATCGCTTCCTCGGCAACGTTCAGGAGTCCGAAGAGCTTTCGCAGGAAGTGTTTCTGAGGGTCTACCGGGCCCTCGACCGTTACAACCCCAGGTACCGGTTCTCGACATGGCTGTTTCGGGTGGCGAAGAACGCCGCGATCGATCTGATCCGGAAGCGGCGCCTGAAGCTGGTTCCGATCCAGCGGGTAGGGGTGGACGGGCAGGTGCAGGAGCGGGAGTTTGAGAGCGAGGAAAGGGACCCCTACCGAACGCTGCGGAACGTGGAACGGCGCCAGGCCATCGGCGCCGCGATCGACGGGCTGAAAGAGGAGTATCGGGAGTTGATCCAGTTGAGACACTTCGCCGAAATGACCTACGAAGAGATCGCGGAGTTCAAGGGCATGCCCCTGGGCACCGTGAAGAACAAGTTGTTTCGCGGCCGCCGGATGCTGAAGGCCCGGCTGGCCGACTACCTCACCGACTGACGGACGGCGGGAGTAACGGCGATGACGAGTTCAGACAGGTCGAAGGTCATGGAGAGTGGCGCCTGTTCCCAGGCAGAGTTGATCGACGCCTACGTCGACGGCGCCGTCAGCGAAGCGGAACGCCGGTTGGCGGAGCAGCACCTGGCGGGATGCGCGGCCTGCCGGGACGAGGCGCGGGGTCTCTCGGCGCTCCACGAGCTCCTGGCGACGGAACGGCTCGCTCCGCGGCCGCTGGCGATCGACCTCCGCGCGGCGCGGCCCGTCGGACGCCGTCGCGGCGCCGTGGCCGCTGCCGCCCTGGTCGCGCTGTTCGGCGGCGCCCTGGCGTTGGTCGCTACGCTCGCGCCGGCGGCCGGCTCGGCGGCTTCGGCGGCGACGACCCTGTTCGACTTCACGGTCACTCTCGGCATGCTCGGCGCCGGCCTGCTCGATGCCTCCTGGCGGGGCCTCAACGTGGCCATGTCGTCGGCTCTGGAGCCGGCGACGCCAGCCCTGCTGTTCGGCGGCGCGGCGGTGGTCGGGCTTACCGGCCTCCTGTTCTCGCTGCTTCGCCGGGGTTCGAGAGCGTCGGCGCGGCAGCGATCCCGGCGCTGATCGTGTGCGCCGGTGCTCGCCGGCGCGTCGCGGCTACGATGGTCGGTCTGTGTTGAGCCTCCGACTCCATCAGACCGTTCAACGCCTCGTCCTGTGCGCGGTTGCCATCGCAGCGTTGAGCTGCGCGGCGGCCGAGCGCTCGCCCGGTTCCGACGCCACGGCCGTCGTGATCGGTCCGGACGCCGTTGCCCGGGACCAGCTCGTCGCCATCGGCAGGGACCTCGAGCTCCGAGGCGAGGCGCGGTCGGACGCGGTCGTCCTGAACGGCGCCGCCCGCATCGACGGCGCCGTTCAGGGCGACGTGATCGTGCTCGGCGGCGATGTCGAACTGGGTCCGTCGGCGCGGCTGGGCGGCGACGTGTTCGTGCTCGGCGGTCGGGTGGACGCGGAGTCGGGAGCCGTCGTCGCGGGCCGTACGGTGGCCTACCCGCGGGCGCCGTCTTCGCTCCTGGTTCTCGCCGAAGGGCCGGTGCTCGGCCAGGCCGCGCTGTCCTCCGTGGTAGCGATGCTGAACCTCGCCCTGCTCCTCGCCTGGCTGCTGGTGACTCTGGTGCTGGTGGCCGGGTTCGACCCGGCGTTGACGGCGACGGCGCAGAGCGTGCTCGAGCGGCCGTTTCGCAACTTCTTCGCCGGCCTGGTGGCGGTGCTCGCCGTGGCCGTGACCTTCGCCGTGCTGACCGCGGTGGCGCCGGCGTTGCTCGGTGTACCCCTTCTCGCCGTCTGTGGATTGGCGATTCTCGTCTGCAAACTGTGGGGTACGGCAGCGGTCTTCCTGGCGGTGGGCGCGCGCCTGTTGCCGGACCGCCTGGGCCTGGCGGGTCGGCCGCTTGCCGCCGCCCTGTGCGGACTTCTGGCCCTGGGCCTGATCAAGATGGCGCCCTACGTCGGCGGCTGGACCTGGACCATCGTCACGTGCGTTGGCATCGGAGCCGCGCTGGACAGCAGGCTCGGCCGCCGTGATCCATGGTTCGCCGGTCTGGGCTAGCGGCGCACCCGCTCGATGATGCGCGCGGAGTCCTTCATGAACTCCATCATCTTCTCCTCGATCGCGCCGCCGCGTTCGTCGAGTCGACGGGCCTGGGCCAGGGCGCCGCGCGCCCCGTCCTCGTCTCCCGATGCCAGGAGCGCCATGCCCAGGCGGGTGAGCGCCGCGGTCGACGGTCCGAGTTCAGTCGACTGGGAGAGGAACTCGATCGCCTCCTTCAGCTCCTGGCGTTTGTAGTGGACCCAGCCCAGGGCAGCTAGCGGGAACTGGCGCAACTCCTCCGGGGCGTGCTCCAGGGACCGGCGCGCGAAGTCGAGGGCCTGGTCCAGGTCCTCGTCCATCTCCGCCAGGTTGTACGCCATCTCGTAGTAGGCGATGCTCTTCGAAAAGTTGGAGCCGGCTTCATCGAGCAGCCGTTGCCCCGCCTCGTTTGCATCCTTGTACTTGCCCTCGCTGCGCAAGGCCTCGATCAGGGTCGCGTAGGCGGTCGCCCGCAGCATCTCGCCCGGCTTCGATGCGAGGACCCGCTCGGTCAGCGGGCGGATCTCCTGGCTGCGATCCAGCCGCAGGCAGGCCAGGGCGTAGGACATCAGCAGCGCTGGATTGTTCGGATCGAGCGCCAGCGCTTCGCGGTAGCAGCGGAGCGCTTCCGGAGCGTCGCCGGATCGGATCGCCTGCTCGCCGCGGCCGACCCAGTCCGCTGCGGCGGGGCTGGTCCCGGGCAGGTCGGCGCCTGAACGCCCTGAGAGGTAGGCCACCAGGTCGCGGTAGCGCATGCGCCTGGGGTTCAACTGCTGCGCCGTGCGAAACGCGGCGAGCGCCTTGCGATTCCAGCCCCGGTCGAGGTAGCAGAGACCTAGGAGGTGATGGCACTCCTCGAAGGCGGGATCGACCTGAACCGCGCGGCCCAACGACTCGATCGCCCCCGCCAGCTTGCCCATCTCGTAGTGGCAGCGGCCGAGCAGGTAGAGCGCCTGTGGCACGACGTCGATCTCGACCGCGCGCGAAAGAAACGCGGCCGCGGACTTCAACTGCCCGCGGCCGGCGAGCGACGCCCCGAGGCAGAAGTGCGGCAGGAACGCGTCCGGGTGCTGGATCACGGCCTTCTCCAGGAGTTCCTGGCCACGTTCCTCGTCGCCCTGCTGGAGCTGGATGACGCCGGTGTAGACGAGACCCTGGACGTGGTCCGGCTTGACCGCCAGCAGGCGGTCGAAGTGCTCAAGCGAGCGCTCCAGTCGGCCCTCCTGGAAGTGCGATTCGCCCAGGAACCGGGCCAGTTCGTGGTTACGGCGGTCGAGGCCGGCCGCCTCCTCCAGCGCCTTCATTGCGCGACCCAGGTCCAGCCCGTTCAGCGCGTGCTCCGCCTCCTCGAGGAGCTGTGTGAAGGCGGGACGCCGGTCGCCTTCGTAGAGCCCCAGAACGCCGTCCTTGACCGCCGCGAAACGCTCGCGCTTCTCCAGCACCAGGAACTGGTAGTCCATCTTGGACTCCCAGAGGTCGCTCCACTCCGCGGTGTTGATCACCTCCTGCCGCTCCAGGAGGTCGCGGAGAGCCAGCATGCCTGCGTGATGGACCAGGATGCTCTCCTCCTGCCGCTCCATGGCGCTCAGAACCTTCTGCACCGTCTCGCCGGTGCGCTTGAGGACCTCCTCCAGGATGGAGATCCGTTCCAGCAGATGCTCGTCGAGGGAGAACTCCTCGTCGCCGGCGTCGATCGCTTCCTCGCCCCCGACGGCGGAGCCGGAGAGCACCATCAGCTTCTGCCGGCAGCGCTGGCAGTACTCCGCGTCGTCCTCGTTGCGCGCGCCGCAGACCTGGCAGTACATCGCGGCGAGCCTAGCTCCTAGTAGTCTCCGCGGCCGGAGAGCGACGATGCGGTGGAGCAACTACTACCTGATGACTGCCCGCGAGGCGCCCCGGGACGCCGAGGTGGTGAGTCACCAGTTGATGGCGCGCGCCGGACTCGTGCGGCGGCTGGCGGCCGGGATCTACACGATGCAGCCGGCGGGCTGGCGGACGATGCGCAAGCTGATGGCGATCGTCCGCCGCGAGATGGAGCGGGCGGGAGCGGTTGAGCTTTCGATGCCGGCGATTCAGCCCGCCGAGCTGTGGGAGGAGTCCGGACGCTGGTTCAAGTACGGCGCCGAGCTCCTGCGGATGGAGGATCGTCACGGAAGGCGGTTCTGCTTCGGCCCGACTCACGAGGAGGTCATCACCGATCTGGTCCGGCGCGACGTGAAGAGCTACCGGCAGATGCCGCTCAACCTGTTCCAGATCCAGACCAAGTTCCGGGACGAGATCCGCCCCCGCTTCGGGCTCATGCGCGGCCGGGAGTTCATCATGAAGGACGCCTACTCCTTCGATGCGGATGAGGAAGGCCTGGACCGGAGCTACCAGGCGTTGTACGGGGCCTACTCGCGCATCTTCGAGGCCTGCGGGCTCGAGTACTCCGTGGTCGAAGCGGACCAGGGCGCGATCGGAGGTTCCTCGTCGCACGAGTTCATGGTGCTCGCCGACACCGGCGAGAG
Organism: Holophagales bacterium; assembly: GCA_009837085.1. GTDB lineage: Bacteria > Acidobacteriota > Thermoanaerobaculia > Multivoradales > Multivoraceae > Multivorans. Next base: position 17,457 of record VXUF01000134.1, read on the forward strand.
CGCGGTCGCGAGCTGTGCCGCCTGTGGCTACGGAGCCAACGTCGAACGGGCGGAAGTCGGCGCTCTTCCGCAGCCGGCGGAAACCGGCGGCGGCGCCGACGGCGACGGACCGCGCAGGGTCTCGACGCCGGGCGCGACATCCGTCGCCGAGGTCGCCGGAATGCTGGAGGTCGACAGGGCCCTCGTCGTCAAGACGCTGATCTACGAAACGGACGACGGACTGGCGGCCGTCGCGATCCGCGGTGACCGCGAGGTGAACGAGGTCAAGCTGCTCAACGTCCTGGGCGGCCTCGGGCTGCGGCTCGCTTCGGCCGAGCAGGTGGCGGAGGCCACGGGCGGTCCGCTCGGCTTCTCGGGTCCGGTCGGCCTTTCGGCTGATGTGCGCCTGGTGGCCGACGAGTCGGTTCGTTCGCTGAACGGCTTCGTCTGCGGCGCCAACGCCGGCGACGAGCACCTCGTCTCCGTGCGCTGGGATCGTGACGTGGCGAGCGCGCGTCCGCTCGAGTGGGTCGACGTGATGACCGCCGAGGCCTCCGACCCCTGCCCGCGTTGCAGCGGCGGCGTGCTGCGCATCTCGCGGGGCATCGAGGTCGGCCACATCTTCAAGCTGGGCACCGCCTACTCCGAGAGCATGAACTGCACCTTCACCGACGAACAGGGCCGCCTGCGGCCGGCCGAGATGGGCTGCTACGGACTGGGGATCGGCCGGACGGCAGCGGCGGCGATCGAACAGGGGCACGACGACGACGGCATCGTCTGGCCCGTGCCCCTGGCGCCCTTCACGGTCGTGCTCAGTTCGCTCGACCCCGGCGACGAGGCTGTGCGCTCGGCGGCGGACGGTCTCTACCGGGAACTCGAGGCCGCGCTCGCCTCGGGTGGCTTCGACGTCCTCTACGACGACCGTCGCGAGCGGCCCGGGGTCAAGTTCAAGGACGCGGACCTGGTCGGCTTCCCGGTGCGAGTCGTCGTCGGCGCCCGCTCGCTTCGCGCCGGCGGCGCCGAGGTCTCGAGCCGGCAGGACGGAGAGCGCGACGTCGTGCCGCTCGACGGGGTGTCAGATTTCGTCCTCGGCAGGCTCCGGCAGCACGTGTAGCCGCAACGAGACAATCCGGTTCCCGTCCACTTCCACTACCTCCAGCCGCAGCCGACCGACCTCGACGGTGTCCCCGATCTCGGCGGTCCGGCCGAGCTCGGACAGGGTGATGCCGGCGATGGTGTCCTCTTCGCGCGCGTCGGAGATGTCCATGCCGAGTTCGTCCTCGAGGTCATCGAGCAGCATGCCGCCGAGCACCTTGTAGCCGCCGTCGTCGAGGCGGACGAACTCGGGCGCCTCGGCGTCGAACTCGTCCTGGATCTCGCCGACGATCTCTTCCAGCACGTTCTCGAGCGTCACGATGCCGGCCACGCCGCCGTACTCGTCGACTACCGCGGCCATGTGGATGTGCTCGTGGCGCATGCGGGCCATCAACTGGTCGAGCGGCAGGGTCTCCGGCACCGCGAAGGTCTCGCGGGCGATGTCGCGGAGCGACTCCGGCGCTTCCTGGGCGATGAACAGGTCCTTGATGTGGACGAGGCCGACGAGCTGATCCAGGTCGCCCTCGCAGAGCGGGAAGCGGGTGTGACCGCTCTGCCGGGCGCGATCGAGGTTGGCGTCCATCGGCGCCGCGGCGTCGAGGTAGACGACCTCGGTGCGGGGGACCATCACCTGGCGGGCGTTGCGGTCGGAGAGCTCGAACACGTTGTCGAGCAGCTCCCGCTTGGGCTCGGAGAGTTCGGTCTCCTGCTCGGAGGCGAGGAGGCTCCGGATCTCCTCCTCGCTGTGCGCGAGTTCGCCGTGCCGGAGCGGTTCGATGCCGAACAGGCGCAGGAAGGCGTTCGCCATCTGGTTCAGGACCCAGATGCCGGGATAGGTCACCTGGTAGAAGAACCACAGCGGCGCCGCTACCCACAGGCTGGTCGGCTCGGGCCGGCGAATGGCTAGCGACTTGGGCGCCAGCTCGCCGAGCACGATATGGAACATGCTGATGATCGCGAAGGAGACCATCAGGCTGATTGAGTGCGCGGCTTCTTCCGGCAGATTGGGCGCCAGATCGAAGAGGGGCTGCAGCAGGCGGTTGACCGCGGGCTCGCCGACGATGCCGAGGCCGATGCTGGCGAGGGTGATGCCGAGCTGGGTCGCCGACAGGTAGGCGTCGAGCTGGTCGATCATGCGCTGCGCCAGGCGGCCCCGGAGCGTGTCCTGGTGCGGCGCCACCTGCGTCGGCCGGACCTTGACCAGGGCGAACTCGGCGGCGACGAAGAAGCCGTTCAGGCCGACCAGGAAAAGGGCCAGGGCCAGGCTCCAGCCGAGCGGCAGATCGAGATTCACGGGCGGCCCGGTGGCCGCGACGATCGGTGGGATCATTCGCGCGCCGGGAGGGGCGTGGTCGTCAGCGGGGAACGGGACCCGCGGTCACAGGCGTGCCGGTCGGGGTCCGGGTCGGGGTCGTCCAGACTGGAGTCGGATGGCGAAGGATCCGAAGCTTCGTCGTTCACGCCGGCTTAGCGTAGCAGGGCAGCGTCAGTGTTCATGCCAGGGCTCGGGCTCGGTCTGGCGGCGGACGTGGAGACCGGCGCCGGCGATTCGCTGGATCAGCTCCTCGACGTGCTCGAGGCCGCGGGTTTCGAGCCGCAGCTCGATGTGCACCTCATTGAGCCCGAGGGCGGTGAAAGCGCGCTCGTGATGGGTCTCCAGGACGTTGGCGCCGGCCTCGCCGACCAGGTTGAGCAGCGCCGCGAGGGCGCCCGGACGATCCTTGACGCACACGTCAAGCCGGACCAGGCGGCCGTCCTTCGTCAGGCCGCGGTCGATGATGCGGCTGAGCAGGGTGACATCGATGTTGCCGCCGGTCAGCACCATCGCGGTCCGGCGGCCTTTCGCCTGGGGGACGTGGTCGTTGACGACCGCCGCCAGCACGGAGGCCCCGGCGCCCTCGACGACCGCCTTCTCCCGCTCGAGCAGGAGGAGGACGGCGTTCGCGATCTCCTCCTCGTCCACCGTCACGATGTCGTCGACCAGTTCCCTTACGAGTCCCATGGTCAGATCGCCGGGTCGCTTGACCGCGATGCCCTCGGCGATCGTGTGGCGGCGCTCCACCGTCACCGGACGGCCGGCGGCGAGGCTCTCCCGCATCGACGGGACCGCCTCCGCCTGCACGCCGATGATCCGGGTCTGCGGCCGGTGCGCCTTGTAGGCGGCGGCGATTCCGGCGATCACCCCGCCGCCGCCGATCGGCACGACGACGACTTCGAGGTCCGGTTCCTGGGTCATCAGCTCGAAGCCGATCGTGCCCTGGCCGGCGACGACCTGGGGGTCGTCGAACGGGTGGACGTAGGTCCAGCCGTGCTCGGCCTCGAGTTCCCGGGCGTGGGCGGTCGCGTCGTCGAAGGTCTCGCCGGCCAGCCTGACGTCGGCGCCGAAGTTCCGCGTGTTGGCCACCTTGATCAGGGGCGTCGGCAGCGGCATGACGACGGTCGCCTCGAGACCGAGGCGGTGCGCGTGGTAGGCCACCGCCTGACCGTGGTTGCCGGCCGAGGCCGTGATCAGGCCGCGGCTCCGCTCCTCCTCCGAGAGGGTGAGGATGCGGTTGAGCGCCCCGCGCTCCTTGAAGGAGCCGGTCATCTGCAGGTTCTCGAGCTTGAAGTAGGCGCCGATGCCGCAGAGGCGGGAGAAGTACTCCGAGCGGGCGCAGGGACTCTCGTAGATGGCGCCGGCGATCCGCCGCCGCGCCTGCTCGATCAACTCGGCCATGTGCAGAGGGTCGACCACGACAGGATTCTGCAACAGTCGCTAGTGGCGCCGTCTTCCCGCGAGTGCGCCCGCATGCCGCCGCGTTGACAGGGCAACTCTCCCCTTTGTACCGTTGCGCCTTCTCGCGGCAGGCCTTGCCGGCGTTCTCGGCGGCATTCCCGGCCTCGGGATACAGGCCCGTAGCTCAGTTGGTTAGAGCGCTACGTTGACATCGTAGAGGTCAGCGGTTCGAGTCCGCTCGGGCCTACCAGACATGGGCCGTTCGGTCTGTGGCTCAGGCGCTTAGCTCAGTTGGTTAGAGCGCTACCTTCACACGGTAGAGGTCAGCGGTTCGAGTCCGCTAGCGCCTACCATCGCGGTGTCCGGCCGCGCGGGCCCGCCCCTGTTCCCGGACGAAACTGCGTCCCCAGCCGAACCTGCTCTGCCAGAACCGTTCTCGACCGATGCTCGACCTGACGTTGCCTGACGGATCGGTGCGCAGCGTCCCGCCCGGGACGACGGCGCTGGACGTTGCGCGCTCGATCGGGCCCGGTCTGGCGAAGGCGGCGGTCGGCGCCGAACTCGACGGCCGCCTCGTCGACCTGCGCACGCCGCTTGAGGCGTCGGGTCGGTTCCGGCTGTTCACCGCGAAGAACGACGAGGCCGGGATCTTCCTGCGCCACACGGCGGAGCACGTGCTGGCGGACGCTGTCCAGAGACTCTGGCCCGGGACGCAGATCGACGTCGGGCGGCGGGATCACTCCGAGAAGTACCAGTACGACTTCCGCTTCCCGCGGGCCTTCGTGCCGGAGGATCTCGAGGCGATCGAGGCGAAGATGCGGGAGATCCTCTCCGAGAAGCACGAGGTCGAGCGGGTCGAGATCGAGCGCGAAGAGGCGCGGGAGCTGTTCGCCGGCATGGGCGAGGAGTTGAAGCTGGAGCGCCTGGACGACATCCCGGAAGGCGAGCCGATCACCCTGTTCCGTCACGGCGAGTTCGTCGACCTCTGTCGCGGTCCGCACGCCCAGCGCGTGGACCAGGTAGGCGCCGTCAAGCTGCTCGAGAGTTCGGGGGTGTTCCACCGCGGCGACCAAAGCCGCGAGCAGTTGCAGCGGATCTACGGAACCGCGTTCGCGAGCCGGGAAGCGCTCGACGGGTATCTGGCCGACCTGGAGCTGCGCCGGGCCCGCGACCACCGCCGCCTGGGCCCGGAACTCGACCTGTTCAGCTTCAACCAGAGCGCGCCCGGCAGTCCCTTCTTCCACCCCCGCGGGACGGTGATCTACAACCTCCTGGTCGACTACGTGCAGGGACTCAACCGGCGCGACGGCTTCGAGGAGGTGCGGACGCCGCAGATTCTCGACGTCGACCTCTGGCATCGCTCGGGGCACTGGGACAACTACCGGGAGAACATGTTCCTGACCGAGGTCGACGAGCGGCAGTACGCGGTGAAGCCGATGAACTGCCCGACCCACTGCCTGATCTACCGTACCGACCTTCGCTCCTACCGGGACCTGCCGATCCGCTACGCCGACTTCGGCCGCCTCCACCGCTACGAACGGTCCGGTGTCATCACCGGGCTGACCCGCGTGCGCACGTTCTGCCAGGACGACGCACACACCTTCTGCACCGAGGAGCAGGTCGAAGCGGAAGTGCTGCTGCCGGTGTCGACGATCCTGGAGATCTACCGGACGTTCGGCTTCGACGGCATCCAGATCGAGGTCTCCACGCGGCCGGAGAAGGCGATCGGCAGCAGCGAACTCTGGGAGCGGGCCGAGAACGCGCTGATGGGGGCGCTCAGGAGCCGGGGACTCGAGTTCGAGATCAACGAGGGCGACGGCGCCTTCTACGGCCCGAAGATCGACTTCCAGATCCTTGACGCGCTCGGCCGGAGCTGGCAGTTGGGCACCGTGCAACTGGACTACCAGATGCCCGAGCGGCTGGACCTGGAGTACACGGCGAGCGACGGGGGTACGCGCCGTCCCGTCATGCTGCACCGGGCGATGCTGGGCTCGGTTGAACGCTTCCTGGGCATCCTGATCGAACACACGGGCGGCGCCTTCCCGGTCTGGCTGGCGCCGGTCCAGGCGGTCGTCCTGCCGGTCTCCGACCGCTTCATGGACTACGGCCGGGAGGTCACCCGCCGGCTCTCCGCCGCCGGCGTTCGGGTCGAACTCGACGAACGGAGCGAGAAACTCGGCTACAAGATCCGCGACGCCCAGACCCACAAGGTCCCCTACATGCTCGTCGTCGGCGGCCGCGAACAGGAGGCCGGCACCGTCTCGCTCCGCCTCCGCGAGGCGCCGGAGGACGGCGGCTCTCCTGATCAGGGTGCGGTCACGATCGACGATCTCGCTGCCCGTATCGCCGACCGGACAGCCTCCCGATCGCTCAGCCTCTGATCGGGATTTTGCTGCGCTGCATTCCAGGGCGCAAGCTGCTACCATGCGCCGTTCGGCGGCTCCTCCGAGCCCCACAGGAGGCTCTGGAATGCCCAAGCAGAAAACGCACCGTGGAGCGGCCAAGCGCTTCAAGCTCACCGCCAAGGGCAAGGTGAAGCGCAGGCACTCGATGATGAACCATATGCAGACCAAGAAGGCGCAGGGCCGGAAGCGGAAGCTGCGGAAGCAGACCGACGTCGTCGGCGGTTTCGCCAAGGCGATCAGGGGGATGATCCGCTAGCTCGCCGGGCTGCGGGAGCACAGGACGATGGCACGAGTCAAACGGGGCAGCCGGCGCGCCCGCCGGCGGAAGAAGATTCTCAAGCAGGCGAAGGGCTACTACGGCGTCAAGTCGAAGGGCCACCGGATAGCGAAGCAGGCGGTCGATCGCTCGCTCGCCTTCTCCTACCGCGACCGGCGGCAGCGGAAACGCCAGTTCCGGAGTCTCTGGATCGTCCGCATCAACGCCGCCGCGCGTCTGAACGGGCTGTCCTACAGCCGGCTGATGTCGGGGCTCCGGCTTGCCGGCATCGAGTTGAACCGGAAGATGCTTGCGGACCTGGCGGTACGGGATGCCGAGGGATTCGCCGCCATCGCGACGGCCGCGCGGGGAGCGCTTGAAGCGGGCGCGGGTTCGACCTCGTCGTCCTGATGCCTGAGGGATCGTCCTGATGCCTGAGGGGGCGATCGACGCGGTCGCGCGTCTCGAGGCGGCGATTCAGCGCGCCAAGGAGGCGCTGGCCGCTGAGCGCGAGCGGACGCGGGAGTTGACCAGCCAGCTCGAAGAGGCTGATAAGCGTGCCGCCAAGGAGCGTGCCGAGATCGGTCAGCGGGTCGAGGCTCTGGCCGAGGGACTAGAGGAGCTGCTGGCGGACGGCGATTCCTGACGACCAGGGCTGCTATAGTGCTTCCTCACAGGGGGTGTCGAGGAATGGCCGAAAGTGAACACCAAGAGGAAGTTGCGGCGACTGTCGCGGTCGAGATCTTCGGCGTTCCATACTCCCTCCGCGAGGATGGAGCGGTCGATGCGGGCCGGCTTCGCGTACTCGCGGAGAAGGTCGATCGCAAGATGCGAGAGGTGGCTGACGAGGCGCCGAATCTGGAGCCGAATCAGATCGCCATCCTCGCCGCGTTGAATCTCGCCAACGAGACCAACGGTGGCGGAGGAGCGGACGACGGGCGCTACCAGGAACTGGTGGAGCGCGTATCGAGTCTGACCTCCGACCTGGAGGCGGCCCTCGACGCCTGACTGTTGCTGAAAGGAACCTTGACCTTGCATCCCCTGCGCGGTTCGTGATGAAAGCCGTGGTTGGAACCATCGCTCTTGTTAAGGGAGTCCTTCAACTGCTCGCCCGTGCCAGCCCCGCTCGAACGGGGACGCTAACGGCGGGTGGCGCGGACACCCACCTGGTCCCGCTCTGGTTCTGTGTCGGGGCGCGTTCACACGGCCCCGCGGGGGATGCCCTTCTGCCCGGATTGAGGGCCGATGACCGAAACCACACTCATTGCTGCGGGCGTAGCAACGGCGACGCTGGCGGCTGCCTGGCTGTTTTGGAGCCTTGTCGGACGGCGTAGAGCGGCGAGGTTGATCGGAGAGGCGAGGCGCCAGGCCAGGGGCCTCGTCGAAGAGACCGAGCGCGACTGCGCGGCCAAACGTCGCGAACAGGAGCTGGCGGCGAAGGAAGAGCTGCTGACGCTTCGCTCCGAGTTCGAGAACTCGACGGCGGAGCAGCGCCGGGCGATGGAAGAGCGCGAGCGGAAGCTCAACGAGCGCCGCGCGCGCTCCCGCGAAAAGGCAGCCGTGCTCGAGTCGCTCGAGCAAGAGCTCAACGGACGCCAGCGGACGCTCGGGGAGGCCGAGAGCCGCCTCGAAGTTGAACAGGCCGAGGTCGGGGAACGGCTGGCGGAAGTCCGCCGGCAACTGGAACGGGTGTCCGGGCTGACCGTCCAACAGGCGCGCGAGGAGTTGAGCCACAGTCTCGAACATGAGGTGCGCATGGAGTCGGCGCACCTCGCGAAGCGGATCGAGGACGAGGCACGGGAATCAGCGCAGCGCGAGGCGCAGCGGATCATCAGCCTTGCCGTCGAGCGATCGGCGTCCGACTACGTCTCGGAGACGACGGTCTCGGTGGTCATGCTGCCCAACGACGAGATGAAGGGGCGGATCATTGGCCGCGAAGGGAGGAACATCCGCGCCCTGGAACTGATCACCGGCGTCGACCTGATCGTGGACGACACGCCCGAGGCGGTCATTCTCTCCGGCTTCGACCCGTTCCGTCGGGAGATCGCGCGCGTCACCCTGGAACGTCTGATCGCCGACGGCCGCATCCACCCGGCCCGCATCGAGGAGGTTGCGGCCAAGGTCAAGTCGGAGTTCGAGGATCGGGTCCAGCGCGAGGGCAGCGAGGCCCTGCTGGAGCTGAACCTGTCCGGCCTCCACCCCGAACTGATCACGCTGCTGGGCAGGCTCCGGTTCCGCACCTCCTACGGCCAGAACGTCCTGCAGCACAGCAAGGAGGTGGCCTTCCTGGCTGGCGCCATGGCGGGCGAGTTGAAGGCCGATGTCCATGTCGCCAAGCGCGCCGGGCTGGTCCACGACATCGGCAAGGCGGTGGACCGCGAGATCGACGGCACGCACCTGGAAATCGGCATCGACCTGCTCCGCCGCTACGGCGAGAGCGAGGAGGTGGTGCACGCGATGGCCTGTCACCACGGCGACTACGATCCGGAGACGGTCGAAGCGGTTCTCGTCACCGCCGCCGACGCGGTGTCCGCCGCCCGTCCCGGCGCCCGGCGCGAGATCCTCGAGAACTACATGAAGCGCCTCAAGAAGCTCGAGGACCTGGCCTCGAAGTTCAAGGGCGTCCAGAAGAGTTACGCCATCCAGGCCGGCCGCGAAGTGAGGGTCATCGTCGACTGCAAGGAGATCAGCGACGAGCAGGCCGTGTGGCTGAGTCGTGACGTGGCGCGCAAGATCGAGAGCGAACTCACGTATCCGGGCCAGATCAAGGTCACCGTGATCCGGGAGTCGCGGTCGATCGAGTACGCGCGCTGAGGGAGTCCAGGTGGCACGGTTCCTTTTCGTCGGCGACGTGGTCGGCAAGCCGGGGCGGCGAGCGCTGTCCCGGCTGCTGCCGGAGTTGATCGACCGCCACCGGGTCGACGCGGCCGTCGTCAACGTCGAGAACGCGGCCGGCGGCAGCGGTGTGACGCCCGGGGTGCTCAGGGAGTTCTCGGACCTGCCGATCGACTGCATGACGACCGGCAATCACGCCTGGGCGAAGAAAGAGGGCGTGCCGTACTACGACCGGATCCCGAACCTGCTGCGGCCGGCCAACTACCCGGAGGGGAACCCTGGAACGGGGTTGTTCGTCGGCGAGCTGCCGGTGGGGACGCCGTACGCGGTGATCAACCTGGAGGGCCAGACCTTCATGAAGCCGCTGCCCTCGCCGTTCGCCGCCGCCGACTCCATCCTGGCCGGCCTGGACCCGGCGATCCGCATCGTCCTCGTCGACTTCCACGCCGAAGCGACGAGCGAGAAGCAGGCGTTCGCGTATCACCTGGACGGCAGGGTGACCGCGGTGCTCGGCACCCACACCCACGTGCCTACCGCCGACGCCCGCGTCCTGCCGCGGGGCACGGCGCTGGTGACGGACGTCGGCATGACCGGTCCCTACGACTCGGTGATCGGCGTACGCGCCGACCGGGCGCTCAAGCGCTTTCTCCTGAACACGCCGGCCGGCTTCGAGGTCGCCAGGCGCGATGTCCGGCTGGCGGCGGCCCTCGTCGACGCGGACGAGAAGACCGGCCGTGCGACGAAGATCGAGTCGCTGCTGGTGGAGGAGCCGGCGCGGTAGGAGGCGCCGCCTACTTCGCGGTTCCGGGCTCGAGTTCGGTCAGGCCCCGCCAGGTGCTCTTGCTGTCGTCGAAGGACGGCAGCGGCGGCTCGATGCCGCGTCGCTGGTTCACGCGCCAGGACCAGACGTAGGACCACTTGAGGTAGGTGCCGTAGGCCTGGAGCAGGCAGAACACGAGGCCGCGCATGCCGTCGAGCACGCCGAGCTGCAAGCCGTACGTCCGCAGGAAGCGCCACAGCGAGCGCCCCAGGACCTCTGCCGGGCCGGACCGGCGGCCGTCGCGCCAGAGCTGGGCGGCTCCCCACCAACTGTAGCGCTGGATCCTCCGGGAGTAGGAGAGCAGGTCGTCGACCATGAAGTGGTCCATGGGACACCGGAGCACGGGCGCCGGTGTCCGGGTCCACATGTCGGCGTGGACGCGCCGGTTCGGGTAGCGGCCCGCGTCGCGGCGCAGCAGCCGGACGACGCGGTCGTGCTGCCAGCCGGAGAAGCGGATGACCCGGTCCAGGAAGAACACGCGGCGCTTGATCGTGTACGCGTCGTGGGCCGGCTCTCCGTTGCGGAACAGCGCCGTGATTTCCGCTCGGAGTTCGGGCGTGCAGCGCTCGTCGGCGTCGAGGATCAGCACCCACTCGTTCTCCGTCTGGTCCATGGCCCAGTTCTTCTGCGACGCGGAACCGTAGTAGGTGCGCTGGACGAAGCGGGCGCGCTCGCACTGGCGCACGATCTCCGGGGTGCGGTCGGTGGAGAAGGAGTCGACGACGAGCACTTCGTCGCACCAGTCGAGGGACGCCAGGCAGTCGGCGATGTGGCGTTCCTCGTTGTACGTGGTCACCAGGGCCGAAATCGGCGGCCGGGACGCGTCCTTCGGCGCTTCGTCCACGTGCGCATTGTATGCAGAGGTAGGCTACGCGGCCGTGCGCTACAGAGGTCCGCGCAACGTAGCGCGCGTTCTGCTGTTCTCGGGATGGCTGCCGCCGTTGGGGCTGCTGGCGTTGTCGGGAAGCGCGGCGGCCCCGGCCGCTTTCGCCTGCAGCGCGGCCGCCGAGCACGCCGGCCCCAGTCGCGCCGACGAGTCCGGTCTGATCGTCAGCACCGGAGTGACCGACTTCGGCAAGGACCATGAGACCGTCGAGGTCGGCATCGAGCACCGCTTCGCCACCGACTGGTGCCTGGGCCTGGGTCCCCATGTCGGCGCTTTCGTGACCTCCGACGAGTCCTTCTACCTCTACGCAGGCACCGACAAACGGATCCACCTCGGGCGTTCCTGGTTCATCGAGTCCGGCACCTCCGTGGGTTTCTACGAGAAGGGAGACGGCAAGGACATCGGCGGCGAGTTGGAGTTCCGCACCGGAATCGCGGTCGGGCGGCGGCTGCGGAACGGATCGCGGGTGAGCTTCGGCTTCTTCCATATGTCCAACTCGTCCTACTATCGTCGCAACCCGGGAATGAACTCCCTCCTTCTTCGCTGGTCGAGGTAAGGCGTAATCCGTAAATGCCCGTAGATCCGGAACTGCTCGAACTCCTGGTGTGCCCCAAGTCGAAGGGGCCGCTTCAACTCGTGCCGCTGCCGGCGGAAGTGTGCGGACGGCTCGTCGCCCGCTACCGGGAGCACTTCGGTGAGGAGGAGCCCGAGGTCTCCGAGGGGCTCTGGTGCCCGGAATCCGGTCTGGTCTATCCGATCGTGAGCGACGTGCCGGTCATGCTGGTGGCCGAGGCTCTGCCGGCGCCCGAGGTGCTGCCGGACGCGTGAACGACTTCCCCTCCTTCCTGTCCGCCCTCAGACTGGAGGTCGACGAGGCGCTGGACCGGCTGCTGCCGGACACGGAAACCGAGCCGGCGGTAATCCATGAGGCGATGCGGTACAGCGTGTTCGCGGGTGGAAAGCGGGTCCGGCCGGCCCTGGTTGTTCTGGCCGGCGAAGCCTGGGGAGGCGCCCGCGAGGACCTGCTGGTGGGCGGAGCGGCGCTCGAGATGGTCCACACGTTCAGCCTGATCCATGACGATCTACCGGCCCTGGACGACGACGATCTGCGGCGGGGGAGGCCGACCCTGCACCGCGCGCGGGGAGAGGCGATGGCGGTGCTCGCCGGTGACGCATTGCTGAACCGGGCGTACGAGGTCCTGGCACGCGAACCGGCCTCGGCGCCGCCCGAGCGGCGGCTGGAGGCGGTCCGCGTGGTGGGGGACGCGGTCGGAACGGCGGGGATGATCGGCGGCCAGGTCTTCGATCTCCAGCACGAGGGCGCCCTCGACGGTGGCGGACCCGCGCACCAGGCGGTTCGCTCGCTGGAACGGATTCATCGTCTGAAGACGGGAGCCCTGATCGAGGCGAGCACGCGGCTTGGCGGCGTCTACGCGGGGGCGGGATCCGAGGGGGTCGAGCAGGCCGGCCGGATCGGCGCCGAACTGGGTCTCCTGTTTCAGATCGGCGACGACATCCTGGACGAGGTCGGCAGCTCGGAGGAACTCGGCAAGACGCCCGGCAAGGACCGGCAGGCCAGGAAGCTGACGTATCCGGGCCTGTTCGGCCTCGAGGGCAGCCGGAAGAAGGCGCTGCAGGCCGCGGACCGGTGCCTTGCGCTGATCGAGGGGTTGCCCTCCGGGCGCGAGTTGTTCAGGGCCCTGGTCGCCTTTCTGGTCCACCGCGGCTCGTGAGGCAACGGCTCGATCAGTTGCTGGTCGAGCGCGGGCTGTTCGCCAGCCGGGAGCAGGCGAAGCGAGCCGTGATGGCGGGCTGGATCCGGGTCGACGGAGAGCGCCGCGACAAGCCCGGGACCGCGGTGCACACCGCTGCCTCGATCGAGGTGGGAGGCCGCGCGGAGCCCTACGTCTCCCGGGGCGGCCGCAAGCTCGAGCAGGCGCTGGGCGCGTTCGACGTCGACCCGACAGACGCCGTCTGCCTCGATGTCGGCGCCTCGACCGGGGGCTTCACGGACTGTCTGCTGGCTCATGGAGCGGCACGGGTCTACGCTGTGGACGTCGGCTACGGCCAACTCGACGCGGGTCTGCGGAACGACCCCCGCGTGGTGGTCATGGAGCGGGTCAATGCGCGCCACCTGCCATCTGACGCCCTGCCCGAGCCCTGCCGCGTCGCCACCGTCGACGTCTCCTTCATCTCGGTCGTCAAGGTGGCGCCGGCGCTGCGCCCGCACCTCACCGCCGGAGCCGACCTGCTGGTCCTGATCAAGCCCCAGTTCGAGGTCGGACGGGGTCAGGTCGGCAAGGGCGGCGTGGTGCGGGACGACGAACTGCGGCGGGAGATCGCGGCCCGGCGCATCGCCGAACTCGGCGCGCTGGGGCTCGAGTTCAGAGCCTCGGTAGACTGCGACCTCCGGGGACCGGCAGGCAACCGCGAGATCTTCGCCCACTTCAGGACATGAGGTTGTGACCAGGATCCACGAAGTGGCGGTCGTCGCCAAGCCGGAGAGCGGGCGGGCGGCCGCCACCGCCGCCGATGTCGAGAGTTGGCTTCGCGAGCGCGGTGTCGAACTGGGCGACGTTGACGCCCCGGGTCTGGGGCTGATCGTCGTCCTCGGCGGCGACGGCACCCTGCTCTCGGTGGCCCGCAGCCGGCCCGGAGTGCCGATCGTGGGCGTCAATCTCGGCAGCCTCGGTTACCTGGCCGAGATCGGTCTCGATCGCCTGTACGCGAACCTGGGGGCGATCCTCGAGGGACGGTTCGAGGTCGAGGAGCGACTGCTCCTGGACGTCGAACTGCGGCATGCTGCTGGCGGCGTGGAGCGCTATCGCGCGCTCAACGACGCGGTCGTGCACAAGAGCGCCCTGGCGCGGATGATCGATCTGGCGGTCGAGATCGACGGCGATCCCGTGGCGCGCTATCGAGCGGACGGCCTCATCGTTTCGACGCCGACCGGCTCGACGGCGTACAGCCTGTCGGCCGGCGGGCCGATCCTCTACCCGACGCTGCCGGTCGCGCTGCTGACGCCGATTTCGCCCCACACCCTGTCGATGCGGCCGATCGTGGTGCCGGAGCGGAGCACGATCGCGATGACCCTGGGCAGCCTGGACGAGGAGGTCTACCTCACGCTGGACGGCCAGGAGGGGGCCCGGCTCCATGGCGGCGACAGGGTGGTCGTGACCGCTTCCGAGTCGAAAGCGCTGCTCGCCAGGGTCGACGGCCAGACCCACTACGACGCCCTGCGCAGCAAGCTCCGCTGGGGCGAGTAGCGCCGCGGTCGCGGCTCCCGCTGGTACGATCGTCGCCATGACGGAGCGAGACAACGAGCGGGAGCCGTCCCTCTTCACGCCGATCGAGGAAGCGGTCGAGGTCTTTCGCGATGGTGGACAGGTGATCATCGTCGACGACGAGGATCGGGAGAACGAGGGCGATCTGGCCATCGCGGCCGAGAAGGTAACCGCCGACGCGATCAATTTCATGGCCACCCACGGCCGTGGACTGATTTGCCTGGCGATGACCGAGGATCGCTGCGACGAACTCGACCTGCCGCTGATGGTCCGGGACAACACGGCGCCCTTCGAGACGGCGTTCACGGTGTCGATCGAGGCCCGCGGCAAGGTCACGACCGGCATCTCCGCGGCCGACCGCGCGGCGACGATCGCCACCGCGATCGACCCGGCCACCAGTCCCCGGGACCTGCTGCGGCCGGGTCATGTCTTCCCGCTCCGCGCCAAGCGCGGCGGCGTGCTGAAGCGAGCCGGACAGACCGAGGCTTCGGTCGACCTGGCGACGCTGGCTGGGCTGTCGCCGGCGGGCGTGATCTGCGAGATCATGAACGAGGACGGAACGATGGCACGGGTGCCGGACCTCGTCGAGTACAGCCGCCTGCACAACCTGCCGATGATCACGGTGTCGGACCTGATCCGCTACCGGCTGAAGCACGAGAGCCTGGTCAGACTGATCGCCTCCCCGACCATGCCGACGCACTACGGTCCGATGAGGGCCTACGCCTACCACGCTGAACTCACCGGCGAGGAGCATGTCGCTCTGGTGATGGGCGAGCCGAAGCCGGACAAGGACGTGCTGGTACGGGTTCACAGCCAGTGCCTGACGGGCGATGTCTTCGGCTCCGAGCGCTGCGACTGCGGCGTCCAGCTTTACCATGCCCTCTCCACGATCGCCCAGGAGGGAGAGGGCGTCGTGCTCTACCTGCTGCAGGAGGGGCGGGGCATCGGCCTGTTCAACAAGCTGCGCGCCTACGATCTGCAGGACGAGGGGCACGACACCGTCGAGGCGAACCACAAGCTCGGGTTCAAGGCCGACCTTCGCAACTACGGCATCGGGGCGCAGATTCTCCGCGATATCGGCGTTCGCCGGATGCGACTGATGACGAACAACCCGACGAAGTACATCGCCCTCTCCGGCTACGGCCTGGAGATCGTCGAACGCGTGCCGATCGAGATCGAGCCGACCGAGTCGAACCGCGAGTACCTGCGCGTCAAGCGGGACAAGATGGGCCACCTGCTGAAGCTGGTTTGAGCGGGGATAGCGCCGCCGGGCGGGCTCTCATCACCGGCGTGACCGGTCAGGACGGTTCCTATCTCGCAGAGCAGTTGCTCGAGGAAGGCTGGGACGTCTGGGGACTGGTGAGGCCGGTAGCCCGGACCGGCGGCACGCGGCGGATCGACCATCTGCTGGACGGCCGCGGCGGCTCCGGGCGGCGCCTCCGCCTGATCGTCGGCGACCTCACCGACGCCTCGTCCCTGCACCGGGCCGTCGCCGAAGCGAGGCCCCAGGAGATCTACAACCTCGGCGCGCAGTCCCACGTCCAGGTCTCGTTCGAGTTGCCGGGGGCCACCAGCGAGGTCACCGGTCTCGGCGTCCTGCGGTTGCTCGAGGCGGCCCGGCGGCAGGCGCCGGAGGCGCGCTTCTACCAGGCGTCCTCCTCGGAGATCTACGGCCTGGTGGAGGAATCGCCGCAGAGCGAGACGACGCGTTTCTATCCGCGCAGTCCGTACGCTGCGGCAAAGGCCTACGGGTTCCACATCACCCGGAACTACCGCGAGGCCTACGGCCTGTTCGCGGTGAACGGAATCCTGTTCAATCACGAGTCCCCACGGCGGGGCGAGGACTTCGTCACGCGCAAGATCACCCTGGCGGCGGCCCGGATCCGCGCGGGTCTGCAGAACGGTCTGGAACTCGGCAACCTGGAGTCGCGCCGTGACTGGGGCTTTGCCGGCGACTACGTGGAGGCCATGCGATTGATGCTGCGGGCCGAAGCCCCCGAGGACTACGTCATCGCCACCGGCGAGACCCACAGCGTCCGCGAGTTCTGCGAGATCGCCTTCGCCCGCGCCGGGATGCCGCTTGCCTGGCGTGGTGAGGGCGTGGAGGAGCAGGGCGTGACGGAGGATGGCCGGGTGCTGGTCACGGTCGACCCCCGGCACTTCCGCACGGCCGAGGCCCCCCCGCTACGCGGGGACGCGAGTCTGGCGGGGGAACGTCTCGGTTGGCGTCCGCGTGTCGCTTTCCCTCAACTGGTCGAGATGATGGTCGACGCGGACCTCGAAGCCGTCGGATGCGGTTGACGCGCCGCAGAGCGCTCGGGCTGATCGGGACCGGCGCGGCCGTGCCGCTGTTCGGGTCCTGCGCCGCGGACGAGCCGACCGCCGAAACACCGCGGGAAGGAGCTTCGATGGGTGACGCGCCGATCCACTACAAGAGCCTGCGCGACGTCGCGCGCCTGATCGAGGCCCGGGAGCTCTCGCCGGTCGCCCTGACCGAGGCGATGCTGGAGCGGATCGCGGCCGTCGACGGAAGCCTCAGGAGCTACGCGACCGTGATGGCCGACGAGGCGCTTGCCGCGGCCCGGGCGGCCGAGTCGGAGATTACTGGCGGGCGCTACCGGGGGCCGCTGCACGGCGTCCCGATCGCCGTGAAGGACCTCTGCTACACGAAGGGCGTGCGCACGATGGGCGCCCTCTCGGTCCTGGCCGACTTCGTCCCCGGGTTCGACGCCACCGTGGTCGAGCGGCTGGATGCTGCGGGCGCCGTTCTCCTCGGCAAGCTGAACCTGACGGAAGGCGCGATGGGCGCCTACCACCCGGACTTCGACATTCCGGTCAACCCGTGGGACGAGGATCTGTGGACGGGCGTCTCGTCGAGTGGCTCCGGCGTGGCGACGGCGGCCGGTCTCTGCTTCGGGTCGCTCGGCTCGGACACCGGCGGATCGATCCGGTTCCCGGCCGCCCAGTGCGGGATCGTCGGTCTCAAGCCGACCTGGGGCCGGGTCAGCCGCCATGGCGTGCTCGAGCTCGCCGGCTCGCTCGACCACATCGGTCCGATGACGCGGACCGTCGCCGACGCGGCGATCATGCTCGAGGCGATCGCCGGCGCCGATCCGAACGACCCGACGGCGCTCGACGCGCCGCTGCCGTCCATCCTGCCGACGCTGGACGGCGATGTCGCGGGGATGCGGCTCGGCTTCGACCGGCGGTACGCCTCGGAGGGCGTCGACCCCGCGGTCGCCGCAGCGGTGGAAGAGGCGCTGAGGGTTCTGGCCGGCCTGGGGGCCGAGGTCACGGAGGTCGAGATGCCGGCGGCGCCCTTCGACGACTGGTGGCCGCTCTGCTCCTATGAGGCCGTCCGGGCGCATGCCGCGACCTGGCCGAGCCGCGCCGCGGACTACGGGCCGTACTTCGGAGAGTTCCTGGCCTTCGGCTCGCAGGTGAGCGACGAGGCGTACGCCGAGGCGACCGAACGGCGCGCGGCGTTCAGCGAGCGGTTCGAGGCGATGCTGTCGACCGTCGACGCACTCGTCTGCCCGTCGAACGTCGCCGCGCTGCCGATGACGGACGCGATGGGATACGACACGGTCGGGGCGTTCAGGGAGGCCCTGGAGTCGTTCGCGGAGACCTTCGATCCGCCGCTCGGCAGCATCCAGCTCTTCACGGTGCCCGCCGACTTCGCCGGCACGCCGACGATCTCCCTGCCGTGCGGCTTCTCGGCCGCGGGCGCGCCCCACAGCCTGCAGCTCGTCGGCCGCGATTTGAGCGAACCTACGCTCTGCCGACTCGCCCACGCCTACGAGCAGGCCACCGACTGGCACCTGCGGCACCCGGAGGTTTGAGTTACGGCATGTAGGGCGTCGGACTCGGCCCTAGCTGCGTCTCCAGAACCGCCTGGGCGGTGTCGATGAAGTCGCAGACCATCGGCCGGCTCTCGCGGGGATCGATGATCTCCTCGATGTTGAACGCCTCGGCGGTGCGGAACGGCGACGCCAGGGCCTCGAGGCGGTCCTCGATCTCCTTCTGCTTGGCCGCGGGGTCGTCGGACTCCCGGATGATGCGCCGGTAGGCGGCGGTCACGCCGCCGGAGATGTGCATCGACCCCCAGTGGCCGGAAGGCCACGCCACGCGCCGGAACATGCCGCTCGGGCGGTCGTGGCACTGGCCGGCGACGCCGTAGAGCTGGCGGATGACGATCGTGAGCCACGGCACGCGGGTGCGAAGCGTCGCGCAGAGCATCTTGGCGCCGGCGCGGACGATGCCCTGGCGTTGCTGCTCGGGGCCGACCATGAAACCGGGCTCGTCGGCGAAGTAGACCATCGGCAGATGGAAGGTGTCGCAGAGTTGCAGGAAGCGGATCACTTTGGTGCCGGCGGCGACGTTCATCGAGCCGCCGAGATGGCTCGGGTTGTTGATCATCGTGCCGACCGGATAGCCGTTGACGCGGGCGAGTCCGACGATGCGGGAGCGCCCGTAGTGCGGCGTGATCTCGAAGAAGGAGTCGCGGTCGAGCACCGCGTCGAGGATCTTCCTCGGGTCGTAGGCCTTGTTCTTCTCGCGCGGGATCGCGGACAGCAGCGACGGCTCGCGGCGCTCCGGGTCGTCGTGGGTCTCGCCGCGGGGCGGCATCTGCCAGACGCTGTCCGGCAGGTAGCTCAGGAACTGCTTGAGCATCAGGAAGGCCTCTTCCTCGGAGTCGGCGAGGTTGTCGATGACGCCGCTGCCGAACACCTGGGTTCGCTCATCGCCGAGGTCTTCCTTCGTGATGTCGATGCCGAGCGCGGCCTTGACGACCGGAGGACCGCCCGGGAACACCTGGCTCGTGCCCTTCACCATCACGTTGAAGTGGGCGAGGCACGCCTCGACCGCCGGCAGCCCGGCGACCGAACCGAGCACGGCGGCGACGACCGGCACCCTGCACAGCAGGTCCTCGATGCCCGGGGTGGCGGGGTTGGTCGGGATGTAGGTGCGTCCGATCTTCTCGAAGGTCTTGACGCTGCCGCCGGTGGAGTCGAGGAGGCGCACGTAGGGCAGGCGCCAGCCGAGCGCCAGCTTCTGGGCGTGGCCGCCCTTGTCGCCGACCGAGGCGTCGGAGGCGCCGCCGCGCACGGTGAAGTCGCCGCCGTTCAGAACCGCGCGGCGGCCGTTCAGGCGGGCGAGGCCGATGACCCGGTTCGAGGGCCGGACGTCCTTGAGCTCGTTGCCGTCGTAGCTGGCCACTCCGGCGAGCTCGCCGATCTCCTGGAACGAGCCCTCGTCGGTGAACAGGTCGAGACGCTCCCGGATCGTCAGCTTGCCGCGGCGGTGCTGCTCCGCGATGCCGGCTTCGCCGCCCATCTGCCGGGCGAACTCGCGGCGCCGCCTCAACTCCTCGATCTCTCGCTCCCAGACCATCGTTCCTCCCCGGTCGATTCGTTGCGGCTCGAATGAGGGGAGAACCTTAGCGGGCTGCTAGACTGCGCGGCCGGCCGGCGCTGCTGGGCCGCACTACGACGACTGTCGACGGAGCAGATGATGACCGAGCCGCGAGGGGCGCGGCGCGGCGGCACGCCGCGGCCGCTGATCGCCGCCCCGGAACGCCTGAACGAACTGCGGGAGGGATCGCGCGAGTGGCCCTCCTGGACCCTGACGCCGCGCCAGATCTGCGATCTGGAGCTGCTGATGTGCGGCGGCTTCGCGCCGCTCGACGGGTTCATGAACCGGGCCGCGTTCGACAGCGTCTGCGAGACGATGCGCCTTCCATCGGGAGCGCTGTGGCCGATTCCCATAACGCTCGACGTCACGCCGGAGGCTGCCGCCGGCCTGGAGGCGGGGTCCCGGCTGGTCCTGCGCGACCTGGAAGGGCTGATGCTCGCGGTGCTCACGGTGGACGACATCTGGGAGCACGACCGGCGCAAGGAAGCCGAGCTCGTCTACGGCACCCTCGACCAGGCCCATCCCGGCGTCGCCCACCTCTACCAGCGGACGAACACCGTGTCCGTGGGCGGCAGGATCGAAGGGGTCCAGACGCCGCGGCACTACGACTTCCCCGGATTGCGCAAGACGCCGCAGCAGTTACGGCGACGTTTCGCGCAACTCGGATGGAAGACGGCGATCGCCTTCCAGACCCGCAACCCCATGCACCGGGCCCACTTCGAGCTGACCCTGCGGGCGGCCCGGGAACTCGAGGCGAACCTGCTGATCCACCCGGTCGTCGGCATGACCAAGCCGGGCGACCTCGATCACTACACGCGCGTTCGCTGCTACCGAAGGGTCCTGAGCCACTATCCGCGCCACACCGCGGAGCTGGCCCTGCTGCCTCTCGCCATGCGGATGGCGGGACCGCGCGAGGCCCTCTGGCACGCCCTGATTCGCAGGAACTACGGCTGCACCCACCTGATCGTCGGCCGCGACCATGCCGGACCGGGCCAGGACTCGCAGGGCAAGCCCTTCTACGGCCCGTACGACGCGCAGGAACTGATGGTCGAGCACGAGGCCGAACTCGGCGTCAGGATGGTCCCCTTCCGGATGATGGTGTACGTCGAGGACCGGGACTCGTACGAACCGGTCGACAGCGTAAAGGAGGGGGAGCGCACGCTCTCCATTTCCGGCAGCGACCTGCGCCGTCGCCTGCGCCGCGGTCTGCCGATTCCGGATTGGTTCACGTTTCCGGAAGTGGCCCGGGAGCTGCGCCGCAGCCACCCGGCCCGCAGCAGCCAGGGTTTCACCGTCTTCTTCACCGGGCTTTCCGGCGCCGGCAAGTCGACGATCGCCAACGTGCTCCTGGTCAAGTTCCTGGAGGCCGGCGGCCGCCCGGTGACGCTGCTCGACGGCGACATCGTGCGGACGAACCTCTCCTCCGAGCTGGGGTTTTCCCGGGAGCACCGGGACATCAACATTCGCCGCATCGGCTTCGTCGCTTCGGAGATCACGAAGAACGGCGGCATCGCCATCTGCGCGCCGATCGCGCCGTACGAGAACGTGCGTCGGGATGTGCGGGAGATGATCGAGGCGGGGGGCGGATTCGTCCTGGTTCACGTGGCGACGCCGCTCGAGGTCTGCGAGGAGCGCGACGTGAAGGGTCTCTACGCCAAGGCCCGGGCGGGACTGATCGACGCCTTCACCGGTATCTCGGATCCGTACGAGATTCCGGAGAGTCCGGACATGGTCATCGACACGACGGACATCACGGCCGAGGAGGCTGCCCAGCAGGTCATCCTTCACCTGGAGAAGGAGGGGTTCGTCGGACCGCGCTGACTCGTCTCGACGACGGATTGCGCCCGGCTGGCGGCTGCTGTCGGTGGGCGTCGCCGGCGCGATCGCGTTGTTCCTGCTCCTGCCGTCCGCGCTGTTCGCGGAGCCCCTGGAGCGGAGCGTGGTGCGTGTTCTGGCACTGCTCCTGGGCGACACGCCCCGGTTGTCGGCGGAGGCTCCCTGGGACTGGGTCGCTCACGGCGTGCTGTTCGCCCTGCTCGCCTGGGCCTGGTGTGCGCCGGCGGCGCGGGCGGGCCAGGTGCGCGGCGTGCTCGTGGCGGCCGTCGGCACCGTGGCCTACGGCGGCGCCATCGAGGTTGCGCAGATGCTGGTTGGTTATCGGTCCGGAGAGTGGATGGACCTGGTGGCCGATGCCGCCGGCGTCGCCGTCGGCGCGCTGGTCGCTGCCGGCATCTGGCCGCGCCTGGTGCGTTAGCGTGGCCTACGGGCTGAACGACCAGCCACGGGGACCAACGAAGTGAACACCCTGCCGCCCGACCGCGTGGCACGAGAACGTGCCCTCCGCGCAGCGCTCAAGCGGCGGATCCTCGTGCTCGACGGCGCGACCGGCACCGCGTTCCAGGCGGCGAACCTCGGGCCGGAGGACTTCGGCGGCGAGGACCTCGAGGGCTGCAACGAGATCCTGGTCGATACGCGGCCGGATGTCGTGCTCGACGTCCACCGCGCGTACCTCCGGGCCGGCGCCGACATCGTGGAGACAAACACCTTCGGCGGAACGCCCCTGGTGCTCGGCGAGTACGGCCTGCAGGAGCGCGCGCTCGACCTGAACCGGCGCGCCGCGGAGCTGGCCCGCCAGGCCTGCGCCGAAGAGGGCCCCGAGCGCTTCGTCTGCGGTTCGATGGGGCCGACGACGAAGGCGATCTCGGTCACCGGTGGCGTCACCTTCGAGCAACTGCGGGACGACTACCGCACGCAGGCGCTGGGGCTGGCCGCCGGCGGCGCCGACTACCTGCTGCTCGAGACCTGCCAGGACACACGGAACGTGAAGGCGGGCCTGATCGGGATCGAGGCGGCGTTCGCGGAGCTGGGCTTCCGGTTGCCGGTGGCCGTGTCGGTGACGATCGAGACGATGGGCACCATGCTCGGGGGTCAGGAGGTCGAGGCGCTGGCGGCTTCCCTGCTGCATCGGGACCGCCGCGATCTCATCTACGTGGGTCTCAACTGCGCGACCGGACCCGACCAGATGTTCGACCACCTGCGCGCGCTGTCCGAGATCTGCCGCACCCGGGTCGCCTGCGTGCCCAACGCCGGCCTGCCCGACGAGGACGGCCTCTACACGCAGACGCCGGACGACTTCCGGGCCGTCTTCTCCCGCTTCCTGGAGCACGGCTGGCTGAACCTCGTCGGAGGCTGCTGCGGCACGACCACGGCGCACATCGAGACGTTCGCCGACCTGGTTCGCGGGCGGTCCCCGCGGCAGCCCGCGGAGCACCGCCGCTGCCTGGTCTCGGGTCTCGACGTGGCCGAACTCTCGGAGGACAACCGGCCGCTCCTGGTCGGCGAACGGACGAACGTCCTCGGCAGCCGCAAGTTCAAACGGCTGATCCGGGAGGGCGAGTACGAGGCGGCGGCCGAGGTGGGACGGGCCCAGGTGCTGGGCGGCGCCCAGGTCGTCGAC
Source organism: Holophagales bacterium (assembly GCA_009837085.1). Taxonomy (GTDB): domain Bacteria; phylum Acidobacteriota; class Thermoanaerobaculia; order Multivoradales; family Multivoraceae; genus Multivorans. Next base: position 40,605 of record VXUF01000134.1, read on the forward strand.
GTCTGTCTTCAGGACCCGGAGCGCGACGAGACGGACGACATGGAGCGGTTCCTGGAGCGGCTGGTGCGCCGGGTCAAGGTGCCGCTCATGATCGACAGCACGGACCACGAGGTGATGGCGCGGGCCCTGACCTGGTGCCAGGGGCGGTCGATTCTTAACTCGATCAACCTGGAGGACGGGCTGGAGCGGTTCGAGCGGGTGGTGCCGCTGGCGAAGGAGTTTGGCTGCTCCCTGGTCGTCGGGCTGATCGACGAAGAGGGTATGGCGGTGTCGGTGGAGCGGAAGCTCGAAGTCGCCGCGCGCTCGTACGAGCTGTTGACGTCGCAATGGGGCATCGAGCCCCAGGAGATCTGGTGGGACCCGCTCGTCTTCCCCTGTGGCACCGGCGACGAGGCCTATCTCGGCTCGGCGGCGGCGACGATCGAGGGTGTGCGCCGGGTGCGCGAGGCGTTCCCGGGCACGCGCACGGTCCTGGGCATCTCGAACGTGAGCTTCGGCCTGCCGCTTGCGGGACGGGAGGTCCTGAACGCGGTGTTCCTCTACCGTTGCACCCAGGCCGGCCTCGACGCGGCGATCGTCAACACCCAGGGGTTGGCGCGCTACGCCGAGATCCCGGTCGCCGAACGGGTGCTGGCCGAGGCGCTGCTCGATCTGCGTCCCGGCGACGTGGAGGCGGGGCAGCGCGCGGTCGAGGCGTTCACCGCGGCGTTTCGCGAGCGCAAGGGCTGGCAGGAGCAGGCGCCGCGGGATCTGCTGCCGCTGCCGGAGCGGCTCTCGCGCTCGGTGGTCGAGGGCAGCAAGGAGGGCCTGCGCCCGGACCTGGACGCGGCGCTCGCCGACGCGCGCTGGCCCGATCCGCTCGACATCATCAACGGACCTCTGATGGCCGGCATGGCCGAGGTCGGCCGGCTGTTCAACGACAACGAGCTGATCGTCGCCGAGGTGCTGCAGAGCGCCGAGGTGATGAAGGCCGCGGTCGACCATCTCGAGCCGCACATGGAGCGGATGGAGGGCATGACCCGCGGCCGGGTGATCCTGGCCACGGTCAAGGGAGACGTCCACGACATCGGCAAGAACCTGGTCGACATCATCCTGACCAACAACGGCTTCGAAGTGACCAACCTGGGGATCAAGGTGCCGAGCGAGCAGTTGATCCAGGCCGCCCGCAAGCACGAGCCCGACGTCATCGGCCTCTCGGGACTCCTGGTCAAGAGCGCCCAGCAGATGGTGGCCACCGCCGGCGACCTGCGGGACGCCGGCATCGAGACGGACCTGGTGGTCGGCGGCGCGGCGCTGACGCGGCGATTCACGCACAACCGGATCGCCCCGGAGTATGGAGGCGTCTGCACCTACGCGGGCGACGCGATGAGCGGACTCGACCTGATCGAGCGGCTTTGCGACGACGGTCGCCGGGGCGAGCAGCTCGACCGGATCGAGATCCTTCGCGAGCGGGACCGGACCCCGGCGCGGGCCGGCGTGGGCGCGAAGACGACGGTGGCGACGGAGCGGCGGAGTTCGGCCGTGCGTACGGACGTCGCCGCGCCCCGCCCACCCGACCTGGAGCGGCGCGCCACGCGTTTCGACCTCGACGACGTGTGGCCGCACCTCAACCTGCAGATGCTGTACGCCAAGCACCTCGGTCTCAAGGGCTCCGTGGAGCGCCTGCGCGCTGCCGACGATCCCAAGCTCCTCAAGGTCGAGGCGGTGGTCGAGGAGCTCAAGGAGTTCGCCCGCGCCGCGATGGAGGTTCGAGGCGTCTGGCGCTTCTTCGCCGCCCGGAGCGAAGGCAACCGGCTGACCCTGCTGGACGCGGAGGGCGGCGGCGCGGAGCAACTCGCGGCGGAGTGGCTACTGCCCCGCCAGCCGCGCGAGGACGGGCTTTGCCTCGCCGACTACGTGCTGCCGGCCGGCGACCACGTCGCACTCTTCGTCGTCACCGCCGGCGCCGGCGTCCGCGAGACGGCGGAGCGGCTAAAGCGCGAAGGCGAGTACCTGAAGAGCCACGCATACGCCGCGCTGGCGCTCGAGACCGCCGAAGCGGCCGCCGAGTTCCTGCATCAGGGGCTGCGCGCCGCCCTCGGCTTCCCCGACCCGCCGGAGATGACGACGCGCGAACGCCTCGCCGCGAAGTACCGCGGCAAGCGCTACTCCTTCGGCTATCCCGCCTGCCCGGACCAGGCCGGCCAGCGGCAGCTTTTCGCGGCGCTCGAACCCGCCGACATTGGCGTCGAACTCACCGAGGGCGACATGATGGACCCCGAAGCCACGGTGTCGGCGCTCGTGTTCCACCACCCCGACGCGCGCTACTTCGGGGTGTGAAAGGAGCGAGGGTCTATCCCGCCCGCGCCGCCGCCTTCTTCTCCCGCTTGTCGCGTTTCGCCCGCTCGAGCGCGGCCGTGCGGTCGAGGTGGTCGTCGCCCAGGCGCTCCAGGTACTCGTCGTAGCTGCCGAGGAAGTCGTTGACACCCTGGTCCGAGATCTCGATGATCCGGGTCGCCAGCCGGCTCACGAACCAGCGGTCGTGGGAGACGAGGAGCAGCGTGCCCTGGTAGGCAAAGAGGCCTTCGATCAGGGCCTCGATCGCCTCCAGGTCGAGATGGTTTGTGGGCTCGTCGAGCACGAGCACGTTCGGCTTGAGAACGATGTGGCGGCAGAACAGCAGCCGCGCGGCCTCGCCGCCGGAGAGGCTGCCGATCCGCTTGACCGCCTCGTCCTTCGTGAACAGGACGGCGCCGAGCTGGCCGCGGACGAAACCGATCGGCTCGCCCGGGCAGCAATCCCAGAGCCAGCTCTCGACCGTCTTCCGTTCTGCTCCTTCCTTGTCGAGCAGCTGCTCGCGGTGGTCCTGGGCGAAGTAGCCGGGGTGGGTCTCGTACCCCCAGTCCACCTCGCCGGCGTCGGCCCGCACCTCGCCGAGCGCGATCTTGAGCAGGGTCGACTTGCCGATGCCGTTCGGCCCGATCACCGCGACCCGTTCGCCGCGGCCGACCTCGAGCGAGACGTCGTCCAAAACCTGGTTGTCGCCGTAGCTCTTCGAGATCCCTTCCAGGGTCAGGACGCGCTTGCCCGAGGGCCGCCGTGAGTCGAATCGGAACAGCGGGTAGCGGCGGGAGCTCCGGGGAAGGGGCTCGATCGTCATGCGGTTGATCAGCTTCACCCGGCTCTGGGCCTGGCGCGCCTTGCTGGCCTTGTAGCGGAAGCGGTCGACGAACTTCTGGTGGTGGTCGATCTCCTGCTGCCGCTGCGCGATCTCGGCTTCCCGGCGGGCGCGCTCCTCGACCTTCTTCCGCTCGAAGTTGGAGTAGGCGCCGGGATAGGCGGTCAACGTTTCGTAGTCGATGTCGAGGATCTGGGTGCAGACGTTGTCGAGGAAGCGGTGGTCGTGGGAGACGACGACCACGACCCCCTTGAAGTCGGTCAGGAACTTCTCGAGCCAGCGGATCGACAGGATGTCGAGGTGGTTGGTCGGCTCGTCAAGCAGCAGGACGTCCGGGGCGGCGGCCAGGGTTTGGGCCAGCAGCACCCGGAGCTTGAAGCCGCCGGAGAGGATCGACAGGGGCTCCCGGTGGACCTCCGTGTCGATTCCCAGTCCCTCCAGGATCTCGGCCGCGCGGGACTCCAGGGAGTAGCCCTCCCAGCGCATCACGACCTCCTCGAGTTCGGCGTAGCGGTCGCCGTCGAAGTGCTCGTCGGCCCGTTCGAGCAGGCGGTCCTTCTCGACCATCGCGTCCCACAGTTCGGCGTTGCCCATCATGACGACGTCGAGGATCGGCACCGCCTCGTACTCGAAGTGGTCCTGCTTCAGCACCCCGAGCCGGCAACGCTTGGGGATGGAGATCGAGCCCTCGCTGGCCGGTTCCTCGTTGCTCAGGATGCGCAGCAGGGTCGACTTTCCCGAGCCGTTCGAGCCCACGATGCCGTACCGCTCGCCCTTGGCGAAACGGACGGTCGCGCCCTCGAAAAGGGTCTGCTCACCGAAGCTCTTGGCGAGGTTGGAGATGGAAATCATGGGTTAGGCTGCGCGGCTGGAAGGCAGCGCGGCGGCGCCGGAATGTGGGGGCGCGGGATGCCGTTGTTCCCGCAACGGCGGCTCGACTTGGCCGCTCTCGAAGCCCGGGCGAGGATAGCAACGCATGAACATCAGACGGACGAGAGACGACCATGCCGAGTGAGCTGCGCCGCAAGACCCGCGCGGCTGCGCCGGGCGGGGCGCTTGCCTCCGCGCTACCCGTCGTCGGCTGGGCCGGGGGCGCCTTTCTGGGCGCCGTGCTGGTCTTCGGGGGCGTCGTCAAGGCGCTCGACCCGCAGGCGTTCGTCAAGCTGATCGAGATCGAGGGGCTCGACTTCCTGCTGCCGGCCGTCGTGGTCACCGCGATCGCGCTGGCCCTCGAGATGGGTCTCGGCAGCGCGCTCATCCTGGGCCTTCGCCGGATGTGGGTGCTCGGGCCGTCGGCGCTCCTCGTCGCCTTCTTCCTGTTCCTCACCGGCCGGGCCTACTACCGCGACCTGCGCGGCATCGCGACCGAGGACGAAGCCGGCTGCGGCTGCTTCGGCAACCTGGTCGAGCGGACGCCGGCGGAGGCGTTCTGGCAGGACCTGGCCCTCATGGTTCCGGCGCTCGCGCTGGCTTTCCTTGGCCGGCGCGCGGCCGGCGGCGCGCCCTGGATCCGGCTCGCCGTCGTCGGCACCCTGACCGTGGGGTTGCTCGCGTTCGCCCGCGCCGCGCCGGACCTCCCGCTCGACAACCTCGCCACGCGGCTGAAGCCCGACCTCACGATCGACGAGATCTGCAGCGGCGACGGCGACAGCCGGCTCTGCCTGAGCACGATCGTGCCGGAGCTGGAGGAAGGCGCACACTGGCTGGTCATCGCCGACCTGGACGAGGATCTCGGCAAGGCCGTCGACGCGCTGAACCAGCACGTCTTCGCCGGCGGCCGGATGTGGGTCCTCAGCTCGGCGACGCCGGACGAGAACCGGGCGTTCTTCTGGTCCTACGGCCCCGCTTTCGAGATCCGCGAGGCGCCGCCGACGTTCCTGAATCCTCTCTACCGCACGTTGCCGCGGTCGTTCCGGGTCGAGGGCGGCGTGGTGGTCGAGACGGTGTCGGGCTTGCCGCCGGAGCCGTAGGCGAACTCGGCGGCCAGATCGATGCCGCCGTTGCGCCAGGCCGCGTCGGTGACCTGCAGTTCGCCGGCCGGGGCGAAGCGCGAGACGCCGGCTTGCTCGAAGGCGCGGCGGATGGTCGCGGGCAAATGGCCGGCGATGGCTATGTCCTGAAGGCGGCCGTTCCAGTCGTCGAGCGGCGGGACGCCTTCGACCGTGTGAATGCGGACGGTGCGGAGGCCGGGCGAGGGGCTGATCCGCGGGTCGGGTTCGACGATGACGGTGCCCGCGTCGAGCGCGTCTCCATGCCAGTCGAGGTCTCGAAGTTCGGCGTCCTCGCGGGCGAGGCGGACGCCGGCACGGTCGGTCGTGTTGCTGCGGCCGGGCGGGAGATCGAGTGCGAGTTCGGTGAGGGCCCTTGCGAGGGCGGCGGCGAAGGTGGGGGCGGTGTCCGGCTCGGCGAAGACGGCGTGGACGGAAAGGCAGCCGCGCTGGTCGAAGGCCGCGATGTCGAGCGCCATGCCGAGGGCGGCCTGGTTCAAGTCGGCGCCGGGATCGACCCAGCCGAGGCTGAGCCTGGGGCCGAAGGCGATGAGGCGCCCTACGGCGGCGGACTGGAGGGCATCGATCGTTGCCTCCCCGCCGTAAGCCACGACGAGGCGGGCGGAGGCGTGGAGTGGCGCCTCGACCGCTTCGTCGCCGCCCGCCCAGGTGACGGCGGCGTAGGCGTCGCGCAGCACGGGCAGCCGCCGGCCGAGGGCGGCGAGGAAGACGGTGGCGAAGTGGGGCTCGGCGCGGGAGGACTTGAAGAGGACGGGAGCGCGCGCGGCGAGCGCGGGCAGCAGGGGCTGGAGGATCAGACCTGGCGGCTCGGCCGGAAGAACGACCAGGCTGAAACCGTCCTCCTGTTGGCGGTGCGGCCGCTGAAGTTCGGCGGCCGCGCCATCCCCGAGCATGCCTTCGCCGATGCTCCTCAGGCCGTGCCCAAGGCCGGCCGGCGAGAGGCCGGAGGATTGAAGCAGGTGAGGGTCGAGATCGCGGCGCTCCGGGCTGTCGGCATCGAGGAAGGCGCCGAGCGTGTCGTTCCAGGCGGTGAGCAGGGCGTCGTTCGGGATGGCGCGGAGGGACGGTGCGGCCGCTGCCAGCCTATGAGCGATGACTGCGGGTGAGCTCATGCGGAGCCGGCGCTCCGCGCCGGATGCCGGCGGGGACGCCGGCGCACCCAGTAGGGACCTCCCGTCACATCGCACCCAGTTCCTCGGCCGTCAGCGAACAGCCGCGCAGTTCGGCGCCGCTGGCGCGGCCGAGCAGCCGGAAGGCGCCGTCCTCCCTGACGCCGAGGTCCTCCGTGAGCACGTGGCAGACGGAACCGACGTTTGCCAGATCGAAGAGAGCGAGGAGCCCCGTTTCGCCGTCCTCGACCTCTTCGAGCGTTTCCGGATCCAGCACCCGGAACGGCATCCACGGCGGCGTGCGCAGCCGCTCGCCGCCGGGCCGGGAGTAGGCCTGGCTGGTCAGTTCGGTCATGCCGTACTCGCGCACCACGGCGTCCGGGCGGAGGCTGAGCAGCGTGCGGGCGCGTCGCCGGACCGCCTCGGGGGTCGTCTCCAGGCTCCGCCCCTTGAAGCCGCCGGTCTCGAAGACGCGGCTGCCCGGCGCAAGCCGGATGGCGCCGCCCGCTTCGTCTTCGAGCCGGTCGAGCAGCAGGACGAGGGCCAGGGCGGTGGCGAGGACAAGAACGGGCTCGCCCTCCGCCCGCGCGCGGAGCCAGCGGCAGGCGAGATCCAGGTCGATGCCGGCGTCCTGGACTGCCCAGGCGCTGCCGGGCGCGGCGTGGCGCTCGAACACGTGAGCCGCCATGAACGAGAGGCTCGAGTCGGGAGCGATCGCGCGGTCGGGGATGAGCGAGAGGATCGGGAGGCGTCCCGTGCCCGCGGGCAGGCAGGCGTCGGCGAAGGAGGCGTCGACCACGGTCCGGTAGAGGTCGGGATAGGGGTGGTAGTGAACGCTCCGTCGTTCCGCGCCTCGGGTGGTGCCGCTGCTCCTGAAGACCTCGCGGGGTTCGGCGGCGGCGAGCCTCAGTGACTTGAAGGCGGAGGTGGGCACGGCCGGTGCGAGGCGCCAGTCCTCGAGCGCGCCGGGGTCAATGCCGCGCCGGTCGCACAGGCGGCGGTAGGGCTCGACCCGCTCATACCCGTAGCGGACGGCCGCCGCGGCAAGCTCGACGAACTCGCCGTCGAAGGCGCCATCGCCCGCGGCGATGAAGGCTTCGATTCGCTGGATCAGAGCCGTCACGACCGGTCCTCGCCGCCCGCCGCGAGCGGCGCGGTCTCGCCGAAGAAGGCGGCGGCGGTGGTGGCCGGATGGCCGGCGATGTCGGCTTCTTCGTCGTCGGCGGACCCGGGCCACCACTCCGCGGGCAGGTGCCGCCGGTAGGGGCGCTGCAGGAAGCGGCGGTCGAAGAGGGCGATGACGCCGCGGTCCTCGGCGGAGCGGATCAGCCGGCCGGCGGCCTGGACCACGCGGGTCATTCCCGGAACGACGAACGCGTACTCGAAGCCGCGCTCGAAGCGCTCGTCGTAGTAGGCCTGAAGCAGCTTCTGCTCCATCGTCACCGCGGGCAGGCAGGGGCCGACCACGGCCACGGCGAGCAACGCGTCGCCCGGGTAGTCGACGCCTTCCGAGAACACGCCGCCGGCCACGGCCAGGAGCAGCATGTCGCCGTGGAGCGGACTGGTCAGGGCGTCGAGCACTTCCTTCCGCTTCTCCTCGCTGGTCGTCTGCTGCTGGACCAGGACGGTGCGGCCGCAGTCGGGGAGCCGCTCCTGGACCTCGGCGAGGAATCGGTAGCTGGGGAAGATCGCCATCGAGTTGCCAGGAACGGAGCGGGCGAACTCGGCCAGCCGCTCGGCGATCGGGCCGTAGTTCTCGTCGCGGGTCCGGTAGGTCGTCGTGACCGAGGTGTCGACGACGACCCGCCGGTTCCCGGCCGGGAACGCGCTCGGCACCTCGAGGGTCGAGGTGCGGGCCGGGTCGAGGCCGAGCAGGTCGCGGTAGAACTCGAACGGTTGCAGGGTCGCGGACAGGCCGATCGTCGAGCGGCAGCGGTTGATCGTGGCCCCCAGAAAGGAGCTCGCGTCCTTGCACAGGATGGCCAGGCTGGGCTCGCGGTCGATTCGCCGGAACAGGAAGCTGAAGGACTCCGCGTGTTTCGGCTGCGAGGCGAGCTGGAGGGTGTTCAGGAACCGCAGCAGCTCGAAGTAGAGCTCGACGAAGGCGTCGTTCGCGGCGAAGGAACGGGTGTCGCGGCGAAACTCCAGGTAGTCCACGAAGCCCCGGTCGAAGGCGGCCCGCAGTCGCCAGAGTTGTTCTTCGGGCGCGGCGCCCTCGGCCACCGCGTTGCGGTCGGGGCCGTCTACTGCCAGGTCGACCTCGCCCTGGATCAGAACCTCGAGAGCGGCGCAGAGTTCCCGCAGGCGCTCGGTCGGCCCGCCCTCGCTGCCGCGGCCGGCCCGGCGCAGACCCGCCCGGGCCGCCCGGCAGCTTGCCGCCGAGAGTGCGGGGCTGTAGTAGCCGCGGCCCCGGTCGATCAGGTTGTGGATCTCGTCGACGATGAGAACGGTGCCGGATAAGTCGGCGTCGCCCTGAAACTCGGTCAGCTTGACGAAGGGGTCGAGGGCGTAGTTGTAGTCGCCGACCACGACCTGCACCCGCCGGCCGAGTTCGAGGCTGATCTCGAACGGGCAGGCCCGGACCCCCTTCGAGACGTCGAAGATCGTGTCCGGTCCAAGCAGGCTGTGTCCGTCGAGCAGCCGGGGGATGACCTGGCTCCGCTGCAGCTTGACGTAGTAGTCGCGGGCGTACTGGCAGTAGTCCTCGTGGCAGATGATCTCGTCGTTCGCGCACATCCGCGCCTTGGCGCGGAGGTGCAGGGCGTGGAAGGCGCGCTCACGGTTCAGCAGGTCGATCACCCGGTTGGCCATCGCCTGCTGCGTGTTCTTCGCGGTGAGCACGAACACGCGCAGGTCCCGCGCCAGCGCCTCGCGGAGCACCGGGAACAGGACGGCGGCGGTCTTGCCCAGCCCGGTCGGCGCCTGGACCAGCAGGTGCTCGCGCTGCTCGACGGCGAGGCCGGAGCGGTCGATGATCTCCTGCTGTCCGGGCCGAGGCTGGTGGAAGGGGAACTCCAGGCGTTCGGCGGCCAGCTCGCGGCGCTGGCGCTCGGCTCTCTCCGACTCGTACTCGCGGACGAGCCGGTTGAGTCGCTGCCGGATGTCGGAGTCGAGCTCCTCGAAGTCGAGTTCCACGTCGAGGCGGTCGATCCCGGCGGTGCCGATCTCGATCAGCACGAGTTCGGCGCGCACCGGCAGCGCGGCGGCGACGCCCGAGCGGTGGACGATCCAGGCGTAGATCGCGGCCTGCCGGCGGTAGGTGGCGAGCAACGCCGGCGAGGGCTCCGTGTTGGGCCGCACGGACTTGATCTCCTCGATCGCCAGACGGCCGTCCGCGTCCCGGTAGATCCCGTCCGCCCGGCCGGTCAGGGTGATCTTCCAGCCCCGGTGCTCGAACTCGAAGGACAGCTCGACCTCGCGCCGGTAGCTCGGCTCGCGCTCCATCGCCTGTTCCTGGTAGCGGCTGTGGATCGCCTGGCCCACCCAGAGCCGCTCGAAACCGCCGCGATTGGCGAACCCGAGGTGCCTCGCGGCGCTGTGTTCGAGCAGGTCCGCCACGGACAGCCGGAGCGTCCTCCCGTCGTCGTCGAAACGCGGCGGCATAGGCGGCGAGACTACCGTTTCAGCGGTTGTCTTCCGGGGGCCGATGGCATAGCCTCGTTTGCTATGCCTGACAACTTTCCCGGTGCCGACAGCCCCCTCGATCTCGGCAATGTGACCAAGGCGCTGCGCGAGCGCCTGGGCGGTCTGAAGATCATCGCCGTGGTGGTCGTGGCCGGCCTCCTGGCCCTGTCCAGTGTCTACACGGTGCAGCCCGAGGAGGTGGGGGTCATCCTCCGTCTCGGCAAGTACGCGGGCACGACCGAGCCGGGCCTGCGCTTCAAGATCCCGCTGGTCGACGACTTGACCAAGGTGCCCGTGAGGCGCCAGTTGAAGCAGGAGTTCGGCTTCAGCAGCGAGAGCGTGGGGGTGCGAAGCTCCTTCGTGTCCAACCCGGACGAGGCGAACATGCTGACCGGCGACCTGAACGCCGCGGTCGTCGAGTGGGTGGTCCAGTACCGGGTCGTCGACCCCTACCAGTATCTCTTCCGGGTTCGCCGCCTGGACGCGACCTTCCGCGACATGAGCGAGGCGGTGATGCGCAAGGTGGTCGGGGACCGCACGGTGAACGAAGTGCTGACCGTCGGCCGGGCGGAGATCGAGGGCGCGGTGAAGGTCGAGCTGCAGGAGTTGTGCAACCAGTACGAGACCGGGATCGCCATCGACCAGGTGGTGCTCCAGAGCAACAACCCGCCCGAGCCGGTCAAGCCGTCCTTCAACGCGGTCAACCAGGCCGAGCAGGAGCTCGAACGGCTGGTCAACGAAGCCGAGGCGGAGTACAACCGGGTCATTCCCCGAGCCGAGGGTCAGGCGCTGCAGACGATCCAGCAGGCTGAGGGTTACGCGCTCGACCGGGTGAACCGGGCCCAGGGCGACGCGACCCGTTTCAACGCCCTCTACGAGGAGTTCCGCCAGGCGCCGGAGGTGACGCGCAAGCGGCTGTTCATCGAGACGATGGAGCGCGTGCTGCCGAAGGTAGGCCGGAAGATCGTCGTCGACGAGGACGTCGACGGTCTGACGCCGATCATGAGCTTCGAGGGAGTCAGCGCCGCGAGAACCTCGCGGCAGGTCGCGGCCCAGCAGGCCGGGGAGGGAACGCCGTGAAGGTCCTGACCATCCTCCTGGTCCTGGTGGTGCTGCTCGTCGCGAGCAACGCGCTGTTCATCGTTCCCGAGGATCGCCAGGCGATCATCACGCAGTTCGGCGCTCCGGTTGGTGACGCGATCGATACTCCCGGACTGAAGTTTAAGCTGCCCTTCATCCAGAAGGCCCACTACTTCGACCGCCGCTTCCTGGAGTGGCAGGGTTCCGCCGAGGAACTGCCGACGCGCGACAAGGTCTTCATCTTCGTCGATACCTACGCCCGGTGGCGGATCTCCGACCCCCTGCTGTTCTTCCAGCGGTTGCGCGACGAGCTGGGTGCGCAGTCGCGGCTCGACGACATCCTGGACGGCGAGACCCGCAACGCGATCGCCAACCACGACCTGATCGAGGTGATCCGCAGTTCGAACCGCGAGGCCGCGGCGGACGAGTCGTACCCGGACGCCGGCGGCGGCCTCGACGAGGACGGAGGCGGCGGTCTCGAGGAAATCGTCACCGGCCGCGACAAGATCCGCCAGGACATCCTGGCCGCGGCCCAGGACCGGACCGCGGATCTGGGCATCGAGGTGCTGGACGTGCAGTTCCGGCGCATCAACTACGGCCAGCAGGTCGAGCCGGACGTGTTCAACCGGATGATCTCGGAACGGCAGCGGATTGCCGACCGGTTCCGCTCCCAGGGCCAGGGTCAGGCCTCGGAGATTCTCGGCAACATGGACCGCGACCTGAAGCGGATCGAGTCGGAGGCCTACCGTCAGGCGACCGAGATCCGGGGCCGGGCCGACGCGGAGGCGACCGAGATCTACGCTTCGGCGTACAACCAGTCGGTCCAGTCGAGGAACTTCTACGAGTTCCTGCGCACGATGGAGGCCTTCGAGAAGACGATCGATCCGAACACCTGGCTGGTCGTCTCGACCGACAGCGACTACTTCAGCTTCCTGAAGGCGAGCGGCCCATAGCTGCCGGTCCGGCGGTCAGTCGATAGATGACCGGTCTGATTGGACTCCTGGTCATTCCGGGCATCGCCTGGCTGCTCTCCACGAACCGCTTCAGGGTCCGCTGGCGGACGGTGGTCACGGGCATCGCGATCCAGTTCGCTCTTGCCCTGCTGATTCTGAAGACGGCCCCTGGTCGAGCCTTCTTCGCCGGCGCGACGGAAGTCGTGACGGGTTTCCTCGAGTTTGCCGACGAGGGCTCACGGTTCGTCTTCGGCCAGGGGTTCGACCTGGTTCCCTTCGCCTTCCGGGTGCTGCCGACGATCATCTTCTTCTCGAGCGTGGTCGCGGTCCTCTACCACCTCGGCGTCATCCAGCGGGTGGTCAAGGTCTTCGCCGTGGTGATGACGAAGGTGATGGGCACTTCCGGCCCCGAGTCGCTGTCCGCCTCGGCCAACATCTTCGTCGGCCAGACGGAAGCGCCGCTTCTCATCCGCTCCTACGTCGGCAACATGACCCGCTCGGAGCTGATGGCGGTGATGACGGGCGGCTTCGCCACCGTCGCCGGCGGCGTTCTTGCCGCCTACGTCGGGATGGGCATCTCGGCCGGCCACCTGATCGCCGCCAGCGTCATGTCGGCGCCGGCGGCCCTCGTCATGGCCAAGCTGATGGTCCCGGAAACGGAGACGGATCGGGTCTCGGCGGATACCGACTTCAAGGTCAGGACACCCTGGGCCAACATGATCGATGCCGCCGCCCAGGGGGCCGGCGACGGCCTGAAGCTGGCGCTGAACGTCGGCGCCATGCTGCTCGCCTTCATCGCCCTGGTGGCCCTGGTGAACGGCCTCCTCGGGCCAGTAGGGAGCTGGATCGGCCTTCCCGGTCTGAACCTGGAGATGATCCTCGGCTTCCTGTTCCGGCCCCTGGCCTGGGTCATGGGGGTGCCGTGGGCCGAGGCGGACGCGGTGGGCACGCTCCTCGGCCTGAAGACCGCGGCCAACGAGTTCGTCGCCTACTCCCGCTTCGAGGACATCTCGGCCGACAACCAGTTGTCGGAGAAGTCCCGGGTGATCGCCACCTACGCCCTTTGCGGCTTCTCGAACTTCTCGTCGATCGCGATCCAGATCGGCGGCATCGGCGGCATCGCTCCGGAACGCAAGAGCGAATTGGCCAGCCTCGGCCTCCGCGCGATGATCGCCGGCACCCTCGCCTGCCTGCAGACGGCGACGATCGCCGGCCTGCTGATCTGAGACGGCGTGGCATCGTCGCACGCACCCGTCCGCTGCGGGATCGGGGGAGGGTCCCAGCGGACGTTCGCCCTCGCTTGGAGGACGTGGGGTTGGGGCTCGCTTCGGTCGACTGCGCTTCACGCCGGTCTGGGTTGAGGTGAGGGTCTCGGCAGACGCTTGTCTCCAGCCCGCTGGGACCCTCCGCCCGATCCCGCAGCAGACTGGACGTCTTCGGGGTCGTGGCTCGGAGTAGGGCGAAGCCGCGGAGCGGCGCAGCCCGCACGATGGGGCCGCCCTGCCGGAGCCGGCGACGATACTGGGGTCGCCGGGGGGCTATGGCCCTGCCGCGCTGGCGGCTGTGGGCACGAGGATGAGTAGCTGGATCGCGTCGAAGAGGAAGTGGGCGGCGATGGCTGGCCAGATGTTGCCTCGCCAGATGGTGAGGTAGCTGAAGCCGACGGAGAGGAGGGCGACGCCCAGGAGCATGAACGGCTGTTCGTAGGAGAGATGGGCAAGGACGAACAGGACGTTCGAGGTGACGAAGCCCGCTCTCGGCATGAGGAAGCCGCGGAAGAAGACCTCCTCGACGACGCCGGCGGAGAGGCTGACCAGGAGGCGCAGGAGCACGGGCAGGCTGCCCATCCAGAGCACCATCTTCGGCGCTTCGCTGGGGACGTTCTCGAAGCCGCTGGCGGCGGCCAGGAGCAGGGCGGCGACCAGGACAATGAAGAGCACGCCGCCCCAGAGGACCACGCCGGCGCCGAGGCCGACCCCTAGCTCGACCGGCACGCTTTGGCCGGTTCGGGTGCGCAGCCCGAGCTGGCTCAGGACGATCGTGCCGGCGTCGTGCCCGCAGCGCCAGTAGCCGAGGATCATCCAGGACGCGAGCGTCACGACCAGAATTCCGTGCATCAGGAACAGGTTCAGAGGGGACAGGCGTTCAAAGTCGATCTCGTCGATGCTTGACGGCAGGCCGACCTGGCCGATGGCCGCGAACACCCCGAACCAGAGGACCAGGGCGAGCAGGACCATCGCGACGAGACGGCGAAGGTCGCCCCACGCGGCGTCTTTGAAGCCAGGCGGCAGCAGCCCTCGCGTCGCCATGGAACGGTCGATCCACCAGGCGCAGGCGATGCCCGCCACCATGGGAAGCGCTAGACGGATCAGGGTCACGGCCGGCATCCTACTGGTAGGGTTCGGCGCTGCCGTGAACCACCCGGGAGAGGGCTTTGGACCGATTTCCAGGCGTTGATTTCATGAACTTCGACTCGTTGCTCAGCGGCGAGGAGCGACTCATCCGGGACACCGTCCGCCAGTTCGTCGACGAGCGGGTAAAGCCCATCATCGAGCAGTGCCATCGGGAGGCGCGGGCGCCGATGGAACTCGCTTCCGAGCTCGGCGATCTGAACCTGTTCGGAGCGAACTTCACGGAGTACGGGCTGCCCGGGCTCGGTGACGTGGCCTACGGGCTGGTCATGCAGGAACTGGAGCGCGGGGACTCGGGGATCCGCAGCATGGTCTCGGTCCAGAGTTCGCTGGTGATGTACCCGATTCTCACGTTCGGTTCCCAGGAGCAGAAGGATCGGTTCATTCCCGGGCTGGCGAGCGGGCGGATGATCGGCTGCTTCGGGCTCACCGAGCCGGACTTCGGTTCGAACCCGTCGGCGATGCGCACGCGCGCGCGGCGCGACGGGGACTGCTGGGTGCTGAACGGCGCCAAGCAGTGGATCACCAACGGCAGCGTCGCCGACGTTGCGGTCGTCTGGGCGCGAACGGACGAAGGGATCCGCGGGTTTCTGGTCGAGAAGGGCACCGAGGGCTTCGTGAGCGCGGAGCAGCACGGGAAGTTCTCGCTCCGGGCCTCGGTCACCGGCGAACTCTCGTTCCAGAACTGTCGCATTCCGGCCGACAACATCCTGCCGGGCACCCGCGGCGTGGGCAGCGCGCTCCAGACCCTGAACCAGGCGCGCTACGGCATCTGCTGGGGCGGGCTCGGGTCGGCGATGGAGTGCTACTACACGGCGCTCGAGTACGCCCGTCAACGGGTGCAATTCGCAGGTCAGCCGATCGCCAGTCACCAGCTCGTCCAGGAGAAGCTGGCCTGGATGATCACCGAGATCACCAAGGGACAGTTCCTCGTCTACCAGTTGGCGGGGCTGAAGACGGCGGGGACGATGGAACCGCAGCACGTGTCGATGTGCAAGCGGAACAACGTCTGGGTGGCGCGCGAATGCGCGAAGCTGGCGCGCGAGATTCTCGGTGCCAACGGCATTTCGGACGAGTACCCGGTCGTCCGCCACATGCTGAACATCGAGTCCGTCTACACCTACGAGGGCACACACGACATCCACGGCCTCGTGATCGGCGCGGCGATCACCGGCATCCCCTCCTTCAACCCGCCGATGAGCCGCAGCCAGGCGCGCGAAGCCGCCGACCGGCCGGAGCTGGCCGCTGCCGCCGCGGGGGCCGGCTCGTGACCGGGGAGCTCCGCGACCATGACTTCGTCGCCGTGACCGAGGCTGCCGCGGTCGCGGCGGCCCAGACGATGGGATACGGCGACCGCCACCACTCGGACCACGTCGCCGTCGAGGCGATGCGCGGCGTCCTGGCGGACATGGCGATCGACGGCCGGGTGGTGATCGGCGAGGGGGAGCGCGACAGGGCGCCCATGCTCTACGTCGGTGAGAAGGTCGGCCGCAGGGCCGCGGGCGATCTGCAGGTGGACTTCGCGGTCGACCCGCTGGAGGGGACGAATCTCTGCGCCACCGGGGCTTCCGACGCCATGGCGGTGCTCGCCGCGTCCGAGCGTGGCGGCCTGCTCCACGCCCCCGACATCTACATGGACAAGATCGTGGTCGGCCCGACGGCCCGCGGCAAGGTCGATCTGGATGCTCCGGTCGAGGACAACCTGAAGGCGATCGCGGCCGCCTTCGACTGCGCCGTCAGCGACTTGACCGTGGTCGTACTCGACCGGGACCGGCACCGGAACCTGGTCGACGACATCCGGACCGCCGGGGCGCGGATCAAGCTGATCGGCGACGGCGACCTGTCGACGGCGATCGCGGCGGCGGTCCGCGGCACCGGCATCCACGCGGTGATCGGCGCCGGCGGCGCGCCGGAAGGGGTGATCACGGCGGCGGCGATGCGTTGCCTCGGCGGGGAGATTCAGGGGAGGCTGTCGGCGCTTTCCGACGAGCAGAAGCGGCGGCTCGCCGAGTTCGACATAGAGGATCCCGACCGCATCTACCGGACCGAAGAGCTGGCGCCGGGGGAGGACATCCTGTTCTGCTGCACCGGCGTCACCGGCGGCGACCTGCTCCGGGGCGTCCGCTTCTTTGGCGACGGCTTCCGGACGTCGACGTTGACCATGTCGCTCAAGGAAGGCGTCATTCGATTCGTCGAGACGATTCACCGTGGCGAGGACGGCGGTCCCGTCTACTTCTACTGAGGTGGGGAACGTGGACGGCACAGTGGCGGAGCGGCCGTGATCAAGCCGGACCACTGGATCCGCGCCTGGGGCGAAGCGGGCGGCGTCGACCCCTTCGAACCGAACCAGGTGAACGCCGCCAGCTACGACGTCCGCGTCGGCGACCACTGGATCTGCCCCACACGCGATCCGGAGGAGTTCCACGGCGACAGGATCAAGCTGTTCCCGAACGAGGTCGTGCTCGCCACCACCCTCGAGTTCGTGCGCATTCCGCGTTCGGTGGCCTGCGACCTGAAGCTCAAGTCCACGCTGGGGCGGCTGTGGATCAACCACTCGCTGGCCGGCTGGTGCGACCCGGGATTCGAGGGGAACATCACCCTCGAGTTGCAGAACCTCGGACCGGTCCCGTTCGTGCTGGACGCGGGCCGCCGAATCGCCCAGCTCATTTTCATCGCGATGGAGTCCGAGCCGGAGACCGCCTACGGCGAACCGGGCGCTGGAAGCCGGTACCAGCACCAGCGCGGCGCCACCCGGGCGCGGTCCTGAGGCGGAGGCTGCCGTGCCGGAACCTGCTCACCAGACGATTCGGCTCTCCATCGGCAGCCGGTACGAGAACATCGAGCTGGTTCAGGCGGTGCTCGACGAAACACTCGAGTCGCTACCGATCGACGAAGAGACGGGCTACTGGATGGGCATCGCGTTGCGGGAGGCGCTGACGAACGCGATCAAGCACGGCAACGGTCTCGATCCCGAGAAGAAAGTGGACGTGTGCCTGGCGGTGGACGAGATCGGTGTCGACATCACAGTCGAGGACCAGGGCAGCGGCTTCGATCCGGACGCCGTGGCGGACCCGTTGGCCCCGGACAACCTGCTCAGGACGGAAGGCAGAGGCATCTTCTACATGCGCAGGTTCATGGATAAGATCGACTACGATTTCGGCGCCGATGGCGGCACGAAGGTCCGGCTTCACAAGAAGTTCGGCGCCCCGGGCATCAGCGCCGAAGCAGACCAGGGAGGAGCGAATGAAGATTGAAAAGCGCCAGCGTGATGGAGCGACGATTCTCGATCTCCAGGGCAGGATCACGATCGGCGAGGGCGATGTGGCTCTGAGAGAAGCTGTCCTCGCGGCGGTCGGCGAGGGCGCTACGAGCATCCTGCTCAACATGGGCCGGGTGCGTTCGATCGACTCCTCCGGCGTCGGCGAACTGGTTGCCGCCTACACCACGGTCACCAACCGGGGCGGCAAGCTGCGCCTGTTCTCCATGCCGAGCCGGATCCTTGGGGTGCTCCAGATCACCCAGTTGGTCACCGTGCTGGACATCCTGGAGGACGAGGACGAGGCAGTCGCTTCGCTCGCCTGACGGAGCGGTGCACGTGGAAGGCAGCGAGCGGTCGCCGGCGCAGCGCCGCTGGGGGTTGGGCCGCCGCGGCTTCGGCGGCGGCCGGCTGACTGCCGTCTGCCTTTCCCTGCTCCTGGTCCTGGGTCTCGCGGGCGGCGCCTGGCTGGGCGCCAGCGACGAAACGGAAGGCACTGGCCGGGACTCGATCTACAAGTACCTCACGCTGTGGGAGGAGGTACTTCGGCTGATCCGCGGCTCGTACGTCGAGGAGACCGACGGACGGAGTCTGACGGCTGGCGCCATGGATGGCGTGACGGACGCCCTCGATCCCTTCTCGGTCTACGTACCGGCGAGCGAGGTCGAGTCGTACCGGGCAGCGCATGCGGTGGGTCGTCGGCATTCGGGCGTCCTCGTGCTCAAGGAGCGCGGCACCGCCTACGTGGTCGCGGTCGACGACGGAAGCCCGGCGGAGACCGCGGGACTGGAGCCGGGTGACATCGTCGCCGGCATCAACGGTCGTTCGTCCCGCGCGATGCCCCTGTGGGAGCTGCGGCGTCAGCTCGCCGGCCCGGTCGGGTCCAAACTGGATCTGGAACTGGTGCGGCGTGGCAACAGCGTCGAAGCGAGTCTGATCCTGGACGAGTACGAGCCGCTTCCGCCGGAGTTGGAGGAGATCCGCGGGGTCGGCGTGCTGAGGATCCCGAGCTTCGGTTCCGGCACGGCAGCCCGGGTGGAGGCGTTGCTCGCCGGCTACGCTGGCGACTCCCTGCTGATCGATCTCCGTGGCGTCGCGGGAGGTTCCGCCGAGGCCGCCTACGCGGTGGCGGGCCTGTTCGCCAGCGGCGAGCTGGGCAGCCTGATCGATCGGGAGGACGTGAAGCTCAGGACCTTCGAAGGTGCGGGGGGGCTGTACTCGGGAGATATCGACATCCTGACCGATCGCAGTTCACAGGGACCGGCAGAGATCCTGACCGCCGTCCTGCGCCAGGCGGTCGACGCGGACCACACTGGCGAGTCGACCTTCGGCTACGCCGGAACGCTGCGGCAGATCGAGCTGCCGAACGGCGGCGGCGTGCTCGAGACGACCGCGGCCTTCTACACGGACCCCGAGGGCGAACGGCTGAACCGCAGAATCCGCGTCAGCAACGACCGCCGCCTGAGCGCGTTCGCCGAAAGGGACGACGGATCGGACCAGGTCCTGGACGAGGCTCTGGGCCTGTTCATCATGGAGACGCCCGCCGAGCCGGACCCACCCTGAGCTTCACCCGCTCCCACAACCGTTCCAGTTCCTCCAACGGGTAGTCGCCGCCAGGCTTGAGTTCCGCCTCCATTGCCGCGAAGCGGCGGCGGAACTTCCGGTTTGCCGCGGCCAGCGCGCGTTCAGGGTCGACGTCCAGATGGCGGGCGAGGTTGGCGACCGCGAACAGCACGTCGCCCAGCTCCTCTTCGACCCGAGCCTTCGCCTCGCCGGACCGGCCGGCCTGGTCGTTCGCCGTCTCGTGGTCCAGTTCGCCGAGTTCTTCGGCCACCTTTGCTCGCACAGCCTTGGTCGAGTCCCAGTCGAAACCGATGCCGGCCGCCTTCTGCCCGAGCCGATAGGCGCCGACGAGCGCCGGCAGGGAGGCTGGTACGCCGTCCAGCACGGAGCGTTCGCCGTCGGGGCTGCGCTTCCGCTGCTCCCACTTTGCCGCGACCTCGGCTGCGGAACCGGCCTCCGCCTGGTCCTTCTCGTCGCCGAAGACGTGGGGGTGGCGCGCGACCATCTTGTCGATCACCGTGCGGATAGCCCCGCTCAGCGGCAGATCGCCCAGTTCGGCGCCGGTCAGGCGGGCAACGTAGACCGCCTCGAACAACAGATCGCCCAGTTCCTCGTTGATCGCGGCGGGATCGCGTTCGTCGATCGCGGCGGCCAGTTCGTGGGCCTCTTCGATCAGATAGGCCCGGAGGTCCGCCAGTGACAGCTCGCGGTCCCAGGGGCAGTCGACGCGCAACCGGTCGATCAGGTCGGCGATCGGAGCGAGCGAGCAGGAGTCGTGTCCGGCGCCGTCGCCTTTGTTACGATCTTGCATTGGTCGGGAGCGGAGGTCGGAAGTGAAGGTCACCGACAGAAGGATGTTCACGGACGACGGAGAACTGCGCGAAGAGTACCGCTTCCTCGAGCAGCAGAAGGCCGGAACGGCGGCCGAGAAGCCACCTCCCGTCGCCAGTGAGGGCGGCCCGGCGAGTGCGGGCGGGGTGCCGCCTGGCGGGGCTGAACAGGCCGCGTCCGCGACGTCGTCCGCGGGCTCCGATGCGGGTGCTGCGCAGATGCCGCCGCGCGGGGCGCAGTCTCCCGGCTTCATGGACCTGGTCGCCGTACTCGCTGAGCCAATCGCCTTCCTGCTCGGCGACGCCCAGTTGCCGGACGGTCAGAGCGCCCAGGATCTGCCGCGGGCCCGGCTCCACATCGACCTGCTGGCGGTGCTGCAGGAGAAGACCCGGGGCAACGTCTCCGAGCAGGAGACGGCGTTGCTCGAGGATCTTCTCGCGCAGCTCCGGATGCGGTACGTCGAAAAGAGTCGCGGCTGACGGCCCGCTGATCCGGCCCCGTCCGATGGCGGGAGCCAGAGCGAAATCTGAGTGGCCCGCAATCATATTGCTGCCGCTCGGGACTTGACAACAGATCGCTTAGGTCTTAGTGTCCTTATCGCGTTCGGGCCAGGGCCAGGCGGTTGAGACCGCACCCGCCCGAAGCGCCCAAGGATGAACCGATCAGGAGAAAGAGTCTTGAGCAAGATCATTGGTATCGATCTGGGGACGACCAACAGCGTCGTCGCCGTGATGGAGGGTTCGGACCCGAAGGTGATTCCGAACTCGGAAGGAAGCCGGACGACGCCGTCGATCGTCGGCTTCACTGAGAAGGGCGAGCGGCTCGTCGGCCAGGTCGCCAAGCGACAGGCGGTGACCAATCCGCAGAACACCGTCTTCTCGATCAAGCGCTTCATGGGGCGGCGCCTGGGCGAGGTTTCCGAAGAGCAGAAAATGGTCCCCTACGCGGTCTCGAGTTCCGGCGACGACGTGCAGATCGAGGCCGTCGGCAAGACCTACACGCCGCCCCAGATCTCGGCTATGGTGCTGCAGAAGCTGAAGCAGGCGGCCGAGGACTATCTCGGCGGGCCGGTGGAGCGTGCCGTGATCACGGTCCCCGCCTACTTCAACGACGCTCAGCGTCAGGCCACGCGGGATGCCGGCCAGATTGCCGGACTGACCGTCGAGCGGCTGGTGAACGAACCGACCGCGGCGGCGCTTGCCTATGGCCTGGACAAGGAGGGCGACCGCACGATCGCCGTCTACGACTTCGGTGGCGGCACCTTCGACATCTCGATTCTCGAGGTGGGCGAGGGTGTGGTCGAGGTCAAGGCGACGAACGGCGACACCCACCTGGGGGGCGACAACATCGATCAGCGGATCATCGACTGGCTGCTGGAGGAGTTCAGGAAGGACCAGGGCATCGACCTCGGCCAGGATCCGATGGCCATGCAGCGGCTCAAGGAAGCCGGCGAGAAGGCGAAGATCGAGCTGTCGGGCGTTCAGGAGACGGAGATCAACCTCCCCTTCGTTACCGCCGACGCCTCGGGGCCAAAGCACCTCAACGTCAAGCTCTCCCGCAGCAAGCTGGAGCAGCTCACCGAAGACCTGGTCAGGAGCACGCTCGAACCCTGCCGCCAGGCGCTCAGGGACGCCGGCCTCGGCACCAGCGACATCGAGGAGATCGTCCTCGTGGGCGGCCAGACCCGCATGCCGGCGGTGCAGGAAGCAGTCAAGGAGTTCTTCGGACGGGAGCCCCATCGCGGCGTGAACCCGGACGAGGTGGTCGCGATCGGCGCGGCGATTCAGGGCGGCGTGCTGGCCGGGGACGTCACGGACGTCCTGCTGCTCGACGTCACGCCGCTGTCGCTTGGCATCGAGACGCTGGGTGGCGTCTTCACCAAACTGATCGATCGCAACACGACGATCCCCACCCGCAAGAGCGAGGTGTTCTCGACCGCCGGCGACAACCAGACATCCGTCGAGGTCCATGTGCTCCAGGGGGAGCGCGAGATCGCCGGCGACAACCGGACGCTCGGCCGCTTCCACCTGGTTGGCATTCCCCCGGCACCTCGCGGCATGCCCCAGATCGAGGTCACGTTCGACATCGACGCCAACGGCATCGTCAACGTGTCGGCCAGGGACAAGGGCACCGGCAAGGAGCAGAAGATCACGATCACCGGCTCGGGCGGCATCGAGAAGGACGAGATCGAACGGATGGTCGCTGATGCTCAGGCCCACAGCGACGAGGACAAGAAGCGTCGCGAAGCGATCGACGCTCGCAATCAGCTCGACTCGCTGGTCTACGGGACGGAAAAGAACCTCGGCGAACACCGGGACAAGCTGTCCGAGAGCGACCGCGCCGAGCTCGAGTCCGCGATCGAGGATGCGAAGAAGAGCATGGAGGGCGAGGACGCCGCCGCCATGCAGGGCGCATCCGAGCGGCTGACCCAGGCTTCGCACAAGCTGGCGCAGGTCATCTACGAACAGACCAGCGCCGAGTCGGCCCCCGGCGCGCCTCCGGGCGCGGGCGGCCCCGGAGACGGCGGGCCTCAGGCCGCCGATGACGACGTGATTGACGCCGACTTCGTCGACGTGGATGAAACGTCCGGGGACGGCGGTACTTCCGGGGACAAGGGGGCCAGCTAGGTGACGCCGCCGCGGTCGTCGCGTGGGCGCCGTCCCCCGTCCCGCCGCCGGCGGGTGGGGGGCGGCCGCTACGTGATGATCAGCAAGGTCGCCGAGCGCTACGACATCCATCCGCAGACCCTCCGGCTGTACGAGCGTGAGGGCCTGCTGGAGCCGCAACGAAGCGATGGCAACACCCGCCTCTACGATGAAGACTCCCTGAACCGGCTCGAGTCGATCCTCACGCTGACCCGGGACATGGGCGTCAACCTCGCCGGAGTCGAGGTGATCCTCACGCTGCAGGAACGCTTGGCGCGGCTCGAGGCCGAGCGGGACAGGCTACTCTCGATCGTCGAGCGCGACGCGGCGGACCGCCGCCGGGGTGTCCGGCGGCGGCACGCCCTGGTCTGGGTGCGAAGCGGAGCGCTGGTCAAGGTCGAGGACGAGGAGTGAACGAGGAAGGCTGCGAACTCTGCGACGGACGCGGTTGGATCGTCGACCTCGCGACGAACCAGGCGCGACGCTGCACCTGCCACTCGACCCGCGTCCGCAGCCGCCGCGTCGACGACCTGGGCATCCCGCCCAAGTACCAGGGTTGCCGGCTGACCAACTTCCGGCTTGCCGGTGACGTGGGCGATCAACTCCTCACCGCGCGCCGCGATTGTGACCGGTACATCGAGGAGTTCATGGAGCTCGACGGATCGCTGAACGAATCCGGACTGGTGTTCATCGGTCCGAGCGGCCGGGGCAAGACGCACCTTGCGGTGGCGGTGCTGATCGAACTGGCCGAGCAGTACGGCGTAGGCGGCCGCTTCGTCGATTTCACGAGCCTGGTCGCCGACATCCAGGCGACGTTCCAGCCCGACGCTCCGCGGAACCAGGCCGACCTGCTCCGTCCGCTCCAGGAGGCTGACGTCGTCGTCGTCGACGAGCTCGGCGCGCGCCGGCCCTCGCCGTTCGTCTCCGACACCCTGTACCTGCTGATCAACGGCCGCTACATGGCTCGCCGGCCGACCCTGTTCACGAGCAACTATTACCTGACCTCCGAGGCTGACGGCGACCAGACCCTGGCTGGCCGCGTCCCCGCCAGCCTGATCAGCCGCCTACACCAGATGGCGAAGCCGATCCTCATCGACGCCGTCCGCGACTTCCGCCACGAAATGCAGGCGCATCAGCATCGGTAACACCCGTCTCGCGGCATCGGCCGGAGGGGGGAGGGTCCCAGCGGACGCCGCGGGACTGGAAGCCGCCGCTTTGGCGTATTTCCAATAACGTATGGAACGGGCGATGGGAGTGAGCGGATCACAGAGGGTTGAGCGGTGGATGACCGACTTGGGTCTGGGCGTTGCGGCCTGTCTGCTGCTGGCGACGGCATCGGCAGTGCATCCCGGTGCGGCGACGTCTCCTCCGTCGATCGTTCTGCCGGAGGAGATTCGGCTGGGGCTGGCCACGGACCTGGAGCGGGTCGAGGTCGCCTGCTGCGACGGGCCTTCGTGGCTTGTGGACGACGCGGGCCGACAGTACGAGGTGATCGGGTCCTTCGAAGTGATCGCAGCCCCGGGGAAGGCGAGTCCGGGAGTCCATCGTCTGCAGGTGGCGGCGTTGCGGGATCGGGTGCAGGCGGAGAGGCTGGCCGGCCGGTTGGCGGGTCTGCTCGATCAGGAGGCTGACTCTGTGCTCGATGCGGCTACCGGCCTGTATCGGGTTCGCGTGGGCCGCTTCGGTGACCGGGAGGCAGCGGAGGAGGCCCGCGGCCGGCTTCATGTCGAAGGGTTCGACGACGTATGGATCACGATCGAGGGCCAGGTTCTGGAGGAGCCGGGCTTCGAGATTGAAGGAGTCGGGAGGGTCGCGGGGCGGAGGCTGCGGCTCGAGTCGGCCGACGGCGTCGTCGACATCCTGGGCCGTCGCTACCGGGGTGCGCTCGAGGTCTTCCTGAGCGACCGGGCCGGCCTGAACGTCGTCAACGCCGCGCCGCTCGAGGACTACCTGCGCGGCGTCGTGCCGGTCGAGCTCGGGCCGGACCTGTACCCGGAGATCGAGGCGATCAAGGCGCAGGCCGTGGCCGCTCGCACGTACGCGGTCAAGCGCCTTGGCGAGTTCGAAGGGGAGGGGTACGACCTCTGCGCCACGCCGCTGTGCCAGGTGTACGGCGGTCTGGACGTGGAACACCCGGTCTCGGACCAGGCGATCGTCTCCACTCGCGGCGAGATCCTGCTGCGCGGCGGCATTCCCCAGGAGGCGCTGTTCACGGCGAGTTGCGGCGGCGGCACCGAACTCGTCGATCACGTCTTTCCTCTTCTGGCGGGTGGCGGTCCGACGGGAACCGCCTGCGTCGAAGGGGGAGTCGTGACCCTGGCAGGCGGCGCCGAGGGATCGCCCGCCAGGCATCTGCTGAAGTCTCTAGGCGTTCGCAGGGTGCGTGAGGGGCGCGTCGAAGAGCGGCTGAGCCGCGCCCGTTCCGGGGGCGGCCTGGAGGTCGTTGGAGGAAACCTGGGCGGCCTCGACGGCGGCTGGCTCGATCTGCGCGAGCAGGGTCGTCGCCGGCTGGCGCCACTGGCGTCCGGGACGGAGTTGCTGTTGACCGAGGTCCGGGCTGGGGCGCCGCCCGAGGATCTCGGCGTTCCCACGCGGAACCTTGCGGCAGCGCCCGGAGATCGGCTGCGCGTGTACCTGGCCCGCGGCCGGGTGGTCCTCATCGTTCACGAGGCGCCGAAGCGGCGAGATCAGGTGGCCGCGGAGCCGTGGTCCGTGTGGCGTTCCCACGATTCCGTGCGAGTCGCGGCGGAAAGGCGCTTTCCCGGCCTGGGCCTCAGGTCCCTGAGGGTGCTCGAACGCGGCGTCTCGGGCCGGGTGGTGCGCATCGACCTGATCGGCGAACAGGGCGCGGTGGAACTCCAGGGTCTCGCGATCCGCTGGCTGCTCGATGTCCCTGAACACCTCGTGGAGCTGACGGCCGAGACCGGCGATGGGGCTGTTCCCGGCTGGCGCTTCGCCGGCCGCGGCCGGGGCCACGGTGTCGGTATGTGCCAGGTGGGCTCGTACCTCATGGCGCAGCGCGGTCTGACCTATCGCGAGATCCTCTGGCACTACTACGGCGCGGTCGACGTCGGCAGGTTCGCCTCATGAGCGCCGACCGGACTGCCGGGGCCTGGCTGGACGACCCCGAGCCCTGGCGCGAGACCCGGCGTCTGGGCCGGGCTCTGACCGCCATCGAGGGCGGCGGTGAAACGCAAGCTCTGGCGAAGATGGCCTACCGGCGTGCCGGCCGCGCGATGACGATCGGCCTGACCGGACCGCCCGGGGTCGGCAAGAGCACGTTGACGGCCGCTCTGACGCGGGAACTCCGGAAGCGGGGAGAGCCCGTGGCGGTGCTCGCGTTCGATCCGACCAGCCCGTTGACCGGCGGCGCCGTGCTTGGCGACCGGGTCCGGATGTCCGACCTGGAAACCGATCCGGGCGTCTTCATCCGGTCGATGGCCTCTCGCGGCGCCGGCGGGGGATTGGCGCAGGCCGCTGCCGCGGCGACCGATCTGCTCGATGCCGCGGGCTTTCCCTGGATTCTGGTCGAAACCGTGGGCACCGGCCAGGCCCAGACCGCCATTCGCCGGAACTCGGACCTGGTCGTTCTGGTCACGGCGCCCGGCCTGGGCGACGGCGTTCAGGCCATCAAGAGCGGGACGATGGAGATCGCGGACGTGTTCGTCGTCAACAAGAGCGACCTGCCGGGCGCGGCTGCCGCTCGCCGGTCGATCGTGGAGATGCTGCACCTGGCAGATGGGACTGGGAGCGAGCCGCCGGCGGTGCTGCCTACAGTGGCGCGGACGGGCGACGGCGCGGCGGAGGTCCTGGACACGGTGTCCGCGTGTTTTGAACGGCTGAGGGCGGGAGGCGAGATCGGCGCCCGGCGGTCGGCGCGGCTGAGGCGCAGGGTGCTGGACCTGTACCGTGCGGAGGTCCTGCAGCTGGCCATGGGCTCGGTCGACGACGAGCGATTCGCGCGGGATCTCCTGGCCGCCGGGGGTTCAAAGGCTCTGGACGGAGAGGACGATTCGCAGCAGAATCGGGCGCCGCGGAAGTCCGGGCCGGCCAGCGATCCCTACGATCTGGCGGACCGGCTGGTCGGCGAGTTCGTTGGCGGATTGCGGCAACACCGAGGCGCATAGCAATGATCACAGGTCTGGACCATGTGGCGATCGCCGTCTCTTCGATCGAAGAGGCGAGGACGTTCTACGAGAAGCTGGGTCTCGAGATCACGGCGATCGAGGTGGTCGAGCACGAAGGGGTGCGGGTGGCGATGATCCCCTGCGGCGGCACGCGGATCGAACTCCTGGAGCCGCTCTCGGGCGATTCCCCGGTGGGGCGCTTCCTTGAGCGGCGCGGCCCGGGAGTACACCACCTGTGCATGCGGAGCGACGACATTCACGAGGACGACGCGAAGCTCCGCGAGGACGGACTGTCTTTGCTGCGCGGGCGGCCCGGCCCCGGCGCCGAGGGCGCCACGGTTCAGTTCGTCCACCCGAAGAGCGCGGGCGGGGTGCTGCTGGAACTGTCGGAGCCGGCGAGGTGACCGGTCGTCTGATTCTCGAGGACGGCTCCGTCTTCCGTGGCGAGACTCTGGTCGAGGGCAGCCGCTTCGCGGAGGTGGTCTTCAACACGTCGATGACGGGTTACCAGGAGATCCTGACGGACCCTTCCTACCGGGGCCAGATCGTGATCATGACCCAGCCCCACATCGGCAACTACGGGACCTACGACGGCGCGGAGGAGTCGCACCGGGTGTGGGTGGAAGGGTTCGTCGTCCGCGAGTTCACCGTCCGCCGCTCGGGACTGGGTGATGGCGAGCTGGGCGCGTACCTGGATGCGGCGGGTGTGCCGGCCCTCGCTGGCATCGACACGCGGGCCGCGGTGCGGCGGCTGCGCGACCACGGTGCCATGCGAGGGTTGATCACGAGTTGCGATCGGCCGGACGCGGAGCTGGTCGAGGAAGTTCGGCGGCAGCCGACGATGGAGGGGCGGGCTCTCGTCGACGAGGTGACCTGCGAGGCTCCGTACGAGCTCGAGCCGGAGGGCGAGGAGAAGGTTCGCCTGGCGGTCTACGACTTCGGCGTCAAGCGGAACATCCTTCGCTCTCTAGTCCGGCAGGGCGCCCGGGTCGTCGTCCTGCCGGCGCGTACGCCGGCTCGCGAGTGTCTCGCCCTGGAGGTCGACGGCGTCGTGCTCTCGAACGGACCCGGAGACCCGGAGCCGCTCCACGGGATCATCGGCGAGGTGCGGGAACTCATCGACTCCAGGACGCCGCTGTTCGGCATCTGTCTCGGCCACCAGTTGCTGGGCCTGGCTTTGGGCGGCAGGACCTTCAAGCTGAAGTTCGGGCACCACGGCGGCAACCAGCCGGTTCGCGACGAGGAGACCGGCGAGGTTTCCATCACGAGCCAGAACCACGGCTTCGCTCTCGCGGGAGACAGCCTTCCCGACGACTGCCAGGTGGCGGCGATCAATCTGAACGACGGTACGGTAGAAGCCTTCAAGGCGACCGGCCGGCCGATCTTCTCGGTCCAGTACCACCCGGAGGCGGCGCCGGGGCCGCACGACGCCGCGCGACTGTTCGGGGAGTTCCTCGACGTCTGTGGCTGACGCCCACGAGCCGGGTGCTGCGCGGGGCCGCCGGGTGGTCTGGTGGATCGCCGCGCGCTACCTGCTCGGGGGACGAAGCCGGCTCTTGACCGGGACCGCGAGGTCGGCCCTTGGGTCGACCGGCCTGGGCGTGGCGGCGATGGTCGTCTCGATGGCGCTGATGAGCGGCTACACGAACTCGGTCGAGAACCGGCTGCTCCAGAGCGGACCTCTGGTCGTCACGCCTCTGGGCGAAGCCGCGGGAGATCTCGCTTCCGCCGACGACACGGCCGGTCGATTGCGACGGCTGCCCGGCGTGGAACGGGTCGGCGTCACGCTGGCCGGCCAGGGCGCGCTGGCGAGCAGGGGAAACCCGGCCGGCGTGGACGTCTGGTTCCGGGGCGTCCTGCCCGGCGCCTCCTCCTTCGGCGCCGGCGAAGAAGAACTCGAACGGAGCGCGGAGGGCTTGGACGCGGTCGTGCTCGGCCGCCAACTCCTGCGGACTCTCGGCGTGGCGGACGGGGACCTGCTGCGTCTGACGGCGATCGTCGGCTCGCCCTCGGGCCAGCCGCGCTTCGCCTACCGCACGCTCCGGGTGACGGGTGCGTTCGAAACCGGGTTCTCCGAGTACGACCGGAGCTACGCCGTCCTGCACCGGGACACGGTCGCGGCTCTCGGCGCGGTAGGGGTGGTTCTCGAGGTGGCGACGTCGCAGGGCGCGGACCCGTCGTTGGTGCACCGGAGCATCGAGGAGCTGGTGGGCGCCGATGCGCTCGTCACCGACTGGCGACGGGGAAACCGGGACATCTTCGCGGCGCTTCGGCTGCAGAAATGGGGCCTGTTCCTGGTGTTGGGCCTGATCGTGCTGGTGTCGACGTTCAACATCGCCGCGGCCCTGGTCGTCATGGTGCGCGAGCGGGGCCGGGATACCGCGGTGCTTGGGGCGCTGGGGCTCGGTCCCCGGCGGCTGCGGCGGGTGTTCCTGGTCTGCGGCCTGAGTCTTGGCGCCGCGGGCACCGGCCTTGGTCTGCTGCTCGGTTCGCTGGTCAGCGCGATCATCACGCGCTACGAACTCGTGCGGTTCGATCCCGGCGTGGCGGAGATCTACTTCATCAGCAGCGTCCCGTTCGACGTTCGGGCGCTGGATCTGCTGGCGGTGGCCGGCTTCAGCCTGCTGGTCGTCGGCCTCGCGTGCTGGTGGCCGGCCCGGCTGGCATCGTCCCTCGAGCCGGCGCGGGCTCTCCACTGGGAATAGGGCACTGGGAGCAGGGCCTCACCAAACCCGCCTGATGTGGAAGGAGGGGTTGCTTGAAAGCAACCCCTCCCGGGTTTTGAATCGCGCCTCAGTCAGCCCGTGGCCGCTGAGCGGAAGTTGAGGGTTTAAGGCAGGTCCGGACAGTGTCCGGGGGTGGGTCGCAGTTCCTCTGGCCGCGGACGCGTCCAGTCGTGACCCGGTGGGTGACGACACGGGAGCCAGGGCGCGAGTCGTTGGGCGAATGCCGATCGACCCTTAGCCTGTGGCTCGGTGCCGCCTCTGAAAGAAGTATACGCGACTCGGCGTCCAAGTGTTTCCTCCGTGCCGTGTTTTCCGTGGGCGGAACGAGCCGGAAACGCGCCCGCTTGCTTATACACTCCGCGCGCTCATGGCGAAGCGCACGGACATCGAATCGATCCTGATCTTCGGTTCCGGGCCTATCGTCATTGGCCAGGCCTGCGAGTTCGACTATTCCGGCACCCAGGCCTGCCGGGTGCTGCGGCGGGAGGGCTATCGGGTCATCCTGGTCAACTCGAACCCGGCGACGATCATGACGGACCCGGAGTTCGCGGACGCGACCTACGTCGAACCCCTCGTGCCCGACGTGGCGATGAAGATCATTGAGCGGGAGCGGCCGGACGCGCTGCTGCCGACTGTCGGCGGCCAGACCGGAATCAACCTGACGCTGGCGCTCGAGGAGTCCGGCGCGCTCGAGGAGTCCGGCATGAAGCTGCTCGGCGCGGGGATCGAGGCGCTGCGTCTTGGCGAGGACCGCCAACTGTTCAAGCGGGCAATGGTCGAGGCGGGTCTCGAGGTGCCGGAGAGCGGCACCGCGAAAACGCTGGAGGAAGCGCGGGAGATCATCGAACGCCTGGGCTTTCCGGTCATCGTCCGGCCGAGCTTCACGCTGGGCGGGGAGGGCGGCGGCGTCGTGTTCAACCGCGACGAGATCGACGAAGTGATCGTCCGCGCCCTGCAGGCGAGTCCTGCCTCGCTCATCCTGATCGAGCAGTCGGTTCTGGGCTGGAAGGAGTTCGAGCTCGAGGTGATGCGCGACGTCGCCGACAACGCGATCGTCGTCTGCTCGGTCGAGAACGTCGAACCGATGGGCGTGCACACCGGCGACTCGATCACCGTGGCGCCGCAGCAGACGCTGTCCGATCCCGAGTACCAGGACATGCGCGACGACGCGTTCACCGTGATCCGCAAGGTGGGCGTCGCGACCGGGGGTTCGAACATCCAGTTCGCGGTCGAGCAGGGCACCGGGCGGCGGGTCGTGATCGAGATGAACCCGAGGGTCTCGCGGAGTTCGGCCCTGGCGTCCAAGGCGACCGGCTTCCCGATCGCCAAGATCGCCGCGCAACTGGCGGTCGGCTACACCCTGGACGAGATCTCGAACGACATCACCGGCAAGACCTACGCGGCTTTCGAGCCGACCCTCGACTACACGGTCGTCAAGATCCCGCGCTGGGCGTTCGAGAAGTTCGAGCGCACCGCCGGCACCCTGGGCACGTCGATGAAGTCGGTGGGCGAAGTGATGGCGATCGGAGGCAACTTCCGCGAGGCGCTGATGAAGGGCCTCTCCGGTCTGGAACTGGAGGCCGCGTGGCCGCGCCAGGAGGAGCTGGTCAGCGATCCGGTCGGTTTGCGACGGCGGCTCAGCACGCCCAACTGGCAGCGCCTCTTCGGCGTCTTCGCAGCGCTGCGCCAGGGCTGGACGGTCGACGAGGTGGCGGCGGCGTCGGACATCGACCCCTGGTTCCTGCGCGAGATCCGGACCGTCGTGGAGATCGAAGCGGAACTCGCCTGCTGGGACCTCGAGTCCGCGCCGGACGAGCTGCTGCGCCGGGCCCGGCTGAGCGGGTTGAGCGATCAGCGGGTCGCCTCCCTGCTCGGCAGCGGAGAGGATCTGGTCGCCCGCGAGATCACGAAGCGGAAGCTCGACCGCGTCTTCAAGCGCGTGGACACCTGCGCCGCCGAGTTCGTGGCCGTCACCCCCTACCTCTACTCGACGCCCGGGGTGGAGGACGAGGCCCTGCCCACCGAGCGCCGGAAGGTGATGATCCTCGGCTCCGGGCCGAACCGGATCGGCCAGGGAATCGAGTTCGACTACTGCTGCGTCCACGCGGTGTTCGCCCTGCGGCGAGCCGGCTACGAGACGATCATGGTGAACTGCAACCCGGAAACCGTCTCGACCGACTACGACACCTCGGACCGGCTCTACTTCGAGCCGCTCACCTTCGAGCACGTGATGGCGATCTACCGCCGCGAGCAGCCGCTGGGTGCGATCGTCCAGCTCGGCGGCCAGACCCCGCTCAAGCTCGCTCGCAGCCTTGAGGCGGCGGGTGTCTCCATCCTGGGTACGTCGCCGGAGGCGATCGACCTGGCGGAAGACCGGCGTCGCTTCGGTGATCTCCTGGCTGAGGAGGACATCCTCGTACCTGCCAACGGCTCCGCCGTATCGCTCGACGAAGCGTGCCGGGTCGCGGACGAGATCGGTTACCCGGTCGTCGTGCGGCCGAGCTATGTGCTCGGTGGCCGGGCGATGTCGATCTGCTACGACCAGCCGACGCTGATCAACTACATGCGCCGGGCCGCCGACGTTTCGCCCGGACGGCCGGTGCTGCTCGACCGCTTTCTCGAGGACGCCTTCGAGGTCGACGTCGATCTGGTGGCGGACGGGGAGCGGGCGGTGGTCTGCGGCATCATGCAGCACATCGAGGAGGCCGGCATCCACTCCGGCGACTCGGCGGCGGTGCTGCCGCCGTACCGGGTGGACGAGAAGGACCTCGACAAGATGCGCGACATCGCCCGGCGGCTGGCGCTGAGGCTCGGCGTCGTCGGTCTGATGAACGTGCAGTTCGCGATCTACGACGGAGAGGTCTACGTGCTGGAAGTGAATCCCCGGGCCTCGCGGACGGTGCCCTTCATCGCCAAGGCGGTCGGCCTGCCCCTGGTGCAGATCGCGACACGGGTCATGGTCGGGGAGACCCTGGAGGAGATCGGCCTGGTCGAGGAGCCTCGGGTCGACCGTTTCTTCGTCAAGGCGCCGGTCTTCCCGTTCGACCGCTTTCCGGGCGTCGACCCGGTCCTGGGTCCGGAGATGAAGTCGACCGGCGAGGTGATGGGCATCGGCCGCAGCTTCGGCAGCGCCTTCGCCAAGGCCTGGCTGGGCGCCGGCCACGCGCTGCCGGACAGCGGCGCCGCCTTCCTGTCGGTCAACGACCGGGACAAGCCGGCGCTGCTGCGAGTCGCCCAGCGCCTGCGGGACCTCGGTTTCGAGCTCCTGTGCACCGCGGGCACCGCTTCGTTCCTCAGCGACCGGGGCATCGAGACGCGGCGCGTGAACAAGGTGGCGGAGGGCCGTCCGCACGTGGTCGACTACCTGATCAACGGTGAGGTCGGTCTGATCGTGAACACGCCCCTGGGTGGCGAGTCGTACAAGGACGACATGGAGATCCGCACCACGGCGCTGAAGTTCGACATCCCCTGCGTGACGACGATCTCAGGGGCGATGGCCGCGGTGGACGCCATCGAGGCGCTGCGCGAGAGCCTGCTGCAGGTGACCGCGCTTCAGGACCTGGGCTCGGCGCCGGTGGCGGGAGACGCGGTCGCGACATCCGCGGCGCACTGAGCCGGCCTCAGCCGCGACGGATGCGCTCGATGTCGCTCTCCAGGCGCTCGCCGAGACGCCGCAACTCGACGCGGTAGTTTTCTTCCTCCTCGAGCCGCTTGGCCGGATCCGCGGCGAGGTTCTTGCGGTGGAGGATCTCGAGTTCGGCCACTTTCGCCTGGTGGCGGCTGCGGGCGTCTTCGATCCGCCGCCGCTGATCTTCGTCGAGAGCGTCCTGCTGTGGCGCCGCGATGCCCCTGCTCTCGAGCTTCTCGAGCGCCCTCTCGTAGGCCGACTTCACCGGATCACCGTTCGTATTCGCCCCAGACCGCGCGCAGGCGGTCCGAGATCTCTCCCAGGGTGGCCCGCTGCCGGACACAGTCGAGGATTCGGGGAACGAGGTTGTCTCCGCCCGCGGCCCCTTGCTGGAGCAGGTCGAGGGCCGCAGTCGTTGCGGCCGAGTCGCGCTGCTCGCGGACCTTCCGCACCCGCTCGATCTGCCGGGCTCCGGCGGCCGGGTCGACGGCCAGGAACGTGGCCTCCTCGTCTTCTTCCTGGGTGTAGGCGTTCACGCCGACGA
Organism: Holophagales bacterium; assembly: GCA_009837085.1. Lineage (GTDB taxonomy): Bacteria > Acidobacteriota > Thermoanaerobaculia > Multivoradales > Multivoraceae > Multivorans. The sequence continues at coordinate 74,268 of VXUF01000134.1, forward strand.
TGACCTCGTCCCTGGACTCGACCGCCAACTGGTGGCGGTAGGCGGCGTTCGCGATCTCGTTCTGCTGGTAGCCCGACTCGATCGCCCGGGCGGCGCCGCCGAGCTCTTCGATCTGCTCGATCATGCTCCGGGCCTTGGCCGCGAGTTCATCGGTGAGCGCCTCGATCGCCCACGAGCCCCCGAGCGGGTCGGCGACGTCGGCGACTCCGGTCTCGTGAGCGACGATCTGCTGGCTGCGCAGCGCCACCCGCGCGGAGGTCTCGGTCGGCAGGCCGAGCGCTTCGTCGGCCCCGTTCGTGTGCAGCGACTGCGTGCCTCCGCATACGGCGGCCAGCGCCTGGATCGCCACCCGGGCGACGTTGTTCTCGGGTTGCTGCGCGGTCAGGGTCGAACCGCCGGTCTGGGTATGGAAGCGCAGCCAGCACGAGCGTTCGTTGCGCGGCTCGTAGCGCTCGCGGACCAGTTCGGCCCAGAGCTGGCGGGCGGCCCGGAACTTGGCGACTTCCTCGAGGAAGTTGTTGTGGGCGTTGAAGAAGAAGGACAGCCGGGGGGCGAAGCTGTCGATATCGAGCCCGCGCGCCAGCACCAGATCGACGTAGCAGAGGGCGTTGGCGAGGGTGAAGGCGATTTCCTGGGCGGCGGTCGAGCCCGCTTCGCGGATGTGGTAGCCCGAGATCGAAACGGGATTCCAGCGCGGAACGTGCTCGGAGCAGAAGACGATCAGGTCGGTGACCAGGCGCAGGGAGTGGGGCGGCGGATAGATGTGGGTGCCGCGGGCGATGTACTCCTTCAGGATGTCGTTCTGCACCGTGCCGCCGACGTTTTCCCAGGGCGTCCCCTGCTCCTCCGCGACCGCCAGGTACATGGAGAGGAGGATCGCCGCCGTCGAGTTGATCGTCATCGAGGTCGTGACCTGACCGAGCGGGATGCGATCGAACAGGGTCCTCATGTCCTCGACGCTGTCGATCGCGACACCGACGCGGCCGACCTCGCCGCGGGCGGCTCGGGCATCCGAGTCGTAGCCGATCTGGGTGGGGAGATCGAACGCGACCGAGAGGCCGGTCGTGCCCTGCTCGAGGAGATAGCGGTAGCGGCGGTTCGACTCTGTGGCGCTGGCGTAGCCGGCGTACTGGCGCATCGTCCACAACCGCTTGCGGTACATGTCCTGGTACAGGCCGCGCGTGAACGGGAACTCGCCGGGCGCTGTCGTGCCGCCGTTCTCCCGCGGGAGGTCGTCCGGCGCGTAGTACGGCGGAAGATCGATGCCCGAGCTCGTGGCGCGGTTGCTGGTCACGGCTGAGGAGCTTATCGCCGCCTCGAATCCGCAGGATCTACCGCCGCTCTCCGAAGGAGCTCCACATTCATAGATGAAACGCTATGAAACGATGAATGTCCATATCTAGTGGGCACATGGGGTCCCTGGGGCTACATGAAGTGGTTTTCGCGGCGATTCTGCTTGCGCCGGAGGGCCGTTCTGGGCTACAGTTCGACATTCACCGCGAAAGCCCACGGGTCCACGTTGGGGCCCGTGCTGACCAGGGAGGTAGCAGATGTCGGTCAATGGTTCAGGCGCTCGAGACGGCGGTCGGGGCAGGGTTCTGGAGGCGGCGCAGGCCGGCGGTCGGCAGGTGGTAGCCGCCCCCGCTGCGGCCGGCGCCGCGCGCCCTGCGGAGACCCCGGGCGCGGCGGCTGAGGCATCGAGCCCGGCGGGCCTGACCATCGAACGGCGCTACAGCGAGGCCGGCGTCCACCCCTTCGACCGGGTCGAGTGGGACGTCCGCGACGCGGTCATCGCGAACGAGAAGGGCGAGACCGTGTTCGAACAGCACGGCGTCGAGGTGCCGAAGGCGTGGTCGCAGACGGCCACGAACGTGGTCGTGTCGAAGTACTTCCGCGGTCAGTTGGGCACTCCCGAGCGCGAGTCCAGCGCGCGGCAGTTGATCTCGCGCGTGGCCGACCGTATCGCGGACTGGGGCCGCGAGGGAGGCTACTTCTCGACCCCGGCGGACGCCGAGTCGTTCCACGCCGAGCTCACGCACATCCTGCTGCACCAGTATGCCTGCTTCAACTCGCCGGTCTGGTTCAACGTCGGGATCGAGGAGCATCCCCAGTGCTCGGCGTGCTTCATCAACTCCGTCGAGGACACGATGCAGTCGATCCTCGGTCTCGCCAAGACGGAGGGGATGCTGTTCAAGTTCGGCTCCGGCACCGGCAGCAACCTCTCCTCTCTTCGTTCCTCGGCCGAGACCCTGGCGGGGGGAGGCACCGCCTCCGGCCCGGTCTCCTTCATGCGTGGTTTCGACGCCTTCGCCGGCGTGATCAAGAGCGGCGGCAAGACGAGGCGCGCCGCGAAGATGGTCATCCTGGACGCCGATCACCCCGACATCGTCGACTTCATCCGCTGCAAGGAGGTCGAGGAGCGCAAGGCCTGGGCGCTGATCGAGGCCGGTTACGACGCCGGCTTCAACGTTGCCGGCGGCGCCTACGACTCGATCTTCTACCAGAACGCGAACCACTCCGTGCGCGCCACCGACGAGTTCATGCAGGCGGTGGTCGAGGACGGCGAGTGGACGACGACCGCGGTGACCGACGGCCAGCCGATGGACACGCACCGGGCGGCGGAGCTGCTGGACATGATCGCCGAGTCGACCTGGGTGTGCGGCGACCCAGGCATGCAGTTCGACAGCACGATCAACCACTGGCACACCTGTCCCAACACGGACCGGATCAACGCCAGCAACCCGTGCAGCGAGTACATGTTCCTGGACGACACCGCCTGCAACCTGGCGTCGCTCAACCTGATGCGCTTCTACGATCCGGCCTCGGGCTTCGACACCGCGTCGTTCCGGCACACCTGCGAGATCGTGATCACCGCGCAGGAGATCATCGTCGACAACGCGAGCTATCCGACGCCGAAGATCGAAGAGAACTCGCACGCCTACCGGCCGCTCGGCATCGGGTACGCGAATCTCGGCGCCCTGCTGATGGCGCGCGGCCTGCCCTACGACTCGGCCGCCGGTCGCGACTACGCCGGCGCCGTGACCGCCTTGATGTCGGGCGCCTCCTACCTGCAGTCGACCCGGATCGCCGCGATCAAGGGCCCGTTCGAGGGCTACGAGGCGAACAGCCAGCCGATGCTGCAGGTCATGCGCAACCACCGGGCCGCGCTCAAGGAGGTCGAGCCGGCGCACGTGCCGCTCGAGTTGCTGAACGCGGCCAAGAAGTCCTGGGACGGCGTGGTCGAGGAAGGCGAGCGGAACGGCATCCGCAACAGCCAGATCTCGGTGCTGGCCCCGACCGGCACGATCGCGTTCATGATGGACTGCGACACGACCGGAGTCGAGCCCGACATCGCGCTGGTCAAGTACAAGAAGCTGGTCGGCGGCGGGATGATCAAGATCGTCAACCGCACCGTTCCTCTGGCCCTCGAGCGACTCGGCTACGAGAAGTCGGAGGTCCAGCAGATCGTCGAGTACATCGACGACCACGACACGATCGAGGGCGCGCCCCATCTCGCGGACGAGCACCTGGCGGTGTTCGACTGCGCCTTCAAGCCGGCCAACGGCTCGCGATCGATCCACCACATGGGACATCTCCGCATGCTGGCGGCGGCCCAGCCGTTCATCTCGGGGGCGATCAGCAAGACGATCAACATGCCGGAGGAATCGACTCCGGAGGAGATCAGGGACGCCTACGTCGAGGGCTGGAAGCTCGGACTCAAGGCGGTTGCGATCTACCGCGACGGCTGCAAGCGCTCACAGCCGCTGTCGACGAAGAAGGACGATGCCGCCGGCGACGAGCTGCAGGCCGAGGTCGCGGCCCGGGCCGCGGCGGGCATCACCCGGCGCCGGCTGCCGGACGAGCGGCACGCCATCACCCACAAGTTCTCGATCAACGGCCATGAGGGCTTCCTCACCGTCGGGCTGTACGAGGACGGTCAGCCCGGCGAGATCTTCCTGCTCATGGCCAAGGAAGGGTCGACCATCTCGGGTCTCATGGACTCCTTCGCCCAGGCAGTGTCCGTGGCGCTGCAGTACGGCGTGCCGCTGCAGATCCTCGTCGACAAGTTCACTCACAGCCGCTTCGAGCCGTCGGGATTCACGAAGAACCCCGAGATTCCGATGGCGAAGTCCGTCATGGACTACATCTTCCGGTGGCTGGCGTCGAAGTTCCTGTCGCGCGAGGCGCAGGAGGTCGCAGGCGTGATCCAGCGGTCGGAGCCGCGGCCGGAGGAAGCGCCGGCGGAGGCGGAAAAGGATGGCGAGGCATCCGCCGGGAACGGCGGTCACCTCGCCCCAGTGACGTTTCTCCTGCAACAGGACGCGCCGTCGTGCCACGACTGCGGCTCGATCATGGTGCGGAACGGCAGCTGCTACAAGTGCATGAATTGCGGTTCCACCAGCGGCTGCAGTTGACCCGGGCCGGCTGTTAGTCTGCCGGCATGACAAGGCGTCTGGCGATCGGTCTGCTGATCGGCCTGGGTGTGGCCGGAGCTGTCGTCGTGGCGGTTTTCGGCTTCCTGGTGTCGGGCATTGTCGCGGGTGCCGAACCGCCGGAGATCGCGGAGCTCGATCCGATCCTGACCAGCTTCCAGTTGGACACGCTGGACGGATCGCGGCTGGGTCCGCCGGACCTGCGAGGCGATGTCGTCGTGGTCGACATGTGGGCGACGTGGTGCAAGCCGTGCGTCATCCAGGCGGAGATTCTCGAGAAGCTGCGCGAGGAGTACGCCGGCCGGGGCGTGTCGTTCCTCGCCTTGAACTCCGGGGAGGATCCGGAGACCGTCCGCGGTTACGTCGAAAAGACACCGTTCAGCTACCCGGTGCTGCTGGACCCCGAGGAGAGGGTGATGGGGGCCGCGGAGCTCTACGCCTTGCCTACGCTCGTCGTGCTGGACCCCCGGGGCGACGTCTCCTACATCTCGATCGGCATCACCGGGGCCAGCGTGGTGCGCAACGCGATCGAGGAGGCGCTCGCCGTCACGTCCGGCTGAGGCCCGGGACAGGCAGCGGTTCCCGCGAACCGGGAGGGCGATGTCGCCGTGATCAACATCCGCAACCTCTCGATCAAGTGCGGGCACTGCGACACCTACCAGACGCTGTGCGCCTACCGCCGTCGCGACGACTGGAACGTCTACGTTTACGAGTGCGAGAACGATGTCTGCGATCCGGAACTCAGCCGGACCCTCGTCGAAGTGCCGCGCGAACTCGATGAGTTAGCGCGACGGGATCCGGCCTGGGAACACGGGCGGCGCCACACCGGCGGTGGCCACGACTGAAGCGAGTCCTCGAAAGCAGCCGCTGTCGGCGGAGCGCCTGGAAGCGCTGGCGGCCCTGGCCGGCATCAATCGCCTGGAGCTGACGATCGAGAAGATCGTGCTTGGCGGCGACGGCCTCGCACGGTGGCGCGGCATGCCGGTCTTCGTGCCGCGTGCCGCCCCCGGCGACGTGGTCGAGGCCAGGATCACCGAGCGCCGCCCGAGCTACGCCCGCGCGGAGATCGAGGAGGTGAAGACACCGGGGCCGCTACGGCGAGAGGCGCCGTGTCCGTTCTACGAGCGTTGCGGCGGCTGCCAGCTCCAGCACATCGAGGAAGCGGAGCAGTTGGGACTCAAGGTGGCGGCGGCCATGGAGACGTTGCGCCGGCTGGGCGGCATCGATCCGGCCCAGCTCGCCGCGTGCCGCTTCGAGGAGCCGGTGAGCGAGAGGGCGTGGGGCTATCGGCTGCGGGCGCAGGTCCATGTCGACGCGAGTGCGGAAGAGTCGTTCGGCGTCGGCTTCCGGCGGCGTCGCAGCCATGATCTGGTTTTGGTCGACCGCTGCGCGGTGCTGGCTCCGGCGCTCGAGAACGAGCTGCGCGGTCTGTCCTCGCTGCTGGGCGACGCGGCTGCTGCTTCCAGGACGCCGCCGAGCCGCCTCAGTCTGGCGACGGCGGGCCTGGAGCGGGACTCCCCGGTGGTCGCGGCGCCGCCGGTCGACGGGCTGCCGGGCGGTGAACTTGAGATCGACCTTTTTGGAAAACGGCTCAGCTACGACGCCCGCTGCTTCTTCCAGGCCCACGGCGGGCTCCTGGAGTCGCTTCTGTTGTCGGCGGTCGGACCCTTCGAGGGCGAGGCCGCCGTGGAGCTCTACGCCGGCGTCGGCTTCTTCACCGTCGGTCTCGCCGACCGCTACCGGTCCGTCACGGCCGTGGAAGCCGAGTCGGTCGCTGCACGCTACGCGCGGAACAACCTGCGCCGCAACGGTCTCCGCCACTGCCGCGTCGACCGGTCGGCGGTCGAGAGCTGGATCGACCGACGCCGCGGCGGCCCCGGTCTGGAACCCGGCCTCGACCGGGTCCTCGTCGATCCCCCCCGCGCCGGCCTCTCGCGAAAGGTCCGCAGCGCCCTCCTCAGCGCCGCGCCCCGCCGCCTGACCTACGTCT
>VXUF01000021.1 GCA_009837085.1 Holophagales bacterium
GTCGAGGTACGCCAGTGTTTGTCGGCATACGTAGCCGTCCGGCGTCATGTCTGGCGGTAGGGGCGAGGGAAGGGGGGTGTATTGTCCATCTACGTAGCGGTCGCCAATGTCGGTGATGAAGGTGTCGAGGAGTCCCTCTTTTTTTAGCAGGCGGCTGTAGCCCGTGTTCAGGAAGGGTCCCTGGAATGGCGTCGAGGTTTCTTCGGCCCAGTCCAGTCCGAGCTGGTCGTAGTAGTCGCGATAGTCTTCGTAGTCCTGGCCCCATTCCAGGCTGAAGTAGTGGTATTTTCCGATTTTTGCTGTGGTGTAGCCGGCTTCTTGCAGGCAACGGAAGAGGGTGACTTGTTCGGGTGGGAATAGTTTGCCGGTGTAGTTGCAAAAGAATCCGTGCGCGTGCGGGTAGAGGCCGCTGGCCAGCGATGCGCGCGCTGGCATGCACACGGGCGATGGCGTGTAGGCCGCGTCGAAGATACAGCCTTCGGCTGCAAGTGCGTCGAGGTGCGGGGTTTGTACTTGCGGGTGTCCTGCGCATCTTAGATATCGCGCGTTCCACTGGTCGGAACAGATGAAGATAATGTCGGGGCTGGTATTCATAGGAGTTCCTCATTTAGCTCTGGTTGTTGGGTTATATTCCTTTTGTCCATCTCGCCTACCACGAATAAACATGGTGCCCGCGTTCCGGGAACCAGATGACATCTACCAGGCAACTGCACCCCACCGCGAACACGTATCCCACGATTAGCCCGTAGCAGCAGGGCAATACACGGCGGTAAAGCTCGATCCCGCCCAACCTCAGCACTGCCAGCTTGGCGACCCACACGAGAAACACGTTCAGCATGTAAAACTGCAAATAGGGCATCCCAAAAAGCATCAGTCCCAGCGGATGTGCCGGCCACCACAGCACCCGGGTCTGTAGCACGCCGAACAGCACGACCAGTAGCCCTCCCGTCAACCAGATTCCCATCTTATAGGGATCGAATACCGTTCGCTCTGTTTCGGCTAACATACCTGCGGCGCGGTTATAGACGTTCCGGGCCGCCCCCTCCGTGTTCCAGTAATCCAGATTGGCGCCTCCGTCCGCGTAACAGAGCCAGATGGTGGAAAGCGCCGAGGTCAATAGCCCTACCAGCAGGCCGATACAGATCAGCCGCACGCTTCCCTTTGTTCTGCCCCAAATTCTGGCTATCTGGGGCAGCGCTGGCGGCACGCGCCAGCCAGCCAGGCTGCGAGGGTGAACCACCTGCAGGCCAACCAGGCTTGAGTCCGACATTCCGGTTGTGCCCAAAAGCGTCATGGTGTTGGTTTTGGACAGGCCGCTCCAAAAGGGATGCACAAAGGCGTATCCGCTGACCGCCAGAAGTTTCATGGTCGCGAGCAGTACCATGCAGAAGCTGAGCAGAAAGAATGCGATCACCAGGGGATCGTAGCCCACATTGTGTAGCCAGGACGCCATGTAGATCAGGCCACCAGCCAGGGCTACTACCGCCATCCTGGGAGAAAGTACCGCTGTCTCTGGTGCCTCGCCCGGAACGGGCGCGGCGATTTGCCGAAATACGCGTTTCAGATGACCTCGCGCGGTCCAGATTGCCCAGACCACCAGTCCCGCGATTGCGCCGTTTGCAAAGATGGGTGCCGCTCCCCAGTAATCCACCTGTTGTCCACTCAATCCCACGGCGGTGCCGGTTCGGTTCATCCAGTACTGAATGGCACATCCCACGACGTACGGCGCCCAGATTCCAAAAAGGATATCCAGATTGCACAGAAACGTAAATGCGGTCAGCGTGGGCAGGATGCGGTAGGTCAGCGCGTGAATCGAGAGATAGCGGGATAGATGAATTTTTCGCCTTGCGTGATGGTCGTAAATGGAAATCCGGGGAAAACCCGGTACCCAGTATGTCGCGATGTTCCAGAGTACTGGAAAAGCCGAGACCGCGAATCCCATCCAGAACGCCCGGGTTCGCACAAATGGCGGCCAACCTCGGTGCCGGTCAAATCCCTCGGTTAGAGACAGGGAGATATTCGCCAGAGGGAATGCCAGGCGTTCGTGCTGCACCCAGTGTTTTTGAAACAGTGCCGTCAGCCCCAGACCAATCGCGGTAATCGCCAGTGCCGTGGTGACTGACCAGAAAAGCGGCATTGACCAGGCCCCCCAGGGGACGCTTCCGTCAGGTCCCAGCCCCTGGTAGAATCCCTCTAGGACTCTGGGGGCGTTGATCGGGTACATCCACCAGGGCAGGGGGTCGAAAATCAGTTCCTCCCAGCGGTTCTCGGGCGACGCCAAATACCTCGGTCCGGCCATCTGTCCCACCCATTGGCTCGCCCAATTGTACCCGACGAATAGCCCGCCGATCCAGAGCACGCAAAGCATTAATCGAAGTTCTGCAGAGGTCAGCGAAAAGCGCGGCATGAACCGCTTCAACAGTGTATTGCCCAGGAGCCAGAACACAAATGGCAGCAGCGCGGTCATGGGCAGGTTGGATACGGCCATTCGCACAGACCGGGTTCTCATTTCCAGGTACATAGACGCTATGCAGTCCAGTGCTAGGGTGGCTACCGCAATCAGCACTATTCCCCACCGCACCCGCTCGGCTTCGGCCACCGCTTTTGCCGCTTGAACTTCGTGGCTCAACGCTCCAGATGGCTGTGCCATGGCACAATCTCCGGTGATACTTTCCAACACGCTTGCCGTCGAATAATGCTAATCCCTGGGTACTCCTGCTTCTTTGAAAGCGTTGCTCAGGGCTGTGTAGGAACGGCGTGCGGTATCCACGGTATCGAATCCCTTCTGTGACCAGATACGGGCGCTGACCTCCAGGGTGATATAATCGTCCCAGCCAGCTTGCGCCATGGCCCGCATATAGGCGGTAGAATCGAGTTCGCCGTCACCCAGAACGCGAAAATCAAACGAACCATCCGCATGGCGTTTCGCATCGGTGATGTGGGTGTGCCCGGTGATGGGGACCAGATCCCTGACGCACGCTTCGATGGAATCTCCGGCAAGGTAAAAGTGAACAATATCAAAATGGAGGCGCATGTGGGGGCTATCCACTTTCTGAATGACCTCCAGTGCCCGCACCGACCGGTCGACGGCCGCGCCGCAGTGAGCCTCTCCCGCAATGACAATCCCTTCTTTCTCGCCCAACTCTGCGTAATCCCGGAGTCGGGCGACGATTCCATTTTTGTCCCTGTTCCAGGCTTCGGTCTTCCCGCCAATGCCAATGGAAATGACGATGGGTTCGCGGTATCCGAAGTCCCACGCCAACTGCACGGTCTCCCGGGTTGTCTCCAGATTTCGAGCGTGGAGATCCGCATCGGGCTCCCAGGCTTTGGGGCCTACCAGCATCAATGCTGGAACGCCGAGTTGTTGTGCTTCGAGTATTTTCCGAATGTTGCTTCGTCTGGTAGAATTGTAATCGGCGGGAAGTGCATTCTCGTGCTTATCTCCAATGTAGATCTCAACACCGTCATACCCAATGGACCGAATCAGCGGAATTGCCTGCTCCAGGGGTATGTCGGGCATTGGGTAGGTGCCGTAGGCAATTTTCATGTCGTTCCTTCAATCAAAGGCACCTTTTCTACACTTCCGCTCGCTATGGAAGCTTCGATGGCATGGAGCAGTGCTGTGGTGCGGGCCGCATCTGCAAAATCCGATCGGATTGCAGAGGACAACGAAGGGTTGCGGATGGCGTTCAAAAATACTTCTATTTCCTCAAAATGTGGGGGGTCGGGTGGATCTTGCGGTCGTCGGTTGGGGTGGATTTCGCCGCTTCGCCCCATGGCTGGTCCCTGTGGAAAT
>VXUF01000071.1 GCA_009837085.1 Holophagales bacterium
GCGCTGGCACGGGTGGAGACGCCCTACGGCTTCGCGCACGACATGGGCGGCGAGCTGGAGGAGCAGCGCCAGGTCTTCGTGGAGCTGCTGATCGGCGTGCTGCTGGCGGTCTTCCTCGTCTACACGGTGATGGCGGTCCAGTTCGAGTCCCTCGTCCAGCCCCTGGTCATCATGACCGCGGTGCCGTTCTCACTGCTCGGCGTGCTGCTGACCCTGGCGGTCACCGGCACGACCCTGAACATGAACTCCTTCCTCGGCCTCGTCGTCCTGGTCGGGATCGTGGTCAACAACGCGATCGTGCTCGTCGACAACGTGAACCGCATGCGCCGGGACGTCGGCTGCACTCTTCGCGAGGCGCTGATCCGCGGCTCCAGGCGTCGCCTGCGGCCGATCCTGATGACGACGCTGACCACCGCCCTCGGCCTGCTGCCCCTGACCCTCGGGATCGGCGAAGGCTCCGAACTCCAGGCTCCGCTGGCCCGGGTGGTCGTCGGCGGCCTGCTCGCCTCGACCCTGATCACGCTGATCTTCGTGCCCTCGCTCTACTTGTTGGTCGAGCGCGGACGGGAACGGCGACGGGCCATCCGCGGCCGCCGGAAGGCGGCGCGGAAGGCCGGCATGCACCTCCCGCAAGGCGCCCCCGCGATGCAGCGCTCCCGGGTTCAGGCCTGAACGCGAAACCGACTCACCCGCCGCTGCCCCAGCGGTACTGCAACCGGGCGTAGTAGTACCCGCCACTGACGTCGAACGGCGCGCGCGTGCTGTACAGGTTGCCCAGCCGCGTCGGCGTCGGATTGCCGGCGCCGGTCTCGCTCAGGGCATTGCGAGCGCCGATCGCCAGCCGGGCTCCGTCGCGCAGCGGGACACCGACCTCGACGTCCAGCAGGTACACGCCGCCGAAGTCGAAGGCGATGAAGGGGTCGTACCAGCCGTCGTAGTAGCCGAGCCTGGCGAGCAGCTCGACCGGCTGCCGGGTCGAGGTGTGACGGCCCAGCTCATGGTGCAACGTCGCGTTCCAGCGCACGCCCGGCAAGGCCTCCTCCAGCTCGCGGATGCGCTGCTGGTCCAGGGTCAGCGGGTTGAAGTCCACGACCTCGGTCGAGGTCACGTTGAGCGCGAGGTCGAGCGTCGTGTGCCCGCCGGCCTGCGGCGGCCGCCAGGTGACGACCAGGTCCACGCCCTCCGTGCGGGTCTCGAAGTCGTTGGCGAAGAAGCGGAAGTTCGTGATGTTGCCGGCACTCGTGATGCCTTCCGCGAGCAGTTGCTCGACCTCGAAGGGCTGGAGCGCGAACAGGCCGGTGACTCCCAGCCGGTCGCTCACGTCGACGCGGAAGACGTCCGCCGTGATCGTCAGCGGGCCGCGCTCGAGAATCGCGCCGGCGGCCAGGTTGACCGACTTCTCCGCGTCGAGGGCCTTGCCCCCACGCAGTTCGGCGACCCTGGAGGCCGGCGGGATCGTGCCGTTGTTCACGAGCTCGAACCGCTCCGCGTCCCACTGCGTCGAGACGTTGAACGCATTCTGCTGGCCGGGCGTCGGCGCCCGGAAGCCCGTCGACGCACTCGCACGCAGCGCGAGGGCCTCGGAGACCTGGCGGCGGCCCGCGACCTTGCCGTTGAGCGTCGAGCCGAAGTCTTCGTAGTCCTCGAATCGCACCGCCAGTCCCAGGTTCCAGGACTCGTCCGGCGGCCCGTACTCCAGGTCGCCGTAGACCGCTGCGTTGGAACGGGTCCAGTCTCCCGAGGCGACCGGACTGAACCCGGGGAAGCCGTTCGAACCGGAACTGAATCCCTGCCGGGCGTAGGGGCCGATCCGCCAGGAGGCGGGGTCGCCGAGGCCGATCTCGAACCGCTCCTCCCGCCACTCCAGACCGCCGGCCAGATAGAGCCGCTCGCCGAGTTGACGCAACAGATCGAGGTTCGCGCTCACGTCGCGCTGGCCGTAGATGCCGGGCTCGAAGGATGTCGGGCTGAGCGGCCCGAGCGACGCGTTCACGCTGTCGAACAGCAGGAAGTCGATCTCGTTCCGGCCGGTGCTGACGCTCACGTCCCATACGGTCCCGGAAGCGGTGAACCCGCGAACTCCGAGGACGAGCGACGAGTCCACCCGGTCGCCGCCGAACACCGGCTGGAAGCCGCCCGGAAAGAGCTCCTGGAAGCTGAAGCAGTTCGGATCGTCAAGTACCCGGGCGAGCGCGTCCTGATCCGGCAACGCATCCGTCACCGCGACGACGGGGCATCCGGCCGAGCCGTCCGGCGTCCCGTCGGCCGCGTCGAGGACGTCGCCGATCAGCAGCGACGCGCCGCCGTCGCCGCTGTAGACCGCGTCCCGGGTGTTCGGGTTGCGGAAGAAGAAGTTCCTCGCCGTCACGTGACGATCCGCATGGTTCGCCCAGCCGTAGAAGCGCACCGTTCCACTGCTTCCGAGCGGCCGGCCGAAGTTGATCCAGAACTTCACGTCGTCGTCGACTTCCCTATTGCCCCACCTCTGCGCGGGATCGGCCACATGGGTGTTCCCAGCGGCGACCAGGGCTGTCGCGTCTGCTCGCTGGACTGCACGATTCGTCGGGTTCGCGCCGCCGACCTCAAGGCTCAGATTCGCGAAACCGCTCTCGCCCCAGGGCAGGCCGACGTTGCCGGCCACGGTGACGGACTCGCCGTCGCCCGCGTCGTACAGGCCGGTCAGCACCTCGAGCGAACCGCCGGCGCGTGCCTCCTTGAGTCGGAAGTTCATGATCCCCGCGATCGCGTCCGAGCCGTACTGCGCCGAAGCGCCGTCCCTCAGGACCTCGACCTGACGAAGCGCAATGGCCGGAATCGCGGACAGGTCCGGTCCCTGAGCCCCGTGGGAGACACCGATTCGCGACCACAGGATCACGGCTCCGCGGTGACGCCGCTTCCCGTTCACCAGCACCAGCGTGTGGTCAGGCGCCAGACCGCGCAGGTTCGTCGGTCGCACGATGGTTGCCGCATCGCCGCTGATCGAACTGATGTTCAGCGACGGCACCACGGTGCGCAGAAGCTGGTCGAGGTTCGTCTCCCCCTGATGCGCCACGTGCTCCGCCGAGATCACGTCGATAGGCACCATCGACTTCGTCACCGACCGCTCCCGCGCCCGGCTGCCGGTGACGACGATCTCCTCGTCGACGTGCGCCGCGGGCTCGTCGGACTCCGCTTCGTCGTGCTCGTCGGCACGCGACGGTGCCTGGTCCTCAACCTGCTGGGCACCCAGCGAACGGGGCTGTGCGAAGCCGACGAAGAGCAGCGCAACCGCAGCGAGCCAAACGCTGCGGCTCAAAGAAGGACTGTCACCGCTCATTCGGCTCGGAATCGTCCCAGTTGCGGTCATGGAACCGCAACAAATCCACGCCGTGGGTTTCGTAGAACCAGACCGGGTTGTGATCCACACCCGGTGCGATCAGCCGTTCCGCCGGAACACCCAGTCCAGCCAGGTAGCCCAGGTACTCGAGGCTGGCCTCGTAGTTGAATCCCCTGTTGCCCGCCCAGATCATGACGTTGAGTGGCGGCTGCATTCCATCTTGCGCGTAGGAGCGGGCAAGGCTGTACGCATCGTTCCCCTTGCCGAAGTCGAAGGACCTGGCGTTTCCGCCCGCCACCCTTGGATCCCGTTCAACGCCGTCGTTCTCGAGAACCTGCTTCTCCACCGCATAGCCGGGGCCCCCGGGCGCGGCAGAGATGAACAGGTGGGGATACCTGAACATGATCCGCGTAGTC
>VXUF01000127.1 GCA_009837085.1 Holophagales bacterium
GCAGGTCATCGGCAGTCGCTTGTCTCCAGCCCCCTGCGACCCTCTCCTTCGTCCCCGTCGCGGGCTGGAAGTTGCGGTGTTGAGTGCTGGGCTCCGGACTGGGTGCGCCGGCGTCCCCGCCGGCCTCTTGAAGATCGCGCGAGGCGCTAGCCTCGCTCCTTTGTGAGTGCGACTGAGCTGCGCAACTCTTCGTAGGTACTGTGACCCGTGGCCGGCTCCACGATGCGCCTCCACTCGCGATCCCACACCTTGAGGACTTCGGGCGGCACTTCACGGGAGCCTTCGCCAGACTTGCCCTTGCGGACCTTGGAGGTGGTGCCGGAGGCGGGCAGGCCGCAGGCGGCGTTGCGAGCGTTGCGGACGAGGTGGTCGTCGAATCTCGATCCATGTTCACGCATGAAGTCGATGGAGGCCTGACGGGTCGCGATCTCGACGTTGGGGTGCTTCGGATCGAGGCCGAGGAAGGCGGCGACGCGGGCGGTGGCGGCGGGGAGGTCGGCGACGACGTCCTCGAAGCAGAGCCAGAGCGTGTCCGGGTCCAGGCGCTCCGGCCACCAGGACGCGAGGTGTTCCCAGTAGCGGCCGCTGCGGGTGCCGTGAAGGACGAAGTCGAGGGCGAAGTCGCGGATCGAGACGGTGCCGGGCTCGAACACCCAGCCGCTGAAGAAGTGGAAGAAGGAGACGAGCGAATCGACCGGGTCGCGGACGACGAAGATGTTGCGTCCGCCCTTCGGGGCCAGATCCCGGCTCAGGTGGGTCTTGAAGGCTCTGGGCTCGGCCCGCTGGGGTGCGTCGAGGTCGAGGCCGATGTCGTGGGCGACTTCGATCCAGGGGACGACTTCCGTGATCTCGTCGAAGTCCATGTCGCCGCCGGTGCGCAGCCCGTGGACGATCTGTTGCATGAGCGTCGTGCCGGCCTTGGGATAGGTGGCGATCAGGACGTCGCTGGGCCGCAGACTGAAGTCGAGACCGCGCCGTACTCCTTCTCGTGTGGCGAAGCCGGCCATACGCTGCTTGATGCCGTCGACGGTGGTAGCCCGTCGCGGCGTCGCGTCGCTGTCGGTCACCCGAGTACCTCGGCCGACAGGTCGACGCCGACCGGGCAGTGGTCCGAGCCGGTCACGTGGGTCAGGATGAAGGCCCGTTCAACGAAGCGCATCGCGGCCTCCGAGGCCAGCACGAGGTCGATCCGCCAGCCGACGTTGCGCTCGCGGGCATGGAAGGCCTGCTTCCACCAGCTATAGCGCACGGTGTCCGGGTGCATGGACCGGAACGTGTCGATCCAGCCGGCGTCGATCCAGCGCTGGAGTTCGTCGCGTTCCTCCGGCAGGAAGCCGGAGTTCCTGACGTTGTCCTTCGGGCGCGCCAGGTCGATCGGTTGTGGCGCCGTGTTGAAGTCGCCCATGACCAGGACGCGATAGCCGGCCGCGCGCGCCTGGTCGAGCTGGTCGAAAAGGGAGCGGTAGAAGTCGAGCTTGTACGGCACCCGGCTGTTGTCTCGCTTGCTGCCGCTGCCCTTCGGGAAGTAGACGTTCGCCACCAGCAGTTGACCGAACAGGGCGAGCTGGAGGCGGCCCTCGGCGTCGAAGCGATGCTCGCCGAGCGAGGTGCGGACCCAGGCCGGCTCCAGGCGCGAGTAGAGGCCGACGCCGGAGTAGCCGGGGCGTTCGGCGCTCGAGAAGGAGGTGTGCCAGCGCGTGGGCCGGCGCAGCTCCGGCGCCAGTTGCTCGGCGCGGGCCTTCGTTTCCTGCAGGCCGACGATCTGAGCCCGGCTCTTTCCCAGCCAGTCGAGGAAGCCCTTGCGCCCGGCGGCGCGCAGGCCGTTCACGTTCCAGGAGACGACGCGGATGCGACGGCGCTTCCGGGGGCTCAGGTGCGGCTCCGCTTCCCGGCGCCCAGGTCGTAGGACATGATCATCATGTCGCGGGTGCGTCCGGAGCGGTCGATGACCCAGTCGGTGAGCAGGGCCTCGGGTGAGAACCCGAGCCGCTCGAACACCCGCCGCGCGCCGATCTGCTCACGCGTCATCTGCGCGACCAGCTTGAGCAGGCCCAGCTCTCTGGCCGTCTCGAATACCCGCTCGGTCAGCACGTGACCGAGCCCGCAGCGGCGGTGGGCTTCGGCGATGATGACGCGGATCTCGCCGAGGTGACTCATCCACTGCAGGCCGCGCAGGTTCAGGCTGCCGTAGCCGACGAGCTCGCCCTGATAGTGGGCCAGGGTAGTGAAGCGGCTGCCGGTGTCGGCGTCGTGGATCCATCCCTCCACCACGTCCGGATCGGTCAGGTCCGAGCGCAGGAACTGGAGGTCGATCTCGGGCAGGGCGCTGGCGAGCGAGACGATGTCGTCCCGGTCGGCCGGGCGCAGGCGGCGCAGTTCGTACGTGCGATCCCCGCACTGGACCTGGTCGACGGATTGGGTGCTCACGGGCCGCTCGGTCGTGCCCGGGTGGCGCGGCCGCGCCACCCGTGCCCCAGTCCGCGCGCCCGTCATTGGGTGCGCGGATGGCAACCTGCAAAGCTAGCAGGTTCGCCGTCGGGTATCGTCGCGCGCGAACCGAACAGGGAGGTATCTCGATATGGCTCCGATACCGAAGGGCGGAACGGTCGCGGTCACCGGTAGCGCCGGCTTTGTCGGCGGCTGGGCGGTTCGGCTGCTACTGGACAAGGGCTACCGGGTGCGTGCATGCGTGCGCGACGCCAACGACCCCGGGAAGACGACCTTCCTGCGGGAGATGCCGGGTTACGCCTCCGGGCGCTTGACGATCCACTCGGCGAACCTGGACGAGGCGGGCTGCTTCGACGAGATCTTCGCTGGCTGCCACGGCGTCGCCCACATCGCGCACGTCAGCGACTACAACGACTTCGACTACGTGAAGAACGTGTGCGACCACATCGTCGAGAGCATCGAGAAGTCGGGTTCGGTAACCCGCGTGGTCGTCACCTCGAGCATCGCCGCCGTGATCATGGAGGCCGACATCTACGAGTTCGTCCGGCGGCCCGTCCTGTACGAGGACCGCTATCCCGACGAGTCGAATCCGAAGCGGACGCCGGAACGCGGCCACGGCTACTCGATGAGCAAGATCTACGCCCAGCAGGCATTCACGGAGGCGGCGGAGAAGAGCGGGCGCTGGGACGCGATCACCTGCTGCCCGGGCGACAACGTGGGTCCGATCCTGTCGGCGCACCAGAAGGAGAAGGGGCCCTGGCAGCACAACATCGAGCTGATGCTGCTGGGCGAGTGCAAGCAAAACCAGGCCTACCGGCCGTGGATGACGGTCGACGTGCGTGATGATGCGGAGTGCCACATCCGGTTGCTCGAGAGCATCAGCGTGAAGAACGGCGAACGCTTCATCGCGTGGTCCGCGGACGCGGTGCCGGTGGAGGAGATCAACGCCGGCATCGACCGGCTACTGCCGGAACTCCGCCATGACACGCCCGCGATCACGGAAATCCACCCCGACCACATACAGAAGCGCGAAGAGGAATTGCGCGGCATCTGGGCCGGCGTCGAGCTGCGCAACGACCGGATGCGGGCGGCTACGGGCGTCACGTTCCGCCCGTTCGACGAGTCCCTGCGCGACTGCGTGGAGTCCCTGATCACCGTGGCCAAGGTCGAGCCGAAGCGGCGACCGGAGCCGGAGGGCGACTGAACACCCGCCGGTCCGGAGTCGTGTGGGGAGGGTCCCAGCGG
>VXUF01000046.1 GCA_009837085.1 Holophagales bacterium
GTTCCAGGGCGAGCCCGGAACTCATCGCACTCGACCCGGAGAACCGGCTGCTGGCGCGCGCGTCCCGCTTCCGCCTCGACGCGGAGGTGATCCGGGACGGGGCGTTGGCCGCTTCCGGCCTTCTGGTCGAGAGGCTCGGCGGCCCGAGCGTCAAGCCCTATCAGCCGCCCGGTCTGTGGCGGGAGATCGGCTACGAGAGCAGCGCCAGCGTCTTCGAGCAGGACCACGGCGAGGCGCTCTACCGGCGCAGCCTCTACACGTTCTGGAAGCGGACCGTGCCGCCGCCGAACATGCTGGTGTTCGACGCGCCGAACCGGGAGACGTGCGTGGTGGAGAGGTCCCGCTCCAACACGCCGCTGCAGGCGCTGGTGCTGATGAACGATCCCCAGTTCGTCGAGGCGGCGCGGGTTCTGGCGGAAGACCTGCTTGCGGAGAACGCCACCGCGGCGCCGGCCGACGCCAGCGATGCGAGTCTGATCGACGGGCTCTTCCGCCGGGTGCTGGCGCGGCCGGCGACAGCCGTGGAGCAAGAGGCGATGTTCGAACTCGTCGCGGATCTGAGGCCGCGCTACGAACGGAATCCGGCGGCGGCCGAAGCGTTGCTGAAGGTCGGCGAGTGGCCCGTCGACGAGAGTTTGCCTGGCGCCGAACTCGCGGCCTGGAGCGTGGCCGCGAGCGCGGTGTTGAACCTGGACGAGGCGGTGACCAGACGATGAACGGAAAGAAGATCGAGTTCACCTGTGACGCTTGCAGCCCGCGAATGGGCACGGATCCCCAGGCCGACTATGCGCTCGGCGTGAGCCGGCGACAGTTTTTCGGCCTGGCGAGCACGGGGATTGGTGTCGCGGCGCTCTCTTCGCTGCTCGACTCGGGGCCTTCCTGGGCCACGCGGGCCGCGCACGACGAGGCGGCGAAGGCGCTGGGCGCTCTCGGCGGTACGCACTTCCCGGCCAGGGCGAAGCGGGTGATCTATCTGTTCCAGTCCGGCGCGCCGTCCCAGATCGACCTCTTCGACAACAAGCCGCGTCTGGCCGAGTGGCACGGCGAGGAGCTGCCGGGCTCCGTGCGAGGCGATCAGCGTGTTACCGGCATGACGGCGAACCAGGAGTCCTTTCCGATCACGGCGTCGATGTTCGGGTTCTCGCAGCACGGCGAGAGCGGCGCCTGGGTCAGCGAGCTGATGCCCCATACCGCGGGGATCGTGGACAGGCTCTGCTTCCTCAAGGCGGTGCACACCGAGGCGATCAACCACGATCCGGGCATCACCTATCTGCAGACGGGACACCAGCAGCCTGGGCGACCGAGTCTGGGCGCCTGGTTGAGCTACGGCATCGGTTCCGAGAACAACGACCTGCCCGCCTTCATCGTGCTGATCTCGCAGGGCAGCGCCAGACGCGAGTCCCAGGCGCTGTTCCAGCGGCTCTGGGGCGCCGGCTTCCTGCCCTCGGAGCACCAGGGAGTCAACCTGCGGGCGGCGGAGGACCCGGTGCTCTACCTGTCCGATCCGCCGGGGATCGACCGTGGCGTTCGGCGGCGCATGCTGGACACCGTGGCGAGGCTGAACGAACGGCATCACGAGGAGTTCGGCGATCCGGAGATCACCGCCCGGATCGCACAGTACGAGATGGCCTACCGGATGCAGGTCTCGGTGCCCGAGCTCGTCGATACGGCGGACGAACCGCAGAGTACGTTCGACCTCTACGGCGAGGACGCGCGCACTCCGGGGACCTACGCCGCGAACTGCCTGCTGGCGAGGCGGCTCGCGGAGCGCGACGTACGCTTCATCCAGCTCTATCACCGCGGCTGGGACCACCACGGCGACCTGCCGAGCGACATCCGGCTGCAGTGCGGCGACGTGGACCGGGCGTCGGCGGCGCTGGTCACGGATCTGGAGCAGCGGGGGCTGCTGGAAGACACTCTGGTCGTTTGGGGCGGTGAGTTCGGACGCACCGTGTACTGTCAGGGGACGCTGGCCGAGGACAACTACGGGCGCGATCACCACGGCCGCTGCTACACGGTGTGGATGGCGGGCGCCGGCATCGAACCGGGCAAGACGCACGGCGAGACGGACGACCACTGCTACAACATCGTGTCGGGCGGCGTGCACATCCACGACCTGAACGCGACGATCCTGCACCAGCTCGGGATCGACCACGAACGCCTCACCTATCGCTACAGTGGCCGGGACTTCCGATTGACGGACGTCCATGGCCGGGTAGTGGAGGAGATACTGGCCTAGGGAAAGAAGGTCACCGTTCTGACATCGCGTCGTGCCGGCGGCGCTCGTGTTCAAGAGGAGAAACGGATGAACTGGGGTAGAGCAGTCGGCGCCGGCCTGGGGGCCGGTTTCGTTCAGAACATCGTCAACTTCGTGCTGCACGGCCTGGTGTTCGGCGGCATGTACGTCGATCAGCCCGCCTTCGTGCAGGAACCCGAGAGCATGGCCATGCAGATCGTGTGGTTCCTCGTCGTGGCCCTGACGATCGGTGTTGCGGCGAGCGTGCTGTTCGCGTCCAGCCGGCAGTCCTGGCAGCAGGGCGCCAGGGGTGGCCTCCACTTCGGAATCCTTCTGGGCGCTGTCGTCGGCTTCCACCAGTTCTACCTGACCCTGGTGGTCAACGATTTTCCGTATCACGTCGCCTGGACGTGGCTAGCCATCGACATCATTTCCGTCGGCATCGGCGGCGCGGTCCTGGGTGTCCTGTACAAGCGCGCCGACTAGTACGGCACTCCAGGACTTCTCGGGACTGGCGCTACAATGCTTCTGTCCCGGGCGCGGCCCTTGACCGGACCGTCCTGGGGCCGTGAACGAAGAACCTGGTCACGCGTCGTCGACGCCCTCGCAAGAGGGGGCGGGGCCTCCACCACTAGCCGGAGGAAACGAATGAAGCCCCAGTTCGAGCCGCTTTCGTCACGATCGACCGTTCTCAAGGTGCTTCTCGCCGGCGTGCTGCTGCTTCTGGTGGCGTCCGCGGCGGGCGCGCAGGTGTCCGGAGAGGTCGCCTACGTCTTCAACACGTACGCCTTTCTGGTCTGGGGCGCATTCATCATGTGGATGTGCGCCGGCTTCACGATGCTCGAGGCCGGTTCGGTGCGGACCAAGAACGCGTCCGTCATCTGCATGAAGAACATCGGCCTGTACTCGATCGCCGGCATTGCCTACTACGTGATCGGCTACAACCTGATGTACGTCGACGTCAGCGGCTGGATCGGCTCGATCACGCCGCTGTTCGAGGCTTCCGCGGACGAGATTGCCTTCCTTGGTGGAGATGCCGACAAGGCGGCTGCCGTCATCGGAAGCGGGTACTCCGAGATGTCGAGCTGGTTCTTCCAGATGACCTTTGTGGCCACCACCGCCTCGATCGTGTCGGGAGCTCTCGCCGAGCGGGTCAAGCTCTGGTCCTTCCTCATCTTCACCGCCGTACTCACCGCGGTGATCTACCCGATCGTCGGCGCCTGGACCTGGGGCGGCGGCTGGCTCGCCGAGCTCGGGTTCCAGGACTTCGCCGGCTCCACGATCGTCCATTCGACCGGAGGCTGGGCGGCTCTCGCGGGCATCATCATGGTCTGCGCAAGGAGCGGCAAGTTCCGTTCCGACGGCAGCGTCTAGGGGACCCCGACCTCGAACGTCCCGATCGTCAC
>VXUF01000157.1:0-1719 GCA_009837085.1 Holophagales bacterium
GCTGCAGGCTGGTCACGGCTTCGATGCGGCCGGAGATCGCCGCCGCCAGCCGGTTGATCGGCCGGGTGGGGACGGCGTGCTCGCGGACACCGGGCAGCCCGAGCCCGGCCACTGTCGATCCAACGTCGAAAGAGGCGACGTCGAACGGGAGTGGCTCCCGGCCCTCGACCAGAACGCGCCGGGCCGCCGCTTCGACGCCGGTGCAGGGCGCGAGAACCACGCGAACGCCCGCCCGGCGCGCAAGCGGCACCGCGTCGATCTCCAGTTCATGCCGTTCGTACTGCCCGGCGACCAGTCCGGGCGCCATGCCGGAGTAGACGGCGATGGGCGTGTCGACGACGAGGGTCGCCTCGATCGCAGGGTCCGGGTGCATCATCCAGTGGCGGAGGACCTGGATGTGGGTGTGCCCGGCACCGACCAGGACAACCTGCGGCATCAGTGCGTGTCTGCTGTGTCCGCGGCCCGCACCGCGCCGGACGCTTCGAGGCCGGCGATTCGCTCCGCGCCGTAGCCCAACTCCGCGAGCACCTCGCCCGTGTGCTCGCCGAGACGCGGCGCGGGCCTTCTGATGGTCCCCGGCGTCTGCGAGAAACGCCAGGGCACACCTGCCATTCGCAGGTTGCCAAGTTGAGGATGGCGGACGACCTGGCTCATCGCCATCGCCTCGACCTGCGGGTCGTCGAAGAACTCCTCGGCCGAGCGGACGGCGGCGCAGGGAACGCCGACCGCAACCAGCTCCGCCTCCAGTTCCCGTGCCGGTCTTCGTGCCACGATCGGATCGATCTCGGCGCTCAACGCGGCGGCGTTGCTGACCCGCTGGGGGTTCGTCTCGTAGCGCGGATCATCGGCCAAGTCGTCCCGACCGATCGCTTCGCAGAACAGCTTCCAGAACTTGTCCGTGCCGGCGGCGATGAAGATCGGTCCGTCGGCGGCGGCGAACATCCGGTAAGGGAAGATGCCGGGAGGCCCCGTGATCTCGGCCTCGAGCGGCTGGAGGTAGGACTGCGCCTGGGCGGTCATGATCGCCTGCAGCAACGAGGTTTCGATGTACTGGCCCTCGCCGGTGCGTTCGCGGTGGAGGAGGGCGGCGTTGATCGAGCACACGGTGAGCACGGCCGCCATGTAGTCGGAGACCGCCACCGGGCAGATCGCCGCGACGCCGTTCATGAGCTGCTGCAGGTGGGCCGCGCCGGCCATCGACTGGAGCACCGGGTCGTAGCCGGGCCGCTGGGCGTACGGCCCGCTGCCGCCGAAGGCGCTGGACGAGGCGTAGACCAGGCCAGGGTTGTGGCGGCTCAGGGTGTCGTAGTCGATACCGAGCCTGGCCGCGACGCCGGGCCGGAAGTTCTCCATCGCCACGTCGGCGTTCCGAGCGAGGTCGTAGATCACCTGCCGGCCCTGTTCCGTCTTCAGGTTGACTGCGATGCCGCGCTTGTTCCGGTTCCAGGCCTGGAACATTCGGCTCTCGCCCTCGATGAAGGGTCCCCAGTGGCGGGCGTTGTCGCCGCCAGGCGATTCGATCTTCAGGACATCGGCGCCCATGTCGCCGAGCAGCTTGGCGCCGTAGGAGCCGGCGATGAAGCTCGTGAAGTCGAGGACCCGGATGCCGTCGAGCGGGCCGCCCGAACCGGACTCGGGCGAAGGCGTCTCAGACATTCGGCGATTGTAGCCTCGCCGAACCTGCCCGCGCCTACTCCACCAGTTCGACGTTGTCGATCT
>VXUF01000157.1:1729-21608 GCA_009837085.1 Holophagales bacterium
CGTGGCTACTTGTTGGGCCGGCTATGTAGTAATCCCAGGCGCCCGAGGGGTCAAGACCGTTGAACGAGGACAGCGGGATCTCGATCCGGCCCCATTCCTCTCCGGCCTCGAAGGAGGCGGCTGCCGGCTGCATTCCCAGGCTCTCGGCGAACGCCATCGCCTGGTAGGTCGCGCCCTCGCCTCGGGCGTCGAAGGCCAGGGCGCGGATACCGCCGGCATCGACCGGGTCGTTGAACTGGGAACCGAGCAGGATCATGACCCCGGACCACGGGAAGGCGAAGCCCTCCTTGATCTCGCCTTCGATCCGCAGGGCGTTGCCGCCGTCGTCGCGGCGTGCTGCGCCGGTTGTCACGGTCGACTTGCCGCCGGCGAAGGCGTCGGTCGAGTGCGACCATCTGGGGGGCAGGGTACTGCCGCCCAGGTCCTCGAAGTCGGTGAGCAGCGTGGGTTCAAGGCGGCGCCGACCGGTCGTGGGTTCGGCGCTCCGGCGCTTGAAGCGGCTCCCGTCCTTCCAGATCGCCGCGATGTCGCGGGTGGCCCGCACGTCTGCAGTGGCGTCGCCGCGAACCAGGATCAGGTCGGCCTTGAGGCCGGCCGCGATCCGGCCGCGGTCGCCCAGGTCGAATGCGTCGACGGCTCCGGCAGTAGCGGCCCGCAGGGCCTCGACCGGAGTCAGGCCGGCGCGGACCAGCAACTCGAGTTCCCGATGGATGCTTGCGCCATGGGTCGTTCCGGGATTCGGTGCGTCCGACCCGGCCAGAATCGGCACCCCGGCGGCGTGCAGAGCGCCGACGTCGGCCAGGATGCTCGCCATCAACTCGGGGTCCGGCGCCCGGCCGAAGTCCCGACCCAGCCCGCCGCGCTGCTCGGGCGTCAGGAAGGGAGCGATCAGCGGATCCGCGGCCAGCTCCCTGCCGCCGCCGGTGGCGGCGATCGTTTCGAGCACGGCGAGCGTGGGGACGACGAAGATCCCCGCCTCGCGGGCGGCTTCGACGATCTCGCCGCCTCCGGCGCGGTCGAAGTACATGTGGACCAGGCCGTCGGCGCCCGCCGCGATGACCTCACGAGCCGCCTCCGCCGTGCTGATGTGGAAGACGGCCAGCAGGTCGTGACTGTGCGCGGCGGTCACGATCCGGGGCAGGGTCGAGACCGCGAACGTGGGAAGGGGTCGGCCTGCGGCTCCGGCTTCGTAGATCACCTTGATGAAGTCGGCGCCCGCCGCCACCCGGTCGGCGATGAAGGCGTCGGTCTGCTCCGGGTCGTCCAGAGTGGGCAACGCGACGCCGAACTGCGTGCCGTGCCCGCCCGCGACGGTGACGGGGCCGCCTGCGAAGACGTCGGCCCGGCCCGGAACCGCTCCCGCTGCCTGCTCCCGTCGCCACTGCGCCGCCATGGCCTCCGCGGTGAGCATGTCCAGCACGGTCGTGACGCCGAAGTTCAGCGCCTGCTCCAGCGCCGGTCCGAAGTTGTGCGTATGGCTGTCGATCAGCCCCGGCAGCAGGGTCATGCCGGCGCCGTCGACGACCGTCGCCTCGGCTCCGGCGGCCGCTGGAATGTCCGCGCCCGTCGTCACCGACTCGATCGTCCGGCCGCGGATGACGACGGTGCCAGTCGGGAGTACCTCGTCGCCCGTGAAGACGCGCGCACCCTGGATCACCGTGGCCTGCGCGAGGGCGACGCTGGAGAAACCGGTCAGACCGCAGACCGCGACGGCGGCGATGCGGAGAAGGTGGAACGACTTGCGGCGATCGGCTCCCATGCGACGTATGCTAGCGACGGTCTGACAAGGGAGAAACCGTGAAGATCAAGCTCGATATCGACTGCACGCCCGAGGAGGCGCGAGCCTTTCTCGGCCTTCCCGACGTCGCCGGGGTTCAGAACGAGATGCTGGAGAAGGTCCGCGACCGCATGGTCGCCAACCTGAAGTACGCGGACCCGCAGGAGATGTTCCGGTTCTGGTTCCCGGGCGCCGCGGCGCGCATCGCGGCGCGGAGCGGCTCCGGAACCGACTCCGAGGACGGCGAGTAGGGGCGCCGGCTAGGCGCCCGCCCCCGCCTCCAGCCCCGTCACGTCGTACGACATGAGGATCAGGTCGTGCGTGGCGTCGTTCGGGTCGATGACCCAATCGGCCAGCAGGGCCTCCACCGAGAAGCCCAGGTTCTGGAACATCTGACGGGCGCCGCGCTGCTCGCGGGCCATCTGGGCGACGATCTTGGTCAGCCCGATCTGCTGGGCCAGGTGGAACACGTCGTGCGCCAGTTGGCCACCGAGGCCCACCTGACGGACCTCGGGCAGGACCATGCTCCTGATCTCGCCCAGGTGCCTCATCCAGGACGACTCGCGCCGGTTCAGGCTGCCGTAGCCGACGAGACGGTCGCCGAGATGGGCGAGCACGGCGAGGCGGGTTCCGGCCGCGGCGCCCTCGACCCAGTTGTCGACGATTTTCGGATCCGTCATGTCGACGCGCAGGAATCGGAGGTCCTCTTCCGGCAGCGCCCGCGCAAAGGCGAGCACGTCATCGCGGTCTTCCTGCCTCAGAAGGCTGAACTGGAAGGACTGGTTCTTGAGGCGGACCGTCCGCGGGTACTGGGTCGCCATGTCGTTCACTCGGCTGTCTCCTCTTCGGCTTGGGGCTTGGGTGGGGCCTGGTCGGTTGCGTCGTCGCCGGCAGCGCCGTCGGCGAGCCGGTCGAGGTAGGTAGTGACGGCATCGAACGATCCGTCGATCGTGTTCTTGAACTGGCGCTGACCTTCCTGGGCGGCGCCCCGCCAGGTCCGGATCAGATCACGCGCCTCGTCGGGGAGGTTCGGGACCTGGTTCATCATCCGGTCGGCGAGTTCAAGCTGACGGTCCTGGAGAGCGACGATTGCGTCGTAGCCGTTCTCGAACGCGGCTCTCTGAAACTCGAGGACCTGCCTCTGGAAGGCAAGCACCTGTCTGGGGATGTTGCTCGGGATGTTGGGTCGATTCATGGTCTCTCCAGGTTATGGAACTGCCGCGGTTGGGACGGGAACGGAAACGCTACGCATCCGGCGGCGGGGAGCGTGCCCTGCCGCTTCCAGGAGTTCGTCGAACGACTCCTTGAGCAGGTCGGGCAACACGTCGGCGTCGGGACAGGCCCGTTCGTCCACCGTGACGCCGACGTGCAGCGCCTGGTTGTAGGCGAAGAACGCGCAGGAAAGGCCCTGGCCGTAGCCGACAGGCCAGGAGGGCGTGTAACCGGAAAGCGGCCGGCCGGCCAGGAACTGGGGGATCTGGGGGCCGTTCGCGTTGGCGACGGTCAGGTGGAACGACGGCCGCACCGAGGACGTCATAGCGGTCGCGGCCGCCGCCAGCGGGCCGGCGGCGCTCTGGACGCCGGCGAAACGCGACAGCACGTCGGCCACCCGGGCTGTCCGCATCAGACGCGCGAGCTGGTGAACGGTGCGCAGCCGGTCTTCGGCGCCGATGCTCAAGGGAACTTCGATTGGCAGGAGGCTTCGCCGTTTCCGGTCGCGTTCGGGAAGGTCGGTGGCCAGCGCCACGCGCAGGCTTCGGCCCCGGATCGAGACGCCTATCAGGTCCAGATAGCGCTCAAGAGCGCCGCCGGTCAGGGCGACGACCACATCGGAGAGCGCGCCGCCCAGCCGGGCGCGGATCATCCGGATGTCCCTGTAGGAGAAGGCGCACCGGATCAGGCGCCGCCGTCCGCCCAGACTTCGGTTGAAGGGCAGGGGCACCGGAGGCAGCGCGAGATCGGGCATCGTCTCATTCAGCGTCAGGAGGGCGGTCCGGGTGTCTTCCGAGGAGAGTTCCTGGAGGGCCGCCGCCAGATCCTGGCCGATCCGCGTCCAGTTCTGGAGCCACTCCGCCCCTCGTGCGCCGTAGCGGGCACCGTTCGACGTCGGTTCGCCGGCCTTCTTCTCCTCGACTGTCGTGCCGCTGGCAAACAGAGCGTGGAAGAGGTCGCCGGTGGCCAGCCCGTCGACGGCGACCAGATGGGACTTGACCAGCAGGGCGTCGCCGCCCTCGTGGTAGCCCGGCGCCAGGTGGAACTCCCACAGCGGCCGGCGGGGATCGAGCGGCTTGCCGAGGGCTTCGTCGAGCGCGGAAGCAGGGTCGCCGCTCGAGACGACGTGGACGTGTTCGTCGAGTTCGAACGGCGCCGGGCGCCAGCGCGGTGCGCCATAGGGCGGCCCGTCGACACGGAGGCTGAACCGGGGAAGCCTCCGCAGCCGACCCATCCAGTGGAGGAGTTCCTGCCGGTCGATCTCGCCGTCGACGAGCGCGAGACCCGCGACGTGCAGTCCGGGGCTGCGGCGCTCGAGGTTCCACAGGACCGCCTGGTCAGGCGCCAGGAGCGCGTTGGGTGCGGTCATGTGGCGGTCTCCGCGGGGCTCGGGTGACGCTTCAGGAACCGGGCGAGGTGGTAGTAGGCGAGGGCGTTGGCAGCCAGGCCGGAATGGGTGCCGAGGACTTCCCGGTTCCGGGATGGGTCGTGGAGCCGCGTGTAGCGCCACGCGACGACACCGTCCCGCCGGGTGAAGATGGCGAGTTGCGGCACCTCTTCCGGGAACGGGCTCTGCACCGAGCGCACCAGGTCGCAGCGGCAGTCACCCGAGAAGCAGGCGGGTTCCCGGGCGTCGTCCCGTTCGACGACACGGCGGCGTACCGCCTCCGCCAGCCGCATCACCATGGGATGGGAGCGGACACCCCGGATGGGTGAGCCCATCGTCGTGACGGATGCGACCAGATCGGGACGCAGGCTCGTCACACCGCGCGACAGCATGCCGCCCAGGCTGTGGCCGACCAGGTGAACGCGCCGGCCCGTCTCGTCCGCCGCCTTCCGGAGTGTTCCGATCAGCCGGTTGCCCAGCCGGTCGAGACAGTCGGCGTTCTGGCCGATGGCCGAACGGTAGGGACGGTAGCCGATGCGGCCGAGCCAGCCGCGCATCGGCCCCAGGTAGGCGTCGGTGCCGGTGAAGCCTGGAACGACGATCACCGCGGCGCCGTCGCCGCGCGGCACGCCGATGCCGTGGTAGATCGGTGTGAACGGCAGGAAGGCGAACTCGGCGGCCGCGAACGGTTCGCGCCACAGCGGCAGCGCGGCCGGCACGGAGTCCCGCAGGAGACGCGGGTTCGCGCTCCAGATCGGGTTGGCCTGGCGCCGCCGGGCCGCCGCGGTCACTAGGCGACTCCTCGCAGTGACGAGTCGGAGTCGGTCGTGGCGGCGGCCTCTTCGGCCTCCGGCAACTCCACCTCGGGTGCCGCCGCCGCAAAGCAGAGTGCGCCGGTCGGCTCCTCGCCCTCGACTCCGGCTGCCTCCCGCAGTTCGGCGTAGGACTCTTCCAGGCACTGGGCGAGGAACCACGGGTCGGGGATCAGCTTGGCATCCACCGTCATTCCCAGGGTGATGCGCTGGTTGTAGCTCAGGATGGCGACGAACAGGCCGATGTTGTTCGAAACGATGCCGAGTGGCAGCCAGTCGACCAGCTTGTGAGGTCCGAAGTAGAGCGGGATCATGGGACCGGGCACGTTGGTCGAGACCGTGTTGAACAGGGTCTGGGAGAAGGGCATCGTCGCGGCGACCGCGGCCATGAGCGGCGGCACCCGGTCGCCGAACTGGGTCAGTTGGTAGAAGGCCTTCGCCTGCCCGGCCTCCTTCAGCTTGTTCATCGCGTCCCGTTCCCTGCCGAGGCGCTTGACCGGGTCGTCGACTCCCACGAAGAGCGGAGCGATCATGTTCGAGACCAGATTCCCGAGTTGGCCCCGTTCGTCCTGCTGGCGCATGCTGACGGGGCACATGGCGCGCAGCTCGAGTCCCTTCGTGTCCTGGCCGCGCTCGCGCAGGTAGCGACCGATGCCGCCGGCAAGCGTCGTGAGCACGACGTCGTTCACAGTGCCGCCCAGGGCGGACTTGACGGCGCGCAGCTCGGGGAAGGAGAACTGCGCCCATGCGAAACCCCGCTCCTTGCTGACCGGTCGATTGAAGACGGTGCGCGGCGCCGGAGCAGCGGAGACCGGCAGGGTGGCGGAGCTGGCCGCCACCATCTCACGCACGCGGTCAGCCATCAGGCGGGGACGCGCGGCGTCGAAGGCGGCGTTCGTCCAGGACTCGTTGAGCTGGCCGAGGCGATGCTGCATCGCTTCCTGGAGGAGGCTCAGGGAGTCCGGCAGCGGCTTCGGCGTCCAGGATTCGGCGGGTGCCTCCGGCAACTCTTCCGTGGGTGAGAAGTCGCTCAGCACCATCGACAGATCGACGCCGGAGACGCCGTCGACCATCGCGTGATGAATCTTCCACACGACCGCGGTGTGTCCGGGGATGCCGCGGAGCAGAATCCCCTTCCAGAGCGGCCGGTTGCGGTCGAGCATGCCGCCGTACGCTTCGGCGGCAGCGCGGGCGAGTACCTGGTGGTCGCTGTCCTCCGGGATCCAGACCTCCTCGACGTGGTTCTCGAGGTTGAAGGCCGGGTCGTCGACCCACACGGGGTGGGAAACGAAGAAGGGCGGGAACAGCACGCGCTGGCGGTAGCGCGGCAGGAGGTGCATGCGGGCGGCAAGCTGTTCGACCATGTACTCGCGGGAGAACTCGCCTTCGTAGACCATGCAGCCACCGATGTGCATCGTCTCGTTGGGGCGTTCGACATAGAGGAAGGCGGCGTCGAGAGGGGTCAGGAATCGGTTCAGTTCCGTGGCCATTTTGGGGTCTCCAGAACGGGCGGATCGCGTATGGATAGGGGCTTATGCTGCGCTGCTTGCTGCAACGCAGCAGAAGCCTCGCACAGAAACGTGCGATTGGCAAGAGGTTGACCCCTAGGCTGGTCGCCGCCAACGGAACGTTGTGACGTCGATGACCTCGCGCGCCGGCTCGACCAGGATCCGTATCGGCGACTCCGGCACGTCGAAACGCTGCGTCAGACAGCGGCGCCGTTCCCTGCCTCTCTGGGTGTGGCGGCAGGGCAGCGGATTGCCATCGACTTCGACGGAGATCTCCACCGTGTCGGGTGAGGGACTGCGGACTGCGATCTCCAGCGACACGAGGCCAGGGCCTGCTGAGGGTGCGTCGGTCCCTGGGTGCAGCGCCGCCGGATCGACTTCGTAGAGTCCCTCGCCCGTACGGGCGAAGGCGGTGGGCGCGGGTGGTCCCAGGGCTTCGAAGGGTCGGCGGGCGAGGACGACGGGGTCTCCGCGCAGCCGGAACAGCTTCGGATCGAAACGCTGGACGGTCACACTCGGCCGAGCTGCGGCCAGCTCCCGGTAAACGGAGTCCTGGTCGGGCTCAAGCCGCGAAGCCGGGAAGAGCAGGATGTCGGCCGCCTCCCGCTCCGACCTGGACTCGGCGGCGATGCTGTCCGTGCGGATCAGTGTGGTCACGTAGTTCCCGTTCCAGATCCGGGGGTCGAAGTCCTGGATCCCGAGCGGCAGTTCGGTCATGAACGTCCGTCCCCGGAGCGGCTTCGGCCTCCCGGCCGTCCGGGCGGCTTCCGCCGAAGTCAGGGGCACGTTCTCTTCGTACACCGCGGTGTGGACGAAGCGGACCTTGTCGAGTCCGGCCAGTCCGGCGCCGCCAGCCAGGACGGCGAGGGAGACGATCGTCAACCGGCGTTGCGGCAGGGCACGGGCTGCGCTCACCAGCTTGCCGAGGAACCAGGCGCCGGTCAGGGCGACGACCGGAGCGACGATCAGCCAGTTGGGCGGTTTCGGGTAGCGGGTGACGACCCACAGGGAGGCGACGTAGCCGCCGAAGAAGACGCCCAGGACGAGCGCGTCGGCGGCCCTGGCGCCGCCCAGTTCGCCTGGCAGCCGCCCCCGGACATCGCGCCGGGCCCGCAGCGCGAGAAGGAGCATCCAGCCCAGGCCGAGGAGCCCGCAGGCGCCCAGCACGGGGCTGAAGTAGACGCTGCCGGCGAGGCTCGTCACCGCGTTCAGCGGCTGGTCGAAGAGCCCGGCGCCCACCTCGGCGAGTCGCTCACGGTAGTGGCTGACGGTCGACCCGAGATGGCGCCGGTACATCTCGGGTGCGAGCACCAGCCAGGGATTGAGCAGGAGCAGCGCGCCGGCGCCGCCGGCGGCCGCAGCCGCGGTACGCCGGACCAGCGAACCGATGTCGCGGACGCTGCCCATGGCGATCGCCACGAGCAGCGGTAACGCCAGGGCCGCGCCGTTCCACTTGGCGGCGGCGGTTGCTCCGACCATGGCGCCGGCGATCGCGTACCCGCGGAGGCTCTCGCTGCGCCGCGCGCTGAGGATCGCGTAGAGGGTCAGCACGGCGGTCAGGACCAGCATGACGTCGGGCTTGAACACTCCCGACTGGCGCATGTGCCAGGGGGCGACGGCTAGCAGGAAGGCCGCGCCCAGACCGACCCACGGGCCGAACAGCCGCCGGCCGATGAGGAACACGACGAACAGCGAGGCGGTGCCCAGCAGGGTCTGGATGAGTCGGGCGACACGCACGGCGATCCGGGTGAGATAGGGCCGTCCATCCGGTGCGATGCCGAAGGTCGTCGGCAGGGAGGAGAGCGATGGCAGCGAGCGGGCCGTCTCGTACACCTTGAGGGTCGCCGCGTGGGGCAGGTACGAGAGCGTCGGGTAGTGCGTGCGAACCGGTCGCCACTGGTCGAGGGCCAGGATGGCGGCGACGTTGCCGGCGTTGTAGCGCTCGTCCCAGAGCCGGTTCATCGTCGGGTCCGGCCAACTGAACAGCACGCGGACGGCGAGCGCCCAGAGAAGCAGCAGCCCCAGCAGCCACTTCTGCAGGCTCGTCGTCCGGGGCGGCGTCCCTTCCGGGTCCAAGTGACTCGCCGGCTCTACCGCGCTCATCCCTGGCCCTTTAGCTCAGGATGGGATAACCGCTGACGGCGGTCAGCTCGCGAAACAGGCCCTGCAGCCGTTCGAGCACGGGCCGGTCGGTGCCACCGATCGGACGGCCGTCCACCTCCGCGACTGCCACGAGTTCGCCCATCGTGCCGGTACAGAAGGCCTCGTCGGCACGGTATAGCTCGGCCTGGGTGAAGTCGGCGACTTGATGGGGGATGCCGTTGTTTCGGCAGAGCTCGAGCACGGTCGAGCGGGTCACGCCCTCGGGACAGGCGTGGCAATGGCTCGTCGCGACGACTCCGTCACGCACCAGGAAGACGTGGGTCGCGTTCGTTTCCGCCACGAAGCCCTGGCGGTCGAGCATCAGGGCGTCGTCGGCGCCGGCGGCGTTCGCCTCGATCTTGGCCAGGATGGACTGGATCAAGTTGTTGTGGTGGATCTTCGGATCCATGCAGTCGGGCGGAAAGCGCCGGATCGAGGAGGTCATCAGCCGGATGGGTTGGGAGCCGTAGACGGGCGCCTTGTGCTCGGCGAGGACGATCAGGGTGGGTCCGGCGGTGTTCAGCCGCGGGTCCATGCCGGACGTGATCTTGACGCCGCGGGTCAGGGTCAGGCGGATGTGGACGTCGTCCCGCATCCCGTTCGCCTCCAGGGTGCGGCGGATCTCGTCGATGATCTCCTTCTGTCGTGGGATCTCCGCGAAGGCCAGAGCCAGCGCCGAGTGGCGGAGGCGGTCCAGGTGCTGCTCGAGCTTGAAGATGCGACCGTCGTACAGACGCAGCCCCTCCCAGACGGCGTCGCCGCCCTGGACGACGGAGTCGAAGGGGCTGATGCCGGCCTGGTCGCGGTGGATCAGGTCGCCGTTGATGTTGATCAGCAGATCCCGGTTCTTCGGGTTGGCCTTCTGGAGCATGGCGGGTTCGCTGGCGGTTTGGGGACGAGGCTCAGAAGGGGAGACGATGCGCTGCGAGGTGATCGTAGTGCTCCTGGCACTCCTCGAGGATCCCGGCAAGGAACTCCGGGACCGGCTCGTTCTTGGGTCGGTACGGTGCGAAGCCGGTGCTCTTCTCGACCGCACCGTACCAGTGCGGCGCCCAGATGCCGTCCGTTTCGCGGCGACCGGGCGCCCAATTGAGCATCGCTTCGTCAAAGTCGGCGCCGACCGCGCGGCAGAGACTCTCGAGGCCCCCGCGGGGGTTTCGCAAGACGTCGGCCGAGTCGATGACCGCAGGAGCCCGGCCGAGCCGCTCGCATTCCAGGTCGAAGAGCTCCCGCTGCTGGGGCAGGCCGGTATCGGACAGCTTCGGTTCCGGGAGGATGTGGATCAGCGACGTCAGCATCTCCGGCGGATCGCGGATCAGGAAGACGTTGGTGAGCTTCGCCACCCAGGACCGGTCCGTTTCCGGCAGCAGGTGGTGCGCCATGTGCTTCTGGTAGAAGACCGCCCGGTCAAAGGAGGTGTCCACCGTCAACCAGTGGACGACCCGCTCCAGGTCACTGTCGTGGTGGGCGAGGATCTCGTCCCGGCCGGGATGGTCGAGCCCGTGTTCGAGCAGGTAGTTCGCGTAGAGCGGCTCGTCGCACACGAAGGTGTCGTCGCGGTTCCCCCAGGCCCGCAGCATCGCGGTAGAGATGTTCCGGGGGCCGGACCACATCGCGATCCTCAGGACCTGTCGTTGGCCGGACACTTCGCCGCCTACGAAGGCGCCGCCGCGGCTGCTTCGCCGGCCGTTCCGTACCCGGCCCGCATCCGGGCAAACAGGGCGGTCATGTCGTCGTGCGTGGCCTCGGTCAGGAAGCGCTGGGTCCACATGATCCTCGGTGTTGCCGACACGTTCGGAGCGGGCGCGTGCAGCAGGCGCATGTCGACCAGGTAGACGTCGCCGCGCCGGCCGGTCAGCTCGACGACCCGGAGGTCGGCGTCGCCACAGCGCACGGTGTCACGGAGGAAACGGCCGCGGTCCTTCACCTGCTTCGACATGAGTTCCCGGAAGTAGCTCTCCCGGCGAAGACGGTACGTGATCTGCTTCGAACCGAGCCACGGAATGTCGTGCAGGAGCCGGTGGCCGCCCTGGACGACGACGGTACCGCCGCCGCCCCGCTCGACCGTGTCGAGCATCGCGAACGCCTGCACTCCTGGAGTCGTCCGGCGATTGGGCAGTTTCGGCAGGTCGACGTGCCAGACCGTCTCAGGCAGGGACCAGCTACCCGGTTCGGGGAACGAGAAGAGGAGCTGCGGCCACTTCATCATCGGCCTGGCCGGGCCGCCAGCCGCCGCCTCGACCGCGGCCTTGAGGTCCGGTGTGACCAGATCAGCGAGCACCCGGGCGTGTCGGATTCCCTCGAGTAGTCGCTTGTTGTGGCGCTGGACTGGCTCGTCGGTCAGTTGGTCCAGGAGCCAGACGCCGTTCCGGCGGACCCCCGCCTGCTCCGACTTATCGTAGACGAGGTTCAGTGCGCGGCTGGTCAGTTCGTCCGGGAGCAGCCCGGGCAACCTGACCAGTCCGGTGGCCTCGAATCGTTCGCGGTCGGTCCGGTTCATGGCGTCCTCAGGGCAAGCATATGGCGTTCCCCCCGGTGATAGCTTGCGCCGATGAGCCGGCGGGCCGAGTTCGAGTCTGAGCACCCGGAAGTTCACGTCCTGTCGGCCGACCAGGCGGGTCGAGTGGACCTGGTGATGGGCGCGGTCGGCTGGTTGGGCGACGAGGAGCAGGTCACGACCTGCGCCTCTCTGGACGGCGAGTCGAGCACCGTGATGCGGGTCGAACTCCAGGAACTCCGTGGAGGCTGGCGCACCGCGGTTCTGAAGCAGTCGCTGCCTTGGCTGCGGCGGGACGAGTCCGTCGCGATGCCGGCCGATCGCTGGCGCGGCGAGCGCGCGTTCTATGCGGAGGTAGCTCGTGTACCCGAGGCCGCGGCTCACATGCCGCGCCTGATGGCCGCCAACGAAGCAAGGTCCCTGTTGCTGCTCGAGGACTTCCGCGGCGCGTCGAATCTCGCGTCGCTCTACCGGGGCGGTTCGCTGGGTGATCGGGCCGCGCAGGCTCTCGGTGCGTTCCTTCGAGCACTTCGTCTCGGGACGCGCGGCACGGAGGAGCCGGACCCCGCGAACGCGAGCATGAAGGCGCTGAACCACCGCATGCTGTTCGAGACGCCGCTCGCTTCCGCGATGCGCGGCGGCGATGGCTTCGGGCCTGACGGTCCGGTGCCGGACGATGCCGCCCTCGACGCGACCGAACCGGGACTCGGCGAGGCTGCGGCGGCCCTGCGGTCGGATCGCGCGTTCACGGAGGCCGTGTCGGAGCTGGGCAGCCGCTTCCTGGCCGTCGGGGCTTCCCTGGTTCACGGCGCGTTCCATCCCGCCAACTGGCTGCTCGTGCCGGACGGCGGTGTTCGCGTGGTGGACCCGCAGTACGGCGGCTGGGGCGATGCGGAGTTCGACATCGGCACCGGGCTCGCCCACCTGCTGCTCGCGCGTCAGCCGGAGGAAGTCGTCGCGGCGTTCCTGTCGGCGGCCGTCGGCTCGGAGGATGCCGAAGAAGTCGAGTCCGGCGTCGACCGGCCACTCGTGGCCCGCTACGCCGGAGTCGAGATCGTCCGCCGACTGATCGGCGGCGGACAACTGCCGCTCGAGGCGGAGGCCGGCTTTCGTTGCGGTCTGCTCGAGACGGCCCGGACGGCGGTCGTCTCGGGCCGCCTGGAGGTACTGGAGACATGAGTCGATCCGTCGCACGCCGCCTGACCGCTGCGCTCGGTCTGTTCGCGCTGGCCGCAACGTCCGTTCTCGCCCAGAGCGCCAACTTCGAACAGGGACGAGTACTCGACGGCCCCGGCCACGTGCTGCCGCACAGGGACCGGGTGGAGCCCTTCAACCGCATGCTCGAGGAGCGGCTGAAGGAGCTCCTGCCGCGGCTCATGCGCGAGACCGGGATCGACATGTGGCTCGTCATCAACCGGGAGTACAACGAGGATCCGGTGTTCTTCAGCCTGGTGCCGCGGCCCGTGTTCGCGGCCCGGCGAACGACGATGCTCGTGTTCTTCGACCGAGGGCCGGAGAACGGCGGCGTCGAACTGCTGACGGTGAACCGCTACCCGTACGACTCCCTGTACGAGTCGGCCTGGGAGGGCGGCGACCTGGAGGAGCAGTGGCAGGGCCTGGGCGAGGTGATCGCCGCCCGCGATCCGAAGCGAATCGGCGTCAACGTCTCGCGCCACTGGCCCGTCGCGGACGGGTTGTCGGCGGCGCTCCACGAGCGGCTGCTCGAAGTGCTGACGCCTGAGCTGAAGCACCGGGTGACCAGCGCCGAGGAGCTGGTCGTGCGCTGGATCGAGACCCGCAGCCCGCTGCAGATGGAGGCCTATCCGCAGATCGTCTCCTTGGCGCGCGGCGTGATCGCGGAGGCGTTCTCGGAACGGGTGATCACCGCGGGCGCCACGACTACAAACGATGTCGTCTGGTACATCGCCCAGCGCTTCCGGGACCTGGGCCTTGACATCTGGTTCCTGCCCTCCGTCAACGCCCAGCGCCAGGCCTCGGACGATGACGACGCCTGCGGACGGGGCGAGCCCTTCTGCGGCGGCAGCGGCGACTTCGTCATCCAGCGCGGCGACGTCCTGCACACGGACGTCGGCATCTGCTACCTCGGTCTCTGTACGGACACCCAGGAGATGGGCTACGTGCTGCGTCTGGGCGACAGTGAAGCCCCGGCGGAGCTACAGGAAGCTCTCGCCGCCGGCAACCGCTGGCAGGACATCCTCACCGGCGAGTTCCGGACCGGCCGCACCGGCAACGAGATCCTGGCGGCGACGATCTCGGTCGCCACGGACGAGGGTCTGCGTTCCAGCACCTACACGCATCCGCTCGGCGTGTTCGGCCACGCTCCCGGGCCGACCATCGGCATGTGGGACAACCAGGGATCGACGCCGATACGGGGCGACTGGCCGCTATACCCGGACACCGCCTACGCGATCGAGGGCAACGTCAAGGTCGAACTCGAAATGTGGGGCGGCCAGGACGTCCAGATCAAGCTGGAGCAAAGCGCCGTCTACGACGGTGAGCAGGTGCTCTACCTGGCGGGCCGCCAGACGGCGTGGCACCTGGTCCGCTGACTGGGTGCGCCGGCGTCCCCGCCGGCATCAGGCGCGATGCCGCGGAGCGGCGAGCGCGAACTGTCTCCTAGAAGATCGCGCTCAGCAGGCCGAATCCGGCGCAGACGACGGCCACCAGACCGCCGACGACCAGCAGCACGACGCCGACGGCGAGGGTCACCGGCAGCGCGACGATCGCGATCGGAATCAGGACCGCGGCCAGCAGGGTCGCGGCGATGAAACCGATGATCTTGAACGGCAGCAGCACCAGCTTGAACGCGATCTTCGCGACGAAGGCCACGACGGCGAAAACGGCGAGCAATCCGAGGGCGATCGCTCCGAGAGTCAGGATGGTCAGGACTTCCATTTCGAGTTGCACTCCTCCTGCCTCAGGACTACGGAGATCAGGCGTAGAGGTTTCGTGGCGCGCTACACTGCCCGGATGAAGATCGACCGCAGACGTTTTCTGCAAACCGGCGCCGTGCTGGGCGCCGCTGCCGCCGCCGGCTGCATGGAGGACGCAGCGCCCGAGGAGGAGCCGGCTGCCTTGGCCGCCGCCGAGCCTCTCTACAGCATCTCCCTGGCCGAGTGGTCCTACTTCCGAGAGCTGTTCGGGCCGGGCCTGAGCGCATTGGGCGACGGGTCCTTCCGGAACGACCCGAGCGTGCTCTACCAGGGTGAACTCGATCACCTGGACTTCCCGGCGCGCGCACGCAGCCACGGGATCGAGGCGGTCGAGTACGTCAACACGTTCTTCTTCGACCGCGCCCGTGACGAGGAGTACCTGGCGGACCTCAAGTCGCGCTGCGACGGGGAGGGCGTGACCAGCCTGCTCATCATGTGCGACGCGGAGGGCGATATCGGGGCTCCGGACACGGCGGCGCGGGCGCAGTCGGTGGAGAATCACCACAAGTGGGTCGAGGCGGCGGCCTTTCTGGGCTGCCACTCGGTACGGGTCAACGCGGCGAGCGCCGGTTCCTTCGAGGAGCAGCAGAAGCTGGCCGCGGACGGCCTGCGCCAGTTGTGCGAGTACGCCGACGGATACGATGTCGACGTCCTGGTCGAGAACCACGGCTACCTCTCCAGCAACGGCAAATGGCTCGCGGGCACGATTGCGATGGTCGACCATCCACGGGTCGGCACCCTGCCCGACTTCGGCAACTTCCGAACTTCTTACGAACCGGAAGAGTGGTACGACCGCTACCAGGGCGTGACCGAGCTGATGCCCTACGCCCGCGCCGTCAGCGCCAAGAGCTACGACTTCGACGAGGCCGGCGACGAGACGACGATCGACTACGAGCAGATGATGCGGATCGTCCTCGACGCCGGCTATCGCGGCTGGGTAGGGATCGAGTTCGAAGGCCGGATGGCCGCCGATGACGGGATCGTGAAGACGAAGGAACTGCTGGAGCGGTTGCGCGACGAGTTGGCGCCTGAGTACGCCTGACCACTGGGTGCGCCGGCGTCTCCGCCGGGCATCGGACGCGAGTCGCGAAGCGGCGAGCCCGTACCCTACGCCGGCAGACGCACGCTGGCGTCCGCGTGCGAGCCTGTCTCCGGCGCCCCCTCCGCCTGGAACACGCGCCCGGGGTTGAGGATGCCCCTCGGGTCGAGAGTCCGCTTGAGCGTCTTCATGAGCGCGATCTCCTCGGGGGTGCGGCTGCGCCCCAGGTGGGCGCGTTTCTCGAAGCCGATGCCGTGTTCGGCCGAGACCGAACCGCTGATCGGCTCGAGGCCTCCGTAGACAACTTCCTCGACCGCGGTTCGCGACTCAGGAGAACCGTCGCCGACGGCGACCACGACATGGAGGTTGCCGTCGCCCAGGTGGCCGAAGACGACGCACTGGCTCTCCGGCCAGCGCACGGTCAGCGTGGCCCTGATCCCGGCGACATAGCTTTCCATGTCGGCGATCCGAAGGCTGACGTCGAACGTGAAGATCGGCGCCAGGTGGTTGAGCTGTTCGACGTCGTCGCGCAGCGCCCAGATCTCGTCGCGCTCCGCCTTCGAGCGGCCGAGCACCGCGTCTGCGATCAGGCCGGCCTCCATGCAGCCTCCGAGCGTCTCCTCGAACTGAGCCGCGTCCTCCTCGGGCCGCGCGCCGAGCGACTCAACCAGCACGTAGTACGGGTCGCCGTGCGGAATCGGGGGCGCCGTCCTCGCCTGCGGTCCCGTCACCAGCTCGTAGAACTCGCGCCACATCACCTCGAAGGCGCTCATCGAGCCGCCGATCTCCTCTTCCAGCCGGCGCAACAGCTCGACCACCTCGCTGAAGCCCGGAACCGCCAGCAGGGCGCAGTCGTGGCTGCGGGGCCGTCGCTCCAGTCGCAGGACGACCCGGGTGACGATTCCCAGGGTGCCCTCGGAACCGACGAAGAGGTGCTTCAGGTCGTAGCCCGCGTTGTTCTTGACCATCTTGTTCAGGCTCGAGAGCACCGTGCCGTCGGCCAGCACAGCCTCCAGGCCGAGCACCGAATCGCGGGTCATGCCGTAGCGGATCGTCCGGTTGCCTCCGGCGTTGGTCGCCACGTTGCCGCCGATCGTGCAGGACCCGCGGGCCCCGAGGTCGAGCGGGAAGAGCAGCCCCTCCGCTTCGGCGGCCTCCTGAATGCTCTGCAGCGCGGCGCCGGCCTGAACCGTCATCGTCCTGCCCACGGAGTCGATCTCCTCGATCGCGGTCATCCGCTCCAGCGTGATGGCCACCTCCAGGTCGCCGGCGACGCCGCCCCCGACCAGACCGGTCAGCCCACCCTGCGGCACCACCGGCTGGCTTGCGCCATGGCAGGCCGCGAGAGCCGCCGAGAGTTGCTGCGTGGTGCGGGGTCGAAGCACTGCCCGGGCCACGCAGGGGACGGTGCCCGAACCGTCGCCGGCCCTCGCCGTCACCTCTTCGCCAACGAGGACGCCGTCCTCCCCGAGAGCGTCGCGGAGTTCAGCGAGAAGGGCGTCGCTGGAGCGACGTGCGTGGTCGATCATGGCAGTCCCGGGGAGCGCGTGAAGCGCGGATCATAGCGAGCCCGGCCAGGTGCGTTGAGACGGAGGAGTTCAGGCCAAGGTGTCGACCAGCGCTGCCTCGATGATTCTCCGGTCCTGCGTCAGCAGAGTCGCGCCGAGTACTCGCGCCGTCGCGACGAGAATCCGATCCGCGGGATCTCGGTGAAACGAATCGGGAAGGGCGGCGACATGCTCAGCGATCGCTGGCGAGATGCCTTGCCGCCGCACCAGCGGGGGCGCTACGGCCTTGTCCAGCCACTCGCGCAGGGGCAACGAGAGGCGTACTCGCCCCAGGCTGCAGAGGGTCGCGATCTCCCATAGGGAGATGTCGGATACCAGGAGGGGAGACTGGGGGCCGACTGTCGCGACAGCTTCCTGTTGGGCCGGCGAAAGCCGGCCGGAATCGTCGAGCCACCAGATGAGGACATGGGTGTCCAGCAGTAGCGTCAACGGCGAGCGCTCTCCCATTCGTCGGCGGGCACTGCCGGTTCCAGGATGTCGCCGACTTCGGTCACGGTGCCCTTCAACTCGTGCTGCGGGTACGCAGAACCGGACCGAACCGCTGGAGAGAGTTCGGCGACCGGTTGGCCGCGTTTCAGAATCACGACTGGTTCGCCGGTAGCGGCTACGCGGTCGAGAATCGCCAGGCAGCGTGCCTTGAAGTCGGTGGCGTTGATCGTTTCCATCTGACCAGTCTTCAGGACCGGTCGTTTTCTGTCAAGCAGTTTCAGCTCACCCCGCGACGCTGTGCTCCCGCTCCCGCAACCGGATCAGGCACTCCTGGCTTGCCGAGGCGACGAGCTCGCCGTCCCGGTTGAACACGTGGCCGCGGACGAAGCCGCGGGCGCGGGCGGCGGTCGGGCTCTCCTTGCTGAAGAGGAGCCACTCGTCGGCGCGGAAGGGGCGGTGGAACCAGAGGGCGTGGTCGAGGCTGGCTCCCTGGATTCGGAAGCCCTTCATCGAGGGGCCGTGCGGTTGCATCGAGACGGCCATGAAGTCCAGGTCGGACATGTAGGCGAGGAAGGAGAGGTGGACGGTGTGGTCGTCGGGCAGCTCTTCGCGGCAGCGAAGCCACGTGTTCTTTCGCGGTTCCGTGGCCTGCCGGCCCTCGCGCGGCAGCATCTGTATTCCCTCGACCTGGCGGCTGTCGATCACCTCGAAGCGGTGGGCGAAGCGCCTGTAGGACGGGTCGTCCTTTGCCATCTTCCGGTAGATGTCCCCGTCCGAAGCCAGGTCGTGGGGCGGTGGCACCTCCGGCATGTCGGACTGGTGCTCCAGACCGCCTTCCTCGACCTGGAAGGACGAGGACATGTTGAAGATGGCCCGGCCATGCTGGATGCCGACGACGCGGCGCGTGGTGAAGCTCCTCCCGTCGCGGATGCGGTCGACGTCGAAGAGGATCGGCCGCTCCGGGTCGCCGCGGCGCAGGAAGTAGGCGTGGATGGAGTGCAGGTGTCGGTTCTCGACCGTCTTCGAGGCGGCGACGATGGCCTGGCCCAGCACTTGGCCGCCGAAGACGTGGTTGCCCGGCCCGTTCTGCGCCCGGAACAGGTTCTCCTCGATCTGCTCCATCTGCAGCAGATCGATCATCTCCTGGACGGCGCCGTTCATGGGAGGGGGATGGTAACGGTACGGCGTAGCCAGTCGACGAGATG
Organism: Holophagales bacterium; assembly: GCA_009837085.1. GTDB lineage: Bacteria > Acidobacteriota > Thermoanaerobaculia > Multivoradales > Multivoraceae > Multivorans. Next base: position 20,260 of record VXUF01000157.1, read on the forward strand.
GTCGAGGTCGGTGACGACGAGAGCGCCGCCGGCGGCGGCCCGGGTCGACTGGTCGCTGTCGCCCGGCGGCCGGTCGAAGACGACCAGGGGGCGCCGGTAGCGGAGCGACAGCTCGATCTCGCTCCAGGTGCCGGCGCTGCCCGGCAGCGCGACCACGGCGTCGGCGGAGAGGACGTTGATGTGGTTGCGCGAGAAGGGACCGGTGCCGGCCGCGCCGGAAAGTGGCAGGTGGGTGCGGATCACGACCTCGACCCACGGGTTCGGGTAGCCGTCGGGCGAGCCGTCGCCGCCCTCATGCCTCGGAACGACTCCGAGACACAGGCCCTCCCGATTCTCCGTTTCGACGAAGGCCCGGCTTGTGGCGGTCATCGTGCCGCGGCCGGCGCCGGTCAGCAGGTGCCAGCCGTTTCCGGCGATTGCCCGGCCCAGGGGTATGGCCAGGTCCTCGTGGCTCTCGGCGCCCGAACCCATCACGCCGACGATGGGGCGCCGCTCGACTACTGGGACTTGCCCCGGGCGCTGATCGGCCACAGTTCCTCCACCCGACCGTCCCGTACCGGGTAGTAGACGTCGTAGAGGTTGACCGTCGGGTCGCAGTGGGGCGTGATGCAGCGTAGCCGGTCGCCGAGTTGCACGGGCCTGGTCGAGTCGGCGATGCGGAGGATGCCGTGCTCGTCGCCGCCCCAGCCGTAGACCACGCCGCCGATGTCGGCGAGCTGGGGGCGGTCGGCGTCCGAGGCGAACGCCTTGTAGCCGCCGTCGGTCGTGATCAGTTCGGGCACCGGCTGGCTGATCGCCGTTACCTGCACGAAGAGCGAGGTCTCGAAGTCGTCGAAGACGTCTCCGTTGCGACCGCCGATCCGCAGGTACTGCTCGTCCATGAACAGGTAGGAACCTACCTGGAGATCGGTCATGCCATCGACCTCCGAGTCGATGTCCCAGGTGCCCGTACCGCCACCGCTCAGCACGCTGACGGAGATGCCGTCGGCCTCGATCAGCCGCCTCGTCTCGACCGCGGCCTCGAGTGCGTCGAGGGACCGGGCCTGTCGCTCGGCGTGGCCGTGGACGTGCATCAGGTGGCCGGCGTAGGCCTGAAGACCGCGCAGGTCGAGATGGGGCAGGCCATCGATCGTCCGCGCCAGCTCGAGCGCCGGTTCGCCGGTGGCGACGCCCGTGCGCCGGGTGCCGACATCGAGATCGACCAGTACGCGCTGCGTGACGCTCCCGGCGACCGCCGCCTGGTGGAGCCCCTCCGCATAGCCCAGGTAGTCGACCACCAGTGTGACCTCCGGGCATTGCATCGAGAGGGCGACGACGCGCAAGAACTTCACGTCTGTGACGACCGGCGA